>CAVXJU010000074.1:0-6657 GCA_963761935.1 Terriglobia bacterium | reverse complement strand
AACCACCACTGATCCGTCAACATTGCGCAGCGCCAGCGTATGCGTGTCAAGCCCTAAAACCCCGCCGATGTTGCTCACCCAGAGACAGCAACCCGAAGTAGTTGTTTCGAGTATGTCCTGACCCGGCGGCGACGGCAGCCAGTGCGACAGATAATAATCCACCCAGTAACTCAAATATGGATTGCCGGAGCTGTCGGTCTCGCCATATTGCGCGTTGCTTTCGAAAGACCAGTGATACAGAGCCTGCGCGCCGGCCTGTCCGAGCAGCTCGAACACCAGCGATCGCCAGGCCGCGAAAAATGGACTCGTTCCCCGGGGATCCAGCACGAAGGGCGTTCCATTGCACGCGCTGATGCCATTGCCGAGATCGTAATCGGCGTTGACGTTGTTCTCCGTCACCCAGACCGGCACGTTGGCCAAGCTCGGCTGCGTCGCGAGCTGCGAATAGATGTAGCTCACTTCGCTCGCGAAGCCGAGGATGGTTGGAAACAGCGTATTGTCCGTGTCCTTTTGGTTGCAGGTGGAATAGAAGTGCGTAGCCAATGCATTCACGGGAGCCGTCACGTTCGACACAAACGTCGGCATGTAAGCCTCCGCCGCCTGGTTCACATCGGAAAGCTCCATTGCCGCGAACTTGATGCTGGGGTCTGCCGCGGACATGGCCGGAACCGTGGTGTTGTAAAGATCCACGTATTGCTGTGCCGTCAGCCCGTTTCCGTTCGGCTCATTAAAAATTCCCCACCAAGTGATCGGGTAGGGACTGGAGCTCTGAAAATGCTGCGACGATATGTCGAAGCCGCCGGTATTGTAATAGCGAACCAGATTCGCGTTTAGATCCGCGAAACTCGCGAAGTCGTTCGGCAGAATGTGCCCGCTCGAATCGCTCATGAAAGCCGGAGCGCCAGCCAGTTGAAATTCCAGACTATGATCGGCGGTGTTTTGGATCGGCGCGAGCAGCGTATCGAGCTGGGAAAAGTTCCACACGCCCGGAGCGCTCAGCGGGCTGGTTACGGCGGGTACTTGCAAGCGCGTGTGCTGGGGCAGAAGCCCTTGCAGCAACGACGATCCCTGCGGCGCCAGGCTGAAAAAATTGTAGCTATAGCTGGCCAGTTGAAACGAAGTGGACATCGAAACTCCAAGATGCCCATTGATGCCCACCGTCGTGTTGACTTGGTTTCCCACCTGTACATTGACCGTGGACGATTCCGAAGCGGCTGAAGCGGCCAAGACCGCGGCCAGGGATCCTAAGAGCAACCGAAGTACTTGCATCGCTTTTAATGGGACGTCCGAGCGCTCGCGAAGATTTCCGATTTGATAGAATCGCCGTCGTGGATAAAGGCGCTCGAACAACCCTGCTGCTGTTGGCCGCCATCGCGGCTAGCGCCCAAGCGCCGGCCTATCGCGCGCCTCGCACCCCGGACGGCCATCCGGACTTGAACGGGATCTGGCAAGTCCTGAATACGGCGAATTGGGATCTGGTGGGGCACGCCGCCGGCCCCGGTCCGCTGTTTCAACTGGGCGCCGAGGGCGCGATGCCTCCAGGACTTGGCGTCGTCGAAGGCGACCAGATTCCCTACCTGCCTGAAGCCGCCGCGAAAAAGAAAGAAAATTTCACGCACCGTCTCGACCTTGATCCTGAAGTCCGCTGTTATTTGCCGGGCGTCCCGCGCGCCACCTACATGCCGTATCCGTTTCAGATCGTGCAGTCTGAGAAATACATGTTCTTCGCCTACGAGTATGCGGGCGCCACGCGCAACATCAATATGGACGCCTTTAAGAAAGCGCCCATCGATAGCTGGATGGGTTGGTCCAACGGGCATTGGGAAGGCGACACCCTGGTAGTGGACGTGACCGCCTTGAATGACCAGACTTGGTTCGACCGCGCCGGCGATTTCCATAGCGACGCCTTGCACGTGGTGGAGCGCTACACACCCCGCAGCCCGGAGACAATGCGCTACGAGGCCAGCATTGAGGACTCCAAGGTTTTTTCGCGGCCCTGGAAAATGAGCATGCTGCTCTACCGGGTTCAGGACGACCACGCCAAACTGCTGGAATTCAAGTGCGTCGAATTTGTGGAAGAATTGATGTACGGCCATCTTCGGAAAAAGACGGCCAAGTAGGAGGCCAGATGTCGGGCGGATCTCTCCGAACAGCATTCTTCGTCCTTGCGTTTGTGCCGGCGTTTGGCCAAGCGCCTCAAAAAGTCGCGCCGCCGCAAAAGCCCTGGATACTCCCACGCACTCCCGACGGCCATCCCGATTTTCAGGGCTACTGGTCCAACGCTTCCATCACTCCCTTGCAGCGTCCCAAGGAACTCGGGACCAAGGAATTTTACACGCCGGAAGAAGCGGCGGCGGTGGACAAACGCGAATTCAACCAGCGCACCAGTTGGGATCGGCTGGGCTCGCAGGCCGCGGTTCACTATGACATGTCGCAATTCGGCCTGGACGTGATTCAGGCCAAGGTCGCATTGAGCCGCAGAACTTCCTTGATCATCGGACCGGAGGGCCGGATTCCTCCCATGACGCCGGAAGCGCAGAAGCGATTGGCCGAGCGAAACGCCGTCCGCAAAGGACACGAGTTCGACAGCTACGAGAATCGTCCGCTCCAGGAACGCTGCATCGTCTGGTCGGCCGAAGGACCGCCTATGATGTCTTCCGGCTACAACAGCAATCTCCAAATCGTACAAGGCCCCGAGCAGGTCGTCATCATGGAAGAGATGATTCATGACACGCGCATGATCCCCACTGACGGGAGCCCGCATCTTCCTGCCGGCATCCGCCAGTATTTGGGCGATTCGCGCGGGCATTGGGACGGCGACACACTGGTGGTTGACACCACCAATTTCACTGGCCAGACTTCCTTCATGGGATCCACGCGAAATCTGCACGTAGTGGAACGCTTTACGCGCATCGACGAAGACACGATTTTGTACGAGTACACTGTCGACGACCCATCCACCTGGACGCGGTCCTGGACCGCGCAGCAGCCGCTGACGAAAATCGCCGGACCGATTTTTGAGTACGCCTGTCACGAGGGCAATCTGGGGCTCCCCAACACATTGAGTGGAGCGCGAGCTTCCGAAGCAGCGAAAGCGAGCGGCAAATGAAATTTGGACTAACCTGCATTCTCGCTCTGCTTTTCGCGGCTCCTGCGCTGCCGCACCACGCTTTCGCCGCCGAGTTCGACATCAACCGTCCCATCAAGCTGCGCGGAACCGTTACAAAAATGGACTGGATCAATCCGCACTCCTGGATTCACATCGACGTCAAAGGTCCCGACGGCAAGGTCACCAGTTGGATGATCGAAGGCGGCAGCCCGAATGTTCTGCTGAGAATGGGCTTCACGAAAGACGCCCTACCGCCTGGTTCCGAGATCGTTCTCGAAGGATTTCAAGCCAAGGATGGATCCAACCGCGGCGTAGGCAAGACGCTCAGCTTCGCCGACGGCCGCAAGCTGTTCCTGGGCAGTTCCGCCCCCGGCGCCAACGGCGAACCGGAAGGAAAATAGGGCCGCTGACCGTCGCTCCGTTAGCGCTTCACCGTGACCTTGACATCGTACGGCGTCTCCAGCATCCCGTCGCTCGCCACTGCCCGCAGCCAGTAGACTCCCGGAGCGCTGAAGGTCGCCTGCGTCGCGAGTTCGCTGGACTGCGCGCCCATCACCGGCCGATTATTCTCTGGCTCCAGCAGCACGCGGCCGCCTTCGGCCGGAGCCCGGTAAAGCTCCCAACGGATTCGCAAACCCAGTTGCGCGCGCGGAGCCGGAGTGGCGCCCGGAGGCAATGGTGGACGCGGAGCCTTTGCGGCCGCGTTCGCGCGTACACGCGGCTTCGGAATGCCGTCATCGGTGGCCGAGACCGACAGCGCGATCGGTTTTCCGATTTCAGCGCTCTGATCCCCGCTGCCGCTGATCTTAGGCGCGAGATTCGGCGGATCCACCGGCGGCGCGCCACCCGGCCCGATGTTCATCTGCATCACGCCCTCATCCACTTCCCACTCCGGTTGCAGCCAGCCATTAGCGGAGCTCGGATGACCGTTCACCGTCACAGTCCAGACCAGGTGCTTATCTTTGCTCCAGTCCTTGGGCAGATCCACTTTGAAAACGAAAAGATGCCGGCGCGGATAAAAATGCGTCGGCTGGCCCAGATCGTCCCGCAGATCGAATTTGTTACTTGGGCCAATCGCAACGTCCGGCTCTTCTTCGTAATTGAGATTGAGATAGCCGAACCACATCGCGATGTGCCCGTCCGGCATGGCCTGCCAGCCTTCAAAAAACGGCTGAACCGTCTTGCCCGCCTCGTGCGCGAAGCTGTCTTCATCCGGCAGTTGATCGAGAACGTGTGAAGGCTGGCCATAAAGCCAAGGCGCTGCCAAACCGGCGGTCAGCATCGCCAGCCCCACAAACTTCATGCGCTTCATTGTTGCTAACCCTCTACTGCAAAGTGGCGCTCAGCTTCTTCTGCTTGTTCTTGCGTTCTTCCAACGCCTGTTTGTACTCTTCGTCGGTGAGATAGTAGAACGTCAGCCAGGAGAAGCTCATGTCGTCGATGGTCCGCTGCCCAAACGCCACTGGATTCGATGGATCGGGGTTGAACTTGTTCGCAGCCGTGTTGTCGAACCACGACGTCACGTGCAGCACCGTACCGGCCGGCACGATCGGCTGCGCGTCCTCTTGGTAGTGATACACGATGTGCCAATCGAAGTGATAGCGATCCACGCAGCTCACCGTCTCCTTGGGCGCGCGCCCAGCGCTCTGCGCGGGAGGATAAATCAGCTCCAGGCACTGCGCCTGGCCGCGGTTGTGCAGATGCGGTTGAAACGCCGTGATGCGCGCCGGCTTCAGCAGCGTGCTGTAACCGTCCACTCGAACGTTCTTGGTGTTGGGCGGGATCACGAAATCCTCGTTGTCTCCCACGTGCTGCGAAATCTCGATGTGCTTAGGAACGTAGCCTTCCGGATGCAGCTTGATGCCCACCGCGACGTTGGCGGGCGTGTCGGTCCCATTGGCGTGCAGATGCATGTTCATGACAACTTTCGCGCCTTTGGGAAGCAGCCGGCCCGTGCCCTCCGAGTAAATGTCGCCAAACTTCCCGACCGCGTATTCTTCCAGCAGCGATTGCTGCTCGTTGCCGTCCGCATCCTCGAACTGCATCGTCGCGACCGCGTGGTGAACCACCGGCGTACCTTTGATCGGCTTCACTTCGACCGCCGCAATGTAGCGATCGATCTTAGTCCCCAGATCCTCGGTCGGCAGATCCAACCACTGATCCGGCGCCTTGGCCTTCACCACCACGTCTTTCTTCAGCGTGACGATGATATCGGGCTTGCCGATGTGCCAGCGATCGCTGTCGTCGAATTTGCGCGGCGGCGGCATGTCGGCCGGATTGCCCTCCGGCGCGCCCGAATCCGCCCATTTCGAGATCATCGCGACTTCCTGATCGCTCAGCGAAGGATCGTTTTTGAAACTGTGGATCCCCACCGCGCGGTCGATGTACCACGGCGGCATGTTGCGCTGCACAACTTGCTGTTTGATGGCGCGCGCCCACGGCCGCACGTCCTGATAGGTCAGCAGCGACATAGGCGCGATGTTTCCCGGCCGATGGCAGGCCTGGCAAGAGCGTTGCAAAATGGGAGCGACGTCCTTGGTGAACGTCACTTGATCGCTTTGATTGGCGGGCGTTTGCGCTGAACCCGCTACCCCCAACAACACCGCGAGAGCCATTGCCCCGCTGATCCTGACTGGCCGCATCGGAACCTCCTCGAATGGGAAGCCTACCCAAGCATTCCAGCCAGTATACACCTGGATTCGAACGTGACCAACGGGGTGTTTCCAGAAGGGCGGGTGACCTTTCGCTCAAGTGCCCGTCCAATGTCCATGCGAATCGCAGGGCTGGTAATTGTATGCCTCTCCACCGCATATTGCCCGCTCATCGCGCAGCCAAACACCCTTGCAGCTGTCCTGGAAAAATATCAGCAGGCATTGGGCGGCGCCGACAAGATCAAGAAAGTGCAGTCCGCCACCCAGCGCGGGGAAATTGAAGCGACCGACCTCAAAGGTAAGGCGACCTTCGTTTTTTACGCCAAGCCCTTCAAGTCTCTTCAGAAAATCACGCTGCCCGATGGCCACGAAATCACTTCAGGATTTGACGGCGCGGTGTCCTGGTCAATCACTCCGCAAGGAGCGAGCATCGACAAAGACACCCTGGTGGAATCGGACCGCCGCGATGCCGACCTTCAATACGCACTCCACCAACCCGATTACTTCCAGAAATTCGAGTTCGCCGGCCTGACCGATTTTGAGGGGCGCCGTTGTTATTGGCTGCACGGCACGACGCATTGGGGGAAGGACAACAACCAGTTTTACGATGTCCGAACCGGACTGCTGGCCGGCTACCGCTTTCAGTCGGACCAGAAATCGTCCACGAGCATCACGATCACGCGCTTCGAGGATTATAAAAATTTCGGTGGGCCGTTGGTGGCGACCAAGGTGATCTCTCGCACCGGCAACTCAACTCAGACCTTTACGTTCTCGTCGGTCACCTACGAGCCGCTCGCGGATTCTCTGTTCGAGCTGCCGCAAAGCGTTAAGGCACTGCTGAGGTGAGCGCCGCCCTCGGCGCCCTCACGCGGTGGGGATTACTGGATCTCTTTGTTG
>CAVXJU010000073.1:0-23869 GCA_963761935.1 Terriglobia bacterium | reverse complement strand
AAAAAAAAAGCTTTTGAAGGGTTATTGTTTTTGCCGCCGCTGAACCATTTCTCAATTCTCATTTTTCACTCGGCCAGTTTGGGATTGCGGCCATCGCTTGCCTGCTGGCGTACGACAGTTGGGTATCTGTGAGCTTCGTGGCGGGGGAGATCAAGAACCCACAGCGTAATATTGTTTTCTCGCTGGCGATTGGACTGGCGATCGTCATGGCGATCTACACGCTCGCCAATGTCGCTTATCTGCACGTTTTATCGATTCCCGAGATCGCCGCGACCGATCACGTGGGAGCTTCGGCGGCCGAGCGCGTGCTGGGGCCGGCGGGGGGAACGCTGGTGTCGGTGATCATCCTGATTTCGATCATTGGGACGCTGAACGGATCTTTTCTCACCAGCCCGCGGATCTACTTCGCACAGGCGCGAGACGGGCTTTTTTTCCGGCGCTTCGGCGAGATCCATCCGCGTTTCGGCACGCCGGCTTTTGCGATTGCGGCGCAGGCGATTTGGGCGGTGGTTTTGCTGCTGAGCGGAACGTACGAATCGCTGACCGATTACGCCATGTTCGCGATGTGGATATCGTATGGGCTGATGGTGCTGGGGCTCATGATTCTGCGGCGGACGCGGCCGGAACTGAAGCGGCCTTATCGGATGTGGGGTTATCCGGTGACGCCGATTTTGTTTCTGGCGGTGGCGACATGGTTCCTGGCGAACACTTTGATCACGCGGCCGGGGCCGGCACTGGCGGGGCTTGGTCTGATCGCGACTGGGATTCCGGTGTATTTCATCTGGCGGAAGTCGGCGCGGCCGGTGGCGCTGGCGCAGGTCGCGGGTGGGCGCGAGGAGTGAAGATAGAGTGGCGGCGCTGCTCGCCAGCGTCCGGCAACAGGGGCCTGCCTGAGGCCTGAGCTAATAGGGCGGCTCACTCCCAGTCAATTAGTGAGACCACCTTTCCGGCGTTGTCTACCAACTTTACTAACAGAGTCTCAAAAATCTGTCTTTCGTCTTCTTCAAGTACGCCAAAGAACAGATCCTCGTTTTCACGTGCAAACGAATGGGCTGTTGGCATCAGTCGACGCGCTTTCGGTGTGAGTGCAATAACGAAGCGTCGCCTATCTGTGCGATGCTTTTTCCTCTTGACCAATCCGGCTTCGTCCAACCGGTCGATTGTCCGGGTGATTGCAGTTGGATCGGTCCTGAAGTGCCGCGACAGATCCGCACCGGTCTCGGCTTCGCCCCGCTCAAGTACATTCAATACGGCATACCACGTCACCGTCAGCCCGATTTCAGACAATCGTGTTCCCAGTCGCGACCGGATCATTTGGCTGAGCGCCCTCAAGATCAGGCCTGGAGGGCGATGTGTCACTAGAGCCGGCATTATTGATATAAACCCCCAAATGAACCTTGTATCATAGCCTAGGCTATTATAGACTAGGCTATATAACTCGTATCACCATCATGCAAATCCGACTTGTTCAATCTCTAACACATCGCTGGCGGAACGTCCTGCCCGCAGGAGCGCCTGGCTGCTCGCAGGGTACTCCCTACTCTTTCTGGGCGAAGGAAGGCGATCCCAGCAAGCTTGCTGTCATCTTCAGCGGCGGTGGCGCGTGTTGGTCAGGCGAAAACTGTGCGCTGCATGGCAAGCCGTTTTACCGGCCATGTGCCGGCCTCGAGCAAGACCCGAGCAATTTGGGCGGAGTCTTCGACACTGACAACCCGGAGAACCCGTTGGCTGACTATACGCTCGTCTATCTTCCCACCTGTAACGGAGATATCTTCCTGGGCGACTCGGTCACGACCTATGACGTGCCTGCAATGCGCGGCCAGCCTGCCGGCAAGATCGACATCCTGCACAAGGGCTACGATAATGCGCTATGTGCCTTAGACTGGATGTTCAAGACTTACCAGCACCCTAAAACCGTCGCAGTGATGGGATGGAGCGCAGGGGCAATCGCATCGCCCCTTTACACCCATATCGTTGCTCAACACTATCCGGACGCCTCGGTCAGCCATTTCGCCGATGGCGGGGGCGCCTATCGCGTGGGCGAAAAACTTGCGCCCCTCTTCAAATCCTGGGGGACAGCGAACGTCCTAAAGAGGGTCAAAGGCTTCGAGAATCTCAACATGGACAGCCTATCAATGGAGGATCTCTATATTCGGGCGGCCGAACTCCATCCTGAGATTACCTTTCACCAATGGAACGAAAAGCAGGATGATATTCAGGCTCTTTTCATGCGGATGATGGGTGTCGATGCCCCCAATGTCCCGGCCAATCTGGACGACGCGCACGCGTATATCCGCGCGAAGGTTTCAAACTTCCGCACCTACACCAACTGGGGGCACGACGAAGGCATCATCGGTGGGTACTATGACGCCGTGCTGGCAAGGAATGCGCTAGACAACCGCGGACATCCGCATGTGCTGGACAGGTTCTACACCTATCAGACCAACGGCGTGCGATTCCTCGATTGGTTTACCGCGGCCGTTACGGGCAAGCCGGTAGAGGACGTGGCCTGCGTGGACTGCGAAACGCCTGAGTACCATTGGAAGCGCCCCGAGTTTCCTCAATAAAGGTTCGCGAGGAGCATCATGTGTTCGGTGAAGCTGATTGGTATCGAGGAGCATTTTCTGACGGATGAGATACACCGGGCCTGGAACGCCCTCGGCCTTGACGCGGTGGATCCGAGCAGGGCGCTCCACTCCGGTACGTTCGAGGCCCGCCTGCTCGATCTCGCTGCGGACCGGCTTGCCCGGATGGATGAGACTGGACTGGACGTCCAGGTCCTGTCGCTGACCACCCCCATGCTGCACGACGTCGGGACGGAAAGCCTCGACATCGCGCGGCGCACCAACGACGCCCTGGCGGCCGCGGTCTCACGTCATCCGACCCGCTTTCAGGCGCTGGCCACGTTGCCGGTGACGATGCCGGAGGAAGCCACCCTGGAGCTCGAGCGATGCATGCAGGTGCTTGGGTTCAAGGGAACCATGCTGTGCGGGAGGGTGGGCGCCCGCAACCTCGACCATCCAAGCCTTTCGCCCATCTTCCAGAGCGCGGAAGCGTTGGGCGCGCCGATCCTGCTCCATCCCCGGGCGCCCGACATGGCCGTAAGGGCGGCTTACTATTCGGGCTTCGCACCCGAGGTCGAGGCAGCCTTCTCCACCTACGGCCTGGGCTGGCATTATGACGCCGGCGTCCAGTTTCTGCGTCTGGTCCTTGCTGGCACGTTCGATCGCATGCCCGGCCTGCAGGTGGTCTTGGGCCATTGGGGCGAGTTGGTGTTGTTCTATGCCGAGCGCCTCGCCGCAATGGACCGCGTATCTGGGCTGGCCCATCCGATTGCGACGTACCTGCGCCGGAACCTCTATGTCACGGCGAGCGGCATGTTCAGTCCGACCTATCTGCGACGATCGGTAGAGATGGTCGGAACAGATCGCATCCTATTTTCGACAGATTATCCATATCAGTACCGCTTGGGGGGTGACGCCCGCCGCTTCCTGGAACAAGCGCCACTTGCTGAAGAAGACAAAATGAAGTTTGCCAACGGCAACTGGGAGCGCCTGACCGGGCCGGCGACTACTTCTCCGATCCACGAAGCGGCAAGCAAGATCGATAGGGCTTAAAGATGGCCATTGCCAGAGGCCGTGCAAAGACTGCCAGCGGTTCAAAATACCTTCGGCAGCTCTGCAAGCACTGGGGCCACAAATTCGAAGTCGACTTCTCGGAGAACAGAGGACAGGTTCGCTTTCCGTCCGCCGTCGCGACCATGGAGGCGAGCGCGGATGCGCTGCTCGTCACCATCGAGACCGATGACACGGAATCGGTCGAGCAACTAAAAGAGGTCGTCGCCAATCATCTCGACCGATTCGCGTTTCGAGAGGCGCCCCTGCCATTCGAATGGTCAGCAAGCGATGATCGCTGATAGTGGGCCCCGACCTTTCGGAGTCGAGAATGCTTGACCATCGCCTGCTTCGTTGCAGCTTGAAATTCACGTACCGGCGAGAAGATGAATGCGCGGGACCGTAAGTGGCTGCTTACAAAGTAAGGTCGGTTGGAAGCACTCGCTGGCCTTGAATGTCAGCGAGCATTTCGCGTACGGTTTTTCCCGTCACCGGATGGCGCAAATCGGGCGCCAGCGCGGCTAGAGGCTCGAGCACGAAGCGGCGTTGCGTCATGCGGGGATGCGGGATTTCAAGCTGCGGCGTGCGGATCACGAAATTTCCGTAGAGCAGAATGTCGAGGTCGATGCTGCGCGGGCCGCCGATCTTGGCGCGTTGGCGTCCCATGTCGCGTTCGATCTTTTGAGTGCGCGCGAGCAACTGCATCGGAAAGAGCGCCGTTTCTGCTTCCAGCACGGCGTTGAGGAACCAGCCCTGGTCGCGCAGGTCCTGAGGCTCGGTTTCATATACGGGCGAGCGGCGTAGTATGTGAACTTCGTCGGCTTCCAGGCGCGCGACGGCCTCGCGCAGGCGCGCTTCACGATCGCCTAAGTTGGAGCCGAGCGCCAGGAAGACCGTCTTCACGACAGTTTCTAGAACAGCGGCGTTTGGGCGCTGCCGCTGCCTTTGCGGGGAATCTGGAAGTATTCGAAGGCGCGATCGGTTCCCATGCGGCCGCGCGGCGTGCGGTCGATGAAGCCGAGCTGCATGAGGTATGGCTCGTACACTTCTTCGATGGTGTCGGCTTCTTCGTCGATGGAGGCGGCGATGGTGTTCACGCCCACGGGGCCGCCGCTGTATTTTTCAAGCAGGGTGAGCATGATTTTCTGGTCGATCTCGTCCAGGCCGAAGCGGTCGACTTCGAGCAGGTCGAGCGCGCTGGTAGCGACGGCAAGATCGATGTGCCCCTCGGCGCGCACCTGGGCGTAATCGCGAACGCGGCGCAGCAGGCGATTGGCGATGCGCGGGGTGCCGCGGCTGCGGCGGGCGATTTCTTCGGCGCCGTCGGGATCGACGGTGACGTTCAAGAAGCTGGGCCGAGCGCAGCACGATGGCGGTCAGTTCGGGGACGCCGTAATGATTCAGGCGCAGCACCAGGCCGAATCGGCCGCGCAGCGGCGCGCTGACCAGGCCCTGGCGCGTGGTGGCGCCGATGGCGGTGAAATGCGGGATCGCGATGGAGTGCGTCCGCGCGCCGGGGCCGGTGCCGATCAGGATGTCCATGCGGAAATCCTCCAGCGCGGAGTAGAGCATCTCTTCGACGTCGGGGAGCAGGCGGTGGATCTCGTCGATGAAGAAGACCTGGCGCGCGCGGATGTTGCTGAGGATGCCGGTGAGGTCGAGTTTCTTCTGCAGAATCGGGCCCGGAGGTTTGCTCGAATCCGACGCCGAGTTCGGCGGCGATGATGGTGGCGAGCGTGGTTTTGCCCAAGCCGGGCGGGCCGTAGAGCAGCACGTGGTCCATGGCTTCGCCGCGCTTGCTTGGCGGCTTCGATGGCGATGGCGAGATTCTCCTTGAGCTTCGGCTGGCCGGTGAAATCGGCGAGGCGGCGTGGGGCGCAGCGCGGCCTCGAACTGTCGCTCGCCTTCGAGCGCGCCGGGTGAAACGATTCCCTGCTCTCGCATGTGGTTCTAGGTTAGCAGCGCGATGCGTTGACAATCAGCGGACCAGCTCGAGCGCGCGGCGGAAGAGCGGCTCGAACTCGGCCGGAGCGCCCGCGGCTTGCGCGCTGCGCACCGCGGCTTCCGCTGCGGCGCGATTGCATCCCAGATTCAGCAACGCCGAGAGCACGTCTTGATCCACTGCGCTGAGCGCGGCGGCGGGCCTTTCGATCACTGCCGGCGTCAGGGCCGCTCCGACGCCTTCGAGCTTGTCTTTCAACTCCAGGACGATGCGCTCGGCGGTCTTTTTGCCGACGCCGGGGATGCGCACCAGCTGATCCACTTGGCCGTTGCGGATGGCTGGAATCAAGCCGGACACGGCCATGCCGGAAAGCACCTTGATGGCCAGCGATGGGCCGATGCCGCTCACCGAGATCAGCTTTTCGAAAATGGATTTTTCCTCGGCGGTGTAGAAGCCGAATAGCGAGAAGGCGTCCTCGCGGACGTGCGTATAGATGCGGAGCTTGACTTCGGCGCCGGTGTCCGGGAGCGCGGAGAAAGTGGAGACGGGAATGAGGACGTCGTAGCCGACGCCGCCCGCTTCCACGATGGCTTGATTAGGATGCTTCTCGAGCAGCTTGCCGCGCAGGGTGGCGATCATCTCTCGTCATTATAGAGGCGTCGCCGACGATCTATTCGTAGCGCAGGGCACGCAGCGGATCAATAAGTGATGCGCGGCGCGCCGGGAAATAGCAGGCCAGCATGGTCACGACAATCAAGGCGAGCGGCACGAAGACCAGCACGACCGGGCTGGTGACACCCAACCCGACCAGGCCTAGCGCCATCAAGTTGCGCAAGCCGGCGGCGGCCACCAAGCCGATTGCGATCCCGATGCCGGAGAGCAGCAGCCCCTGGCGCAAGACCATGCGGAGAACGTCCATGCGGCCCGCGCCCAGTGCCATGCGGATGCCGATCTCCTGGGTGCGTCGGCTGACCGAATAAGCGATCAAGCCGTACAGGCCGATCAGCGCGAGGGTGAGTCCAATCAATCCCATGCTGGCGACCAATTGCAGGATGACCAGCATCGTCGAAACGCTGCGCTGATGGTAGAGAACGGCGAACGGACGAAGATTGAAAATGGGCAGATCGGCATCCAGGGAACGGACTGCGCCGCGCATGGGCGCAGCGAGATCGGCGGGATTTCCGGCCGTCGCCGCGAGCACGGTCATGGCGCTGGAGGGCTGCTGGAGGTAAGGCAGATAGACGTAGGGAATGGGCGGCTCGGAGATGAATAAGTAACGCGTGGTCCTGGCCACTCCCACCACTTCCACCAACGGACCGGCGCTGTTCTTGAGGCGGAAGCGCTTGCCGAGCGGGTCCTGGTGCGGCCAATATTTTTCGGCGAAGGCCTGGTTCACCACGGCGACGCGGCGTGTGCCGGCTTTATCGTTGGCGGTGAACCCGCGGCCACGAAGAATCGAGATCCGCATGGTCGGGAAATAATTCTCATCCACGGAGTCGCCAAACACCGTAACTGTCTCTTGCCCTTTCGGCAGTTGATAGCTTTCCGGGATCAGGGCGAAATTGGATTGAGCGAACGTGAAGGGAACGCTTTGGGTGAGTGCGGTTGAAGTGACGCCAGGCAGCGCGCGCACGCGGTCCAGGACATTGCGGTAGAGTTCGCGCGATTTTTCGTCGCTGTAGCGGGCGAAGGAGGTGTCCAAGTCCATCAGCATCACGTGATCGGTGCGGAAGCCTGGATTCATGACCAGGGACTTGCGGAATCCATCCATTACCATGCTGGCGGCCACCAGGAGGATCAGCGAAAACGCAACTTGCGCGACGACCAGCGCGTTGCGGCCGATGGTGCGGCGGCGCGCGCTTTGGGTGAGTCCGGCGGACTTGAGGGTAGAGACCAGATCGGTCTTGCCCGCTTGCCAGGCCGGCGCTAGACCGAACGCCAGAGCGCTGGCGATGGCGACAAACAGGCTGAACAGCAAGACGCGGTGATCCAACTGGAACGCGAGCACTATCGGCAGATCGGTGGGGATGGGAATGCCTCGCAGGAAGCGGATTCCGATGTAGGCAAATCCCAGGCCAAGCAAGCCGCCGAGAAAGGCCAGGACCAGGCTTTCGACTAGAAGCTGACGGACCAAGCGGCCGCGGCCAGCGCCGATAGCGAGCCGGATGGCGATCTCGCGTGAACGCGCGCGTGAACGAGCCAGCAACAGGTTGGCGATGTTGGCGCAGGCGATCAGCAACACCAGGCCGGACAGCACCCCCAGCATGACGGCCACGAAGGCGTCATAAGGATCCTGCTGCACGCGCGCCTGAAGCTCCGTGCGGACGGTGGCTTTGCGATTGCGATTGGTCTCGGGATAGGTTTTTTCAAGATTCTGAGAGATCGCGGTCAGCTCCGCTTGCGCCTGCCGGCGCGAGACTCCGGGCTTGAGGCGGCCTTTCAATTCAAGGCTGCGGCCGGTCCGGTCCTCCAGTGGATCTTTAGGTGCCGCGCTCAGCCGCTGCAGCATGCTGAGCGGTGCGTACAGAGCGGGACGGAGCACGGGGCTCAATCCGGTGAAATCTTGCGGCGTGACGCCGATGACTGTGAAATCGATGCCGTTCAAACGGACGATGCGGCCGGCGATGGCAGGGTCCGATGCGAACTGGGTTTGCCAGAAATCGTAGCTGAGTATGGCAACCGGGTCGCGGCCTGGCACTTTGCCTTCGTCCGGAAGAAAGGCGCGTCCCAAAGCGGGTTGGACCTGCGCGGCGCGGAAGAAGTTGTCGCTCACCAGGAAGCCGAGACGCATTACCGGCTGCACACCGGGCGAGGGCGCAAATCCGAACGTATAGAGGCGGAAAGCCGCGAGGCTCGCGAACGATTGATTCTTGTCGCGCAGATCGCGATAGTCGGGAAAAGAAGTGGCGCCTTGGGGATCGTCAGGCGTGTTGGTAGTAACGGTGAGGAGCTTGTCCGGTTCGGGCACCGGGAGTGGGCGTAGCGTCAGCGCGTCGGCGAAGCTGAAGATGGCACTGTTCGCGCCGATTCCAAGGCCCAGGGAAAGCGCGGCAATAGCGGTGAATCCTGGGTTTTTCGCGAGCAGCCGAAAAGCCTGGCGGATTTCTTTGATCAGCATTCGTCTGTGGTGTACGACGGACGGAGGGGCAAAGTTCCTCCGATTTGGCGGAGTGGCGTACAGTATTTTACATGGCGCGGCGGCGTTTTTTCGTCGATTCGGTGCACAGCGGGCACGCGCGGATTACAGGTGAAGATGCGCACCACTTAACGAGGGTCCTGCGCGTTGAGGCGGGACAAAAATTCGAGATTTCCGACAACCGGGACGTGTATCTGGCAGAAGTCGAGTCCGCGCGCAAGGACGTGGTGGAGTTCGCGATTCTGGAGCGACTGGAGGCGTCCGAGCCCGCGTTTCATACCACGCTGCTGGTGTCGCTGATCAAGTTTGAACGCTTCGAATGGGTGATTGAGAAGGCGACCGAGCTGGGGGTTGGGTCCATCGTTCCGGTGGAAGCCGAGCGCAGTGAAAAAGGACTGGCGCAGGCCGCGCGAAAACGGTTGGAGCGATGGAAGCGGATCGCGCGGGAGGCGAGCGAGCAGTCGCGCCGCGTCCGGTTGCCGGAGATCGAAGCGTGTATTGGATTGCCGGCCGCGCTCGGAACGGCCGCGGATTATCGCTACATGCTGGAGGAACGCACGGCGCCTCCCATTCTTCAAGCGCTGCCCGGTGAGCGCGCGGCGCAGGATCGCGCGGCGCTGCTGGTGGGACCCGAAGGAGGCTGGACGGATCGCGAGCGCGAGGCCATTTCGGAGGCCGGTTGGACGGCGGTATCGCTGGGGCGCGAGATCCTGCGATCTGAAACTGCGGCGATCGCCGGATTAGCGATTCTGAACGCGGCCTGGCTCGACTAATCGACATTGCGACATCTGCCGATTTAGCTAGCAGATGCTGAAGCGCGTCCTCAATTGGCTGCCGGTGGCGCTGGGCATCGTGTTTCTGCTTTCCCTGGCATACTTGCAGCGCGAGCGAGCGATTAAAGGACAGAACGATTTTGTCGCGTTTTATGCCGGTGGGAAATTAGCGGGAACGCCGGCCTTATATTCCCGTGCTGAAAACCAGGCTCTGATTCAGTCCATTCTTGGTTTCCCGCTGGAAAACGTGACATATATCCGGCCGCCGTTTTACGCCGCGCTGCTCAAGCCGCTGTCGCTGCTGCCTTATCGCGGGGCTTACGCGGTGTTTTCTCTGGCCACGCTGGCGAGCTTTCTTTGGTTCGTGGTCCGGTTTTCAAAAGATTGTCCCGCGCTGCCGTTCTTTGCGGCTATGAGCATTCCGTTGTTGACGGCGCTGTGCGGAGGGCAGGATACACCGTTGCTGCTGGCGATCCTGGGTGGTTCGATGCTGCTGGTGAGGCGCAAGCTAGACTTCGCGGCCGGGCTGCTGCTTTCGCTGTGCGCCATCAAGTTTCACTTGTTCCTGTTTGTTCCGATTTTTCTGGTGGCCAAGAAACGTTGGGGCATCCTGGGCGGGGGTGTCTTAGGGAGCGCGCTGCTCACGGCTTTGGGGCTGCTGGTCGCGGGAGTCGATTCCACTGGCGCGTTCGTGAAAACTCTGCGCGATCCTTGGATCAACGCCAGTGCCACCATCATGCCGAACATCCACGGGCTGGTGGCTTCGCTGCACGGCGATGTGTGGCTGGAAATCTTGCTTGCGTGTTTCGTGGTGGGAGCTTTTCTCTGGATGTTGGCCAGAACTGGCAACTATGAGCTGCTGCTTGCGGCGAGCCTGGTGTGCGGATTGCTGGTGAGCTTTCACTCGGAAGTGTTCGACGACCTTCTTCTGTTTCCCGTCTTCGTCGCGGTTTTCGGGAACTGCACCAGTGCGCCGTTGCGGGCGGCGGCGGCGCTGATCCTGACTCCCATTCCTTATTTCATGGTGCTGGCGGGCGCCCCTTATAGCGCCTTGCTTCCGCTGTCGCTGCTGGTTTTGGTGGCGATGTTTTGCGCGCAGTTTGTGAAAGCCGGGGCCGCGATCCCGACTGGAGAGGAAGCGCCTTCGCTCGGTTAGGCCGATCCCTTATTTCCGCAGTTTCCTTTGATGCCGCCTTTTTGGCTTCTTCGGCGCGGGCGCCGGCCAGAATGCCCGCCAGCGAATAGTTGCCTTCATGGCAGGCATACTCGTAAACCGGCTTCGAGGAACGCTGCAGCGGGACCATCAGAGTCCACGGCTTGACGTAGGTATCCGGATCGTCCACGGTAATTTCATAGCGCAGGATCTCCGCGTCCTGACGGGTGAACCGCTCAATGATATGCAGCTTGGCACTCGATATGCTCTGAAATGCGCGAGGGCGATAATTGGTTGTATCCACCACCAGCGTGTCGCCTTCCCAATGGCCGATTGAGTCTCCCAACCATCCCTGGACGTTGTCCGGCGGGTGAGGACGGCTGTTCATTCTGACGATGCGTGCGTCGTGGAACATTTCCGTCATGATCATGACCGCGCCCGGCGTTTCCACGATCTGGTAATAGCTCTGGTATCCGGCAGTCAATTGCGGTGAGCCGTAGGTGATGCACCGCTCGCCCAGAGGCCGGTCCTTGACGCTCGCAGAACGCTGCATTGCCTTCATTGCTCGCGGCACGGGCCTCGATAGCCCGAGGCGTGAGGGCGGGAATGCGGCCGTCGGGTGGGTCAGTAATCAGCGATGTCCGGTTCTCCCACGTCCGCGCATCATTCCACTCGGAGCCGTAATCCCCGGTCCCGCCGTCAGCGCTCTTGAAGCCCTGCTTCAGGCCGAGCACGTTATCCAAGACCGCCGGATAAAAGCCGTCGAAAAACACGGCGTCCGACTTGCCAGTGAACATCTCGTTGGCTTTCTGCCGCATCTTCGCGACTTCGGCATCCGTGAGAGTCGGACGATTGGCGATCTCTTTGGGCCGTTGGAGCGGAGTGGCGATGTTGTTTTCCCAGAAGCCCTGAAAGTCGGGATGCCCGTCCGGCGTTCGCGGGGCTCTATATTGGCCCTGGGCAAAGGCGGGGACCGTGAGCGCCGTGGCGCCGATCAGTAAACAAAGAGGGCAACCTACCAGCAGGAAATCTCGAAGACGCATGCAGCCTCCAACGAAGAATCTCTTCTGTTGTTATTGTACGCTGCCCATCCTGTTTATCGTGCGTTACGTCTGCGGGTGCCGGCCCGATACGGTCGCTGGTACACTTACCTCAATATGGGTGTGCGGCCACTGGTGCTGGCGTTGTGGATGGCAGCGTCAATTTACGCCGCGGAAAAGGACGACATTACCTATCGAACCCTCGTCCAGCGGGTCAAGAGCGGCGATTTCTCGATAGATTTCCGTGCGCTTCGTGTTGCGTGTATCAAGTCGAGCCAGTGCGAGCCGCGCAGTACCGCTGATGATCTGGGCGTTTTGAACAAGGCCATGGCGGATCGCCGATTTCAAGCGGCAGCGGATCTCGCGGAAAGATTGATTGACGAGGGCTTTGCGAACATGGAAGTCCACGCAGATTGTGTTGGCATCTACAAGGAACTAAACCAGCCTGAGAAAGCCCAATTTCATCTCAGCGTAGTGACTGGAATGTTGCGCTCGATCATGTCCAGCGGCGACGGTAGAACCAAAGAGGCCGCTTACGAGGTGATCTGCACGCGGGAAGAGTATATGGCGCTTTCGGCGCAGGGTCTGCCGTATGTCGGCTCGAAAGTCGTCGGCGTCAGTCAGATAACCAACGGCTCGCATCGCTACTCGCGCTGGGAGGTGCTCAGTCCCAAGACAGGACAGACTGTGATCGTTTTTTTTCAAACGGATTTGGTTTCGCCCGACAAGGATGGGCCTCAGCGCAAATAACTTTCGGACTTCGGCCTGACCGCTGGACAATGCGGCCTAGGGCATTTACGACGAATTCGGTCTTAGATGTCCTAACCGATTGAAAACTTTATACTTGACGCATGTTATTGAATGCGCCATAATGAACTAGGACCAATCCGGTCCTGGATTGAATGCTCAAGCTCACCAAGAAGGCGGACTACGGCTTAATTGCCCTCAAGCACCTGGCCGTCAATGGACCGGATAGTTCCAGCGCCAAGGAGATCGCCGACACCTACGGTATCCCGATGGCGCTGCTTTCGAAGATTCTGCAGAAGCTGGTGAGGGACGGATTTTTGGTGTCCGAGCACGGCACCAATGGCGGCTACAGGCTGGCTCGGGCGGCGCGGGAAATAACGGCGCTGGAAGTGATTCGGGCCATCGATGGTCCGATTTTCCTGACCGCCTGCTTCACCGAGCATGGGTATTGCTGCCACACCGACAAGTGCATCGTGCGCGACCCGCTGCAGAAGGTTCACGAGGGAATCCTGCGGCTTTTGGCGAGCATCAGTATTGGAGACATGGCGCTGGATTCTTCCGGCGCGGCGGATGCGGAGAAATCTCCGGAACGGTTGTATGACTTGGCGGTCACGCCGCCGGTGGTATGAGGAACTGACCAGATGAAACTGCCGATTTACATGGATAATCACGCCACCACGCCGGTGGACCCGCGCGTGTTGAGCGCGATGATGCCGTACTTCACCGACGTCTTCGGGAATGCGGCCAGCCGCAATCATAGCTTCGGATGGCAAGCCGAGGAGGCGGTGGAGAAGTCGCGCAAACAGATCGCCGATCTGATCGGCGCCACCGCGAAGGAAATCGTCTTCACCAGCGGCGCCACCGAATCCAACAACCTGGCCATCAAGGGCGTGGCGGAGATGTACGCCGAGAAGGGCAACCACATCATCACCGCGGCCACCGAGCATAAGGCCGTGCTCGACACCTGCAAGCGCCTGGAGAAAGACGGCATTCGCGTCACCTATCTGCCGGTGCAGACTAATGGCCTGGTCGATCTCGAATCAACTGCAGGACGCGATCACCGACAAGACGATTCTGGTCAGCGTCATGTACGCCAATAATGAAATCGGCGTGCTGCAACCGATTGCCGAGATCGGCAAGCTCGCGAAAGCCAAAGGCGTGCTGTTCCATACCGACGCGACGCAGGCGGTGGGCAAGGTTCCGGTGAATGTGATCAAGGACAATATCGACCTGATGTCGCTGAGCGGTCACAAGATGTACGGCCCGAAGGGCGTGGGCGCGCTGTACGTGCGGCGCAAGAGCCCGCGCGTGCAGATCACGGCGCAGATGGATGGCGGCGGGCACGAGCGCGGCATGCGTTCCGGCACGCTGAACGTGCCCGGCATCGTCGGGCTGGGCGAGGCGTGCGCGCTGTGCAACGCCGGGATGGCGGAGGAATCCAAGCGGATGGCGTACCTGCGCGACAAGCTGCGCGGGATGCTCGAAAAAGAGCTGGACGAAGTCTACATCAACGGCACCATGGAGCATCGGCTGCCGAATAACCTGAACATCAGCTTCGCCTACGTGGAGGGCGAATCGCTGCTGATGGGCATCAACGACATTGCGGTTTCGAGCGGCTCGGCCTGCACGTCGGCTACGCTGGAACCGAGCTACGTGCTGAAGGCGCTGGGCGCGGGCGACGATCTGGCGCATTCGTCGATCCGCTTCGGCCTGGGCCGCTTCAACACGGAAGAGGAAGTCGACTACGTCGCCGCCAAGGTGATCGACGTGGTGCAGAAACTGCGCGAACTTTCGCCGCTGTACGAAATGGCGAAAGAGGGAGTCGATTTGACGAAGGTCCAGTGGACCGCACATTAAGGAGGCAAACGAGATGGCTTATTCCAACAAGGTTCTCGATCATTACAACAATCCGCGCAACGTCGGCTCGCTCGACAAGAACGACCCAATGTCGGCACCGGCATGGTGGGCGCGCCGGAGTGCGGCGACGTCATGAAGCTGCAGATCAAGGTGAATCCGCGAGACGGGCGTCATCGAGGACGCCAAGTTCAAGACCTTCGGCTGCGGCAGCGCCATCGCCAGCTCGTCGCTGGCCACCGAGTGGCTGCAAGGGCAAGACGGTGGACGAGGCGCTGCAGATCAAGAACACCGACATCGTCAACGAGCTGAGCCTGCCGCCGGTGAAGATCCACTGCTCGGTGCTGGCCGAGGATGCGATCAAGGCCGCCATCAGCGACTACAAGAAGAAGACCGGCGACCAGAGACCGAAGCCGTCGAGCAATCGTAGCGTAAGTCGGAGGGCTGCGGCCGAGCGAGATGATCACCGTCACACCCAAGGCGGTCGAGAAGATCCGCGAGACGTTCGCGAAGCATGGGCGTCGACGGCGGATTGCGTCTGGGTGTGCTGGGCGGCGGATGCTCGGGCCTGAGCTATCAGTTCAAGTTCGACGCCAAGCCGCGGGCCACCGATCAGGTTTTCGAATTCGACGACGTGCAAGGTCTTCGTCGACCCCAAGAGCATGCTCTACCTGGACGGCATGACGCTCGACTGGAAGGATTCGCTGATGCAGTCCGGCTTCGAGTTCGATAATCCGAACGCCAAGAAGAGCTGCGGCTGCGGCACGTCGTTTTCAGCGTGAGCGGGATTATTTCGAGTTCTTCGGCATTGCCGCGCAGTCTCAATATCCCTCTGCGACGGATCTGCAGAAACGCTTCTACGAGCTGAGCCGGCAGCTGCATCCTGACCGGTTCATGCGAAAACCGAAGCCGAACGGCAGCGAGGCGCTGGATATGTCGTCCGCGCGTCCTGAACGACGCCTACCGGACGCTGCGAGATCCCGATCAAGCGGGCGCGAATATCTGCTGAAGCTGGAGGGCTTCGATATCGGCGAGCAGGGGTCGAAAGACGTTCCGCCGGAACTGCTCGAGGAAGTGTTCGAGCTGAACATGGCGCTCGAAGAAATGCGGGGCGGCGACGCCACGGCGCGGCCGCAGTTGGAACAAGCCGAGAGCAATTTCACGCGGATGATGAACGAAGTGGACGAGCGGCTGCAGGCGCTGTTTGAGAAATACGATAGCGCGCCGCGGCGCGAAACGCTGGCCGAGATTCGCGGGGTTTCTGAACCGGCGCAAATATATTCAGAATCTGCTCGACGAAGTCCACGCGGAGTTAACGCCTCAAATCTGATATGGAAATCGACTTCGGAGAACCCGAGCACAGTCGTCGGCATCGACCTTGGCACCACCAACAGCCTGGTCGCGTTCATGGATCTGACCGGTCCGCGCATCATTCCCGGCGCGGACGGCGACCAGCTGGTACCCAGCGTGGTTTCCATCAGCCGAACGGCGAAGTCGTGGTCGGGAATCCCGCGCGCGAATTGCTTCATCACCCAGCCCGAACGAACCGTGTATTCCGTCAAGCGTCTGATGGGCCGCGGCTCGGGGATGTCAGGAGGAGCTGAAGCTCTTTCCGTTTCGCATCGCGCCGAGGCAGCGAGTCGGTGATTCAGCTCAAGCTCGGCGAGCGGACGTTCACGCCGCCGGAGATCTCCGCGTTCGTGCTGCGCCAGCTCAAGCAGAATGCCGAAGCGTATTTCGGCGTGCCGGTGTCGAAGGCCGTTATCACCGTTCCCGCGTACTTCAACGACGCGCAGCGGCAGGCCACCAAGGATGCCGGGCGCATCGCGGGTCTGGAAGTGCTGCGGCTGGTGAACGAGCCGACCGCGGCGGCGCTCGCCTATGGACTCGACAAGCGCAAGAACGGCATCGTCGCGGTCTACGATCTCGGCGGCGGCACATTCGACATCTCGATCCTGAAGCTGCAGGACGGCATCTTCGAAGTGCTCGCCACCAACGGCGACACGCATCTGGGCGGCGACGATATCGACAACCTGCTGCTCAGCATCGCGCTCGAAGACGTGGCCAGCGAGTGGGGCGAGGATCTTGTCGCGACGATAGCGAAGGCGTCCAGACGCTGCGCCGCGCCGTGATCGAGGCCAAGGAAGCGCTCTCGTTCGTGCCGGTGACGAAGATCGAGCTCGAATATCGCGGCAAGAAATACCAGCGCGAGATCCACCGCGAGCTGTTCGACAAGCTGATCACGCCGATCAGTCGACCGCACGCTCGGTCCCGTGCCGCGAGTGCATCAAGGACGCCGGAGTGACGCTCGAGCAGATCGATGAAGTGGTGCTGGTGGGCGGATCGACGCGCATCCCGCTGGTTCGCAGCGCGGTGGAAAATCTGTTCCGCGCCAAGCCGCACACGGAGCTGAATCCGGATGAAGTGGTGGCGCTGGGCGCCGCGGTGCAGGCCGGGATTCTGTCGGGCGACGTGGACGACAAGCTGCTGCTCGACGTCACGCCGCTGTCGCTGGGCATCGAGACCATGGGCGGCGTGGTTTCGAAGCTCATCCACCGCAATTCGACCATTCCGGCCAGCGCGACCGAGCCGTTCACCACCGGCGTCGACGGGCAGCGCAACGTGCTGATCCACGTGGTGCAGGGCGAGCGCGAGCTGGTGAAGGACTGCCGCAGCCTGGCGCGGTTCGACCTGAAAGACATCGATCCGATGCCGGCCGGAATGGCGCGCATCGAAGTGCGGTTCCTGATCGACGCCAACGGCATCCTGAACGTCACGGCGCGCGACCAGCGCACCGGCAAAGAGCAGAGCGTCGACGTGAAGCCGTCCTACGGGCTGACCGATGAGCAGGTGGAAGCGATGATTCGCGAGTCCATCGAGAAAGCCGAACAGGATTTCGCCGAGCGCCAGGTGCGAGAAGCACGGGTGGAGGCCGACACCATCCTGGCAGCGGTAGAAAAAGCCCGGCGGCACGACGCGTATTTCGAGCTAACGGATGAAGAGCGCGCGGCGATCGATAAGGCCATCAACGAGCTGCTGCTGGTGTACCATTCGGAAAATCTGGACCTGATCAAGCTGAAAATCGAGCAGGTAAATCAGGCCACGCTGAAGCTGGCTGAGACCATGATGAACACCGCGGTGCGCGGCGCTCTGAAAGGAACCAAGATCTGATGCCGAAGCTCACCTGGGATCAAAGAGAAGACATCGCGATCGCGCTGTACGAGAAATTTCCGGATGTAGATCCGACCAATATCCGGTTCACCGACCTGCACAAGTGGATCACGGAGCTGGAAGACTTCGACGACGACCCGAAAAAGTCGAACGAAGCGAAGCTGGAAGCCATCCAAATGGCGTGGCTGGAAGAGTACCAGTCGGACCATTAGAAGCCAGCTACGGACTTCTCCCAACACGCAATGCCCCTGTGGACCCAGCCGCGGAACCGTTTCGGACTTGAGAGGAGAACGAAGCGTTTGCGGCTGAGCCCACTCCGAGTTGGGACCTCAAGATCGTTTCAGCGTTGCACCTCGATTTGGCGCGCGATGTCGCCGCGGGCTTCCGGAATGAATCGCACATCCACGGATTGATTCTTGGCCAGCTCCGACAGATTTGCCGGCTTCTGGCCCTCCATGATGTGCGTCGAGTGCTGCACCCGAATATCAAACGGAACTCCGCTGGAATCGCGAACCACCACCAGATCCTGCTGCGGATCCACCATGCTGACGGTGCCTTTCAAGTCCTGAGCTTGCCAGCGCGTCGGTAGGGTGTGTTGCTGAACCGTTTTGGTCGTGCTGGCCGCCAGGGCCATAGAGGCGCACACGATCGTCGAGAGTCCCAGAGTTACTAACATTCTCCGCATCGATGTATTAACCTCCATCCTCAGATTACGGCGGGATGGAGTCTGAAGCTATCCAGTCGATCCAGTAATTTTCGCCTTGCGCGGTAGCTAAGGAACAGTGAGAGAAACCGGTACATCCACTTCGATTGGCGTTGCGCCGACCGGGACATAGAACAGAATCGCGACCGTGCCGTTGTGCGGTCCGGACTCCAGCCCGGCCGGATTGATGGTCACCGTGATGGATTCGCCCGTCAGTCCGGTGACGCGGTTGGTTTGGAGCCACGAACCGCTGTCGGCGGTGCTCACGCGAACGGCATACGGAAATGGCTCGGCGAAGTTGGCCGATACGGCGAGCGTCTGAGTTAGCGGGCCAGTCGCATCGATGTGGTCCGGAGACAGCGCGGGCTGATAGGGCGTAGTGGTCACCTGGCGAATAATATTGAGTCCAGCCTCGGGGAAATACATCTTCCCCGACGGATCGAACGTGATGGCTCCCGGCGAAAATCCCACGCCGCCGCCCAGGTTGGCTTGAAGCGCCGGCCCGCCGTCGCCGGGGGATAGCGCAGCCGTGTTGCCGGCCACACGTTGGATGGTTCCATCGGAAGCCAGACGAAGCACGAGTGAATAATAGCCCTCGGACAAATACAGCAGGCCGTCGGGTCCGGTGCTCATGGAGGTCACGGCGCACAGGTGAGCCTCAAGTGCGGGCACGCCATCGTCGGCAAATTGTCCCGGGCTGGAACACGCCTGGCCGATGCCGGCGACGCGCGTGAAAGACCCATCCGGATTCACACGGTTCACCGTCGAGTAGACGGCTGTGGGAAGGGCGTGCGTCCAAGCCACGTACAGGTTCCCCTGCGGATCGAGCGCAACGGAATTGTAGTAGTCGACACCCTGCTGGCCGGTTTGTCCCACGGTGTTGATGATGCCGTTGGTGTCGATCTTGCGGATGCGCGCGTTGGAAGTATCGGCGATGTAGATGTTGCCGTGCTGGTCAAAAGCAACTGCACCGGGTTCGTTCAGAGTGGCGTCTACTGCGGGTCCGCCGTCGCCCTGGTCGCGGATAAGTCCGCTGCCGGTGCCCGTGCCGGCCACCAGATGGATATTTCCGTCGGGCGTGATCTTGCGGACGCGGCTATCGCTTGTGATGACGTACACGGCGTGGTCCGGGCCCACCGAAACCGGACCTGGGTAAACAAGTTGGGCCTGGAGAGCGGGACCTCCATCGCCGCTGTAGCCGTTTTGACCGGTGCCGGCGATGGTGCTCACCGTACCGTCGGAGGCGATTTTGCGGATGTTAAAGCCCAGGAAGTCGCTCACATATAAGTTCCCCAGTGGGTCGAAAGCAACGCCGCCAATCTGGAAAAAAGTCGCGTGGATTTCCGGACCGCCGTCGCTGCTCGAGCCGGGCCCCATCAAATTCGAATCGAACTTGCCGCTGCCTGCGATGGTGCCGATGTTTCCATCCGGCGTGATCTCGCGCACGCGCCGGTTGCCGTAGTCGGCGATGAGGAGATCGCCAGCGGCGTCGAAAACGGTTTCGGCGGGTCGACAGAGTTCCGCGGCGAGTGCAGGCCCGCCATCTCCGATGACTCCGCATGGGCCCGTGCCCGCGATCGTGCTAATAATTCCGTCGGTGGTGATTTTTCGGATGCGGTTGTTGAGAGTGTCGGCTATATATATGTTGCCGCTGGCATCCAGGGTGACGCCGCTGGGTCCATTCAACTGCGCGGCGTTGGCAGGGCCTCCATCGCCCGTGAAGCCGGGCGAGCCGGTCCCGGCGATGGTGGTGGCCGAACCGTCCGGCGAGACTTTTACCACCTCGTGGCCGTACCATTCGGTGAAGTAGAGATTATCCTGCGCGTCGATCGCCAGGCCTTCCAGGTTCCGGATGAGGATCGATGCAGGCGGCGGGGGAGCGGTGTAAAGAGTATAGATGATGCCCGCGGGAGTGACTTGACGAATGCAGTTACAGAAGACTTCAGCGATGTCGAGATTGCCTTTAGAATCGAATGCCAAGCCGCGCGGAGATTCGAGAGCCGCCGCCATCGCCGGGCTGCCGTCACCGGGGATCTCGACGCCGCCCCCAGCAAACGTAGTCACCGTTCCGTCGGTCCCAACACGGTAGACACGGCCGGCGTCCGCATCGGAAAGATAGAGCGCTCCGGTGCTGTCCTCGGCCATACCGCGCAACACAGCGGGTTCCAAGAAGCTCGCGGGTATGCTGTTGGGTGCGGCGGGACCGGCGAGCTGTGGCGGAATCGACCGCAGACCCATCCCCGCCAGGGTTAGAAGCGACGCATCCGGTTCGAGCCGCAGAACCAGAGATTCATCGTTGATAAGCAATCTGCCTGTGACTTTGTCGATGAGAACGCCATATACCGAACCGAGCGGGGCGCCGAGGGCGGGCTGAGTGTCGACACTGTCGCGATGGCTGTAGGGGATTCCGGCGACGGTGAAGATATTCTGCGCGTGCGCCAGCATGCCCAGGAGAAGGACGCAGTATGCGGGACTTATTCTTCCGATTGCCGCACTTAGTGTTTTGCCCACGCCCATCCCGTGATTCGCCAACTGGACTGGCTCTTTTGCAAGGCGGTCGTGATGATGGAGCCGACTTCGCCCATCGGCTTTCCTTTCTGTTTTGAAATTGTAGTTCACGGGAATGACGACGCCGGCGCGATCACCGGTGATATCCACGTGCCTGAGACCGCGACGGAGAAGAACGCCGCGAGGATCGTGTACATCGCTTGAGTATAGCGTGGCCTCAGGAGCGCCTATGTTCTCACCAGGAGCTAAAAATGAAGGCTTGGCGGACTGGCAGGAGCGCATCACGATTAAATCCCGCGGTCTGTGAAGGAAGAGCGTGCATCCGTGGCACGCGCGCAATGGTTTCCGTGATTACTCGACAACATTGCCGCGGCGTACCCCACGCGGAAATCATGAGAAGTTACCCGGCTATTCGGGAGCCGGACATCCAAGCCGCCCTCGCCTACGCGGCCGAACTCGCGCGCGACCGGGCATACCCGCAGGCGGAATATGCCGGAATTATTGTGCTTCGGCCCAAGAGGCAAGACAAACAACGCGCTAGACTGGTGCCATGCTCAGTTCGCGCCTGACTATTTTTGCTGCCGCCGCTCTCGGTTGCACGGCGGCCTTTGCCCAGCCGCTGCCGATGGCCAGCCATCCGGAAGAAGTCGGATTCTCTTCCAAACGATTGGAAATCGCCCACGGAGTCTTCAAAGCCGACGCCGACGCCAAACGCATTCCCGGCGCCGTGCTTTTGATCGCGCGCAACGGCAAGATCGCTTTCTTCGACACCGTCGGCTACCAGGACCGCGCCGCGCAAACACCCATGAAGAAGGACTCCATCTTCCGCATCGCGTCCATGTCGAAGCCTATAACGACGGTCGCCGCGATGATCCTGGCCGAGGAAGGCAAACTCGATGTCGCCGCACCCGTCGCGCAGTACTTGCCCGAGTTCAAGGACGTCAAAGTCGGCCCCGAAGGCGCGCCACCGAAGCGCCCCATGACCATCCAGGACCTGATGCGCCACACCTCGGCTTGACTTATGGGTTGTTCGGAAATTCGCCGGTCGATCAGATGTACCGCAAAGCGCCCATCTTCACCGCCAAATCGCTCGAAGAGATGGTGAAGACGATTGCGAGCATGCCGCTGCTGCACCAGCCGGGCGAATTTTGGGAGTACAGCGTGGGCGTCGATGTCCTGGGCCGCGTGGTGGAAGTGGTGAGCGGAATGGATCTCGACAGCTTCGTGCGGGAGCGCATCACGGGGCCGCTAAAGATGAACGATACCGGATTCTGGGTGAAACCAGCGGCCCTCTCGCGCCTGGCCAAAGCCGATGGACCGCCCAACGCGCCGTTTGAAGACGCCACAAAAAAGCCCAACATTTTTTCCGGCGGTGGCGGCATGCTGTCCACCGCGGGCGACTACGCGCGCTTCTCCCAGATGCTGCTCAACGGCGGAGAGCTGGAAGGCGTGCGCATCCTCTCGCCGAAAACGATCGCGCTGATGACGTCGGACCAGCTTCCGCCGGGAGTGGAACGCCACACGCCGGTCGCGATGGCCATCGGTCCCTTCGGACCGGTTCCTGAGATGGGCACCAGTTTCGGTTTGGGCTTCGCGATTCGCGTCGATCCCGGCCGCAATCCGCTGCCCGGCTCGGTGGGCGATTTTTCCTGGGGCGGAATCACCGGCACGCTGTTCTGGGTGGATCCGCAAACCAAACTGGTGGCGGTATTGATGGATCAGACTTCGCAGCTCAATCTGAACCTGGTTTGGCGCCAGGCGCGCGTGATGGTCTATCAGGCCATGACCAATTGACCGGCGCGTTGACACCGCGGGCGTTCGTCTGTCTGGCTGCCGTCGCGATGGCGGCGTTGGCGCAGGTGCCGCAGAATGCCGCACTCCATCATTGGTCCGCCGGCGAACTGAAATCCGGCTCTACGCGTTTGTTGCTTAGCACGCCCACGCACTTGCTTAAGCTCGTACGTGTGACCGGAACGTCGCTGGCCGAATCGCACGAAGGCACGTCGGACGTTTTCTTCGTGGAAGCGGGCGCGGGCTCGATCCTGGCCGGCGGCGAATTGACCGGCGCGAGTTCCCTTCCCGGCCTGCCGGGCGAACTCCGCGGCCATTCCATCCAAGGCGGCCAGCGCTACGAACTGCAACTGGGAGCGATGATCAA
Source organism: Terriglobia bacterium (assembly GCA_963761935.1). Classification (GTDB taxonomy): domain Bacteria; phylum Acidobacteriota; class Terriglobia; order Bryobacterales; family Bryobacteraceae; genus Palsa-89. The sequence goes on along the minus strand of CAVXJU010000073.1, from coordinate 1,070 downwards.
CATCCCGCCGTCCACGCCTTACATGCTCCAAGCACCGGACGGCCTCACGCTGGTCCAACTGAGAATCAACGTCGGCATGCATCCCTGGTCGCTGGTTTCGACCCAACAAACCACGCTCGCCGGAACAAAAGGCCGGCCACCGGAGGCAGTGCCGCTCAGCCCCGATCAGGGACGTCTGGTCTACTGGTCGGCCGGGTCGCTCCAACACGCACACGAAGCGCTAGTCAAGAAAGCGGCCGCCGGCGAATCGGTGGCCGACCCGCGCGAGCTGGTTCCGATCCCCGCCACACGCACCCACGCTTACAATTTCCTGCACCGCATCATGGGCAAGAACGGCCAGCCACCCGGCGTCGAGTTCCACACCGGCAACACCGACATCTACTTCGTGGTCGGCGGCAGCGCGATGCTCATGACTGAGGGCGAGATCGAAAACCGCGAGCCCGTCCCGAACCGCCCCGGCGAGGAACGCGGCACGCTCATCAAGAACGGGAAAGGCTACCAGATGCAGCGTGGCGACGTGGTGAACATGCCGCCGCAGGTCCCGCACCAGTCCTTGCCCGATGCCGGCGGCTTCACCTACATGCTGATCAAGGTGAACACGGGGACTTATCCGATGGTCGCTGATCGAGAAGTAGATCGAATACCGCGCATTGGAGCCGCACCAAAGCAGAGCTCATCCGGCTCTCACGGAAAGCCCACGACCGTTCAAGTTTCCAGAGCGGGTCAGAACCACTCGACCGCTACTTGCGCGAACAAGCTTCCCAGCACTCGAAGCGCCGCCACATGTTTGATAGCCGTGCACATCGATGATCGCGCCTCCATCAGCCGCGCCAATTTCGCAGCATTCCTGCGGTTGAGTGTGGCAGTGCTGAGGCGGTCTACTGCGCTTGACGAGTGACCAGCGCGGGCGGGGTGGCAACTCGCTAGACAATACCAGCAGGTGGTGGCTCAGACCGACCGCAGAATGCAGGAGCATTAGCCTGGCGTCATCGCTATCTACTTGAGTGACGATGGGCGGAATTGCCATCCGGCGAAGTGGTGATGGCCGTCTGCCACTCGTGGCTGACCTT
>CAVXJU010000072.1:0-33844 GCA_963761935.1 Terriglobia bacterium | reverse complement strand
TATGTCTGCGTACCTGGTTCCAGTTGCGTCTTGCTTCTACCAGCTTTTGTCCGGCGCCGTTGATGCCCGCGTTGTAGAGCGGCTTGAGGTCGTAGATGGTTGCGAAATCGTCCGGGCTGAGATAGTGATTGCCACTCGATGAGGTGTATGCGGGGCGCGTCAGGAGCGAAGAGCTGCGAGGCTTGAGCAGCGGTTTCATGCGGAAATCGCTCAGGCCGCGGATCGACTGAACCACTACGGCAAAAGCCTCTGGAATGGATGGCTCGGTGGCGTTGGCAAAGTGCGTCTGGCCGTTGATCTGATATCGATCAATCTGGGTGCCGAAAGCCGACGATACTTGTCCAGCCGTGCCGCTAAACGAGATCCAATTGCGAGCCCGCGCGACTGCGGTGACGTGGAAGCCTTGTTGTCCCAGCCATTCGGTGAGCTTGCCGATGTCGTCGGAACTGGCGCCGAACTGGTCGGCATACTGTTCCGGCGTGAGCCAACGATGATAATCGGGCGAAGCGGGATTCTGCTGCGCCGCGAGTAACTGCTGCAGCTCGGTCTGCTGATTGGCGGAGGGCTTCAATATCAGGTTCAGCGACGCCAGCGGCAGAGAAGCGTCCACCGGGCCGCGATCTAATTCGGCCTTCGCCAAAGGATGAATATGCCCGCTCAACCTCACGCGCCGCGCATTGTTGACGGCTTCGGTGATGCGAGCGCGCTGGGCTAACAAGCCACCAGCGAAACAGCAAAGTAGTGAGATTGCACCCAAGAAATACCGGAAGGTCTTGATCGAAAACAACAAGTTAGTTCGAAAGCGCATGCGGACTGCTCTGAATCTATAAGATTATGGGAATAGAACTGCCTGCGGTAATCGGCGCGGGGCAGGGCTCTTACTCACAGACGAAACGCGAGTCGCGCTGGTTTCGACATCTTCCAGTTTAAGGCATATTTGCGGACGAACTAAGTTTCTTGCTGGACGTCAGGCATTCGGATTCCAAATATCGACGTCCCATTTCCAAGCGCCGTCCTCGCGTTTCCAGACGACTACATATTTCATTATGGCCGGAGGGGAACCGGCGGCGCGGAACAGGAGAGTCGCCTGCCCGATTTCGATCCCGCCCTCGCCGAGCACTTGAAAATCGAGCGTCTCGAGCTTCACGGATGCGACATTCAGCGCTTGGATGGCGTCGCGCCAGAAAGCCTTAATATTCTCGCGGCCCTGGACCATTGGGGCGCCTGGCGGCAGGATGCGGGCATTGGTGGTGTAGACGCGGTCTAATGCTTGCACGTTGCGCTGGGCCGCAACCTCCTGCTCGAAAATCCGGTTCGTGGCTTGAATTTCATGCGACATGCTGGGGCTCATAATCACCTCAAGCCTGTGAGCTTATCACAACAAATGGCGCCATGACCCCGGCTGCGCTGCTGTACAATCGAGGCGTGCAAGGAGAACTTCAAATGCAGCCAGCTGCCGATGGCCTGGGGAAGCTAAAACAACGAATGCGCCAAACCTGGATGGCTGGAGACTTCGGGCAAGTGGCCCGATATTCGGCTCGATGCGCGGCCGAGTTTGTGGACCGGCTGGACATCCAATCCGGCGCGCGGGTACTGGATGTCGCGTGCGGCACCGGCAACCTGGCCATTCCAGCGGCGCGAAAAGGCGCGCTGGTAACCGGGGTTGATATTGCGACCAATCTGTTAGAGCAGGCGCGGCAGAGAGCGTCCTCGGAGAATCTGGAGGCTAGCTTTGAAGAAGGCGACGCCGAGCAGTTGCCGTGTCCGGATGCGCAATTCGACATCGTGATGAGCATGTTTGGGGCGATGTTCGCTCCGCGGCCGGGGCTAGTGGCAGCGGAACTCAGCCGCGTGTGCCGCCCCGGTGGGACGATCGCCATGGCAAACTGGACGCCGGATGGATTCATCGGGCACATCTTCAAAGTCGGGGCCAAATACATTCCACCGCCGGAAGGGATTCCCGCGCCGGTTGAATGGGGCCAGGAGCACGTGGTTCACGAGCGATTCGAAACATATGCTTCCGAAGTCCGCACCGCGCGGCGAATGGCGGAGTTTGATTTTCCATTTCCGCCCAGCCAGGTGGTGCGTTTTTTCCGCGAGTATTTCGGGCCAACCAAGCTGGCCTTCGAGCGTTTGGACACGGCCACGCAAGCCCGCTACGCCGCCGAGCTTGAAGACCTGTGGCGGGATCACAATCAAGCCGATTCGGAACGAACGCGCATTCAAGGCGAGTACCTGGAAGTGGTGGCCAGACGGACCTAGGTGACGCATGCGAATCGGGCGCCTGGGTTGGTCCGCCGTCTTGTTGGCAACGCCGGTTCTTTTCGGCGCCGACGCGGGCGACACCCTGGCGCTGGGCCGCAAAGCGCTACAGAACGATGGTGTGGCGACGGCCTGGAGGTTAGCCCAGAAGGCAACCAGCGACGCTCCCGATTCGGCGGCCGCGCACGAATTCGCCGGCGAAGTGCTGTTCCGGCGCGGTCAGTTCGCGCAGGCCGAAGCCGAATTCAGCCAGGCCGCCAAACTGGATCCTAATTTCGCTCTGGCCTGGTGGGGTTGGGCGCGCGTGAGCGAATGTTCGTCCATGTATAAGACCGCGGTCAGAGTACTTCCGGCGTGCGCACCAGCTCGATCCAAAGGATCCGAGGATTTTCCGCGACTGGGCCATACGATTGGCGGTTGAGCAGCAGCCCGACGCGCTCGAAAAATATTCCGCCCTGGCGACGCGAACCGGCAATGGCGCGGACCTGGAAGATTTGAACCAGCGCTTGCAATTGGCGCGCGTGGTGCGTGGCCGGAAGTTGACCGTGCTCGTGAGCCCCTATAAGAGCGCTCTGATTCCACTGGCGGCATTCACCAGCGAAAAGACAAATATGCGCAGTTACGGTCTGGAGGTGAACATAAACGGCAGCGTCATGAACCTGATGCTGGATACTGGCGCTACCGGCATCGTGATTCCTCGCAGAATTGCCGAAAAAGCCGGTATTGTCCGGCTTGCGCAGGCCACCCTGCGTGGCTTCGGCGACACCCCGAAACCATCCGGAGGGTATCGCGGCCTGGCCCAGCACTTGCGCATCGGAGACGTTGAGTATCGCGATGCACTGGTTACCGTCGTGGATAGGGACTCCATCGGGAGCGCCGACGGTCTGATTGGAAGCGACCTCTTCCACGACTTTTTGATCACTTTGGATTTTGCGGGCAGGGAGCTGCGTCTGAATCCACTGCCCGGCTATCAGCCCGGCGAAAATCCGATCCAAGACCGAACCGTGCCGGCGGGCCTGGAAAACGCGGCACGAGTATTCCGGTTTAACAATCTGCTTTTGATTCCGGCCCGAGTCAACGGTTCGCACGAAGCTCTGTTCGTCCTGGACACGGGAGCCGACCGGACCCTCGTTTCATACGATCTTGCGGCCGAGGTAAGCAAACTCAGCCGCGATAACAAGCTGCGCATGACCGGTATTAACGGCCAGGTCGCGGACATGTATCAAACCGGCAATCTGGTATTGCAATTCGCGGGGTTCGAACAGAAAAGTCTGGGGATGTCGTCGGTCGACACTTGGGAGCAAAGCCGCCGGATCGGAACGGAGCTTTCGGGATTCCTGGGGCTGCCGGTGCTGGATTATTCACGCTGACGATCGACTATCGGGATGGGCTGGTCAAGTTCGAGCGCCCGCGTCCTTAACAGGATTGCACGCGAAGATTTCCGAGAGAGCGCGCTGGAAATTTCCACCCAGGATCAGCTGGATATCGCTCGAAGAATATTTGCGGCGTAAAAGTCCCTGGGTCAGATCGAAAACCTTTTTGGCGTAATCCATGCCATCCAGATCATTGCGCTTGGGCGCGTGAGGTTGGGTGTCGCGTCCGTCCAAATCGACGTCGCTTCCGAGGCCCACATGCTCGACGCCGCACAATTTCACCACGTGGTCGATGTGGTTGAGGACGTCCTCGATGGTCGCGCTCTCGCCGGCGCGAACAAAATACCGGACCATGGTCACGCCGATGACGCCGCCTTTGGCCGCAGTCCGGCGGATGGCTTCGTCGGTCTTGCAACGGCGGCTGCCGGGTACCAGGCGCGGCAGTTGGAGTGGGTGATGAGGACGGGCTTGCTGGAGGCTTCGATGGCGTCCAGCGTGGTGCGGTCGCCGCAGTGCGAGATGTCCACCGCCATCCCGAGCCGGTTCATGCGCTCGACAACTTGCGCTCCGAACTCGCTCAAGCCAGAATCGACGGCGTCGGACGATCCGCCTCCCAGCCGGTTATGCACGTAGGTAAGTTGCGAAACGCGCTGGCCCAGGCCATACCAGTTGTCGACATCCTCGACGCTGCGAAAATGCTTCGAATTCTGCTGGCCGATCAGGATTCCGATCTTGCCCGCTTGCTTGGCGCGCTCGAAATCGGCAGGGCAATCGACACGCAAAAAACGGTCTTGGTGGGCGCTGATGAGCTCGTTCAAACCGGTGATGTCGCGCAGCGAACTTGCATACACATCGCCTTCGGTGAAGCCCACCGCGGGATGAAAAATCGTGATCCCGGAATCCTTCAGCTTTTCGTAATCGGCCGCGCCGAACGAGGCAGGCTGGTCTTCCCAGCCGAGCAACTTGCGGTAGTCCAAAGTCAGCAGACCGAGCATGTCGATGACTGTGGAACGCCGCACCAAATCCAGCGTGAGCGCCGAATAGACTGCTGAAGACGGGTTTTGCGCGAAGAGACGGAAACAGCCTCTGTTGATGAACGGCGCGGTTAAACCGAGCGCCGCACTTTTTAATAGAGTACGACGGGACTGCACGGCTACGGGAGGCCTCTAGTGTAGCACGGAAGTTGTGGCCAGCCGTCTGGAAGCTGTATCCTTTGGGCAATGCTGCGGGAAAGCGTAGAAAAGCCGGCGATCCGCGCGCGCGAGCAATTGTTGGAAAAGCTGCGCGAAAGGATTGTCGGTTTTGCGGCATTGAAAATGCAGAGGGACGCCGCGGAGGACCTGGCGCAGGAAGTGCTGCTCCTGCTGCACGAAAAATACGGTCATCTGGACAGGTTGGAGGATCTGCTTCCGCTTTCGCTCAAAATTGTCAGATACAAAGTGATGGCGTACCGGCGGAAGGCGCAGCGGCGCGGGGAGTACACGCAAGTGCCGGTGGATGAAATTCAAATTGCCGGAGATGGCGTGGATCCGCTGAGCGCGGCCGAACAGCGCGAGATGCGTGAGCGGCTGGTGACGGCGGTGGCGCAGCTGGGCGAACGCTGCCGCAAGCTTTTCGCGCTCAAGCTGGAGGGCAAGACCTTCGCCGAGATTCAGGCCGAGCTGGGGGCGGCGTCTCTCAACACGGTTTATACCTGGGATTTTCGGTGCCGCAAGAACCTGTTGGAGCTGATGGGCGGAAGTTGGGAGAAAGGCGGATGAGCAAAGAAGAAATCCGCAAGCTGCTGGGCGGATACTCGACCAACACGCTCACCGAAGGCGAGCGCAACGCATTGTTCGAAGCCGCGCTCGACGATCAGGAACTTTTCAACGCGCTGCAGCAGGAGCAGGCGCTGAAGAACTTGCTGGATAATCCGGCCGCACGCGCTGAAGTCCGCCAGGCGTTAGAGCAACATTCGGGCCGTGTGCACGGGGCTGGGCGGATGCGTTGGTGGGCGTTTGGAGGAGCCGCCAGTGCCGTCGCCGCGGCCGCGATCTTGTTCGTTGTGTTTCGCGGTGGCATGAGCGACCGGCCAACCCAGCTTGCCTTGAGCGAGAAAGCATCCAGTCCTGTGGCGCCGGCAGCGAGCGAGCAAACGACAGCCCCGGTTCCGGCGCCGGCAGAGCCTCCGCGAGAAAAGGCGAAGGCTGCTGTCAGTCCCGCAACGGCGCGAAATTCTCCGCCCGTTAGTCCAGCCGCGCCGCCACCGCCGATTATTCCGTCGCCGGTTCAAGCACAGGCGGTCCAATCGTTCCGCGACCAGGAAGCTGGTGCGCCGATCGCGGGGCGGACGCAAGATCGTATTGCACTGGCGAACGCACCGGCTGCGCAAACATTGGGCACTCTTCAGGCGCCGCTCTTACGGTATTCGCTGCTCAGGCTCGAGACTGGCGGCAAGAACCTTGGGCCGGTATCGGAAGTGGACCTCAAGCCAGGCGATCTGGTGCGTCTTCAAGTTTCCACCGCGCTGGCGGGCCAACTCAGGTTGTCACGCCTGGATCAAACCGGCGAATGGCAGCGAGTGGCAGACGTCACCGTGTCGGCGAATTCCGGCTATACGATTCCCGAATCTCCGATCCAAGTGACAGACAATTCCCAGAAGTACCGCTTGACGCTGGAGACAACCGTGCCTCAAGCACAAATATTGACGGGAATCGAAGGCGGACCTAAACGGGCCATGCGTGCCGCTTCGGCGGCGCAGTCAACCACCTCGGCGCCGGCGGTGGTCGAAATCACGATTGGCGGAAAAAGTGGAAACTAAGGCACCGCTTCGAGCTGTTCCAACAACTGCACCATGCGTCCAGCGGCCTCCGCGCGCCCTCCGTACCGCAGCTCATTGTAAGCTCGCGTCAGATCCTCGACTAATCGAGCGAGCTCCGGCTCCTGCAGCACGCGAACGAACTCGAACGGGGTGAGCCACAGCGGTTTTTCGATTCCACGTTTGGTCAATACAGTCAGCATGCGCTGGTAGAGCAGCGTGGCATCGGAGGCTTGCGCTTGGCCGCGCTGGACCTTCAGCACGCGCTGGCGAGTTTGCCACCAGCGCCAGCCGTCGCGTCCGAAGAGCCGCCCCGCCAGCAGCAGCACGATCAATCCGAACAAAAAGACGCCATAACGTTTGGCGAAATTTATGGTCGTGGACCACAACTTTGCGCTCGACAGCGAGCTGAAATCGTACCATTTCAAACCCACGTTCCGGCTGGTCTCGCCCATGCCTCTGGCAAGCTGGCGTTGGCGATCCAGGTTGTAGTTCAACACCCAGTCGTTCCAGAATACTTCGGCGGCGTCGGTATAAAAGCCGAGGCGCGTCAACCAGGAGAGCTGCGGGGGATTCGGATCGGGCGGCGTGGGATCGAAGGTCGTCCAGCCGCGGTGCGGCAGCCAGGCTTCCACCCAACTGTGAGCATCCGAAGTCCGGATCAACTGGGAGTCGCTGATAGGGTTGTAAATTCCGCTTTGAAAACCGGTGACCATACGCGCCGGAATCCCAATCGTTCGCAGCATGATGGCCATGGCGGAAGCGAAGTATTCGCAGTGGCCTTTCTTGCGGTGAAAGAGAAAGAAACTGAGCGGGTCTTGCGGCTCGACGGGCGGCAATTCCAAGGTGTAGCCGAAGTGCGTACGCAGGTAGATTTCGATGCGCCGCGCTTCCCTGCCGGGCGAGTTTTCGGCGCCTACAACATTCCGAGCCAGCTCCGGAATGCGAGCATCCAGGCGTGGCGGCAATTGCAGGTAAAGCGTCCGGACGTCGTCGGGCAACGGGTCGACAATCTGGTCGGCGTCTCTGGAGTCGCGGAAGGGTGGATCCAGGCGGCTGTAGACCTGGTACCAGATGTCGCGCGCCTCGCCGTACCGGACGCTGTAATTCTCGTTGGGGCGGCGAATCACGGGAGAGTGAATCCGCATGTATAGCGGTGTGCCACCGAAGAACAAAGTGTCGGAGCCTAGCTCGTTCAAGTGGACGGAATACGAGATGTGGCGCTCATTCGGGCGTCCCTGTGAATCGTCGAGTTGCATCAGCCCGCCGTCGCCCGGCGGCAACGAGTCTCCCCGAGTAGGCCGGTTGAACCAGGCTCGGCCATTGAATTCCGCCAGCGTAGCGCCCCGCCATTTGAGTTGCAGCCCGCGGTCTTCCGGTTTATCCATCTCCACATGCATCACCGGAGTGTTTTCCTTCTTGATCTCGCCGATCTCGCCGAGCGTCACGTGGTTTGAAAAACCCGCCAGGTAATAGCGATGCGAGACCAGATGCTGGAAAGCCGCGCGCGCTGTGCGGGGCAGAAAGAAGAACAGCCCGGCGGTGATCACCAGGATTCCGAAGGAAACCGACAGCACCACCCCGGCCAGGCGAAACGAGAGTCCGGCGCCGGAAACGCGCGCCGCCGAATGCCGCCGCGCGCGCGAATGGCGGATCTCGTCGCTGGCGAAAGTGGCGACACCGAGCACCAGAAACAGTAAAAGGAAAAGGAAGAAGTTGAAGCGCGTGGAAAGCACGCAGGCCGCCAGCAATTCGACAAATGCAATGAGCTTCAAAAACAGGTAATCGCGGTTACTGCGGCCGGTGACGATCTTCACCACCGCGACAAAGAAAACCAGGTGCACGGCGGCGGGGATGAAGTTTTTAGAAATGTAGAAATAATCGATGGGCCAAAATCCGATGTAAGCGAGGGTGGCGGCGTTAACGATGGCATCCGGCAACCGGAAGCGCAGGACGCCGGCGGTTAGTAACGCGCGGACGGCCAGAGCTGTTGCAGTCACCAGCAGCGTGAGCGTGTCCAAGTAGCCGGAGCCCGCCACGGCCAGAAATCCGCTGGTCAACAGACCGAGGAGCGAAAATTCGAAAAACCTGTCCACCGGCGAGCGAGGAGCCGCGGCAGCCGCTTCCATAAATCTATTCTACGCCGCAGCCGATTGTTATTATGAAGAACTGGAGGCGTATTGAGCACTATCACTGTCCCCCCACCAGCGCCCGCAATCGATCACGACAAGCGCCGTCAAGCCGTACTGATCATCATCGCCGGCACGTTTCTGGTGGCGGTGGCGCAAATGTTGATCAAGTCCGGCGCCAACCGGCTGGGCCACGCGGACCTGATCGGAACGGCCATCGGCATCCTCACCATTCCGCCGCTATTCGCCGGGTATTGCCTGTATGGGATCTTTGCGGTGATGATGATTTACGCCTTGCGGCACGGCGAACTTTCGGTGCTGTTTCCGCTTATTTCATTGGGCTTCGTTTGGGTCGCGATTTTGTCGGTATTCATTTTCCATGAAGCCATGAGCCCGCTAAAAGGGGTGGGGATCGCGATCATCGTCTGCGGGGTCGCAACCTTGGGTCGGGGAGGCAGCCATTGACAACTCCGGTTTCCTCGATGGCGTTGGTGCTGGGCGGTTCCGTGATTGGGTCGGTGGGCGCCGTATTTCTCAAGGCCGGTGCGGTGGAAATAAAGCGGCACTGGTCTACCATCCTGTTGAATTGGAAACTGGCGGTGGGCGCGGTAACTTATCTGATTTCGTCGGTTCTCTTCGTCAAGGGAATGTCGCATGGCGAATTGTCGGTTTTGTTTCCGATGGTTTCGCTGTCCTACATCTGTTCGCTGGTATGGTCCAGGATGTTGTTTCAGGAAGCCATCACTAAATCCAAGCTATACGGCGTGGGGATGATCCTGGTGGGGATTGTGTGTCTGGGCCTGGGCAGCGCTTAGGCGCGCGCGTGCGGCCGATTTCCCCCAAGTCGCCGAATTCGTCCTGCTCTATCCTGCCGTGGGGGAGAACTTGATGGGGCGTTTCATCTTTGCTCTCTGTTTTGTGTTTGCGGTTGGCGGCCTGAGCGCGCAGACGCCAGTCTGGCAGCCATCGCCGGGACATACGCAAATCCCCATATGGCCGGGAGCGGTACCGGATGCACAGCCTGTGGCGGGGCCGGAATACTCTGCGACAAGAGAGAACGACCACCTAGTTGCCGGGAAGCCGTGGACATACGTGGAACGAGTCTCGCGGCCTACGATGACGGTCTACTCGCCAGGGGCAAATAACAATACGGGCGCGGCAGTGGTCGTGTTTCCCGGCGGCGGCTACTGGGATTTAGCCATCGATCTGGAAGGCACGGAGGTGTGTGACTGGCTGACGCCGAAGGGGATCACTTGTGTGCTGCTGAAGTACCGCGTGCCGGGCGACGGACTGCAGCCGCAATCGGGGCCCTATCCGAAATCGCCCATGGCGCTGGAGGATGCGCAGAGGACGCTGGGACTGGTTCGCTTACACGCCGCCGAATGGCATATCGATCCGCGCAAGATCGGAGTGCTTGGATTTTCAGCGGGCGGCCATCTGGCGGCAGCCATCAGCACGCATTTTGAGCAACGTCTCTATCCGGCTGTCGACGCGGCCGACAAAGAAAGCTGCCGTCCGGATTTTGCGGTGGTTCTTTATCCGGGGCATCTGAATTTTGGCTCGAAAACCTATGCGCTGAATCCCGACGTTCCTGTCACGCGCGAGACGCCTCCCACCTTTTTACTGCAGGCCGAGAACGATGACGTGGACACCATCAACAATTCGCTGGTCTACTACATTGCGCTGAAGAACGCCGGGGTTCCGGTAGAAATGCACTTATATGCGGAAGGCAAGCACGCCTTCGGGTTGCGCCGCACGAAGTTTCCGATAACCCGATGGCCCGACGAGGTTGAGACCTGGCTGGGGACGATTGGGGTAATTTCGAAGTAAGTCCGATTTTACCGCTACCGACCTCAGGTGTCTCGCGCTCGACGGATGGCATCAACATCCGCTATGTCCTGTGGCCGGCCGCTCGCGAGCTTCGCCGCTATCAAGTCATCGCGGGAAATAAAATTTGCCCGGATTGAGCTACCTGCATCAATCACTCCTTCGAGCCGACGCTCCCATGCAGAATCAAATTCGACCCCGGGCATCTCGGTGAGAATATCCACGGCGACTGGCTCGCGTCCCATACGGAAAAACGGACCGCGTTCGGCGAAGTCGGCGACCGTCAAGCCCTGTAGCGGAGCGCCAAATTCACGGAGCGCCGCATAGATTGCTTTCGCATTCTCAGTATCCGGCTTAACCCAAATGTCGAGGTCTTTCGTGGCGCGAGGCTGGGCGTGGAGGGACACGGCATAGGCCCCGACAACTAGATACTTAACTCTGGAGTCGTTCAAAGCGGACAAGAGTTCTTTGAAGTCGGGGTGCATCCGGCGTCTCGCCCTTCAGCGCGTACATAGCTTGCGTCAGTTCGTAAACCGCATCCATCCGCTCGTGCACAGGCCGACTCTGCCAATATCGGTATTCGTCCACCTTGATGTCATCCAGTTGAGCGACCCCGGCATATTTGCGGATGCTCTTATCCATGTGTTCCGTTTGTACCAAACGCGAGGTCTTTCTGCAACCGAGATTAGATACAAGTGAAAAGCTGCATTCAGTCCTTGTGAGACGTGCGGACCTATCGCCGGGGCGTCCGAGGCGAAATCGGCTCTCAACGATCATGTCATGGAAGAAAACCAGGAGGGAAATAAAAATGGTTCCAAGTGACCTGTCGAACAGCTCGCTCTCCCAGCCGGCATGCGCGGCCAGAGCTTGGCATGCAGTGTAGCCGAAACGCTGCCCTCTTGCTCCCCGCCGCGGCTTTTATCCCGCTTCGGATCGGTGCGCCAGAGCCCGTTTGCTTTTCTACCTGCTAGAAGCCATCGCCTCGGGCGCGGTGACTGGCTGTTATCAAGTGGCCTGCCATAACGCCTGATCACACGCGGGGCTACCAATTTGTTGCAGGCCAAGTGCAGGTGGCTAAGCGGTATGATGGTAGTCTCTGAATGAGTGTTCCTCAACGCAAAGCAAAGGCTGATCGAGAACTGGACGCAATCGGAGCAATATTGGGTGCGCTCGAGGGCCTCGATGGCGAGTCGATTCAGCGCGTCCTGGACTATGTCTTCGGGCGGCTGAGCATTGCTCGGTCCACAAGTCTCTCCTCTGCATCGCCTGTGACTGTGATTTCGCCAACCGCCATTCCTCGCGATAGCCCTGCGTCAGTCCGCAGACCGAGTATACGGGACTTGAAGGAAGAAAAGAGGCCGACGTCTTCAAATCAAATGGCGGCGCTAGTGGCCTATTATCTCTCGGAAGCCGCACCCGAGGCCGAGCGGAAAGCCGCGATAAATGCGTCAGACCTAGAGAGGTATTTCAAACAAGCCGGATTCAAGCTCCCCAAAGTCATCGCTCAAGCGCTTCCGAACGCGGCAGCAGCAGGGTACTTTGATCCAGTTGGCAACGGGCTTTACCGTCTTAACGCGGTCGGCTATAACCTTGTCGTTCACGGATTGCCCCGAGCGCAGGGAGATACATCTGCCGGCGGGCGTGCGAAGAAAAACGGTCAGCACTAACACCGACCAGGTACGGGCCAGCTGATGACTGATGCCCTTACAGCCCTGGATCAAATCACGGAAGACCTAAGTAGACTGGTGGCTGCGGTAAATGCAGTGCGTACGAAAACTGTTGCCTCCGCGGCAGTGCAGCCCTTAGCGCGAGCCGTCGCGCGCCTGTACTTTGAGAACGTGCGCCTTGAATTGCAAGCCACGCAAAATCGCGGTAGCCTCATCGAGGAAATCGATTGGCTGTTTCAAGACATATTGCAGCTCGCGAGCGCACCTCGAGAGAAACAGGCGTACTTGGGCCAAATCGGCGAGCTGAGACAGCGATTGCTTGAGGCCACGTTCGACCTGATGAAGGCGCGCGGTTCGTCACGCCTCGTCCTTTCTCAAACCGAACGTGGAATCCTTGAGACGCTCGCGAAGATGCTTCCAACGGCAGCGCTTCCTACGAGCAGGCCCTTCGCGACATTTCGCAAGGCGGGCGGGTTTCCTGGCGCGGCACGGCGAGCGAATTGCGGGAGGTGCTTCGAGAAGTCATCGATCATTTCGCTCCAGACGACAAGGTTAAAGCGGCCGCAGGCTTTCAGCTCGAGGAAGGCCAGAAATCGCCAACTCAGAGGCAGAAGGTGCGTTTCATACTACGCGCCAGGCGAAGCTCGAGTACGGTAGCGGAGGCTTCTCTGTTGACCGTCGATGAGGCCGTCGCTAGCCTCGCTCGTTCCACGTATCAGAGGGGGTCGGTCTCAACACATGTTGCGACGTCCGGACCAGAGATCCGTAATTTGAAGGGGTACATTGACGCTTTGTTGGTGGAACTCCTTGAAGTGGCCTAGCTCCGCTGCCCGGAGCGTCCGGCGCTGAGGGTTCGGAGTGCGAGGAAAAATAAAAATGGTTCCAAGTGACCTGTCGAACAGCTCGCTCTCCCAGCCGGCATGCGCGGCCAGAGCTTGGCATGCAGTGTAGCCGAAACGCTGCCCTCTTGCTCCCCGCCGCGGCTTTTATCCCGCTGCGGATCGGTGCGCCAGAGCCCCGTTTGCTTTTCTACCTGCTAGAAGCCATCGCCTCGGAACAGCCTTTTTCTCGCCCGCAACGTTTGGGCACCTAAAGAGGGCGTGCTGAACCCTCGGCTATGTGAATGACCTCGCCTGGCTTGACACGTGCGACCGCTTCCAGCAGCGCCGGAAAGATCGGGCGATAGTACTCGATTCGGTTCCTTTTCACGTGGACAATGATAATGCCGAAGCTAAGACTCTTCATGTTGACTTCGAACTCGAAGCCTCGATCGATCGTTACGAAAGCATCAAACTGTCCTTGTGCCTGAGCGATCACTTTCGTGTCGGGAAGTGTACGCCAGTTGAGTTCGGCGATGGTGCGGACTTCATGGCCGATAAACGCTTGGCGGACTCGGGGATTCACACACTCGTCTAAGAGGACGCGCACTCGATTAGTTGCTCTTTAGCCAGTTCGAGGAATGAAATGGCCTGCTCGCGTTTCACCGTTGTGAAGTCGCTCAAGAAACTATCCAACGTATCGCCGTCCTCAATATAATCAATGAGCGTCTGGACTGGAACGCGGGTGCCAGTGAAGCATGGCGTGCCATGCATGATTGAAGCATCGACAGAAACCACCCCAGCCAGGCTCGCTTTCCGTTCAGCAGTCATCACCTCTAAGATACGCGATCGCGAAACCGGCGGGCAAGCGAGCCACGGGCAACTCCAGTGTGATCGTGAGTTAGACAAGAAGAGAAGAAGAACAAACGCGGTTCCCCGTCACGGGCGGATAGAGCAACGACGATCAAGGACTCTACTTGAAACAATCCTTCCTATTTTGTCGTTGTCCAGTGCGCTTTCTTGGGTTGATCGGGCCACACTACTTCAACGCGTTGTGCCCACCGAGCGCCATCCTTGCTGAGACGTAGCATCTCAATCTATGCTCCGTTCCGTGCGTAGAACTGTATCACGAAACTCAGCTCCCTGCGGTCCTCAAACTGAATGGGTTGATCGTAAAACCCCGACGACAAGCCGACGCCCAGCGTGCCGACACTTAGCGGCAGCCCAAGGCCATTATCTAAAGTTGGAGGAATAGCCGTCCCCGCGACAGGAGCCTTCCATTTACCCAGATCAATGATGCGCGCGCTCAACTCCGAAAGCGGGTACTTGCCGCTTTGAACGATGACCGGGATGCCGTGTTCCGCCGAAGGCAGCAGCACGTCAGAGGCGGATTCGGTGGTTCTCTTGATATCACCAAGCGCAGCGTCGAGCTTCTGACCCGTAACAGCGCTTTCGTTCGACTGCCTAACAACAAATATAAATCCAGCAATTCCAAGCACCACAAAGGCCGCGATGTAACCCCACATTTGCCTTGAAGAAGTGGGAGGACGGCTGGCCACTACGCCGCCGAGGATTGCAAGGACGCAAGTCACACCACCAACCGCAATGTCGGCTCTCATGATCGAAGCGTATCACGAGGCCATTGGGAGCTTGAATCCAGTCGGCATGCCAGGAAACGCAGCGAATCAGAGGGCGTTCTCTGGTTGGAGCAACTACAGTCGGTGGGACGACCCAAATAAAAATGGTTCCAAGTGACCTGTCGAACAGCTCGCTCTCCCAGCCGGCATGCGCGGCCAGAGCTTGGCATGCAGTGTAGCCGAAACGCTGCCCTCTTGCTCCCCGCCGCGGCTTTTATCCCGCTTCGGATCGGTGCGCCAGAGCCCGTTTGCTTTTCTACCTGCTAGAAGCCATCGCCTCGGAACAGCCTTTTGCTCGCCCGCAACGACTGTCCTCTTTCGAGAACCACCGTGGCGAGGTCAACGCTCCTGGCCTATCCCTTCGGCCTTAATTCCGAACTCGTTTTCCAGCCCGTTCGGTCTTGGGCTCCCACCCTCGGCTACGTTCTTCACGTCTCCGGGGGCTTTCCGCGCCCAAAACCCGTTGCCGTACTCCAAGCTCGAAACTCTCAAACGTCCCTCTAACTTTCGCTCCCCTCCGGGACTTTCATCCCTCGGGATCGTAGCGCTCGGTCAGCGGCTGAGTCTGAGAAGCTTACCTTTGTGCCCGGCCCGTTTTCCCTTCGCTCCCCGAAAGCGTCAATTACTTTTGATAACTACCCGCTCTCGGATCATCGTTCCAGGTTCGCTTCCGTTCACCAGGCTTTCTGCTCTCTAAACCTCTTGGAACCATGTCCATGTTGCCCCGAATCCCCGCTTCCGTCAATGATTAAATGCCGGTTACAGTAGTTTTTCCTACGGTTTTATTCCTTGCGGATTCAAAAGCTTACAAGGTTGGGCGTGTGGAGAAAATGTGGATAAAACGGCAGCCGCTCAACTTGTTTCAATCGCTCGGCCGCTTGCCGCCGGACTGGCCTTCGAGCGCTAGAATCATACCGGTGTCGGTCGCAACCCAGGCGTGTTGCGCATCCGGCGCCGCGATAGTCGCGCGCTGCGCGTCGGCACGATAGTCCACGTTCATCTCTTCCCACACCCTCAGATCGTGGCTGCGGAGAATTTTAAGCTTGCCGGGAATCGGGACCTGGTTGGTATTGCCGGGCGGTTCCACCGAAGCAATCAACGCGCCCCCGCCCGGCAGCACGGCCACATCGCTGACGGCGCGATCGCGTTCTCCAAAAATCATCTGCGACCCGGTTGAGCCCAGCTTCAACTTCAACACTGAGGATGGAAGCTGGTACACGTCGTGATATTCCACCAGCGCCAGCACGTCGTCTTTCAGAAATCGCAACTCGGTGATGCTCCCGACGATTGAATTGGTGGAGGACTTCCAGGTCTTCCCGCCGTCGGCCGTTTGAAGCAGGAACACTTCGGAGGGCTGCTGCTGGCGCACCCGCTCGGCATTCGGAACCAGCCAAACCGGATAGCGCTGATACTTGTCGGTCATCACGCGCCCCACGATGGCGCCTTGCTGGCCGTCGAAGGCGATGCAATCGTAAATGGTGTCGTCCGCCTTCGCGGCCGGTGTTTGCGCCTCGGGAACCTTAACCCATTTCTGCCCGCCATCGGTGGTCTCGTAAATGGCCTTGGGATATCCGATCGCGAACCCGTGCGATTCGTCCAGGAAATATACCTGGACAATTCCCTTCATGCCGCCCAGTTTCTTCCAACCGCGCCCGCCCTCCTCGGTCACCCAGATACCGCGATCGGTGACCATCCAGCCCTTGCCTTCGTTGGGCAGGAATAGCGAGACGGGTTCCTCGCTGAAATCTTCCAGACTCCAGTGCTGGCCGCCGTCTGAGGTAGTCACCGTGGCGCCTTTGGTGCGCCCATTCAAACCCACAATCGCGCCCACCGCGAGACAGTGCTGCGCCGACGGGCACGCCATATCGCGGATGTTGAATACCGCGTCCGGCTTATCGTAGAAATATTGGATCTTCCAGCGCTCTTCGGCGCGCGCTAAAGGAAGCAGAAGTACCAACAAGGCGGGAACCGCCGCGCGAATCCTAACTGCCATGAACCCGTTCACTGCTTGAATACACGAAGTCAGAGGCTTTTTCGGCGTCTTTGGTTTCCAATTTCGACAGCATTAGCAAACATCCTACTTGCTCGCCTACGGTGGTCAGCAGCTCCATTTCCATGCCGCTGTGCGGATGCGGGTCGCGGTGCTGCACATTGATGACGCCCTCCACGCCGCGGCGCGAAATGATGGGCGCCGAAAGAAACGCCTCATAGGTATCCTCCGGCAGATCGCTAAAAAATTTGAAGCGTGGATCGTGATAGGCTTCGCGCGAAATCGCCAGCAACCGCTTCTCTCGCGCCACCCATCCGGTCAAACCTTCATTCAACGTCAGCTTCACTTTTCCCACTTCCGTAGGAGGCACACGATTGCTCGCCCGCAACGCCAACTCGCCGCTGTCGATCAGGTAAAGCAGGCAGGAGTCGCATTCCATGAAGTCCACCACTAGCGTTACCACGCCGTCCAGCGCTTGCTGCAAGCCCATCGGCCGGACCATGCAGCGGCTGATCTTTTGAAGCAGCGAGAGCTGTTGCTCGGTTCGCGCGAGGCGCTGCTCGAGTTCCCTGGATTTGGACACGACTTTTATTATCCCATTCCGGGCCGTGGCGCACGTGCTCGCGCCGGCGGCGTTCAGCGGCCCGCGGGTCAACACGCCGCCCGCGAAAACACGGCCGGTTAGCCTGCGAAGCTAAGGTGAACACCCGGCAAGCTACCAAACAATTCCACTGGCGTATGATCCAAAGCCGTAGTACGATGGTTGCATCCTTGTTTTGTATGGAGGAGATCATCGTAAATGTGGAATAAACGAAAAGAAGAAGAATCTGCCCCCAGGCCAGCCACCCCGCCGGCTGCACCGAATCCAGTGAAGGAGAGTCCCATCATGTCCAGTGCCAGCGCTCCCGCGCCACACGTTCCTGAATCGCGCGGTCCTGCCGTAATCGGAAAATCGGTCATGATTAAAGGTCAGATTTTTAGCCGCGAAGACCTTACTATAGACGGCGAGATTGATGGTTCGGTGGAGTTGCATGAACACCGCCTCACCGTGGGTCCCAATGGCAAGCTGCAGGCTGGGGTGAAAGCCCGTGAGGTGGTGGTGTTGGGAACCATTCACGGCAACGTGGAAGCCTCCGACAAGATCGATATTCGCAAAGACGCCAAGCTGGTCGGCGATATCAAAACGACGCGCATCGTCATCGAAGATGGCGCTTATTTCAAAGGCAGTATCGACATCGTGCGGCCGGAAGTGAAACCGGCGCCCCAACCCGCTGCCAGGCCCGTCGCCGCAGCTCCCTCCCCCACTCCGGTAGCCGCTTCCGCCGGTGCACCAGCCACGGCCGGTGATACTAAGCATTAGTCGCCAGTTAAGAAGTCGCCAGTTAAGAAGAGGAGCGATTTGCTGAAAGACCGTACGAAAACGGAGCCGGCCTTAGCTTCCCTGTTTTCGTCGCGAAAAAACGCGGGGTTGCCGCCGCCGCAAACCCGATCCAGCCACGGCTTGGAACAATTCTTCTCCTCCATTGCGGACGAGCAGAATCTCTGCATCCTGGATTTCGCGGGCGCGAGCCAGGCTAATATCAGCTTTATTACCGCGCTCGGCCATCGCATCTACTCCAATGACGTCGTACAGGCCATGGAGGAGGCTTTCGCCGCCGAGGGCGATTATTCAGCGAACCAATCCGATCCCCGGCGAGTCACGGCTTTTCTCGAGGAGACCCTAGCCTTCGCGGATCGGAGCTTCGATGGCGCGCTGCTGTGGGACACGCTGCAATTCCTGTCTCCGCCGCTGCTGGAACAAACCGTAGAACATTTGTCTCGGGTGCTGCGCCCCGGCGCATCGCTGCTGGCCTTCTTTCACGCTGAAGAGAAAATGGCTTCGGCGCCGCTCTACTCTTACCGCATCGTCAGCCCCAAGACCATGTCGCTGACCCCGCGCGGCGCGGTCCGTCCAACGCAGTATTTCAACAACCGCAGCCTCGAAAAACTCTTCCAACAATTTCAGTCGGTCAAGTTCTTCCTGACCCGCGATCATCTGCGCGAAATAATTGTCCGGCGTTGAACGCGCGCCGCTAGCGATGCGAGAACAGTTCGAACTGACCTAGTTGCCCGCACACCGCCTCGATTTGTCTGGACAGCTCCTCCCGGTCCTCCGCCGGAAGACTATCCAACACGGAATCGAAATAGCGCCGCAACTCATCCGCGGCATGATTAGCCTCGATCCGGTCGTGCTCGGCCAACTCGCACACCCACAGCACCGCTTGTTTTAGGAAGTGCGATCTGATCCGCCCGAGTTCGATGGCCTCAGCGTTCACGATAAAACTGTGCGCACGTGTCTGACCAGGAGTACTGGATCGGAACCACGGCCGGCGATTGGAGTTCAATTCCATTCTGACCGCAGCCTGTGCGACTGAGGTGTGAAACCAAACGGCTGGCTGCCGCTGTACCCGGTATGAACATCGTAAGAAATTAGCGAGCAGCCAGCCGCTCCCTGTAGAGATGACTTTCTTACCTGGTAATTGTTCCAGTAGTAACGGTGAGAAGATCGGGATAGCACACTATTCCATCCCACCATGACCGCGTCACACCCGCATTCGCTCGTCATTGGCACGCCCTGCTCCGGCGGCCAATTGAGCTGGCTGTACGCCGCATCGCTCCTCAAATTGCAACAGGTCTGCACTCAACGCAACGTAAGCCTGGGATTTCTACTTCAGTCCGGCGACGCGCTTATTACTCGGGCGCGCCAAACTATTGTGTCGCATTTCCTCGAAACACTCGAAGCTACCCACCTCTTATTCATCGACGCTGACATCGGCTTCGAGCCGGAACAGGTATTCCGTCTGCTCGAATTCAATCAGGATTTCACCGCGGCGGCCTATCCCATTAAGAAAATCAATTGGAATCTCATTCCCGCAGCCATCCAGGCCGGACGAGCGCCGCTCGAATCCGCGACGCTCTCCTATGTGGTGGATGTCGACCCGGGCGAGCGTTTGATCACGCGCGACGGTTTCGTGAAGGCGCGCTATGCGGGCACCGGATTTATGATGATTCGCCGCTCTGTTCTGTTGGCCATGATCGAACATTACCCGGAGCTTCGCTACACGCGGGAGCACAAGGCCGACGATCCGCTCCTGGATTCCCCGTGGCGCTCGGCGCTGTTCAATTGCCTGATCGACCAGAGCACCGGCACGTACCTGAGCGAGGACTATAGTTTCTGCCGGCGCTGGACGGACATGGGCGGCGAGATTTGGGTGGACTACAAGAGCCGGCTGAACCACGTTGGTCCCATGATCTTCCGCGGCGACTTGTCGGCCCAAGCCGAGTTGCCGCCCGACTGTCAGTAGCGCCAGCTCGTCAGATCCGCTCCGGGAGGCGCCGCTGGCCTGAATGCGCTCCATGATCTGCGGCATGTACATCTGATTGTAGTGCAGCCGCGAGTACCAGTTGGGCTGGTCCGGATCGCCGTTCCAGCAGTGCTCCGCCCGCGGCCCGTAGCGGACCTCGCCCTCGTAAGGCACGCCGTGGCCGGCGTGCCGGTCTGCTTCAGGAAATCCTCCATCAGGTAGACCGCGTCGTTCAGAAAATACGTGTCGTCCGAGCCGACATAGATGTGCAGCTTGCCCTGCAGCTTTGGTCCCGAGCGTCGTCCAGTCGCGCTGCAGAATCGCATTCAGGTCGTAATGCTCGCGCCAGTATTCGGCCGTGTTGTGATCGATCACGCCGGTCGCTTGTCGAAGATCGGCTGCGGATAGCCGTCGCTACCAACCGGAGAATAGACCGCCTGCCAGATGTCGAACTGCTCACCGGACCGCCCGTGATCGCCGAGCGCCGCTTCGTAGGCGACGTTGTCGCGCACGCTAGCCAGAGTATGGCCCAGATAGTCGCGCATGGCCGGCTGCTCAATGTGCTTGTTCGCGCCTGGCAGAAAGAACATGTTGTCCTGCTTGTACAGATCGACGGTCATGAAGGCGTGGAAATCCACCGGATCCGGGCAGGCGACGAATGCGCCGTTGTAGTGATCGGGATAAAACATCTGCACGGCCAGCGATTCCCAGCCGCCGGTCGACCCTCCGTAGACGAAGCGCGCCCAGCCCTGGCCGATGGCGCGAAACTGCCGCTCGATCGCCGGGATCAGCTCGGTTTCGATGGCATCGCCATAGGGCCCGACATTGGCCGAGTTCACCGCGTACGAATCGTCATAAAAAGGATTGGCATGCTGCAGCTTCACGATCAACATGCGCGGCGTGCCGGGCGCGATCCAGGACTGATAATTCTTGTACGCCTCCTGCTGCTGGATGCGGTTGTAACCGGCCAGATGGAAACGATCGGAGTAATCGGGCTTCAGGTTGGGGTCGGGCGGCGTTTCGCGGAAATCGCTGAAGTCGGACACGAAATGATCGTGAAAAACGATCAGCGGATAGTGCGCTTCGGGATGCGAATCGAAACCTTCGGGCACCAGCACGATCGCCGAAAGATACATCGGCCGGCCCCAGAATTTTGTCAGCAGAGCGGATTGAATGCGGATATGACGAATATATTTGGTATCGGGCTCGGGCTTGATCGGAGGGAGCGCGTCAGCCATTACAACTTCGACGGGCGGCGCTCCAGGACCGATGCGCACCTTGCGCGGCTTCGACAGCAGATTGCCCGGCGCGAGGTTCCAGTGCTGGCCTTCACCGCGGTCGGGCGCGAGCTTGACCGTTTTGCCGTCGGCGCGGTGAAACGTTTCGTAGATGTTTAGCACGGCCTGGATCGTATACTCGCCCGGCGGCACGTCCTTCAAGCTGCGCGCGGATAGCCCTGCGCATTGTCGCCGACTGCCATAGGAGAATCGGGTTTCCAGCCGTCCACCGTGACGCCGAACAGCATCTGCGTTTTCGCCGTGTCGTCGATCTGCATGCGCGGCTCGGCGCTCGGATCATTGGAGAGCAACAGCAAGAGGCGGCCATCGAGGGGCGTCCTGGAGCGGGCGGCAGGAAAGCGAACTGTGATGGTTTGCGCCGCGGACGCGGTCCACGCCAGGCTGGCGGCTAGTAAGCAGACTCGAAGCGATCGCATAACAAAGTATAAACCGGGCGGCGCCGCAACCCGCGCTACTCTGGTAGACATCATGAAATCCCTTGCCATGCTGTCGCTGCTCGCATGCCTGCCCGGCCTCGCTGCCGACGCGCACATGACCGCTGAAGAACGAACCCAGGTTCTCAAGTGGCTGGACGAGTCGCACAAGGAGTTCTTCGCCTCGATCGACGGCGTCTCCGACGCGCAATGGAAATGGAAGCCTGCGCCCGCGCGTTGGTCGGTCGGTGAAACCGCCGAGCACATCGTGCTGGCCGAAGCGATGCTTTTCGACTTTGCCCAAAAGGCCATGGCCGCCCCCGCCAACCCAGCCTGGGAAGAGCAAACCAAGGGCAAGACCGCATTTATCATCCGCGTGATGCCGTCTCGCCAAGGCAAGGCGATCGCACCGGAGCCCATCGTGCCGCGTTATGGACTCACCTACGCGCAGGTCAAGGAGCGATTTGAGAAGCAGCGCGTGGCGATTCTGAAGTTCGCCGCCGACACCCAGCTCGCCCTGAAGGAACATACCGCCGACCACCCCTTTCCGGTTTTCGGCACCTTGAACGCCTACCAATGGCTCATCTACATCCCTTTGCATACCATCCGTCACGACAAGCAGATCGCCGAAGTGAAGGCGACTCCGGGATATCCTGCGAACTAGCAGCGGCTATTGAACCCTTAAGGAGGAATCATGCAAGTCCAGCTATTTTCACTCGCCGGTGGAATCCTGCTCGCCGCAACGTTGCCACTCGCCGCGCAGACTGCCACCGATCCGCCGCCCGTGCTTCGAATCATTCGCGAAGACATCAAGGAGGGCAAAGGCGCTGGGCACGCAAAATCGGAAAACGCCTTCATGCATGAGGCCGCGCGGCTGAAGTATCCGGCCAACATTATCGGAATGACGACCGTGACCGGTCCATCCCAAGCGTGGTTCCTCGAAGCGCATGCTTCCTTCAGCGCCATCGAATCCACGCTGGCCGCTTTCGACAATCCCAACGCGCAATTCGCGAAGCTGGACGAACTGGACGCCGAGCTCCGCTCTTCCAGCCGCGTCTCGATCGCCGCGTACCAGCCCGAAATCAGCTATCACGGGCAAGAATTGATGCAGGCGCTGCCAAAAGCGCGCTACTTCAACGTCACCACCATTCGCGTGCAACCCGGACATGACCAGGACTTCGCCGAGTTGGGCCATATCGCCGTCGACGCCCTTCAAAAGTCGATGAGCGAGCAACCCGTAGCGGCTTACAAGATCGTTTCCGGAATGCCAAATGAGACTTATCTTTTGTTTGAGCCCACGGCCTCTCTGAAGTCACTGGATACGCAGCCCGACCGTTCCCGCGCCATGGCGCAAGCAATGGGCGATTCCGGACTAGCGCGCTACTTGAAAACGGGCCGAGAGAACATCGTAAGCGAAGAGTCGGTCCTTTTCGCCATCGATCCCAAGATGAGCTACGTTTCCAAGGATTTCGCCGCAGTAGACCCGGCGTTTTGGAATGCGAAGCCCGCGGAAGCGAAAGCTTCTGCGAAAGCTCATCCGAAAGTCGCGCCGCAACCGGTTGCCAAATAGGTATTGCGATGGCGAAAAAGAATTCCGATACACTTCGGCAGCATTTGCTGGACCTGCTGCGCGGCGGCAACGCCCACGCCGATTTCGACGCTGCCGTCTCCGACTTTCCTTCCCAGCTCCGCGGCAAGAAGCCCAAGGGCGCGCCTCACACCGGCTGGCAACTGCTGGAGCATCTGCGCCTCGCCCAGTGGGATATCCTCGAATTCAGCCGCAATCCGAAGCATGTTTCGCCGCAATGGCCGGATGGCTACTGGCCCAAGACCGAAGCGCCGCCCAGCGCGTCCGCCTGGAACAACAGCGTGCGAAGCTTCCGCGGCGATCTCAAGGCAATGGCCAAGCTGGTGGCGGACGAAAAGCGCGACCTTTTCGCGCGCATTCCGCACGGTGACGGACAAACGCTGCTGCGCGAAGCGCTGCTGGTGGCCGATCACAACGCGTATCACATCGGACAGCTGGTCTTGTTGCGGCGTCTGCTGGGCGCCTGGAAGGATTAACTACTTCCTGGCGGGGGCCTGGACAGTCCGGGTCGGGTCCGCGCCCTTCCAGATCACGTCGGCGGTTGGACCGAACGGCCTCGGCTCCAGCCACCAGCTCTCCGGCCGGCCGGATAGCAGCTCGTGCTGCATGATTTCCCCGACCGTGCTGGAGCGCGAATGCGGACGGTAGTCCAACTCGCCATCGGCGAACTGATGCCACACCGAGGAGACTTTATTAACTTCGCTCGCGTACGTGTCAATAACGTGCTGCAACAGCGGCAAGGCGGCGCGCGGAATCTGGTCCTGCGCAATGGTGGGATAGGCGTACACTCATTAGTATTATGACCGCAACCAAGGTGGATCTCTATTCGGCCAGCATCGACAATCGTGTCGGCGAAGGGGCGCGCGTGCTGGGCGCGTTGCGGGACGCGGGCGTGAATCTGACGGCGCTCTGGGCCTACCCGTCGGCAGAAGGAAAAGCGCAGCTCGAAATGATTCCGGAATCCAGCGCCGGATTCACTAAAGCAGCCAAGAAAGCCGGGCTCACGCTTTCACCCAAACAAGCCGCGGTCTTCATCCACGGCAAAGATCGTCCCGGCGCGGTCGCGAAATCGCTCGCAAAACTCGCCGAAGCCGGCATCAACGTGGGCGCGGTGCAAGCAGTATGCGGCGGCAAAGGCCGCTACGGCGCTGTGATCTTTGTTCCACAGGCCGAGGTCCGAAAGGCAACTAAAGCGCTCGCTGCTTGACGAGCCAGCCGGACGCTAGCGGCCGAACAGTCCCTCCACCGCGCCGATCAGAATACAGAGCACCGCAAAGCCGCCGGATCCATATAACACCCACCAATGCGTCGCTCGGGCTATTTCCCGGTAGACCGTCTCGAGATGCGCCGGGTCGGCAGGCGGCTCGACATTTGCCACCTCGATCTGGTCTGGGTTAACAAGCGGCTCGACACATGCCGCCTCCGGCTGCTCTGTGTTAACTACCGGTTCGACCAGCTCCGGTACGCTGCACAAATCGGTGGTTGATTCCAAGCGTTCCCATCTTGAACGCTCGCGCTCGAGAGACGAATAGGAATTTGATGATCTTAGTAACGGTACTGGCCCGTTTCGATCCTAGGCCATGGCCGACGGGGCGACTTTCTTGGTGGGGCCCTCGAAGACCTCGTCCGTCCGCTTGCGGCTGTAGCTGAAATAGATCCCCAGCCCGATGATCAGCCAGGCGAAGAAGCGGATCCAGGTCTCCAGCGGCAGGCTCAACATCAGAACCAGGCAGCACACAATCGAAATGCCGGGCAACAGCGGAACCAGCGGCACCCGGAATCCGCGCGGGCGCTCGGGCTGCTTCCTGCGCAGCACGATCACTCCCGCCGAGACCAGGATGAAGGCGAACAGCGTCCCGATGTTGGACACGTCCGCGAACCAGCCCACGTCGAAAATTCCGGCTGGAATGCCGACCGCGAATCCGGCCACCCAGGTGCTGATGTGCGGCGTCTTGAAGCGCGGGTGCACCCGCGAAAAAACATCCGGCAGCAGGCGGTCGCGCGACATCGCAAACCAGATACGCGCCTGCCCATATTGGAAAACCAGCAGCGACGACATCATCCCCAGCAGCGCCCCAGCCGTGACGATCAACCGCAGCCGGTTCATCCCGATCATCTTGAGCGCGTTGGCCACCGGCGCATCGTTGTTCAGCGTGGACCAGTTCGCGATGCCCGTCAGCACCAGCGACACCGACCCATACAATAACGCGCAGATCGCCAGCGTCGCGAAAATCCCGATGCGGCATGTCGCGCTGCGGCTGGCCGCATTCTTCCGCCGCCGTCGATACCGAATCGAAGCCAATATAAGTGAAGAAGACGATCGCCGCCCCCGGACAGAATACCGGAGTAGCCGTGCGGCATGAACGGATGCCAGTTGGAGGTGTTCACCGCTTTCATGGCGCCAAACACAAACAGCAGGATGGCGACAAGTTTGATCACCACCATGGCGTTGTTGGTCTGCGCGCTCTCCCGCACGCCACGCACCAGCACGTAGCTCAGAAGCAGGATCACGACGAACGCCGTCAGATTGAACCAGGACCCCGTCCGCTGGCCCTCTTCGAAGATGGGCTGCGATAACTGCTTGGGCAAATGGAAGCCGAACAGATTGTCCAGGATGTCGTTGAGATAAGCGGAAAATCCGACCGCCACGCTCATGTTGGAGAACGCATATTCGAGGATCAGGTCCCACCCAATGATCCAGGCGAAGATTTCGCCCAGCGTCGCGTAAGAGTAGGTGTAAGCGCTGCCGGCGATCGGAATCATGGAGGCCAGCTCGGCGTAGCAAATGGCGGCGAATCCGCAAGCGATCGCCACTAAGATGAACGACACCGAAATCGCGGGTCCGGCACCCACGCGGCCGCTCAGAGTAGCAGCGTTGCCGCCGCTTAACAGCAGATCGAGCACCGGCGCTTTCAGGATCGATTTGCTGAGAAAATGCTCCCCGGCCGCGGCGGTACCGGTAACGGTAAAGATGCCCGATCCGATCACCGCACCAATGCCGAGCGCGATCAGGCTGCCGACGCCCAGCGTCTTCTTGAGACGATGCTCCGGCTCCTGGGAAGAAGCAATCAGTGCGTCGATGCTCTTGGTGCGTAACAGCGCGGACATGAAAGCGCTCGGCTCGGCTAGCGCTTCGACTGCCCTTTGGCCATCTTCCTGACCTTCTTCTTCATGGAACCGCGCGCCACTCCCGAAGCGCGCTTGGGCTTCGGAGCCGCCTTCTTGCGCGAGGCGCGTTTCACTTTCTTACGTTCTGCCTTGTCGGCTATGGTTTTAGTATTCATTCGGCTTCGTGTCTATTCCTCTTGGATTCCCGCGTATTTTTCGATCAGCTTCTTGAGACCGTAACCTTGGAAGCTTACAGTGAGCTTAGCATCGTCGCCCTCGCCTTCGCGGCGCAGGATGGTCCCCAGGCCGTACTTGGGATGGCGGACCGTGGCGCCGGCGCGCAAGCCTTTCTTACGCGGCGGGGGTACGATGGCACGCGGCGCCGGTTGCGGAACGCGAGCAGCAGGGGCCGGAGCCGGGGTGGCGGTCTTCATCGGCCCAGCCGACGGTTGGCCCGTCTTGTCACGCTCGGAGAAAAACTGCTGGATGTTTTCCACCGAGTTGTACGTCTTGCCAGTATAAAGATTGCGCTTGGCCGCTTCGCGCACCTCATTTTGTTCGGCGAACAAATCCACTTGGGGCGCGCGCTGCCGAGGATTCAAATCTTCGGTCAAGCCGGGTGGAACTTCGCTCAAAAACCGCGACGGAATGGAAGCCTCGGTCTGGCCTCCGCCCCAGCGCCGCCGATACCGCGCGGAAGTAAGGAACAGCCGCTTTTGGGCGCGTGTCATCCCGACATAGCACAGGCGCCGCTCTTCTTCCATGGCGGCTTTTGAATCCAGCGCGCGGGAGTGCGGAAAAAGCCCTTCCTCCATCCCGGCCAGGAACACGTTGGGAAATTCCAACCCCTTGGCGTTGTGCAGCGTCAGCAGCGAGATGATCGCCTTTTCGTCCAGATTGTCGCTGTCGGAAACCAGCGCGGCATGATCCAGAAATTCAGACACGTTCTCGCCGCGCTCGCCTGCTTCGGAGGCGGCGTTTACTAATTCCGCCAGGTTGGCCACGCGCGATTCCGAATCGGGATCTTTGCCGGCTTCAAGCATCGCCATGTAGCCGGTTCGCTCCAGGATCGCTTCCAGAATGTCGGTCACCCGCGCGGAGTCGATCATCGCGGCCAGGTCTTGAATCATCGCGCGGAAGGCCTGCAAGGATGCCTGGGCGCGCGTGGGAAACGCGTTTTCCTCCAGCATCCGCCCGATGGCCGACCACACGCTCAGGTCGTGATCGAGCGCGTACTGCTCGATCTGCTCGATGGTTCCCTTGCCGATCCCGCGCGCGGGCGTGTTGATGATCCGCAGCAGGCTGACGGAATCGTGCGGGCTGGCAAGAATTTTCAGATACGCCAGCGTGTCCTTAATTTCCGCGCGCTGATAAAAACTGAAGCCGCCCAGAACCACGTAGGCGCGCCCGTAGCGCCGCAGCGCTTCTTCAATCTGGCGGGATTGGAAGTTGGTGCGATAGAGCACCGCCACGCGCTCGTCCGGATTCTTCGCCAGCAGGTTCTCAATCTTGTCGGCGATGAACAGGGCCTCCTGCTCACCGTCGAAAGCCTCGAAACGTCCCAGCCGCGCCCCAGCGCCAGCCTCGGTCCACAACCACTTGCCCTTGCGCTCGGTGTTGTGAGCCACCACCGCGCTGGCCGCATCCAGAATATTCTTGGTCGAGCGGTAGTTCTGCTCCAGCCGGATCACCGTCGCGTTGGGAAAATCGCGCTCGAAATCCAGAATGTTGCGGATATCCGCGCCGCGCCAGCTATAGATCGACTGATCCTCATCGCCCACCACCGCCACGTTCTTGCGCATCTCGCTAAGCAGCCGCATCAGCTCATACTGGCTGCGGTTGGTGTCTTGATATTCGTCGATCATAACGAATTCGAAGCGCCGGTTATATTGGCGCCGCAGATCGGCATCGTGCGCCAGCAGCCGCACTGCTTCGAGCAACAGATCGTCGAAATCCAGGGCGTTGGCCTGCCGCAAGCGCGCCTCGTAGCGCTCATAAATCGAAGCCAGCTGCGACGTCTTCTGGTCCGTGGATGCGGCGTAAATTTCTTCCGGCGTCGACTTACTGCTTTTCTTGTGGCTGATCCAGGAACAAACCGCGCGGTACTGCATGAACTTTTCGTCCAAGCCGAGCGACTTGAATATGGACTTGACCACCGCCAGTTGGTCGTCTTCGTCGTAGATGGTGAACTTGGGCGTAAACCCGGCGCGGATATCGGCCAGCCTCGCGCCATCGCGCCGCAGCAGTCGCACGCAGAAGGAATGAAAGGTCGATACCAGCGGCCCCTCGCGCGAGCTGATCCCACCCAACAGCTCGTACACCCGCTGCCGCATTTCCTCCGCGGCTTTATTGGTGAACGTAACCGCAAGGACGCAGGGACCGGGGACGTGGTGGCTTTCGATCAGGTGCGCAATTCGATAGGTAATAACCCTGGTTTTCCCGCTACCCGCCCCGGCCAGGAGCAGCAGCGGCCCTTCGACATGCGCGACGGCGGCCTGTTGTTGCGGATTAAGACCCTCAAGGAAATCCATCGGGGGGAAACCAGCAAATTGATTTTAACACGTAGAAACTGAACGTTCGCTGAAAGATCACACACGTCGCAGCAATAGTGGATCCATGAGGAACCCTACGATTTCCTCTACGACTATCCTCGTGGCGGTGGATGTTATAGTTCACTTCATGCGACGTGTGCCGCAGGAAGAGTGCCGGTACGCCGTACGAATTCTTCCGCGATATTCTTCGAGATTCTTATAGTGAAGATCGTGGCCTTTTGTTCATCGCTGCCATGACAGACGGTTTCCACCTCTCGTTCTCGGCACGATACTTCTTCTCAAGCTCGTGGAGCAAAGTAGCCCAGGTTCCATTCGCCCGCTGATGTATGGTTTCAACGACCGCTGGAACACTCGAATAATCTTCAGATGCACGAACACCGAGACAAAAAAACCCCCGACGAGCAATGCGTCCGTTGTTAGATCAAAAATATCGAGCCCCACCTTGGACGGCTGCCGTTTATGGTAAGCACCAAAATACGACGCTACCCCGTACATGCTCGGGTGTGTTGCTTTCGCACAGATGTCGTAATGCTTTCCCAAGATGGCCAGTAGAGGGTCGTTTGCGGGAAACAACTTCTTGAACTTATCCCGGAACTTCTGGAACGCATCATCACCCGCGCCAACTCTTATCCACAGCCTCGCGAAGTGCGGGCTATCCGTCATCTTCACCGCGAATGCACAAGACTCAATGGCCTTCCGAAGATGATAGCGGTGATCCCCAAGGTACCCTCGAAGCAACGTCAACGTGCCGAGTGTCGAATTCTCTGCGGCACATGAAGATCAAATGGGCGTTTACACGCCCGGCTAGCGTGGCATCGTTCTTGTTTGTGTCCTCAGGGAACTGGCAACGCTGCGGCATAAAATCATACAGTGCTTCCAATTCCGTAACGAGATCGTAGGTGCCGCTGAGAAGCTCGATCGAATGGTCCAGGTTCTTGCGTTCTTCTTCGGCCAGCCTAACAACAGAACGAGTCTGGAACACGTGAATCCTTTGCCTTCTTCGGCATATGACAATCTGTGGTAGATATGTTCCAGGAGACTTTCCGCCACGATACGACACGTCCCCCGGGCTTGATGAAGAAGCGGTGGGATCCGCCGGGGGACTCACCAACTTCATCGTCACCTGTGAAGGGGATGAGTTTCTCCAGGGTTGATCGTTAAAGCTATTAGATTTCTCTTACAATAACAGCGTCCCCCTATATGCCGCGTTGTTTCCTGGAACCTCATCAACCACTGCCATCGTTGGAGGGAGCCACCATCACCGACTTCTGGCGATGGGCGTATTCCGATGTCCTTTCCAACGGCATTCGTTCCACGTTCGGAGAGTTTCTGGTCGGGAAAGCCCTCGGGTGCCTTAACGAGCCACGGGTGGAATGGGACTCCGTGGATTTGCACTATGGCGGGTTCGGCGTCGAGGTGAAGACTTCGGCCTACTGTCAAAGCTGGTACCACTCCAAACCGTCGAAGATCATCTTCAGCATCCGAAAGGCTACGTTCTGGAATCCCGAGACGGGGAAGTACGAAGGTGAACCCACTCGTTCCGCCCATTGCTACGTGTTCTGCCATTACCCGGAGTCCGATCGGGCGAAAGCGAACGTGCTGGATGTTCCGACGTGGGATTTTTATGTAGCACCTGTGGCGACGATCAATGAACGGTTCGGTCCGCGGAAATCGATATCGTTAGCGGGCGTCAGGAATCATGCCACCCACTGCAAGTTCGACCGGCTGAAACCGACGGTGGATGGTATTTTGGGTGTGAACCCGACTGAGTAGGGGCTACGAAAACCGACCGGATTCCGCTAGGCCCGTACAAGAGTAGATTGTTCTCACCCGGTACGATGACCGAAGGAACAGCCAGCAGGAGGTTTGAGGATCGCGCAAGCCAGGTATCTCCGGTCCGTCGTATCTCCGCAAGCTCCTTGTTAGTCTTCGCGAGTCGCGAGGTAGACTGCGGGAAGTCCTGGGCTGTTCCAGCGTCCGCCGTAGATCCGGCGCCTTCCCCAGTCAGCAAAACGTTCGGTAGTGGGTCTATTTGAAATCGGCATCCCTTGACGGCCTTTCGTAATCCGTGCAACGCTTGTAGGTATATGCCAAAGCGGACACGCACTCCTGATAAACTTGACACCGTTCAGAACGCGCGGCGAGTTTTTATGGAAGCTACGCGAAACCACGGAACTTACCATCGTTC
Source organism: Terriglobia bacterium (assembly GCA_963761935.1). Taxonomy (GTDB): domain Bacteria; phylum Acidobacteriota; class Terriglobia; order Bryobacterales; family Bryobacteraceae; genus Palsa-89. The sequence continues at coordinate 2,853 of CAVXJU010000072.1, read as the reverse complement.
AGAAGGTCATGCGCGAGATGGGAGCCAAGGGCGGCAAGATCGGCGGCAAGCGCAGGCTGGAGACCATGACCGACGAACAGCGCAAGCGGAGCGCTCGCAAGGCTGCCAAAGCGCGATGGGCGAAGGCCAAGAAACGCCAATAAAACCTGCCCGTTTCGGCACTTTTCTCTTGACTATGCGAAAGCGCTGTCGTATACTTGGATCCATGGCGAACGTACTCAGCATCGCAAAGCAAACCGCGATCATCACGGCGCTGGTAGAAGGCTGTTCTGTTCGCTCCACGGCGCGCATGACTGGCGTGTCGAAAGGCGCTGTGCTGCGTACCCTGGTGAAGGTCGGCAAAGCGTGCCAGGAGTACCAGGACGCGACTATTCGCAACGTCAAGGCAAAGCGCGTTCAGGTCGATGAGATTTGGTCGTTCTGCTATGCCAAGCAAAAGAACGTGACGGAGGAGATGTGGGATCGCGTAGGGCTATGCTGGCGACGTTTGGACCTTCACGGCGATTGATGCGGATACGAAGCTGGTCATCAGTTGGGCCGTAGGCCGGAGGGACGCGGGGTGTGCAGCGGACTTCCTTCAGGATGTTGCAGGCACGTTTGGCGAATCGAATCCAGTTGACCACGGACGGCCACAGGATGTATCTTGACCGCCGTTCCTGATGCCTTTGGTAACCAGATTGACTTTGCCCAACTCGCGCAAGATTTACGGCAACGATCCTGAGGGACAGACTCGCTACAGCCCCGCGCAGTGTCTGGGCACCAAACGTATTGGAAGTCATCGGCACACCCGAACCCGGAGCACATCTCGACCAGCTACGTCGAGCGCCAGAATCTCAACATGCGGATGGACATGCGGCGCTTTACGCGCCTGACGAACGCGTTCAGCAAGAAGCTCGACAACCACATCGCGATGATCGCGTTGTTTCACATGCACTACAACTTTGGGCGTGTGCATCAGACCTTGCGGGTTACTCCAGCGATGGAATCGGCTCAGCGATCATGTGTGGGCGATTCACGAAATTGTTTTCCTTGAGCACACTGCTGCCCGTATTGCCGCGTAGGAGATTCACTTCCATATAGCGACCAGATCCTCTTTCGGAAAATCAGGAGAAGTCCAAGATCGAATCAGCTTGCTTTTAGATCCTATGAATTTCCCGAAGCGGGCGGCCCATACCCAATGTTCGTGTTCGATCTTTTCTAATCTTACTGCTTCGTAGTAAGACCCGTTCGAAGTATTTACCCATATATTGACCGGGAGCTTGGAGTCCGTGGCCTTAAACGACACCGAAAGGGTCTGTCGTGGCCGTCCCAGCTCGTGTGGATACACAGTCTTGTAGTCAATATCCGGCAGCCATCTGTCAGCAAATGTAGAAACGTACACACCTTGAAGAGGAAAATCACCGACGAATTTTGGGTATGCATTCATGGTTATGTCTCCCTTCTTTGCTCCGAACGCGCTATCTATTTCACTCGGACGATCTCCCACCACCTGCGGATCAAAATACATATAGCTCCCGCCGCCTGTTATGGTATTCACGTTCTCCCGCTCCAGATCGATTGTCTTTTTGAGCGATAGCAGCGTCGTCGCGAAATGGCGTTCACTTTCCGTAATTACCTTCGTGACCCGTCTATTGTCGTTTGGAAATGTTCTTGCTCGACTTTCCTAGCCGCCCGGTCGTTGGCGCTACTGACATCTCTGTCATGATCGATAGCTCTTACTTCTAACAAAAGCAGCCCGAACAAGAGGAGAATCCACGAGGTCTTGGCAGTCACTCGCATCTCGCGCATGCTCATGATCGCGGCTGCAACGGCCAACAAAGCGACGGCTTTGCCTGGACTAGGGATGACTCTCCACCAGTAACCTCCCCATAGGGCACAGATTGACCATAAGGCCCAACCAAGGTTTGGATGTTTCCACACTGTTTCAGCGTCGATTCTTCGCTGGAGTGTATCTTTGATTCTACGCAGCCACCCTGCAAATCGTGCCATGCAGCTATTGTCCCATACCGCTTTCGCATTGGCGGAGGCCCGTCGGCATCCTCGCTGAAATCTGTCAAGTGCGAAAGTGCTGCAGGAATTTCAAATAGACCCACTACCAAACGTTCGGCAACAACTCACTTGGCTCACATCCTCGGCAGTGGTAAAGTTGGGTCATGGAAGCCGTTAAGTTCAACAACAAGAGTGGTTTGTTAGAGGCCATACGGTACTTCTCCGATCCAGATGTCTGCCTGGAAATAGTATCTCTAGAGCGAAGTGGCCGACTGGCCCCGAATGCCCTCAGTGCAAAGGCAAGAAGTTGTCGTTTCTACGACGCGGCGCATGTGGACCTGCCTCGGTTGCCGGAAGCAATTCTCGGTTAAAGTCGGCACGATTTTCGAGGACAGCGCTATCGGCCTGGATAAGTGGCTCACTGCAATGTGGCTGCTCGCGAACTGCAAGAACGGCATCAGCAGCTACGAACTTGCCAAGGACCATCAAGGTCACTCAGCGTAGCGCGTGGTTCATGCTTCAAAGGATTCGCCATGCGGATGCACACTGGAAGCATCAACAAGATGACTGACACGATTGAGGCCGACGAAACCTTTATCGGAGGGAATGCCCGCAACATGCACGCTGGTGGAACGCGCGAAAAAGACTTGCGGTCGCTGGCCTAATCGGTAAGGCGATTGTGTTTGGACTCCTGGACAGTGAAACTGGAAAGGTCCGTACTTCGGTTGTTGAAAGACGCCGGAAGCATCACCTTCACCGCGAGATCCGGGAGAACGTGGAAGTGGGCGCGGAGCTTCACACCGATGCACTGAAGTCCTACGATGACCTCAACGAGTACACGCACAAGGTTGTCGATCATGCCGA
>CAVXJU010000071.1:0-19470 GCA_963761935.1 Terriglobia bacterium | reverse complement strand
ACTACGGTACCAGAACTTCATCCAGTGGGTGCCCTTCTATGCAGGTCTGTTCAGGGGGCCTCTGATGGAACTCGCCGCACAAGCTGCTGGTGATAAGTCGCATTACTACCTTCTGCATATCGACGAGATCAATCCGCGCCGATCTAGGCAAAATACTTGGCGAAGCGATTTTCCTCCTGGAGCCAAAAATCGAACATCCGCGCAGTATCAACTTGCCTTTCAAAATCGGACTATCTGCCGGAAAAAATCTTCACATCCTTGGCACTGATCTCAAATATGCGCGGATCGCAGTATCGCGATCGTCGACGTCGCTGTCCGGCGGCGCTTTGATTTTGTTCCTCTGTGGCCACGAATGAGCGTGGTTCAAGAATACGGGTGCCCGACCATGCAGAAGGCGTTTAGGGAACTTGTATCCATCTTCGTGGAGCATGCGACTGACGATACGTTCTCATTGGTGCCCGGACATTCATATTCCTTGGAAGCGAAGGAAGAACTCGCGAAAGAAAAGTTGCGAACTGATCTTGCTCCGTTGTTGGAAGAGTATCTGGCCCAAGGCTACGTAGGCGGTTTCGCCGAGCCGATCCGGAGCTATCTTCAATGGGTCCGCAGCCTGTAACTCGGCGCCGCCGCGACTTCGCGGCTTGGTGGCACCACTTGTCCCGCCAGCGAGAGAGGTTGAGGTTTGCCTGGAGCTAGAGGACCACTCTACCGCGGAGAGATCAGCCGTCAACTTCTTCCAACTGCGCAGTCTTAGAGATCCAAACACAACAGCCGCGCGCATGGCGGAACATTTCATCAAACAAAACCGGGCTCTGATGTCACTCCTGGATGTAAGCATCGAACGAATCACAACGGTGACGACGTCCAATTGAAGATCCAAGCCGGAAGCAAAGTGGGAGCCATTCCACTCTTTTCTCCAACGTCCGGACGCCTACACTACGGATTGGTGATTCAGCCGCGATTCCCTTGGCCTGGAATCGGCCGATTTGGCAGGAATGGGATGGCGAATCAGTCCAACCCCGCTTCGTTTACCGTTTCTCCGTCGCTCCGAACGGCGCGTTCCTGTTTGGGTGTTGTCGTTCATGATTCTCGCTCGGCTGAGGGCCCTCCTCGACTCGCTGGATCGTAGTTCGCAGTCGGCCACGAAACGTGTTTAGCGCCGCGCGGCACCGTCCACTGGACGGAGTACTCTTCCCGCAGCCTCCCTACGCACGTTGGCTATCGGTAGCCTGCTCGTTTTCCGGATCTCAGACATACCGACTTCTTGAGGGCGGAATTAGGTACACCCTCGAACGACAGATTCGGGCGTTGGAGACACAGAAAGAGCATGGCGCCTTGTTCACGGCTCATCCACCCGGCCAGCAATCGCTGCGCCGAGTACAGATCGTTCCGACGTACGTCCCTTCATCCTCCACGCTTGGAAGTTGGCTCCGGCGACCCATGCGAACTACACAGTACGTTGACGGACTGCAAGCAATCGAGTGGACCGTTGACGAACGTGGCCTGGCCGGGCTGAGCGACCTTGAGGGCATACCGTGGACCATGCCAATGGACCAGTTCTTTGAGGCCTGGGCTGAGGCGGCCTTTCGGTCGTGGCGCAACGCACTGGGGCACAAGTCTCGGTGGGACGGAAGCGGGAACCGTTCGTCCCTTGAACTGGGACCCTCCATATCTGGGATCCCAAAAGTGCTCGTACCAGCATCTGCCTGGTTTGGAACATCTGACCCATCGTTCACGCGAATACAAGCGACATTGGGAAGAATTGCAACGACACTCCTGGTCCGGAATTGAAGAGGGACTACGCGGACAGCACCGCAATGACTTACTCCAGGGCGTATGCAAACCTTGCGTGCACCTCAAACGTAATCGCGTGCCTCGCATTCCATGCTCACCCGGAGCTGGGATTCGCTACGGGCGAGAGGAAGACTGATTCACAAGGCAGAGATTACGATTGGTATTCGATCACTACAACTGTGGCTGACGGCACTCCCGATGGCGACGGCCTTGAACAAATCGTAGCGCCCCTTATAGATGACATACGTCGAATTCTCGCCCAGAAAATCTAACTGTGGAACCTCCAGCCCGGTCGATTCTAAAACCCGACGTCCGATCCTTCCGGCATCGTAAAATGACAACGTATGCTGCGGCTCTGCTCTGTCCTCCTTTTGCTCGGGCTGGCGCCGTTGATGATTGCGCAGAAGAAATCCCCTATGACTAACCACGCCACCGGCAACTTCACGGTCGATCTCCACCCACTTACCCCGGCCCCCGCGGAAGGAGTCTCCAGGTTGTCGATTGACAAACTGATCCGTGGAGGACTGGAGGCCACCAGTAAGGGCGAAATGCTTTCTGCCGGAGATCCCAACAAGGTGCTGCCGGATACGTCGCAATCGAAATGGTCACCGGTTCGCTCGATGGCAAGCACGGCACTTTTGCCTTACAGCATAATGCCACGATGGATCAGAACGGCTCCAAGCTGTCTGTCACTATTGTCCCCGGATCTGGAACGGGCGAACTCAAGGCATTTCGGGAACATTCGATATCAAGATCGCGAACGGCCAGCACTCCTACGATCTTGAATACACGTTACCGAACTGAGCTGCTGTGCATGCCGGATGGCGATGGCTTCGGGCGCCGCCTTACTCAAACAACGGGTAGCCCGCGAAAATCTTGTCTTCATTGGTCGGCGCACCAGCAGAACCGCACGGCGTATTGACTGCGCACAAATATGGAGTCACACTCGGGACATGCAAGCTGGCGTGCTTGGTGCTGTTGAGCGGGCACAGGCCCGCTCAACAGCACCAAGCACGCCAGCTTGCATGTCCCGAGTGTGACTCCATATTTGTGCGCAGTCAATACGCCGTGCGGTTCTGCTGGTGCGCCGACCAATGAAGACAAGATTTTTCGCGAGCTACCCGTTGTTTGAGTAAGGCGGCGCCCGAAGCCATCGCCATCCGGCATGCACAGCAGCTCAGTTCGGTAACGTGTATTCAAGATCGTAGGAGTGCTGGCCGTTCGCGATCTTGATATCGAATGTTCCCGAAATGCCTTTGAGTTCGCCCGTTCCAGATCCGGGGACAATAGTGACAGACAGCTTGGAGCCGTGTCTGATCCATAGTTGCCGAATGCTGTAAGGCAAAAGTGCCGCGCTTGCCGTCGAGCGAACCGGTGACCATTTCGATTGCGACGTATCCGGCAGCACCTTGCTTGGGATCTCCGGCAGAAAGCATTTCGCCCTTACTGGTGGCCTCCAGTCCTCCATGGATCAGTTTGTCAATCGACAACCTGGAGACTCCTTCCGCGGGGGCCGGGGTAAGTGGGTGGAGATCGACCGTGAAGTTGCCGGTGGCGTGGTTAGTCATAGGGGATTTCTTCTGCGCAATCATCAACGGCGCCAGCCCGAGCAAAAGGAGGACAGAGCAGAGCCGCAGCATACGTTGTCATTTTACGATGCCGGAAGGATCGGACGTCGGGTTTTAGAATCGACCGGGCTGGAGGTTCCACAGTTAGATTTTCTGGGCGAGAATTCGACGTATGTCATCTATAAGGGGCGCTACGATTTGTTCCAAGGCCGTCGCCATCGGGAGTGCCGTCAGCCACAGTTGTAGTGATCGAATACCAATCGTAATCTCTGCCTTGTGAATCAGTCTTCCTCTCGCCCGTAGCGAATCCCAGCTCCGGGGTGAGCATGGATATGCGAGGCACGCGATTACGTTTGAGGTGCACGCAAGGTTTGCATACGCCAAAACCTGGAGTAAGTCATTGCGGTGCTGTTCGCGTAGTTCCTCTTCAATTCCGGACCAGGAGTGTCGTTGCAATTCTTCCCAATGTCGCTTGTACTTCGCGTCGACGATGAGCGTCAGATCGTTCCAAACCAGGCAGATGTCTGGTACGAGCGACTTTTGGGATCCCAGATATGGAGGGTCCCAGTTCAAGGGATGAACGGTTTCCCGCTTCCGTCCCACCGAGACTTGTGCCCCAGTGCGTTGCGCCACGACCCGAAAGGCCGTCTCAGCCCAGGCCTCAAAGAACTGGTCCATTGGCATGGTCCACGGTATGCCCTCAAGGTCGCTCAGCCCGGCCAGGCCACGTTCGTCAACGGTCCACTCGATTGCTTGCAGTCCGTCAAAGTACTGTGTAGTTCGCATGGGTCGCCGGAGCCAACTTCCAAGCGTGGAGGATGAAGGGACGTACGTCGGAACGATCTGTACTCGGCGCAGCAATTGCTGGCCGAGTTCGATGAGCCTGTGAACGAAGGCGCCATGCTCTTTCTGTGTCTCCAACGCCCGAATCTGTCGTTCGAGGGTGTACCTAATTCCGCCCTGAAGAAGTCGGTCATCTCTGAGATCCGGAAACGAGCAGGGCACCGATAGCCAACGTGCGTTAGGGAGGCTGCGGGAAGAGTACTCCGTCCAGTGGACGGTGCCGCGCGGCGCTAAACGCGTTTCGTGGGTGACTTCGAACTTACGATCCAGCGAGTCGAGGAGGGCTCTCAGCCGAGCGAGAATCATGAACGACAACACCCAAACAGGAACGCGCCGTTCGGAGCGACGGAGAAGCGGTAGACGAAGCGGGGTTGGACTGATTCGCCATCCCATTTCTGCCAACATCGGGCCGATTCCAGGCCAAGGGAATCGCGGCTGAATCACCAATCCGTAGTCTAGGCGTGCGGACGTTGGAGAAAAGAGTGGAATGGCTCCCACCTTGCTTCCGGCTTGGATCTTCAATTGGACGTCGTCACCGTTGTGATCTCGTTCGATGCTTACATCCAGGAGTGACATCAGAGCCCGGTTTTGTTTGATGAACTGTTCCGCCATGCGCGCGGCTGTTGTGTTTGGATCTCTAAGACTGCGCAGTTGGAAGAAGTTGACGGCTGATCTCTCCGCGGTAGAGTGGTCCTCTAGCTCCAGGCAAACCTCAACCTCTCTCGCTGGCGGGACAAGTGGTGCCACCAAGCCGCGATATCCGCGGCGGCGCCGAGTTACAGGCTGCGGACCCATTGAAGATAGCTCCGGATCGGCTCGGCGAAACCGCCTACGTAGCCTTGGGCCAGATACTCTTCCAACAACGGAGCAAGATCAGTTCGCAACTTTTCTTTCGCGAGTTCTTCCTTCGCTTCCAAGAAATATGAATGTCCGGGCACCAATGAGAACGTATCGTCAGTCGCATGCTCCACGAAGATGGATACAAGTTCCCTAAACGCCTTCTGCATGGTCGGGCACCCGTATTCTTGAACCACGCTCATTCGTGGCCACAGAGGAACAAATCCAAAGCGCCGCCGGACAGCGACGTCGACGATCGCGATACTGCGATCCGCGCTGTTCATGGTGCCAAGGATGTGAAGATTTTCCGGCAGATAGAAACATCTACCAAACGGCTCTCCAAAGTCGAAAGGCAAGTTGATACTGCGCGGATGTTCGATTTTTGGCTCCAGGAGGAAAATCGCTTCGCCAAGTATTTTGCCTAGATCGGCGCGATTGATCTCGTCGATATGCAGAAGGTAGTAATGCGACTTATCACCAGCAGCTTGTGCGGCGACTTCCATCAAGGCCCCCTGAACGGGCGCGAAGCGGAAGCCCAACTCTCCCGTAGAAAGCGCTGGAGCGAGGCCACCGATGAAGTTCTCGTACGTGGTGTTGGGATGAAATTGGATGGTGACGCCGCGACCTGAATAGTCCTCTCGAAGCAGATCGGCCGCCAAGCGCGTCTTTCCGGTTCCAGGTGGCCCTTCGACGATGACGTAGCGCCTTCTAGTCAGTAAATCTCTGACTTGGCTGCGTTCTATGCTGGGCATGAGATATTCGAACCAGCTAGCTTGTATTGACTTATGGTTCTCGTCAAAATTGGCCAGAGGTTGGCAATTGCGCTCCTCGAAAAGCAGGTCTAAGAACGCGGTCAGTGCATTTTCCGTCCCGGCGCGATTGAGCTTCGGGCAATAGAGCGCATAGATCTCCTTGCCATATCTACCGAAGACGCTTTGGTAATCGGACCAAGCTTTCGTTACGACCTCAGGGACCGCGACATCTGTTCGAGTTGGATCCTGCTTTGCCCACGCTACTAGATTCCCATCACCGTATACCTGATTTAGCCACGCACAAATGGCTTGCACCTTCCGTGCGTGCCCGGGGCGGCCCAGAATCGCTTCGTCCGGCGTCAACCCTGCAGTTCCCACCACAAGTCCGATGAGGCAGGGTTGTTCCGCCGCTGGGAATATTACAAAGGAGAGGCCGCTGTAGGCGCCCGAGGATGGATTTTGCGGGTGTATGTAAGCTGCGAAGGGCACACCGGAATCTGGACTGATCTTCGGCGCGCGAAGGGTAACTACCTTTTCGCCATGTTTAGGATATCTGCCGTCTGGACTTCCAAACAGTGCGCCGAAAGCCTGCTGGTTTCTGTTTTCCCAGGAGTCCTGATTAGCCGAGAGGATGAGGTCGAGAAGTAGCTCAAGGCTCATTTGGTTCGATTGAGGTCCAGGGTCGATTATACTGCTAGGCCACTGCGGTATTGGCTGAGTACTTAACATTGCTGACAATCGATTTACGAAGTGCTCAGCTTAGGCGATGATGTTGGTTTCACTTTGTTGGAGCAAGCGCGGGTTCTCCACTTTGCTCGCGGTCGTTGTGCTAACTGCACGAGAAGCGTTCACGGGGAACTCCCAGGTGTGGCTTCAGCTAAAATGAGGTGCTTCTTATGGCTTTCCCCGCATCTTCGTCCCTCGCACACGGCCGGCCGCAAGCCCGGTCGATGGTTATCACCACGCGCGGGGTCGTCGCGACGGAGCAGACGCTGGCATCGCAAGTGGGGGCGCAGATCCTGGCGCGCGGCGGGTCGGCGGTGGATGCTGCTATCGCGGCCAATGCGGCGCTGAGCGTAGTTGAACCGATGATGAACGGGCCCGGCGGTGATCTGTTCGCTTTGATCTGGGAATCGAAGACCGGCCGGCTCACCGGCATCAATGCCAGCGGCTGGTCGCCCGAAGCGCTGTCGCTCGATTACCTGGGGCAGCAGAGCTTCGGCGGCATCCACGGTGTCACAGTGCCCGGCTGCGTGGATGGCTGGGAGAAACTGCACCAGCGCTTCGGCCGGCTCCCCTGGGGCGATCTCTTCAAACCAGCCATTTACTATGCCGAGAATGGATTCCCGGTGACGGAACTGATCCAGTGGGAATGGGAGAATTCGAGCGTCAACCTTCAGGATGAGGCGCGCGTGGTGTATCTGCCCAGTGGCGCTGCGCCGCGCGTGGGCGAAATCTTGCGTAATCCGCAACTGGGGCGCGCATTTCGTTTGATCGCTGAGCTGGGCGCCCAAGCTCTGTACCGCGGGCCGATCGCGGACGCGATTCTCAAAACCTCGCGGCGCTACGGCGGCACGATGACGGCAGACGATCTGCGGGAATACCAATCCGAATGGGTGCAGCCCATCTCGACCAACTATCGCGGCTGGCAGGTTTACGAGCTGCCGCCCAACGGCCAGGGCATCGGCACGCTTGAGATGCTCAACATCCTGGAAAATTTTCCGCTTGGCGAATTTCCGCAGGCTAGCGCCGAGGCGTTGCATCTCAAGATCGAGGCGCAGAAGCTCGCGACGCAGGACCTCAGGCGTTACCTCGGGGATCCGCGGCACGCTGCGGTCCCGGTGGACGGGCTGCTTTCGAAGGATTATGCCCGGGAGCGCGCGGCGTTGATCGACCGGCGGAAGGCGAATTGCGACACCGCGCCCGGCCAGCCCGAGCAGGGACACACCACGTATCTGGCCGCGGCGGACAAGGACGGCAACGTGGTGTCCTGGATTCAGAGCATCGCGAATTTTTTCGGGTCCGGAATTATGGTGGAAGGAATGGGAATGCTGTTGCACGATCGCGGCGCATCGTTCGTATCCGAACCAGGGCATGCCAACGCGCTGGGGCCGCGCAAGCGTCCGTTTCACACCATTATTCCGGGCTTCATGCAGAATGGCGGCCGGCACATCGGATTCGGAATCATGCGCGGGATGAACCAGGCGCAGGCGCAGATGCAACTGGTGACCAACATCGTCGATCACAAGATGAACATCCAATATGCGCTCGAAGCGCCGCGCTTCACCAAGGCATCGCTGGGTGGATGCGATGTACAAATCGAATCGCGCGTTCCGGAGGATGTGCGCGGCGAGTTAGCCAGGCGCGGACATCAGCTCAGCGTGGTGGGCGATTATTCCGAGTACATGGGCGGCGGGCAAGTGGTGATGCACGATTCCGATGGCCAGGTGAACTACGGGGCTTCTTCGCCGCGCAAGGATGGCGCCGCGATTGGGGAGGCCGATCCATATTTCGAGTAGCGGCGAGAGAGTGCCGGCTTTTCGCTACTTTCTCTCAGTCTGCGATTGGCTGCGAGCGCCGTCGATATTCAGCCGGTTTTCGAGGATTCGAACTACGCTTTCCGCCTGATCGGCGCGCGCCGCTTCCTTGCGGACTTGGTCCTTGAGTTCGTTGACTTGGGTTTCCAGTTTGTCGCGCTCGCCGCGCAGTTGACTGGAATCGGCCGATTCCGGCGCGGGAGTGGCGTTGGCGGCATCGGCCGAGGGAGCGACCAGGCGGGCGAACTCATGAAACTCCTGGCTGCCGCTGTTGTAAATCGTCATCAGGAAACCGACGTCGCCGGTCTCGCGCACGTAATGAGTCTTGCCGGTATGCAGTTCGTCGGAGTTGAGCGAGATCTGTTTGGTGTCCGCGCCGTCCTGAATCTTGATCGACGCGTGGTCGCCTTTATAAACCGGAATCGAATCGCGATCCCACGAAATCTCGACGATGTTGCCGGCGGAGGCGACACGCAGTGAGAAGGTAAGCACAGGGGCCGGCGCAGGTTTCTGCATAACCAAGAACACCACCAACCCCAACGCCAACAGCACCGGGAGAATCCATAACCATTGGCGGCCGCCGAAGGAATGTGTTTGCAGCCCGAAGGTGGGCGTTTCGAGCGGCGCTGTTCTCGAGATTTCTGGTTCGGTAATTCGGATGGGCGCGCTCGCTCTGGCGGGCCGGGCCAGTTCGGTGCGGGTGGGCGGAAAGACCGGGGGGCGCCGCTCTGGCAGTGGTTGCGGGATGGGCTCGCTCGGCTTTTCGGCGGGCGGCGCTTCCGCGGTTACTGTCCTGGGAACGTGCCGGAACGGAGGCGGCTGGTTGAAAGACGGTTCGAGAACCGGGGGCGTCTCCGCGAGAGCCGCGTCGAAGGTCTCTAGCTGCTCGTGGAATGATCCGAGCGGCACGGCGGCGGTTGCAACCGGCTGGGTTGTGGGATCAGATGCGGCTTCGCGCGCGACGGTGTTGACCGCTGGCGCGACGGCCATTGCTTCCGGTGCCATACGCGCTGCTTCTGACACGATGGCCTGGGGCTCGAGCGCGATGGCCATTGGCTCTGGTGCGACGGGCTCTGGTTCAAGCGCGATCGCCACGGCTGCTGGCGCAACGCCCGCCGCTTCGGCCTCAAATGACATAGCCGCGACAGGCTGGAAGGCTGCGCTGCGGACGTGCTCCATCCCGGCCAGCGGTCGCGGCGGCTCTTGGACCGGCGGAACTTCGGGCGGGGTTGCACCCAGAACCAACGGCTTAGGCATGCGCCGCAGAGGTTGAATCAACAACTCGCGATAGCTGGCATCCGGTCTTAGAAATCCGCCCGATTCGCGCACGAAGAAACCAGCGCGCGCGGTGCCGCCTGGGGCGCGCCGCAGAAGCAGCGTAACCTGCCAGGGGTTGGGGAAGAAGTTGTTGAAGAGCTCGACTTCAGGCGCAGTGAGACCGGTGCCGCCTTGCGTGCGGGAGACGAACCAGCCCAGCGGTTCCATTCCATGTATGGCCGGATCGGTGGCGGCGCCGCTTAGAACGCGCACTAATTCCGCGCGGTCGTGGAGCGCCAGGCGCGCGGCTTGTTCCTCGATGGGGCCGCGTGAGATGGGGCGCCAGGTCAGAATGCGAGCCACCGGCCCGCGGACGACACCGAACAGCAGTCCGGCGGCATCCGAGCCTCCGCGAGAGAGCCGCTGGAGGTCGTCGCACACCAGAGCGCGCAGTTCTTCCATGATGTCCAGCGGGTACTCGACACGTACCGGAACTTCAGGAGCGTTCCAGACTCCTAGAATAGTATCGCCAGCCGGCTTGATCATTCCATCGACGGCGCTAGCGGAGGCTTGATATTCATTGCAGTAGCAGTCTCGTCAGAATCCTGTTCGTCAGTGTCCTCGTGCAGATGATAATAATACGTAATGGCGGCCATTGCGGTAGCCACCAGGATCAAGCCCGATAGCCAGCGCAAAGTGCGCCGATTCCAGATTTTTCGCTCCTCGACCAAACCGGCTGTCAGCCGCACCGAGCACCAGGCCGATGCCATCAGACAAACCAACTTAGTGTACCAAGGCATCATGTCCAAATGGCCCTGGCCGCCGACTTCGCTCCACAGCGTCAGACTAACCAGCAGCGCCAGCAGAAATTCGAACGCGTAGGCCAATCGGAGCCAGGCGATGCTTTTTTTATCCGGGGGCACGGTCTCCCGCGGGGTCTCGTGGAGCACGGGTTGCTCGGCCGAATCCGAAGACGACTCTGGAAATACTTCCTCGATTTGCGGCTCTGCAGTTCGCTCTGGCACTGCTCTCAACGTATCATGTCTTTTGGGCATTCAACAATGGATCAAATCACACTGAAGAATACGGACCTGCGAGTTTCGAGAATCTGTTTCGGCGCCATGACGTTTGGAGGACAGACCGGCGAGGAGGCGGCGGCGCGGATGATTGGGCTGTGCCGCGAGCATGGCATCAACTTTCTCGACACGGCGAATGTGTACAATCGCGGCGCTTCCGAGGAAATGCTGGGCCGGCTGCTGCGCGGGCGGCGACAGGAGTTCATCCTGGCCAGCAAGGTTCGGATGAAAATGGGCGATGAGCCGGACAGGCAGGGGTTGTCGCGCGCCGCCATTTTGCGGGCCATCGAGGACAGCCTGCGCCGCCTGGGGACCGATTATCTGGACGTCTACTATCTGCACTTGCCCGATTACGCGGTGCCGATCGAGGAGTCGCTGGATGCGATGAATGAGCTGGTGCGGCAAGGCAAGGTTCGGCATGTTGCGACGTCGAATTATAGCGGCTGGCAGGTAGTGGAGATGTTTTGGATCTCTGAGCGCAAAGGCTATCGGCCGCCGTATATCAGCCAACCGATGTACAATCTGATCGCGCGCGGCATCGAGCAGGAATATCTTCCGATGTGCCAGCGCTTCGGTGTGTCGAATTTTGTTTACAATCCGCTGGCCGGGGGACTGCTCACGGGCAAGCATCGGCGGGAGGCGCCTATCGCTGGGACGCGCTTCGACAAGAATCAGATGTACCTGGACCGCTACTGGCATCCGTCGGATTTTGAGGCGGTGGATCAATTGCGCGAGATCGCGGAGAAAGCCGGGCGGTCGTTGACCAGCCTGGCGCTGAACTGGCTGTATCGCCACACCGTGGCCGAAGGCATCATTCTGGGCGCGTCCACAGTCGAGCATTTGGAGCAGAATCTGAACGTGCTTCAAGACGGCCCTCTAGATGATGAGACGTTGCAGGCCTGCGATCAGGTGTGGAAAACGCTGCGAGGGCCGACGCCCAAGTACAATCGCTGAGCGATCGAAGTAACTTTGTCCATTCCTGTTTATCTGCGGCAAGACGATTCTCGGGCCACGGTGTCCGCCGGCGGCGCGGCTTGGCGATTTCCTGTCACCATTTTTCTCAGCGCGTTTTTGTTGTTTCAGGTGCAGCCGATCGCCGCGCGTTACATCCTGCCGTGGTTCGGCGGCGGGCCGGCGGTCTGGACCAGCTGTCTGCTTTTTTTCCAGATTGGATTGCTGGCTGGTTATGTTTATGCGCATTGGCTGAGCTCGCGGACGAACGTGCGCGTGGAAACGGCGGTGCACTGCGGATTGCTGGCGGTGTCGCTGTTGTTTCTACCTATACGCCCGAATGCGGCGATGTGGAAGACAGCGTCGGTCGCCGATCCGTCGCTGCGGATCTTGTTGTTGCTGGCCGCGACCGTGGGTGGTCCTTACTTGTTGCTGTCCGCAACTGGCCCGTTGCTGCAGCGCTGGTTCACTCGGAGCGAGCCGGGAAGATCGCCCTGGCGCTTGTACGCGCTGTCGAACCTTGGTTCGTTGATCGCGCTGCTCACGTATCCGTTCTTGATCGAACCCTATTTGCGGCTGGACATTCAGGTCTGGACGTGGTCGGCGATGTACGCAGTGTTCGCGGTGTCGTGCGGCGTTACGGCCTGGCGATATCGGACGGTGAGGGCGACGCCGGCGCAAGAGCAGGTCGAGCCCGGAGAGAGGCCGACGCTTGCGGCGATTCTGTTCTGGGTGGGATTGTCGGCGTGTAGTTCGACGCTGCTGGTGTCGACTACCAATCAAATCTCGCAGGAGATCGCGGTGAATCCGTTCCTGTGGGTGGCGCCGCTGGCGATTTATCTGGCGACGTTCATTCTCACGTTCGAGAGCGATCGTTTCTATCATCGGGCGCTATTCGCGGGCGCGGCCGGAGTGCTGGCGTGCATCGGGTGCGTGATGCCGAGCCTTTCTGGCGTGTTCTCGCTGCGCTGGCAACTGGTGCTGTATCTGGTGGCCATGCTGGTCACCTGCATGCTGTGCCATGGCGAACTGGCGGCTGCACGGCCGTCGCCGCGGTATCTTACGACCTTCTACGTCGCCATTGCGGCGGGTGGTGCGCTAGGCGGCGTGTTTGTCGCGCTGATCGCGCCACACTTGTTCACCGAATTCCTGGAATACCCGATCGGTCTGGCGGCGGCATGCCTGCTCGGATTCATCGGATGGCTGCGCAGCGGCGCGATGGCGCAATGGAGGCGAGGCCAGTTCAGCGTACGAGTGCCGTTGATGGCGCTGCTGTTCGGCGGACTCACCGCGATCATGGCGGCGGTGACCACCGGAAATCAGCCATCGGTCGCCAGCGCGCGGAATTTTTACGGAATTTTGCGGGTGCTCGATCGCAGCGACGGCAACGGGGCGTTCCGGGAGTTGCGGCATGGGCGCACTCGGCACGGGTTTCAGTATCTGGAAGGCGCGAAGCGGCAGTGGCCGACAACATATTATGGACCGCACAGCGGCGTGGCGATCGCGCTGAACTCACTGGAGAGTTCCAATCGACGAATCGCTGTAATTGGCCTGGGCGCGGGGACGCTGGCGGCATGGGGTCGAGCGGGCGACACGTTTCGCTTCTATGAAATCAATCCCGATGTGGATGCATTCGCGCATCGCTGGTTTTCGTTCTTGAAAGACTCGAAGGCGCGGACTGAAACCGTGCTGGGCGATGCGCGTGTGCAGATGGAGCGCGAACTCGCGGCAGGCAAGTCCGGACAATATGATCTAATTGCCGTCGACGCTTTCACTAGCGACGCGATTCCCTTCCACCTGCTCACCAGTCAGTGCGCCGACATCTACCGCCGCAGTCTCGCGCCGGGCGGGCTGCTGCTGCTGCACATTTCCAATCGTGTCTTGAATCTGGAGCCGGTAGCGCGAGGCATGGCGCAATACTTGGGCTGGACGCCGGTTCTGTTTGTCTCAGGCGACGATTCCGAGACCGGCGAGAGCAGCTCGAAATGGGTGCTGCTGACGGCCAATACGGAGTGGCTGGAGCGATCCGGGCTAGCTGGACACGGCGCGCCCTGGACACTGCGCGCGCCCATTCTTTGGACCGACGATTTCGTCAGCCTGTGGCACGTGCTGAATTTCTGAGTGGGTGCGCTAGTGCAGCAAGCCGCCCAGCGCGGGCATGGGCACCGCGCTTTCCTTCAACGCTGCGTCGTGAAATTCCTGCAGGGTGAACGCGGTCCCCTTCTGCTTTTCGTATGCTTCGCGGGTATCCAGCCAGCCGCGCCAGCCGACGAAATAGGTAGGCAGCTGGCAGGACGATAATTGCGCGCGCTGGATCTTGGCCGTGGCTTCCTCTTTTTCCTGGAATGTGTCGCGCACCATCAGGTCCATGGCTTCCTGCACGGTCATGCCCATGGTCTGGAAGCGGATATCGATGATCGCGTTCGCGATGGCGCGCAGCAACTGCTTGTACAACGTGAGGCGCAGCTCGCCGCTATTATCGAGGAAGCCTTCGTCCGACATCAACTGTTGCGCATAGGTGGCCCAGCCTTCGACATACGGGCCGTTGCCGAAAATATTGCGCAGCACGCGGCGCGACTTGGGCTGCAGGTTGTCGGCCACTTCGAACTGCACGTAATGTCCCGGCATGGCCTCGTGAATTGTAATTTCCATCAAGCCGAAGCGATTGTACTCGCGCAGTTTGGATTCGATCCGCTCCTTGGGCCAGTTGGATGGAATGGGCGTTACCCAATAGAAAGCGCCCAGCTGCGGCTCGAGCGCCGGGGCAGGATTGAAACCCGCGACGGCATAAATTCCGCGCATGAATTCCGGAGTGGGGATCACTTTCAGGTTGCCGCGCGAAGGCAGCGTAACCAGGTTCTTCTGGCGCACGAAGCTGGTGGCTTCATCGAGATCCTTGGTGGCCTGGTCCATAAAGGTGGCGGGCGTCGCGTGCTCTTGCGCGATTTTGTCGAGCGCTTCCTTCACCGAATGCGGCGAAGCCACCTTGGCCATCTGGTCGCGAATATCCTTCAGCGCCGCCTCGGCTTCGGCCAGAACCTGCGCGGGTTGTTTGCCGGTGACGAGCGTGTAGGCGAATTTCTTATCGTACTTCTCTTTGCCAAGCCGCCAATCGCTGGTCTTGCGCGAGAGGTCGGTTTTCAGATATGAGTTGAAGGCGCGCAACGCGGCCAGCGCTCCCGACGCCGCACGATCGAAATCGGCCTGCAGCGCTGAGGGAACCTTGGCTCGCAGCGCTTTGTCGATCAGATCGATATCGCCGTCGCCTTCTTCCTGCGCGACACGGTTCCAGACCTCGGGCGCGTCCAGCAGGTTGGCCTTGGCTTGATCCAACAACGCCGGTACGGCAGACAAGCGCGCGATGATATCGCGATAGCGCGAATCAAGCGGCGCATATTCCAGAACGAATGGATTGAACAGCGCGTTACCGATCAGTTCGACGTAGACGGTGGGATTATGGCGATAACTCTGGATCTCGCGCAGCTCGAGCAAGGCCAGCTCGGTTTGATTCTGCAGAATCTGGAAGTCGGCGCGCTCTTCGCTCGAGAGCTGATCCTGCTTGATAGCGGCCAGCCGGTCGTGGAAGCCGGAATAGAACTGCTGCTGGTCTTGGATCCCGGTCGCGCTGTAATCGTCCAGTTTCTGGTCGAGCTTGACGCCGGCATGCTCGTGATAGCCCGCCGAGGTGGCCGAGACCGGCGACAACGCCAGCGAACCGTAGACGAACTCGTCGGTGAGCTTCGAAAGATCTTGCTTCTCCTGCTTTTCAGTGGACATTTTGCAACTCGTCAAAAGGCATGCCGCCGTGCACAACGCGATGCTAAGCCGTCGCCGCATGAAGTTTCTCCCAGTCTTCCGCCTCGCCAAACTTGGCGCTCTGGAGTTCGGGATTGATATTACGAAGCAGGCCGGTGAGCACGCTGCCCGCGCCGACTTCGATAAACCGGTTGACGCCGGCGTTCGCCAGCTGTTGGATTGACTCAGCCCAGCGCACCGGGTTGGGCACCTGCTGGTAGAGACCTTCGCGCGCCTCCTGGCCGGTCCGGACGAAGCGGGCCTGCCAGTTGTTGACCAGCGGCACCGCCAGGTCGAGAAATTCTGTGGCGTTGAGATCCGCCGCCAAGCGCTCCTGCGCCGGCTGCATCAACGCACAATGAAAAGGAGCGCTCACCGGGAGCAGCACCGCGCGGCGCGCTCCGGCCGCCTTGGCCAACTCCATCGCCCGGTTGACGGCGCCCGCGTGGCCGGCGATCACGATCTGGTCCGGCGAATTTAAGTTTGCGGCGCTCACCACTTCGCCTTGAGCGGCGTCTCTTAGGATAGAGTCGAGCTTACCTTCGGGCAGCTTGAGCAACGCCGCCATCGCGCCCACTCCTTGAGGGACCGCCTCCTGCATATAGCGCCCGCGCTGGCGGACCAGGCGAACCGCGTCGGCAAAAGTCAGACATCCCGCCGCCACCAGCGCCGAGTATTCACCCAAGCTGTGGCCGGCGACGCAATCCGGACGCAAACCTTGCTCTTGTAGCACGCGACAGGCCGCGACCGATACGGTCAGCAGCGCCGGCTGCGTGTTCTCGGTTCGCTGCAATTCTTCGGCTGGACCTTCGAAGCAAAGTTGGGTGAGCGAAAACCCCAACTGTCGGTCAGCTGTGTCGAAAATTTCACGTGCTGTGGGAAATCGTGACGCTAAACTTTTCCCCATGCCGACGTATTGCGAGCCCTGGCCGGGGAAGATGAATGCGACTTTCATAAGCGATCAGACAATTCAGTGTAACGTCTTCTCGCCTGAGCGGAATCTTTGCTTCAAAACTGCCACGCATCGAGCTTACGACTTTTTGCAATCCTTTGGTCCTCCACTTGCGTCTTAAAAAATGACGAAAGGAGGAGACATGACCATCACAAATCGTCCCCAACCAGCGCAGTTAGAAGCCAAGGCCTTTGTTTATTGCCCCATCTGCACACATACCGTCGAAGGTACGGTGGTGAGCAGCGGAAAAAATGTCAAGGTGAAACCTGGACAAAAATGCTCGCGATGCTCGGCTGCGTTGGACGCCGGGTACATCATGCGGCTGGAGCGGGCAGCCTAACAATACGTTGGCGTGTTAGGCTAGTCTTATAGCGATGAAGAGAAAACCGCTGCCGGTAAGCGAACCAGTGATCGATAAAGAGATCCTGGAGCAAGCGAAGCGCGCGATACAGAGCGATCAGATCAAGCGCTTCGACAAGTGCTCGGTGTGCGGCGCCGCTTGCGCTCCGAACTCCAACGAAGGGCTGTGCTGGGTGTGCCGCCGCTTGAAAATCAGCGCGTGGCGCGATTCCGATCAGCAAAGCGTTCAGGAGTAGCCAGCGCCCGTTCGTATAGAAACGCTCCCGCCGCCACGTCTTCCACTCCCAAACCCAAGGATTTGAATATTGTGATCTGTTTTGGGTCGTAGTGTCGCTGGACGTCTTTCAGTTCCACGACGTTGGCCCAACTGTCGGCCAGGATCAGGTCGCCCGCTTCGATGTGAGCCTGCTCGATGGAATCGGCCGCGACCAGATCGGCGCGGCGCACCAGTTCCGAGGGGAGCTCGCGGCGTGAAGCGATGTTCGAACCCATGGCGTTGATCATGGTTCCGGGTTGTATCCAGGAATCTTCCAAGACGGGATCTTTGGCGTTGGTAGCTGTGGTGACAATTTGCGCGCCGCGCACGGCCTCTTCGGCTGAATCGACTGCGGTGACGCCACATTCGTCGGCAAACTTGCGCCGCTTCTCCTCGCTGCGGCTCCAGACGCGAACCTGCTTGATGGGACGCACGGAGCGGATCGCCTCCAGTTGCGATCGCGCTTGAAAACCCGATCCGATGATGCCCAAAGTTTCGGCCTGCGGGTGCGCCAGCAGGTCGGCCGCATAGCCGCTGGCCGCGCCGGTTCGGATCCGGCCCAAGTGATTGGCTTCCATCAAGGCCAGGGGTTGCGCGGTCTTGGCGTCGTACAGCATGAAGTAGAAATGCGCGCCGTAACGCGGATTGGTGGAATAAAACTTGGTTCCGAAGTAGTTGTGAAACGCGCCGGCCATGCTGTGCAGCGCGGAGCCAGTTTCGAGAATCAGGCGACGCCGGGGCTGGTTCTGGGCGCGGCCTTGGGCCAAAGCTTCGAAGGTCCGCCGCATGACGCCGACGCATTCGGCGATTGGCAGCAATTCACGCACATCCGCTTCGGTGAGATAGAACATTGTGAGCCGCGGCCTGCTTATCTCTTTACCGGGTCGGGGCTGTCGGGATTCAAGCCCAGCTCGGTCACCGCTTGTTGCGCGCGGCCTTTGTCGAACCAGCCATCGCGCGCCAGGCGTGCCAGTGCGGCCGCGGCGATCGCCTCGGCGCCGTTTTCGAAATGCCTGCGCAGGTGTTCGCGATTTTCGCTGCGGCCGAAGCCATCCGTGCCGAGCGAGACCAGGCGTCCCGGGGCCCAGGGCGCGATCTGATCGGCGACGGCTTTCATGTAGTCGGTAGAGGCGATGATCGGCCCCTCGGTGCCTTCCAAGGCCTGGACTAAGTAAGGCTTTCGTTCCGGCTCGGCCGGATGCAGCCGGTTCCAGCGTTCCCCTTCCAGGGCGTCGCGACGCAGCTCGTTGTAGCTGGTGGCGCTCCAAACGTCGGAGCGGACTTGATATTTCTCGGCCAGGATTTTCTGCGCGCGCAACGCTTCGTTCAGAATCGGGCCGCTGCCGAACAGATGAACCTGCGCCTTCCCGCCATCGGCCGGTTGGAAGCGGTACAGGCCGCGCAGGATGCCGTCCTGGATTCCGTCCGCCATCTTCGGCTGTGCGTAATTCTCGTTGTACATCATCAGGTAGTAGAAGCGATCTTCCATTTCCTGATACATGCGCCGGATGCCGTCCTGGATGATCACCGCGATCTCGTAGGCGTAGGCCGGGTCGTAACTGTGACACGTGGGCACTGTGCTCGAATGCATCAAGCTGTGGCCGTCCTGATGCTGCAGGCCTTCGCCCGCCAGCGTGGTGCGTCCACCGGTGCCGCCCATGAGGAAGCCCTTACCGCGCGCATCGGCAAAAGCCCAGATCAGATCGCCGATACGCTGGAAGCCGAACATCGAATAGTAAGCGAAGAAGGGAATCATCGGCACGCCGTAGGTCGCATAAGAAGTGCCTGCGGCGGTGAACGACGCCATGGAACCCGCTTCGGTGATTCCTTCTTCCAGGATCTGGCCGTTGTACGCCTCGCGATAGAACAAGAAGTTCGCGCTGTCCACCGGCGTATAGAGCTGGCCCCGGCTGGCGTAAATGCCGTATTGACGGAACAGCGACTCCATTCCGAAGGTACGCGCTTCATCCGGCACGATCGGAACGATGTACTTGCCGATATTTTTATCCTTGAGCAGCAGCGTGAGCACGCGGACGAACGCCATGGTGGTGGAGACTTCGCGGCCGTTTGAGCCTGCGAGCGACTCCGCTAGCGCCTCCAGCGGCGGCACTTCGAGTGTGATCTTTTGAACCTTGCGCGCCGGAAGACTTCCGCCCATGGCGTCGCGCCGCTCGTGGACGTACTTGATCTCCGGGCTATCCTCGGCCGGCTTGTAGAAGGAGGTGGCGTGAACCATCTCCTCGGGAATGGGGATTTCGAAGCGCTTGCGGAAGTACACCATTTCCTCGTCGGTCAGCTTTTTCTGCTGATGGGTGACGTTGCGTCCTTCGCCCGCCTCGCCCAGCCCGTAGCCTTTGATGGTCTTGGCCAGGATCACGGTGGGTGAGCCGGTGTGCTCCACCGCTCGCTTGTAGGCGTTATAAACTTTCAGCGGATCGTGGCCGCCGCGCCGCAGCGCGAACACTTGCTCGTCGGTCATGTGTTCGACGAGT
>CAVXJU010000070.1:0-39869 GCA_963761935.1 Terriglobia bacterium | reverse complement strand
GAACCGCCTCCTCGCGGCCGATTGCGTTCCAGGCCTCCTCGGCGCGCTCGGGCGATTCGACGCGCACTTGCCCCTTGCCGTCGTAGCCAAACGCGGCAGTCTTGAGAATGGCGGGACAGCCCAGCTCGGACACGGCGCGCGCGAGATCTTCCGACGAGCGAATCTCGCGATAGGGAGTGGTGGGGAGTCCCGCACTCGTCAGAAACGATTTTTCGCGAATCCGCTGCTGCGTGGTGTGGAGTATCGAACCGCTGGGGCGCACGGGCGCGCAACTCGCCGCGGCCTGGGCCGTTTCGGTTGGCACATTTTCAAACTCGAAAGTGACGACGCTCACGTTGCTGGCGAACTTGCGAACCGCGTCCAGGTTGTCGTAGGAGGCCACCACTTCCACGTCCGCGATTTGGCCGGTGGGCGTGTCCTGATCGGGCGAAAAGTGTGGACGCGGTAGCCCATGCGGCGCGCCGCGATGGCAAACATACGGCCCAGTTGTCCGCTGCCGAGCACGCCGATGGCTGCGCCTGGAAGAATGGGCTGGATCACGCCAATGCGTCCGCGCGCACTTTGGCGGCTTGTTCGGCGCGAAACGCACGCAACTTTTCGCGCAGCGCCGCGTCGTTGTTCGCCAGGATCGAAACAGCCAGCAGCGCGGCATTTTGGGCGCCTGCTTTTCCGATCGCCAACGTTCCCACCGGCACGCCGCCCGGCATCTGCACGATGGACAGCAGCGAATCCATGCCTTTGAGCGCCTGGCTCTCGACGGGGACGCCCAGCACGGGCACGAGCGTGTTTGCCGCTACCATGCCGGGAAGATGCGCCGCACCCCCCGCGCCCGCGATGATCACTTGCAAGCCACGCGCTTCGGCGCCAGACGCGTATTCCACCATCCATTGCGGCGTGCGATGCGCCGAGACGATCTTGGCTTCATGTGGCACGTCGAAGAGCGCCAGAGTATCGGCCGCATGGCGCATGGTCTCCCAGTCGGACTTGCTGCCCATGATGATGCCAACCAGCGGCTCGGGCATGCGGGCTACTGTCCTTGCGCGGGCGCGCAGCCGGGCATATGGAGAGAAGCGTCCATAATCCCGGGGCCGATTCCGTCGCCGTACGCGACTCTAACAGGGACTAAGCTGGACATGATCGAGAAATCTTAAAATACCACGTTCGATCGTGGGGTCTTATCTTGCCAATGCGATGGCGAGCAGAATCGCCCGTTGGGTTCCGCGCCAGGAATCCGCCGTGTCAAAAGTTTCGTTCAGCGAATGCGCGCCGGTTCCCTTGCCGCCGCCGCTGATGGTGATGGCGGGGATGTGCAGATTCATGGGGACATTAGAGTCGGTAGATCCTTCGTGCAGCGTCTCTTCGATCCCGAGCGCGTGTGAAACGGCCAGCGCGGTTTGTACTATGGGAGAATTCGCGGGCGTCTGGCCGGCGGGACGGAGTCCCACCAGTTCCGGCGACACGCTGACCTTGCCGCGATTATTCCAGCGGCGATTCTCTTCGTCGGCGGCCGCGCGAACGGCGGCGTTGAACTTGTCGTCCAGGGCTTTCAAGGACGCCACGTCCACCGATCGCATGTCCACTTCCATCCAGGCCTCGAACGGAATGGCATTGATCGAAGTTCCACCGCCCACGCGGCCGACATTGAAAGTGGTCTTCGGGTTGGTGGGAACCTCGAAATCCGCGATCTTGGCGATAGCGCGGCCCATGGCGTGAATCGGATTGGCCATGCCGAAGGCGCCGTAACTGTGCCCGCCCGGACCTTTGTAGGTCACTCGATAGCGCATGCTTCCCACGCCGACGTTCGTTATCCCGAGCCCGGTGCCGTCCACCGAAATAAATTTGTCGATCTGGCCCTTGAGACTCTCGTCGAACAGATTCTTGACGCCTCGCAAATCGCCTAAGCCCTCCTCACCCACGTCGGCGACAAACGTGATGGTGCCAGGGGTCTCGACATGTCCATCGTTCAAGGCCTGAATCGTGCCCAGCATCACCACCAGCCCGCGGCAATCGTCTCCGATACCGGGACCTTTCAGCAGCGTCCCTTCGCGAGTGACCTGGACGTTGGTGCCTTCCGGAAAGACTGTGTCGAGATGAGCGGCGAATACCAAGTTAGGATGCGCGGCGCGGCCGGGCCGGACGCCGATCACGTTGCCCGCTTTGTCCATGCGCACATCTTTCAATCCCAGGACGTTGAATAAACGCTCCAGTTCCCGCCCGCGCTCGGTCTCATGGAATGGAGGCGCGGGGATTTCACAGATGCGGACCTCCTCGTCGATGAATTTCGGCTCGTTGCGTTGGGCGGCCTCCAGCGCGTCCTTCACACTAGGATCGTGCAGCAGCGCCGACGGCTCTTGAGGCCAGCCGGCTGACACGGCGAATAGAGACGCCAGCACAAGACAAACCGGTCGAGACCGCATAATTCAGTATTGCGAATTTTGGTCCGCGGGCGCGGGTGTTTGCGGAAAAGCCTGGCTAGCGGGCCTGGGCCAGCAAATCGCGAATATCTTTTTCAATCGGCGCAGGCGGCTGCTTGGCAAGCGCGGTTTCGAGCTCGCGCTTGGCGCCGTCGCGATCGCCGCTGCGCAATAACGCCACGGCGTAGTGATAGAGAAAAGTGGCGTTATCGGGCTGTTTGCGTGTCAGCGACGAGAGCAGAGGCAGGGCCGCGGCCGTGTTGCCTTGCTGTACTTCCACCCAACCCAGGGTGTCTTTAAGCGAAGGATTGTCCGGCGCTTTGCGAAGGCCTTCACTCACCAGCCGGCTGGCTTCCTTCAGATCCCCGCCGCTTTGCGCCAGCATATAGGCGAGATTATTCATAATGACTGCATTGTCCGGATTTTCGGCCAACGCTTTGCGGTAGTTTTCGATGGCTCCGGTCGTATCGCCTAATTCGCTCTGGGTGCTCGCGATGGCGGCGCTGATGCCCTTCCGCTGTGGATCGATCTGGCGCACGCGCTGGTAGGCTTCGACGGCCCCCAGCAGGTTTCCTTCCTTGCGCTGCACGGCCGCGATCCGAATCTGAACGTCGGCGGACTTGGGATTCTGGGCGGCCATTTTCTGGAGTTCCGCGAGAGCTAAGTCGAATTTGCCCGCGGCTTGGGCGGTGGCGGCGGTCAAAGCCTCGGTCGGCAACGAATCCGGGGTGCGCTTCTCCTGAGCTTCCAGCAGATCCAGCGCGCGGCCGGAGTTGTTTTCAGCCACCAGCGTGCTCACCAGCCCGGCTAACGAAGAGACATCCTGCTCGCTGCCTTCGCGGTAGAGTTTCTCAAAATGCTCTTCCGCCACCTGGTATTTTTTCTGGCCGAGTGCGATGATCCCGAGTTGCAGTTCCACCGGACGCGCGTTAGAAGTATCCTTGGCAAGCTGTTCGGCCTCGGTCTCCGCGGTGCCATAGGAGCCGCTCAGAGTAAGGGCCATCACCCGGTAGAGCCGCGCGTCTTTGTCCCGGTTGTTGAGGGCCAAGGCCGCGTTGGCTTGTTCCAGCATGGCCGGGAAGTTTCTACGAAGCAAATACAGACGCGACAAAGCCAGGTGCGGAGCCGTGGCGCGCGGTTGAATTCTGGCGGCCTGCTGGAAACGCGTGGTGGCTGTGTCGAATTGCCCGTTGGCAAGCGCGGCCTGTCCGCTGAGCAGCTGGATGCGCGCGCTGCCGGGCGCTTCCTTGGCCAGATCGTTGGCGATTGCGCCGGCATCCTTTACGTTCTGAGGACCGCGCATTTCCAGCAGTATCGATGTTTTGAGCGCCCGTCCAATCTGATTCTTGGAATCGTGGGCGAGCACGGCATTGACCGTTTTGAGCCCTTCGTCGCGCCGTCCCAAAATGGCCAGCACGCCGGCCGAACGCAATTGGTAAACTTCCTCGCGCGGTTTATCGCGTGACAAGCCGCGCTGGTAGTCCGCCAAGGCTTTATCAAACGAGCGCGTCGCGCTGTGAAAATCTCCAGCCAATAAATCGGCCTGCGGAAACACGTCCCGCCGGGCGAGCAGAGAATCGATGGTCTTCTCGGATTCGTCCGGTCTTTGCCTGCCGGCATAAAATCCGGCCAAACGGATGAGTGCGGCAGCGTCCTTGGGATTTTTCGAAATTCGCAGCTTCAGTAACGATTCGGCGTCATCCCAACGCTTGGCAAGAATATATTGTGAATACACCAGATCGTAAGCGGGACCGAATTCCGGATGATGCGCAATCGCATCCAGGGCTTCCTTCAGGCCTTCCTCCGGCTGATTGTCCCGGAGCAGCGCTTCGGCCAGAGCCGTCTCTACGTCCGGGGCTCCCGAAGACGCCTGGACCGCATGCCGGAAAAATTCGACGGCCTGGCCTGGCCGGTTATCGGTAAGGGCGATAGCGCCTTTCAATCGCAAACCGTCCACCGAATCGGCATTGGAAGCCAGCAACTGATCGGCGATCTTGACGGCCCGGTCGTAAAATGCAGCCGGGTGTTGAGAATTTTGCCTATAAACGGCCAGGCTGAGGTTGGCTAACTCGACTTTCGCGGTCGTATCGTCGGGGCTTAGCTCAACCGCGCGCAGTAGCGATTGATACCCGTCGCCCACCTTATTGGTGCGGAACAGCGCCTGCGCGAGCCGGTAAAATGCTTCGCCGGATTTGGGGTCTTTCTTGATCGCGTTGCGGTAATTGAGGACCGCGTCTTCGTACTTGCCTGAAGCAAAAAGCTGATTTCCGCGGGCCAGGTATTGGGCCGCGCTTCGGCCGCACCCGGACGCCAACAGTGCCATGCACGCGCATATCGCGATAGATACCTTGACTGGCGCACTGCGGCCTGCCGCGGCGCCCACAGTTAGAGAGGAAGAACAGATCGGCATTCTCATTCGCTTCGACCTCAGACTATCATGGCCTTTTGTACCGTTCGCCGGGCCGCTAGCTTCAATCGGGCCAACCGAGAGTACTAGCCAAATCGCTTCATTGCCGCTCGCGGCCTCCAGCGAAAAGAGGCGACAATTGTAGTTTCTCATGGCACAGAAGCTGGCTGGCCGTCCGCGCAAACCGGAGGCGCCGGGGAAATCCACCGCTCCCGGGAAGCCGGACGTTACGCCGTTGGCTTGGTCCCTGTGGCGCTTCAGCCCGCGCGATTTTGTCACCGGCGGATTGCTCGTGCTCGCCACGCTGCTGGCCTATTGGCCAGCGCTTCGTGGCGGCTTGATTTGGGACGACTCCGCGCACATCACACGGCCCGATCTGCGTTCGCTTAGCGGGCTTTCGCGAATTTGGTTCGAGCTGGGAGCGACCCAGCAGTATTATCCGCTGCTCCACAGCGCTTTCTGGATCGAGCACCGGCTGTGGGGCGGAACAGTGTTGGGCTACCACCTGGCCAACGTATTGTTGCACGCCTCGGCGGCGCTCCTGGTAGTGCTGATCGTTCGACGTCTGCAAATCCCAGGCGCGTGGCTGGCCGGTTTCATTTTCGCTTTGCATCCGGTGTGCGTTAATGCGGTGGCTTGGATTTCGGAACAAAAAAGCACCTTATCCGCGGTCTTTTATCTGGGCGCGGCGCTGGCCTACCTGCATTTCGATCAGACGCGCCGGAAAACCCAATACGCGCTCGCATTAGGGCTATTTGTTCTGGCGCTGCTGGCAAAGACGGTCACCGCGACTTTACCGGCGGCGCTGCTGGTTGTCTTTTGGTGGCGGCGTGGGCGACTCGATTGGAGACGCGATGTGCGTCCCCTGATCCCTTGGCTCATCATGGGGGCATCCGCCGGACTCTTCACCGCCTGGGTGGAACGAAAGTTCATCGGAGCGGAGGGTCCCGAGTTTTCCTTGTCCCTGCTGGATCGATGCCTGCTCGCCGGCCGCGTGATCTGGTTTTACTTTGCGAAGCTGATCTGGCCTGGCAACCTGGTTTTCATTTATCCGCACTGGACCATCGACGCTTCGCTCTGGTGGCAATACTTGTTTCCCTTCGCTGTGCTGGTTGTTGCCGCAGCGCTGTTGCTGCTCGCCAGGCGGTGGCGCGGCCCTTTGGCTGGATTCCTGTTTTTTGCGGGAACCTTGTTTCCGGTGCTGGGATTCCTGAACGTTTATCCGTTTATTTATTCCTACGTCGCCGACCACTTCCAATATTTAGCGAGCCTGGGGATCATCGTGCCTTTATCGGCCGCGATGGCGCTGGGCGCCGGGCGATTCCCTTCCTCGGCGCGGGCCCTGGCTTGGGCGCCGGCGGTCGCGCTGCTCGCGACGCTGGGAATGTTGAGCTGGCGGCAGAGCTTCCATCTATCGCGATTCCCAGACCATCTACCGGGCCACGCTGCTGCGCAATCCCGGCTCCTGGATGGCGCACAATAACCTGGGCGCCGAGCTGCTCGATGTTCCGGGCCGGTCGAGCGAAGCGATTTCGCATCTCGAAACCGCGCTCCAGTTGAAGCCGGATTCGGCCGAGGCGCACAACAACCTCGGCAAAGCGTTGGGCCGGATGAGCGGCCATCGGCAGGACGCGATCGCCCATTTTGAAACAGCGCTCCGCATCCGGCCAAGGTTTCCCGAAGCGGAGAACAACTTGGGCCGCGCGTTGTCTCAGATGGGACGCTCCGAAGAGGCGATCCCTCATTTTGAGGCGGCGTTGCAAATCCGGCCCGGCTTCGCGGAAGCGCACAGTAATCTGGGTGTTGCACTGCTCGACCTGCCGGGGCGATTACCGGACGCCATCGATCAGTTTAAAGCGGCCCTCGAAATCGATCCGGACCTGGAGCAGGCGCACAACGGTCTAGGGAGCGCTCTAGCGGAGCGCCCCGACCAGATCCCGGAAGCGATTCGGGAATTCGAGGCCGCGCTGCGAATCAACCCCGGCTACGCGGAAGCGCACGCCAACCTCGGCCAAGTCTTTTCCCAACTGCCGGACCGATTGCCGGACGCCGTGCGGGAATACCAAGCCGCGCTGCGCATCCGTCCGGATTATCCGGAAGCGCACAACGGTCTGGGCGTAGCGTTGTCGAAAATGGGGCGCAGTGCCGACGCAATCGCGGAGTACGAAGCCGCGTTGCGCCTTCGCCCTGATTATCCGGAAGCGCACAACAATCTTGGAGCCGCGCTGTCGCAAATCCCCGGCCGGCTTCCGGAAGCGATTCCACATTTTGAAGCCGCGCTGCGGAGCGATCCGGATTCGGCGGAAATGCAAGCTAATCTCGGAAACGCCCTGTCCGAAATTCCCGGCCGGTTGCCGGAGGCGATCCAACATCTCGAAGCGGCCGTGCGCATCCGGCCCGATTTCGCCGAGGCTCATTACTTGCTGGGCATCGCTCTGGCCCGAAGTCCGGGTGGCGCGAAGGAGGCGCTGGCGCAACTTGAAGCAGCCCAGCGCTTGCAGCCCGATCCGAAATTGCAACAGCTGATTGACCGGCTGCGCGCCAGAGATGCGCTAGCTAGCGATCCTGATCGAGCTTCTTCAAAAATCGCAGCGCTTCTTGCCGGACGTCCGCATCCTGGCTTCCGGCGGCCTTCTCCAGGTAGAGCCGGGCGCTAATTACGTCGCCCGAATCCGCCAGCGATTCGCCCAGGTGCAGGTTCGCCCGGCCAAATTCGGGGCGGATGCGCACCGCCTCGCGATAGTGCTCGATCGCGCCGGCCACTTGTCCCTTGGCCGCCAGGAGCGTTCCCAGGAACTCGTGCGACTCGGCGGAATTCGCATCGTTTCGAAGCCCGCGCTCGAGTTGCTGCTCGGCTTCATCCCGGCGTCCCGACTGCGCCAGCGCCACCGCGTAATCGTAGCGCGCCGCCGAGTTGTTCGGGTTGACCCGCAGCGCAGCTTCGAAATGATACCGCGCCTCTTCCAGGCGACCCCTGGCCGCCAGCAGATTCGCCAGATTGTTGTGCGCCTGCGCATAGTTTGGATCGAGCGTGATGGCTTGCCGCAGCGCCGGTTCGGAGCCCGCCCAATCGCGACTCTCCAGCAAAACTCCTCCCAAGCCGTTGTAGGATTCCGGCAGGCTGTCATCCAGCTCAATCGCCTTTTGAAATGCCGCCACGGCCTCAGGAGCTCTGCCCTGTTGGGCATAAAAGTTGCCCAGCAGATCCCAGGTGGCGGCGTCTTGCCGCGCCGATGCGAGCGCCTGCTTGAGAGTCTCAACTGCGCGCACTGATTGCCGCAGGGACATCAGAGACAGCGCCATACTTTGCATTGCGGCGAGCGATTTGGGATTCCGCCGCAGCGCCTCCTCGTATAGTGGAAGCGCGTCGGCTGGTTTGCCGCTTTCGCGCCACGCGTCGGCTAGTTCCAGATAGAACTCGGCCCGGCCGGGACGATACTTCTCGATCGCGGCCGCCAGGCGTCCGATTCCTTCTGTCAGATTGCTCTGCTGCTCGACCTGCGCCACTGCCAGATACAATTCGTCCTCGGGCCGCGGCAATGATTTTGGGTAGTACAGAGCCACCTCTCCGCGATATGGATTCGCATCGCCCACGCGCTCGGGGATGTCGGCCACAAGATCCCTGACGGGTTTCCTCCGCTGGATGTAATGGTCGGTCATCACCACGTGAACCACATCGTCGGTGCGGCGCTTGGGCATATGACAACCGATGCAGTCAGTCTCGGTGGTGTGCTTGCCGGACGCGACCAGCTGGTTGAACGCCGCGCTGTGGCATTGGCGGCAGACGGCGGTGTAATGACTAGCGGCCGCCTCGCCTCGCGGAACATCGTGCGGATTGTGGCAGGTGGTGCACCCGAGCGCGCCATTGCTTTTTTGAAAGCAGGCCGAGCGATCCAGGCGGTAAGCCGCCCCGGCGATCTCGAATCGCTCATCCTGATCGTGCCCCGGCGCTTGATCGAAATGCAGCATGAATTGATCGAGCGGCTCTCCGGGCCGGTAAGAAAACGGTGCGCGCTCGTAACGCACGATCGATTTCGGCAAAGAGAAGCTGGTAGTTTCCAAGTGGCATTGGAGGCACACCTCCGCTTGCAGGGCCGGCGAAAGCCGCGCGGGATTCACGATTGAGCCGCGTATGTCCGCTCGCGCTACGTTCGGTCTGCGCGCTATCTCAACATGCCTCTGGCCCGGGCCATGACACCGCTGGCAATCGATGCCTTCTTTGACACTCAGAAAAACTGGCTCGCTTCGCCGGTCAGCGTCGGCTGGAATCTCCGGATAGGCGTTGTGGCAGAACATGCAATCGTAGCCGACGAGCCGCCGACGGCTTTGATGATCCGGCCGGTCGTAGCCGGGATTCATCGCCCAGTAGCCGCCCTTTTCGGCATACCAGGCCAACGGCAGCTCGAGCAGCGTATTGCGCGCGGTTCGGTGCAAGTAGGTCCGCGAGTGATTGCCGGAGCCAAGAATGAAGTCGATCTCGGATTCTGAGACGTTGGTTTGTTTGCCGTCAAAGCCGATCTGGTATTGACGCTGGAAATACTTCCCATCGTGCTGGACCATCGCGAAGTACGTCGCCGAGGGTTCGTGAAAGTAGGTTTTTTTGTAGTCTTCGATCTGGTTGGCCGCGTTCGGCCGGTAAAACGATTGCCCCATGCCGGTGCGCTGGTAGGTTTCCCAGATGCTGGCGTGGCATCCGGCGCAGACCTTGGAATCGACGTAGCCTGTCGTTGCGCCGTTGGTAGCGCTGCTGTTTTGCGCCCGCACCGAGGGAGCCGTTTCGAACCAGAAGACACAATAAAATGTGGCCAGCGCGGCTGTGCCGGCCATTAGAGCCAGTTTCTGCGCACTTCCCCACATGGCTCATTCTAACCCTGAGAGTCAACAGGCAGGGACGCATGACCCCGCCGGTCCTGAATTTCTGCCAGCGATGCCGCACAAACCCTATAATTCCTACAGGGCCATGCGAAAACCGATTCTGTTAGGCTCCGGCGTAGTGTTGCTCGCCATCATGGTGACGCTCGTGGTGTGGCAGGGCTCTTTCACATTCGGTTCTTTCGCTCCCTCCAGCCTGCCGCAAACTGTTCTGTTCTGGGCGCTGTCCACGCTCATCTTCATCCTGACCATCACGCTCGGTTTCATCCTTTTCCGCACCGGCCTGAAGCTGTACATCGAACGGCAAAGCAACCGGCCCGGCTCGCATATCAAATTCAAGCTGATCGCCGGAGCGGTCGCGCTCAGCGTCCTGCCGGTAACCTTTCTGGTCTTGTGGAGCGTTTCGGTGCTCAATCGGAACCTGGAAAGCTGGTTCAGCCGCCCAGGCCGGAATATGAACACCGACCTGATTCAGGTAGCCAATCAGTTGAATCAGGAAGTGCGGGACAAGCTCACTGCGCAGGCCCATTGGCTGGCCTCCGAGCCGGCCGCACAGAGCGCGGACTTTTATGAGCGCTTCTGCCAGGACAATCAGATCGCGCGGGCGGAGATCGAGAGCCCCAAGGGCGTCCGGCGGGTTATTTGCTCGGTCCAGACGGCGCGCATGGCGGATCTCATCACGGTGCACGTAAACATCGGTGATGGCGTGCTGACGCTGTCCGCGGTCATGCCGCTCGACTTGGCGGCCAAACAGCACGAGATCAACTCGTATGTCTCCGAATACAATCGCCTGGCCGTGGATCGAAAAGCATTCCGCAGCGAATACCTGCTGTTGCTCACTCTGATCACGCTCTTCATTTTGTTCTTCGCCATCTGGATCGCGCGCTACATGGCCAGCCAGATCAGCACGCCGATTACAGCGTTGCTCAAAGGCGCCGAGCAGATCCGCAAGGGCAACCTGGGGTATCGCGTGCACGTGGGCGCGATTGACGAGATGGCCACGCTGGTGAAAGCGTTCAATGAAATGACCGAGGCGCTGGAAACCAACAGCCGCGAGCTGGAAGCCCGCCGCCGCTTCACCGAGGCGATTCTGGAAAGTATTCCGACCGGCGTCATCTCGCTTTCTTCCGACGGCCGCATCCAGCGCGTCAACCGCGCGCTGCTGGGAATCTTCCCCGAAGACCAGGTGGCGAGGGCGGCGCGCTTGAGCGATCTTTTTTCCCGCGAGGACACCGCCGAGATTCGCTATCTGATGAACCGCGCACGCCGCACCGGCGCGGCCGGAATGCAGCTCGAGTACAAAGCCGAACGCCGGGTGCTGCACCTGGCGCTCACTGTCGCCGCGCTCGACGAGCAGCGCAGCTCTGGCTTCGTGTTAGTGCTGGAAGATACCAGCGAGCTGCTGCGCGCCCAGAAGGCCGCCGCCTGGCATGAAGTGGCGCGCCGCGTGGCGCACGAAATCAAGAATCCGCTCACCCCCATCGCTCTCTGCGCCGACCGCATCGCGCGCCAGCTGGAGCGCGCCGGCCCAGCCGCGGAGACTCGCCGCATTTTACATGAATGCTCCTCCACCATCGCCCGTGAAGTGGAAAGCGTACGCACGCTGGTGGATGAGTTCTCCCAATTTTCGCGACTTCCGGCGGCGCAGCCCGTTCCTTGCGGGCTCAACAAAGTGGTAGAAAATGCGCTCGCGGTCTTCGACGGCCGCCTGGCCGGAATCAACGTGCATCGCGATTTGGCCTCCGAGCTGCCCTTGGTTAAGGTCGATCCGGAGCACTTCAAGCGTGCCGTGATCAACCTGGTCGACAATGCCGCTGAAGCCATGCAGGATTCGCTGCTCAAGGAGCTTTTCATAAGCACTCGCGCCACCGATGCGGATTCGGTCGAGCTGATTGTCGCCGACACCGGTTGCGGCGTGTCCCGCGACGATAAGGAGAAACTCTTCTTGCCATATTTCTCCACCAAGGGTCGCGGTACCGGTCTGGGGTTGGCGATCGTGAATCGGATCCTGGCCGATCACGAGGCGACCATTCGCATTGAGGACAACCAGCCCGCGGGCGCGCGTTTCATCGTGGATCTGCCCACCATGCTGGCCTCCGACCAGGATGCGGTCGAAGCAGAACTCAGGGTCGCCGAAGTTTCCGCGAGCGCGCTGGACGCCGTGGCATCGTTAGCCGTTCCTAAGGAAGACAGCCGCTCGTGAAACCGGCGCGCATCCTCATTGTTGACGATGAACCGCTGATCCGCCAGTCGCTCGCCGGCGTGCTCGAAGACGAAGGCTATCAGACCCACTCCCTCCCGACCGGCGAAGAATGCTGTGAAGAGCTCAGCCATTCATCCTACGAATTGGTGCTGCTGGACGTCTGGCTTCCGGGGATGGATGGCTTAGAGACCTTGTCCCGGATTCAAGAATTGCCATTCGCCAATCGCCCCGTGGTGGTGATCATATCCGGCCACGGCACCATCGAGACCGCAGTGAAAGCGACCAAGCTCGGCGCCTTCGATTTTCTCGAGAAGCCGCTCACCATTGAAAAAGTTTCGGTGGTGGTCAAGAATGCGCTCCAGCAGCATCGCCTGCAACTGGAGCTGGAGCGCTTCAAGGAAGATGGCCGGCTCAGGCTCCAAATCATCGGCGAAAGCGTTCCCATGAAAGCCCTCCGGCAGCAGCTGGCGTTGATGGCGGCCACCAATGGGCGCGTGCTGATCTATGGCGAGAGCGGGACCGGCAAAGAGCTAGTGGCCCACGCCATTCATTCCTTGAGCGCGCGCGCCTCCGAACCGTTCATTGAAGTGAATTGCGCCGCCATTCCCGAAGATCTCATCGAGAGCGAACTGTTCGGCCATCGCAAGGGCAGTTTCCCTGGAGCCTTGGAAGATAAGACCGGCAAGCTCCAGAAGGCCGACGGCGGCACGCTGTTTCTGGACGAAGTGGGCGACATGAGCCTTAAGACGCAGGCTAAGCTGTTACGCTCGCTGGATGAGCAGCGTTTCGAGCCGGTGGGTGCCGCGACTTCCATTCAAGTCGATGTGCGGGTCATCGCCGCTACCAACAAAAATCTGGAAGAAGAAATCGAGCGCGGCAACTTCCGCGAGGATTTATTCTACCGCCTGAACGTCATCCCGTTTTACGTTCCGCCGCTCCGGCAGCGCCTGGAAGACATCCCGCTGCTGGCCGACCATTTCATCAAGGAATTCACGATGTCCTACGGGCGTAAGCCCAAGGAGCTGACGCCGCAAGCGTACGCCGCGCTGCAGGAGCATCGCTGGCCGGGCAATGTCCGTGAATTGCGCAATCTAATGGAGCGCATCGTAATCATGAATCCGCAAGTGCGCGTGGATGCCCGGCACATTCCGCTGAATCCGGCCAAGCGCAGCGCCGGCGACCGCGCGCCGGAACGCTTCGGCAGTCTGCACGAAGTACGCGCCGCCGCCGAGCGCGAATATATCCTCAAGACGCTGGATGAAACCAAAGGCAACGTAACCCGCACGGCGGAAGTGCTGGGCCTGGAACGCAGCAATCTTTACCGCAAGATGAAGGCGCTCGGCATCGCGCCCAAGGAATAGTTTTTTCGTCAACTCTTGTAGCTGATCCGGCAGATTGTGTGCCCGCCGTAGCTTGCGCTACGGTTCGGGGTATAATCCCCGCAGAAAGGTCTGCCTCGCATGCCCAAACTTGCGCCAATGATCCTCCTGTTCGTGTTCGCGCTCCCGCTCGCCGCGCAGCCTGAAAAAACGGCTTGGGACGTACTCAAGCAGGGCCTGGCGGAAAAAAATATCGACAAGCACCGGCAAGCGCTCACCGCCACTGGCTCCATCGGCTTGGCGCCGGACGCGATCCAGCTAGTGGAGCAGGCGCTCAAGGACCCCGACCCCTTGATTCGTCAGACCGCGGCTGCCGAACTCGGGCAAATGAAATCCAAACCGTCCATTCCGGCACTGAAAGCGGCCCTGGACGACTCCGATGGTCAAGTGGCGTTCGCCGCCGCCAAGGCCCTCTGGGACATTGGCGATAAAAGCGGGCGGGGCCTGGTCGAGGATGTAATAACTGGCGACGAGAAGACTTCCGAGGGCTTAATCAGTGGTGCCAAGCGCGATGCCAAGCGCAAAATGCACGACCCCAAGGCGCTCGCGGTGATGGGTCTCAAGGAAGCCTCCGGCGCTCTGCTTGGCCCGTTCAACATCGGGATCGTCGCCGCCGAACAAGCCTTCAAGGATGGAGCTGCCGGCGGCCGAACTCTAGCCGTCGCACTGCTCTCTGAAGATTGCGATGCTCAAACTATTCGCCTTCTGGATTGGTCCTTTAGCAACGACAAAAGCTGGACCGTCAAGGCCGCCGCCGCGAAAGGTCTGGGGAAATGCGGCAGTCCCGACTCGATTCCTAAGCTCGAAACCGCCCTATCCGATTCGCATGAGGCCGTCAAAGCTATGTCCGCCGCCGCGATCATCAGGCTCACTCTGAAGCCGGAGCAAAAGCAATCTGGCGCGGAATAGCCCCTCTCGCGCGACGTTATACCATCAGGCAGCGTTTTTGAGATCGAAAGCCCCCACCAATGGTGGTGCGCTGTCTAAATCATTCTTCCGCCAGACCTAAGTTAGAAAAAATGCTTGCATCTTGTTGGGGACTCGTGGCAAAATCCTTTCAAGGCCAAAAGTGGTCGGAAGCGGACCAAAGTGGAAGATCAACCCAAACCGATGCCGGTCGAGCCTCCGCGCGGCTTCTTTGCGGCCTCAGTTGACGAAAAAGGCAGGCTTAAGCTGCCCGTCGACATGCAGACTTTCCTGGGCGGATTCGGTGAAGAAAAGTTTTTTGTGACCAGCATGGACGGCCGCATAGCTAAAATCTACCCGATTTCGGTGTGGAAGGGAAACGAAAAAGTTTTGGAAGAGCTGGCCACCGAAGATCCGGACGCAGCCGAGGCGCTCGCGTTCGTGGCCAATGATTACGGCGCCGACGCGAAGCTCGATCCGCAAGGGCGAATTACGCTGCCAACCGATTTGCGGCGCGCCTTGGCTCTGGAAAATCAGGAAGTGCGGCTGGATTGTTCGGCGAGTGGCATCAACGTATACTCCAACGCCGAGTACGAAGCCCGCAAGCGCCAGGCCAACGAGCGGCTGCCCGACAAGTTGAAGAGCGCCAGGTTGAAAGGCTTCAAATAGCGGCTATGTATGCACGTCCCGGTCATGCTGGCGGAGTGCCTGGAATACCTGGCGATCCGGCCCGATGGGATTTATCTGGATGCCAGCGCCGGATTGGGCGGGCATACCGGCGCCATCGCCGAGCGGCTGAAGACGGGATTCGTGATTGCGAACGATCGAGACGCGGAATCCTTGGAACAGGCCAAGCGGAACACGGCCGAGTGGGCGGACCGGATTCGCTTTCATCACGGATCGTTCGGCCATCTCGCTGCGGCGTTGAAAGCGGCCGGCGTGGAGCGCGTGGATGGGCTGCTGGCGGACCTGGGAGTCAGCCGGTATCAGCTGCTGGAGCCGGAGCGCGGCTTTTCGTTGATGGCGGAAGGCCCTTTGGACATGCGCATGGATCGCAGCCAGCCTGGCACGGCGGACGACATTGTGAATTTTGCATCCGAAAAAGAACTAGCCGACCTGATTTATCAGCTCGGCGAAGAAAGGAGGTCGCGGAGAATCAGCAGAGCAATCGTTCGGGCGCGGCCGATCCACTCGACACAGCGACTGTCGAGCGTGATCGAAGCGGCCGTGCCCCGAACGAACAAACTTCATCCGGCCACGCAGACTTTCATGGCGCTGCGTATGGCGATCAACGACGAGCCGGCCGAGTTGGACCGGCTGCTGGAGATCGCGCCGGATTTAGTCGGAAACGGCGGACGCATCGTGATCCTCACCTTCATGTCGCTCGAGGATCGAAAAGTGAAACAGAGTTTTCAGGCGCTGGCGCGTGCGGGCAGAGCCACCATTCTGACCAAGCACGTCCTCAAGCCCACGCCGGAAGAAGTAAGGCGTAACCCTCCGTCGCGGAGCGCGAAACTCCGCGCCGTGGAGATGACTAGTTAGGCGAGGATAATGGCAACCCTGGCAACTATTTTTGACCGATTCACGGCGCCCAGAACCATCCAGCTGCCCGCGCCGCGGGCGCGCTTTCTGGAACCCGAGGACCCCTTTGCCGTGCCCGCGTTTCCGAATGAAGACGTCTATTTCTACGTCAAGCGCATAGCCAATTCCAACGTGGCGCGCGTGGCCGACCCGGCGGCCCGCAAGGCCTGCTGGCGCATGATCGGCTATTCCTTTGTTCTCGCGATGCTGGTGATCACGCTGCTTCTCCCGACCTTATATGAGCGCATGGCGGGTTACCGCATGGAAGCCCTGCGCCAGGAAAGGGAGCGCTTGGAGCTGGACCGTGCCGGCCTGGAGCTGCAGGAAACCAAGCTCGAAAGCCCGGCGCGCTTGGAAGAGCTGGCGCGGATGCAGCGCTTCGTGGATCCGGCGCCGGAGAGCGTCGTGTATCTGGATACGAAGTCGGATCGCATCCTCGCTAAGAAATAGCCGGGGCGCGATTGCGGGAGCTGGAAGTAGCAAATGGATACCTTGGCGACCAAGCGCGTGCACCTGCTGGCCCGGCTGGCCTTCATCTGGACCGCTTTGATCGTCGGCCGCCTGATACAGCTTCAGATCGTACAGCACGGCGAATATAAAAAGCTGGCGCAACGCCAGCAGGAGCGCGTCATTGAGGTGCGCGCGCCGCGCGGCATGATCCTGGACCGGCATGGGGAACGGCTGGCCATGAGCTTACCGGTTGAGTCGGTGTGCGTCGATCCGTTGCGAGTCCCCGACCTCGGCGTGGCCTCCGGCATTCTTTCTCAGATCCTCAACCTGGATTCCAGCCGAATTGCTGGCGCGTTTGAAATCGGCCGCCGATAGCCGCCGCGGTTTTCTTTGGATCAAGCGCAAGGTCACGCCCCAGGAAGCCGGACGGCTGCGCGATCTGAAGTTGGAATGGATCGAATTTCGTACCGAGACCCAGCGCTTCTACCCCAACCGCTCGCTCGCCGCGCACGTGCTGGGCGGCGTGGACTTTGAAGAGAACGGCAACGCCGGCATCGAGCAGAGCTTCAACGATCAGCTCCAGGGCCATCCCGGCGAACTGGTGCTGACCGAAGACGTGCAGAAGCGCGGATTCAAGTCCACCATGGAAACCGAGCCGCAGCCCGGCCACGACCTACATCTCACCATCGACTCCAGTATCCAGTTCGTGGCCGAAAAAGAACTGAAGGACATGGTTGAGCAGCAGCACGCGCGTTCGGGCAGCGTAGTGGCGATGGATCCGCGCAACGGCGATATCGTCGCCTACGCGAACTATCCCACTTACGATCCAAACGATCCGCCCAAAGGACAGGAAGTTTCCTCGCGCGAAGATCTGGCCATCGCGGCGCCTTTCGAACCCGGCTCGGTCTTTAAAGTGATTACGCTCTCGGCCGCGCTCGAAACCACGCATCTGCGTCCGGAAACCATGATCAACTGCGGTGGCGGACAAATCACACTGTTCGGGCGCACCATCCATGACGACCACCGTTATGGAATCTTGTCGATGGAAGACGTCTTAGCGCGTTCGAGCAACATCGGCGCCATCAACATTGGATTGACGGTGGGACAGGAGAAGCTCTACGAGTATGTTCGACGCTTTGGATTTGGCCAGAGAACCGGAATTCCGTTGCCCGGCGAATCCGCCGGTATGGTTCGGCCGCTTAAGCATTGGCAGAAGACTTCTATCGCCTCGGTTGCCATGGGCCACGAGATCGGCGTTACGGCGCTCCAGCTTGCGCAGGCCGCTTCCGTCGTTGCCAGTGGTGGGTTGCGTATCAAGCCGCGGCTGATCCTGGATGCGCCGGTTTCTGAACCCGTCCGCGTTCTGCGGCCGGAGACCGCCATCACCATGCGCCGCATGATGGAAGGCGTCATGATCAAGCCCTACGGCACCGGCCATCGATACGCGCGGTTGATCGGCTACACCTCCGGCGGCAAAACCGGCACCGCGATGATCTATGACTATCAAACGCGCCACTATACGCATTTCTACAACGCGTCGTTTGTCGGATTCGCGCCCATGGCAAATCCGGCCATCGTGGTCGCCGTCACCATCAACCACACCGAAGGGAAGGGCGGTTATGGCGCACCCGCTTCCGGCCCCGTGTTTCGAGAAGTAGCTTCAGCGGCGCTTCGAATCAAAGATGTTCCCAAGGATTTGCCCGAGATGCTCCCGTCCTCCCCAGACGATGGCCAGTCGGATGACAACGACGTGGCCATTGCCGATCTGGGTTCTTCCATCCCTCCCCCGCTGGTCCAGGCGGGAAATGCCGATGCCGCCGACGACCGACCGGTGGCTTCTGCAAAAGACGCCCTGGACCAGCGGTCTTTTTTGGAGCCCGCCCCCGACGGTGCTGCGCGCGTGCCCAACTTTGAGGGTAAGTCCATGCGGGATGTAATCCAGGAATCGGCGGCCCTTGGCATTCCGGTCGAGTTCAAAGGCAGCGGAATCGCTCGCGCTCAGATTCCCGCGCCTGGAGAAGTTTTGCCGCAGGGGCGCGCCATCAGGATCGAATTTGGAAGATGACGCTAGCGGACATCCTGAACGGGGTCCGGCTCAGGGCGCCGCTTTCATTGGAAACGGGGAGTAGAGAAGTGACCGGGTTGGAATACGACTCGCGCAAGGTGCAGACGGGTTTTCTGTTCTTCGCCTTTCCCGGCGCTCGCGCTGACGGACGCCAGTTCGCGCAAGAAGCGATTGCCAAGGGCGCGGTCGCGGTGGTGAGCGAGCTGCCGGCGCCGACGGACTTTCAGGGAACCTGGATCGAAGCCGAGCACGGCCGTCAGGCGCTGGCGACCGCCGCGCGCAATTTCTACGACCATCCCGACCAGCGGCTGGGTCTGACCGGTGTCACCGGAACCAACGGAAAAACAACCACGACGTTTCTGATCGATTCAATCCTGCGCGCCGCCGGAAAAACGACAGCGCTGCTCGGCACCATAGAATATCGTCTGGCCGGCGAAGTGCGTCCCGCGGTCAACACCACGCCGGAATCGCTGGATCTTTACCGCATTTTCCACGAGCTGGAGCAGGCCGGCGGCACACACGCCACCATGGAAGTCTCCTCCCACGCCCTGGCCCTCGATCGTGTCTACGGAATCACATTTCACACCGCCGTCTTTACCAATCTGACCAGGGACCATCTGGATTTCCACCACACCATGGAGGATTATTTCGCGGCGAAAACCCTGCTATTTCAGCCGCGCGGCGCGACACCTCCGCCCTGGGCCATAATCAATTTTGACGACCCCTACGGGCAGCAAATCCGCACGGCACCGCAAGTGCAAACGATTCGCTATGGTTTCGACCCCGGCGCCGATTTGCGCGCCTCTGGCCTCGAAATGGATTTCAGTGGATTGCGATTCACGGTAGATTATCGAAACCAGCAGTTTCGCCTGGCGTCCCCTCTGGTCGGCAAGATCAACGCGTATAACATCCTGGCGGCCTGCGGGACAGCCTTGAGCTACGGGTTTAACTGGGAGACCATCGCGCGCGGAATCGCCGCCTGCCGCAGCATACCGGGGCGTTTTGAAACCGTGGACCAGCGGCAGCCGTTCATGGTGGTAGTGGACTACGCGCATACCGACGACGCGCTGAAGAATGTAATCGCGGTGGCGCGGGCGCTCAAGCCGGCGCGTGTCATCACCTTGTTCGGCTGCGGCGGCGACCGGGACCGTTCCAAACGTCCGCTCATGGGCATGGCGGCGGCCCAGGCCAGCGATTTCGTGGTGTTGACTTCGGATAATCCGCGCTCGGAAGATCCCATCGCGATCATGAACGACGCCTTGGTGGGCTTACGCCGCTTCGACACGCCCCACATCATCGAGCCGGATCGAGAGAGCGCTATCCGCGCGGCGCTGCGCGAGGCTAAGCCCAAGGACATCGTGATTCTAGCCGGGAAGGGGCATGAGACGTATCAAGTTTTGAAGGATCGCGTCATACATTTTGACGACCGGGAGACCGCGCGTGCCATCCTGCGCGAGTTGGGTTATGGGAAGTAGACCATGCAGGCGCTAGACGTGGCGATGGAATTTTCTTTGAAGCAAATCGGCGAGGTGCTTGGCATTCCGGTGGAGATCGACGCACCCATCACCGGCTGGAGCACAGACACGCGGACCATTGCGCCGGGCGATCTTTTTTTTGCTTTGTGCGGCCCGAATTACGACGGCAACGCATTCGTCGCCGAGGCGCTTCGCAAAGGCGCAGTAGCTGCGATCGCCAGCGTCAAGCAAGGTGGTCCGGTCCTGGTGGTTCCCGATACGCTGGGAGCGCTGCAACGCATCGCCGCCTGGGCGCGCCTCGAGTGGGGCGGGGAAGTGGTGGGGGTGACGGGCAGCGCCGGTAAAACAACCACCAAGGACATTATCGCGGCCATGCTCTCGGTCGCCATGCCGGTTGGCAAGAGCATCGGCAATTTGAATAATCACGTCGGAGTGCCGCTTTCTCTTTTGCGCTTGCCGCACGAGGCGCGTGTCGCGGTGATCGAGCTCGCCATGAACCACGCGGGCGAAATTCGCGATCTCAGCGCGATCGCCCGTCCCGAAATCGGCGTCGTAACCAACGTCGGCCATGCGCACATAGAAGCTTTCGATTCCATTGAAGGCATAGCTCGCGCCAAACGCGAATTGATTGAGGCTTTGCCTCCCGACGGCGTGGCCGTGCTCAACGCCGACGATCCGTCGGTCGCGCGATTCCGCGAAGTGCATCCCGGCCGAACCGTGACCTTCGGCCTGGGCGATGGCGCGGACGTTCGCGCCCGCGATGTAGAACTGACCGAGCAGGGTCTGCGCTTCCAGGTGGACGGCGTCGCGTTCGAGAGCCCGTTAATCGGCCGTCATAACCTGCTCAACCTGCTGGCGGGCATTGCGGTGGCCGGCCTTTTCGGCATCCAGCCTCGACAGCTCACCACGGCCGTTAAAGAGTTCACCACCGGCGCCATGCGAGGCGAGCGATTCTTTCACCACGGAATTCTGATTTTGAACGATTGCTACAACTCCAATCCCGATGCGGCGCGCGCCATGATCGACGTGCTCCGGGATACACCAGCCAAACGGCGCATTGCCGTGCTGGGGGAGATGCTCGAGCTCGGCCACTGGGCCGGGTCCCTGCACCGCGAAGTAGGTCGCTACGTCGCGAGCAGCGGAATTGATGTGCTCGTTGGCATACGCGGCGAGGCCTGCCATTTAGTGGACGCAGCTAAAGAAGCGGGCCAGGCAGTCGACGCCGCGTTTTTTTTCTCCGACGCCGCTGAAGCAGGCGACTACTTACGCAAGATCGCCCAACCCGGCGACGCGATGTTGTTTAAGGGTTCGCGTGGAACACACGTCGAACGCGCCCTGGAGAGGTTCCTCGCGGCAACACCGTAATGCTCTACTGGCTGTTCTACGAAAAGCTGTTTCACTCGTTCACGCCGTTCCGCGTGTTCCAATACGCGACCTTTCGGACAGCTTTCGCGAGCATCACCGCATTGTTATTGTCGGTAGCGCTCGGCCCCTGGCTGATCTCCAAACTGCGCCAGTTCCAGATCGGCCAATACATCCGCGAAGACGGGCCGAAATCGCACATGAAAAAAGCCGGCACGCCTACCATGGGCGGAATCCTGATCATCATTTCCATCGTTGTTCCGACGCTACTGTGGGCCAATCTGGCCAACGCTTATATCTGGATCGCATTATTTGGCTTAGTGAGCTTCGGTTTTATCGGATTTTGGGACGATTACGCCAAGATCCGTCATCGCCAGAACGAGGGCCTGACGGTAAAGGAGAAATTCCTTCTGCAAGTCGCCGCGGCTCTGGTGATAGGTTTCATGCTGCTCACTCTGCACGCGCAGAAGGCTTACTCGACCAGCATCAACATGCCGTTTTTCAAATCCTTCAAGCCGGATATGCTCATCGACTCGCTCACCCACCGCTGGTACACCTACCCGCTGGCGTTTGTGGGTTTCTATGCCTTCATGGTTTTGGTAATCGTCGGTTCTTCGGATGCCGTCAATCTGACCGACGGTTTGGACGGCCTGGCCATCGGGTTGATGATCATCGCCTCCGGCGCCATGACAGTTCTGACTTACATCGAAGGCAACGCGCGTTTCGCCGAATATCTGGAGCTGGCGCGCTCGCCGGGAACCTCGGAGTTGACTATCTTTTGCGGCTCGATGGTGGGTGCTTCGCTTGGCTTCCTGTGGTACAACGCGCATCCAGCCGAAATTTTCATGGGCGACGTGGGTTCGCTCGCCTTGGGCGGCGCGCTGGGCGTGGTCGCGGTCCTGATCAAACAGGAAATCCTGCTGGTTTTCATCGGCGGCGTTTATGTGATCGAGGCCTTGTCGGTC
Source organism: Terriglobia bacterium (assembly GCA_963761935.1). Classification (GTDB taxonomy): domain Bacteria; phylum Acidobacteriota; class Terriglobia; order Bryobacterales; family Bryobacteraceae; genus Palsa-89. Next base: position 17,790 of record CAVXJU010000070.1, on the reverse strand, counting down.
ATTCTGCAAGTAGGGAGCTACAAACTCCGCAAGAAACGAATTTTCAAGATGGCGCCGATCCATCATCATTTCGAAGCGTTGGGCTGGCAGGAGTCCAAGATCATTACGCGCTTTTGGATTACCGGATTGGTGATGGCGTTGTTCGCTCTCACCACCTTGAAGCTGAGATGAAACTGGAGGGCGCGCATGTGGTGGTGGTCGGAATGGCGCGATCCGGCGTGGCGGCGCTCCGGCTGCTGCGCGAGAAGGGCGCCATTGTGCGAGCCGTGGATGAAAAACCAATGGGGGAAGTGCTGGGCGTAACCGTGGAACCGCAAACAGAAGCCGCTTTTCAAAACGCGGAGCTGGTGGTGATCTCTCCGGGTGTCCCGGCCGATCTCCCGCTGCTCCACGACGTGCGTGCGCGCGGAATACCAGTGATCGGCGAAGTGGAGTTGGCTGCGCCCTACCTTCAAGGTCGCAACATCGGAGTGACCGGGACCAATGGCAAGACCACCACTACCGCTCTCACCGGACATATTCTGCGGGAGTCGGGAATCGCCTGCCAGGTGGGAGGCAATATCGGAACGCCGCCGGCGTCGCTGATCGACACTTCGCGGCCCGACCAGTGGAATGTGCTGGAACTTTCGAGTTTCCAGCTGGAGACCATTCAGACCTTTCATGCCGGCATCGCCGCTTGCCTGAACATCACGCAGAATCATCTGGACCGGCATCACACTTTCGAGGGCTACACCAACGCCAAGGCGCGCCTATTTGAAACGCAGCGCTCGGGCGATGTAGCCGTTTTGAATGCCGACGATCCGGTTACCGCCGGATTCGCCGAGCGCACGCCCGCCCGGACCATTTGGTTCAGCGGAACGCACGCGGTTTCCGGCGCATGGTTGGTCAAAGAGGAAATCGTATTAGACGGCGAACCGCTCTTGAACGTCCGCCAGCTTCGCCTGCGCGGCCGGCATAATTACGAAAACGTGATGGCCGCAGCGCTGATTGCGCGCGAAGCGGGAGCTCGGCCCGCGCAGATCGCTCAAGCCGCCGCGACTTTCGCACCCGTGGAACATCGTCTCGAGCTGGTGCGCGAGATCAACGGCGTCGCCTACTACAACGACTCCAAGGCCACCAGCGTCGACGCCACACTCAAAGCCATCGACGCTTTTCCCGGCGGCTTGTGGATCATCCTGGGCGGCAAAGATAAGGACAGCGACTATACAGTGCTGCGCGAACCTCTGCGCCAGAAAGCTCGGGCGGCTTTGTTGATCGGTGCGGCCGCAAGCAAGATAGCTTCCCAACTCGGCCAGGGCACGGCGGCTGTGGTGCAGTGCGGCACGCTAGCGGCAGCCCTCCAGCAAGCCTATCGCTCGGCCGAGCCCGGCGATACCGTACTGCTTGCTCCCGCTTGCTCCAGCTTCGATCAATTCGAGAATTTCGAGCACCGCGGCCGGATCTTCAAGGAGCTTGTCAACGCTCTTGCCGAAGGAGCCCACTAGTGGCGCAACGTTTGAAATCCGACTGGATGCTGTTTTCCACCATCGTGGCCATGGTCTCATTCGGCGTCGTGATGGTGTACAGCGCATCTTCGGTGGCTTCGGTGGCGCCAATCGCCTCGCAGTTGGATACCCAAATCAATCCGAGCTTTCACTACGCCGGCCACCAGCTCGCCTGGGCTGTGGTCTCGTTCGCCGCGCTGATGTATTTCAAGCGGCGGGATTATCGCCGGCTCCAAACCGCGAGCTGGGCCTACGGATCATTGGGCGTCGTGCTGTTCTTGCAGATCGTGGTTTTCTTCCTCGACCCCAAAACCCATCGCTGGTTTCGCTTCGAAGGCCTCGGCTCGCTGCAGCCGTCTGAATTCGGCAAGCCCGCGCTGATCATTTTTTTCGCCTACTTCGTCACGCTGAAGCAGGATGCGATTAACAACCGCCGCACCGTCGCCGCCGCCGGGCTCGCACTAGCCGTTCTTGCGGCCACGGTCGGATTCGGCGACCTCGGCACCGCGATCGTTCTGATCTTGCCCGCCGCGATTGTTTTCTTTGTCGCCGGACTGGAGCGAAAATTCGTGGCGGCGGCGCTGGTCCTGGGCTTGCTCGCTTGCGTTGGCTTCGTTATTTCCAAACCGTATCGCATCGCGCGCATCATCGGCTTCTTCGACCCCGAATACAAGCGCATCGCCTATTTCGACCCCGAGGGCAAGATCAAGAAATACGTCAGCCAATCGATAACCACGCGCGACCCTGGGTATCAGGTGAGACAATCCAAGATCGCCGTCGGCAGCGGCGGAGTGGCCGGCTTGGGCCTCATGCACGGCAAGCAGAAGATTCTTTATCTTCCCGAAGCGCACACCGACTTTATTTATGCGGTGGTCGGAGAAGAGTTGGGATTGTTCGGTTGCTCCGCGCTGCTGATTGGATTCCTGGTCATCTTGTGGCGCGGGCTGGAACTTTGCTGGGTGACGAACGACGCCTTCGGGCGATATCTGGCGCTGGGCGTCACCTCATCGGTAGTCCTCCAGGCGCTGATTAACATGAGCGTCGTGCTCGGCATGGGTCCTACGAAAGGAATTCCGCTGCCCATGATCAGCGCCGGTGGCAGCTCGCTGATGAGCACCATGATCTGTCTAGGGATGCTGCTGAGCGTCAGTGAACACTCCGGATGAGCTTGGGATGGCGACGATCATGATGGCGGGAGGCGGCACGGGAGGTCACGTAGTCCCACTGCTCGCGGTCGCGCGCGAATTGCAATCGCGCGGCCACCAGTCCATATTCGTCGGTACACGCACGGGCTTTGAAGCCAAGCTCGTCCCGGCCGCCGGATTTCCACTGGAGTTCATCGAAATCGGCGGCCTGAAGCGGGTAGGTATCGCGCGCACCATTCGCACGCTGGCCCAGCTTCCATTGAGTGTCGGCAAAGTTTTTTCCCTCCTGAAGCAACACCGCCCGTCCGCGGTTTTCAGCATGGGCGGCTACGCGGCTGGTCCGGTGGTCCTGGCAGCGCTCTGGAAACGCCTACCGCTAGTAGTTATGGAACCTAACGCCATGCCGGGCCTCACCAATCGCCAGGTGGGACGATTCGTGACACGCGCGCTGCTGAGCTTTCCAGAGGCTGCTCGCTTTTTTCCGCGAGGCAAATCGGAAATCACGGGCCTCCCCGTGCGCCCCGAGTTTTTCGCGATTCCGCCCAAGCCGCGGGAAGCGACGCTCACCGTTTTGATCACCGGCGGCAGCCAAGGCTCGCGCACCTTGAATCAAGCTGCCGCGGGAAGCTGGCGCTACTTCCGCGAGGCCGCCTCCAATGTTCGTTTCATCCATCAGACCGGATCGGCGGCGTTTGAAGCGCTGGCGAAGAAGTTCAACGAGAGTGGTCTCGAAGGCCGGATCGTCCCATTCATCGACGACATGCCCGCCGCCTTCGCTCAAGCCGACCTGGTGATTTGCCGCGCGGGCGCCGGCGCGGTGGCGGAACTGGCCGCGGCTGGAAAACCATCCGTCCTGGTTCCACTGCCGCACGCCGCCGATCAACACCAGCTTCGCAACGCCGAGGCCTTCGCGCGCTCCGGCGCAGCAAGGTTGATTCTCGATCACGAGATGGACGGCGGCCGATTCTTCGAAGAAGTACGCAAGCTCGCTTCGCAACCGAGCATGTTGCAGCACATGGGAGAGCAGGCGCGAACGTTCGCCCATCCCGGCGCAGCCCGGCGCGCCGCCGAAATTGTGGAGGAGGCCGTGGCCGCCGCGGCCGTTCGGAATTGACTTTGAGCTCCAAACCCGAAACAATACGTATTTAAAATGTTTTTTAAGCCCCAACACTTGCACTTCGTCGGAATCGGCGGCATCGGCATGAGCGGAATCGCCGAAGTGTTGCTCAATCTGGGCTATCAAATCAGCGGATCGGATCTGAAACTCAGCGCGACCACCGAGCGCCTGGCACGGCTCGGAGCGCGAATCTACGAGGGGCATGCGGCATCCAATGTCGGCACCGCCAAAGCCATCGTGGTTAGCTCGGCCATCGATGAGCGAAACACTGAGCTGGCCGAAGCGCGCCGTCTCAAGATCCCGGTGATTCCGCGCGGTGAGTTGCTGGCCGAGCTGATGCGTCTGAAGTACGGCATCGCGGTCGCCGGAAGCCATGGCAAGACCACCACCACTTCAATGATCGCGACCGTTCTCAACACTGCGGGGCTCGATCCCACCGTGGTGGTGGGCGGCAAGACCGCGTCCATGGGCGGCTCCAACGCGCGCGTCGGGCAGAGCGATTTTTTGGTGGTCGAATCGGATGAAAGCGACGGCTCGTTTCTCAAGCTCAGCCCGATTCTCGCCATCGTCACCAACATCGATCACGAACATCTGGATCATTACCCCTCCATCGTCGAGATCCGCGCTGCGTTTCTCGAATTTATCCAGAAAGTGCCGTTCTATGGCGCCGCGATTCTCTGCCTGGATGACGAAAACATCCAACAGCTCCTTCCGTCCATCAACCGGCGCAGCATCACGTACGGCCGCAGCAACCAGGCTGCGCTGCAAATTGTCGATGCGAACTGCGGCGCCTTCGAAAGCCGTTTCACGGTTCGCGGACGGCGGCAGGATCTGGGCGAGTTCCACCTGCGCGTCCCCGGCATGCACAACGTGCTGAATGCCACGGCCGCCATTGCGGTTGCGCTGGAGTTGGAAGTTCCGCTCGAAATCATCCGACAAGCTATCGAGAGCTTCTCCGGCGTGGACCGCAGATTCCAGAAGCGCGGCCAGGCGCGCGGCGTCACCGTGATCGACGATTACGGCCACCACCCCACCGAAATTCGCGCCACGCTGGACGCCGCCAAGCTCTGCAACTTCGGCCGCATCCTGGTGGTCTTCCAACCGCATCGTTACACGCGCACGCAGCACCTCATGGATGAGTTCGCCAAGAGTTTTCACCAGGCCGACCTGGTGTTCATCCTGGACATTTATGCCGCATCCGAGAGCCCGATCGAAGGCGTCACGGCGGAAGCGCTCGCCCAGCGCATGCGCGATTTCGGGCAGCGCTCCGTGGAATACACCGGAACCGTCGAGCAGACCGCCGACACTGTGGTGCGGAAATCCCGCGAGCGCGATCTGGTGCTGACCTTGGGCGCGGGCAATGTTTGGCAAGTGGGCGATCGAGTGCTCGAAAAGCTCCGGGAGGCGGCCTAGATGGCTCAGGACGCCGCCAAGAAGCGCCGGCCCATCCCTACCAGGACGATCGTGCGCTACAGCTTTATCGCCGCCGCGATGTGTCTGGTGCTGGCCGCCGGCATCTACGCTGCGCAACGTTTCGAGCAGTTCCTGATTCGCGATCCACGTTTCTTCTTGGCCGGCCCGGCCGACTACGGTCAGGAAAGCGCCAACATCCAGTTGAGTGGCGTGCGGTACGCTTCGCGCGCGCGGATCCTGCGCCTGTTCGACGAAGACTACGGCCGCAGCGTCTACCTGCTTCCCATGGCGGCCCGCCGCAAAGCCCTGCTGAATGTCAATTGGGTGCAACAAGCTTCCATCGTGCGTGTTTGGCCGGACCAGCTGATGGTCGCCGTGACTGAACGAAAGCCGGTTGCATTCGTAAAGTTGCCGGCCGCCGACATCACGCGCTGGGCGTTGATCGACGACGAAGGCGTGATTCTCGATCCACCGGCCCGTGCGCCGTTCAAGCTCCCCGTGCTCTCCGGCATTCCAACCGGCGAGCCGCCGGGTAAGCGCGCCCAACGAGTCAGACGGATGCTGCAGCTGATGAAAGATCTGGGCCGGCATGCCGACGGCGTGTCGGAAGTGGATGTGAGCGATCTCGATGACTTGAAGATTTCCTGGGCCGTACAAGGCCGCGCGGTGACGCTGTTGCTGGGCGAGAGCAATTTCTCGTCGCGCCTGGAAAATTTCCTGGAGCATTATTCCGATATTCACCGCAAGATGCCGCAGGCCTCGACGTTCGACCTGCGTCTGGATGACCGCATCACCGGTTTGGAGGATTCCGGCAGTGCACGATAGGACGCCGCTCGCGGTGGGACTAGACCTGGGCAGCGCCTTCACGCGCTGCATCATCCTGGCGCTCGAAGACGGGCGGGTGAAATATCGCGGGCACGGCGAAGTAGCTTCCACCGGGTGGCACAAGAGCAGGTTGGCTGACCAGCAAGCGCTCATGTCCTGCGTCCAGGCCGCCGTGCGCCGAGCCGAATTCGAAGCGCAGGCTGTTGTCGACGCCATGGTAGTGGGGATTGGCGGCAGCAGTGTCGACGGGCACAATGTGCGCGGGTTGTATGAGTTCGGACGCCCCCGCGCCATCACGCTCGAAGACATGGCCTACGCGGTGGAACGCGCCGAGATGGTGCGGCTGGAAGAAGACCGCATGATCCTGCAACTGTTCCCGCAGGACTTCACGCTCGATGGCCGGTCCGGCAAGCGCTACCCGCGCGGTTCCACCTGCTCGCGCCTGGAAGCCAACGTCCACATCGCCACCGTTTCCGAGCAGGAGCATGAGTCGATCCTGACTGCCATTCAGCAGGCTTCCTATGCGGTGGAAGAAACCGTATTCGAGCCCGTGGGCGCGGCCTATGCCGCTATCTCGCGCGACGATCGCAATCGCGGCGTAGCGGTGCTGGATATCGGCATGCATTCCAGCGAGCTGATTGTGTACGAAGGCGAAGCCGTCATGCTCGCGCGTACGCTGCCGATCTCGGCGGATCACTTCACGCGCGATGTGGCCGTCGGCCTGACCCTGCAATACGACGACGCCGAGCGCCTCAAGATCGAATACGGATGCGCCATTCTCGGGCTCACCGCCGACAACAGTTATATCGAGCTGCCGTCGGCGGATGGCCGCGCGCCTCGTGAAGCGTCGCGCAAGCAGTTGAACGAGATTCTGGAAGCGCGCGCCGAAGAGCTGTTCATCCATGTGGGCTCCGAGCTGGTGACCATTCGCATGGATCAGAAGCTGCTGGAAGGCGTGATCCTGGCCGGTGGCGGTGCGCTGCTCAACGGCATGTGCGACATGGCCGAGCGCGTTCTCAATTGCCCGGCGCGCAACGCGCTGCCTACCGGTATCGAAAATTTTCCAGACGAACTTTGTACACCGGTCTGGACCACGGCGTCCGGACTGGCGAAATATTCCGCACGATTGAAGACCAACCGGGAGACCAAGCGCAAGGCGCCCGGCCTGATGGGGTTGTTGTTCCGATGAGCCGCTGGCTCGCAGCGGGGCGGTTCTACCGCACAGGTGAAATTTTGAACGCTACAGGAGGATTTGAATGGACACGTTGAAGTTTGCCATCCAGGAAGAAGCTCTGCTCGGAACCAGGATTAAGGTGGTGGGAGTGGGCGGCGGCGGATCAAACGCCGTCGCCCGCATGATGGACGAGGGGCTGGCCGGCGTTGAGTTTCACATTCTCAACACCGACGTCCAGGCGCTCAACGCGTCACCCGTCCCCAACAAGCTAGCCATCGGCTCGAAAGTAACCAACGGCTTGGGCGCCGGGTCCGATCCCTCGCTCGGCAGACAAGCGGCGCTCGAAGACACCGAGCGCATCATTGAGGTTCTGGAAGGCGCCGACATGGTGTTCGTCACTGCCGGCCTGGGCGGCGGCACCGGCACTGGAGCCGCGCCTGTCGTGGCTTCGCTCGCCAAGGAATTGAACGCGCTCACGGTCGCCGTGGTCACCAAGCCTTTCGCGTTCGAAGGCCCGCGCCGCATGAAGCAGGCCGACGCGGACTTGGCCGAACTCGGCGGCACGTGTCGATACGGTGATCACGATTCCCAACGACCGGCTGCTCGAATTGGTCCCGCGCGGCACCAGTTTCTTCGAGGCGTTCCGCATCGCCGACGACATCCTACGCCAGGCGGTGCAAGGCATCAGCGATATCATCACCACGCCGGGCCTGATCAATCGCGATTTCTCCGACATTCGCGCCATCATGCTGGGCATGGGTTACGCCATGATGGGCACCGCGTCGGCCACGGGCGAAAACGCCTCCATCGAAGCCGCGCGGCAGGCCATCAGTTCTCCGTTGATGGAAGAAGGCGGCGTGAAGGGCGCGCGCGGCGTGCTGATCAACATCACCGGCTCGAGCAAGCTCAGCCTGCACGACGTGAACGAAGCCTGCTCGCTGATCCGCGACGCCACCGCGAATGAAGACGCGCAGATCAACTTCGGCGTGGTCATGAACGAAGCGCTTGAAGGACGAAGTGAAGATCACCGTGATTGCCACGGGGTTCCAGCGCGACAGTCTGCCGCAGTTGGCGCGCCGTGCCCGGCCGGCGTTTCCGATTGGTCGATGCCGGAACCGTTCGTCGCTCCACCGCCTCCGCCTGCTCCTGTTCCCGAGCCCGCGCCGATGCCTACGTCACTCTTCCGCGATACACCCGCTCCGGCACCGCCGCCTCCCCCTCCTCCTCCTACGGAAGAGCCCGCGCCGGTTGCAGTGGACGACCTCGAAGTTCCGGCCTTCATGCGCCGCGAGCGCCGGATGTACCAGTAGAAACGGCGGAAGCCATATTACGGCACGTACGCTGGCCCGCGCAACACTTTGCCTGGGAGTGCGGTGGTTTGCTTACCGTTTTCAATCACAGGCACACCGTTCACCAAAACGTACCGCATGCCCTCCGATAACTGATTGGGCTGGTCAAACGTCGCAACATCGCGGATCGTCGCTGGATCGAAAACGACAATGTCGGCCCACATGCCTTTTTTCAGCACTCCTCGATCCGTCAGGCGAAGTTTCTCGGCCGGTAAAGCGCTGAACTTACGAATGGCATCTTCGAGCGACAGTTTGTGTTCCTCACGGACGTACTTGCGCAGAATGCGAGGGAAGGTTCCATAAGCACGCGGATGGGGATGCTCGCGGCCCAGCAAGCCATCCGGCGCCGTGCCCTGGGAATCGTTGCAGATGGAAACCCAAGGTTGCTGGAGCGCCAACGCCACGTCGGGCTCGGACATCCCGAATACTGCCACCGAAGTGAACGCGTTGTCTTCGATGAGGAAATCGAAAATGGTGTCGATCGGATCTTTGTTCCACAATTTCGCGATTTCCGCGATGGTCTTGCCTTGTAAAGGAACCAGCTTGGGATTGTGCGCCACGCTGATCAGGATCGCCTCGGGGCCGGGGATCTCCTGCCACTCGTTGTCCCAATCCTTACTCGGCGTCTCCATATCCTTGCGAATCCGGGCGCGCATAGCGGGATCTTTCAACCGCTCGATCAGCTTCGCGTCGCCGCCGTCGTGCGCCCAGGGCGGAATGAACGCGGAAAAATCGTTGAACCAGGCCGCATAGGCATAAGTGTTGACGCTGATTTCTAGTCCCGACGCCCGCGCCTTTTCGATCTGCGCGACGATCTCCGGCATCCGGCCCCAGTTATTCTTGCCCGCGGCCTTCAGATGCCAGATTTCGGCCGGCGTCTTGGCTTCGCGCGCGATACGGATCACTTCATCGATCGCAGCGGTCTCAGCGTCGCCTTCGCTGCGCATGTGGGTAGCGTAGATTCCGCCCAGCTTCGCGCTTTCAGACGCGAGCGCGATCAGTTCTTCCGTGGTGGCGTATGGAGCGGGCGCGTATTGCAGAGCCGTCGACAGGCCCACCGTTCCGTCGTGCATAGCATTTCGAACTAGTTGCTTCATGCGCTCCAGTTCCCCGGGCGTAGGCGCGCGGTCATCCTCGCCGATCACCATTCGCCGCACCGACGTCGCTCCCACGTAACTTGCCAGGTTGATTCCCAGCCCCTGCTTTTCCAGGCGCGCGAAGTACTCGCGAAACGTGGTCCAATCCGGCCGAATGCCTAAGTGTTCGTAGGATGTGCTTCGCGCACGTTTCATTGCGTCGTTGAGCGGCGCCACGGAATCGCCCTCGCCGGTGATCTCGGTAGTGATCCCCTGGAAGATTTTCGAAGGCAGATGAGGATTGACGAGAATCGTCAGTTCGGACTGGCCGAGCATATCGATGAATCCAGGTGCGACGGTCAATCCGCGCGCGTCGACGCTGCGCTTCGCCGACACTTGGCTTAGTTGGCCAATGGCTGCGATCCGGCCATTCTGAATCGCAATGTCGGCGGAGTACCAAGGCGAGCCTGTTCCGTCGATAACATGGCCATTTCGGATTACCAGATCGTAAGGCTGTGCTAGGAGGCTGGAACTGGCTAGGAGCAGTACGTGTAACCGTCTCATTGTAAAGGAATTATATCACACATGTAAGAATCTGAATTCTGAATAACCATAACTATTGACAGGAACATGGTAAATCTGTTTATACTGGTATTGGAGTTATGCGATGGGCACCAAGGCGAAAATGGCGAAGCAGATCCGGGTTGCCGACGAGGCCTGGGTTGGTTTGGCTCTACTTCATCACGAACATCCAGACCAGGAATCTTTCACTGCGCGGGAAATCTTAGAGCGGCTACGCACCGAACGTGCAACATCTGAACTCAGGCCAGGCCTGCAAGCGCACATTTATCTCCACAATGTGGCGAATCTAGAGCCCAACTCGGCCAGATATAGGATGTTCTACCGGCTGCCGGACGACACCTACCGTTTGTTCCGCTCCGGCGATCGCGCCCATCCCGCTCGGCGGGGAAAAATCAAACCCAAGCTAGAAGAACTGCCTGAGCAATACCACTATCTGCTGGACTGGTACGAACGCACATACTCGGGAGAAGGAAAACCGATGAAAGAAGAAGACGACCCGATCCTGCAAATGCGCGGCCTCGGCAAAGAGATTTGGGCCGATACCGATACCGACGAATACGTTCGGAGTCTTCGAGCCAATTGGTACGGCGATCATTCCAAGGAAGGGTAAAACGCGTCTGGCCAATACCTTCTGGGACACTAACCTTTTCATCTATATGCTCGAAGACCATCCCCAGTTTGGACTACAAGTGCAGGACTTGCGGCGGCGGATGTTGCGCCGGGGTGACCGCCTATTCACGAGTGCAATGACCGTGGGTGAAGTCCTAGTGAAGCCAATCTCACGCGGAAATAGCGCTCTGGTGGACCGGTATCGAGAGCTCTTCTCATCGGACCAGATCAGCGTCTGCCCATTCGATTTTTCGGCGGCCGAATCCTACGGACGAATCCGGCAGGACCGCTCCATCCAGCCTGCGGACGCGATCCAACTGGCTTGCGCTTCTTCGGCCGATATCGATCTTTTCATCACCAACGACGAACGCCTCAGCCAAAAGAATATCCCCGGAATCAAGTTTCTAACGAGCCTTGCGCGGGCGCCCATGTGAATCATCCGGCGCCGCCGCGCATCTACACTAGAGTCGATGCACGCGGTCATTCCATTCCTGTTACGGCACGGATATTGGGTGCTGGCGGCGAACGTATTCGCCGAGCAGCTCGGGCTGCCGGTTCCCTCATTTCCCGTCTTGCTGGCGATGGGTGCGCTGGCGGGGCTCGGTTTTAGATCTTTTGACATCTCGCTGGGCCTGGCCGTGTGTGCAGCAATGCTGAGCGATGCGATCTGGTTCCGGCTGGGTCGGGTACGCGGCCGGTCCATATTGAACCTGCTGTGCCGGCTTTCGCTCGAACCCGATTCCTGTGTCAGCAACACCAAGGGTCTTTTCTCGCGCTTCGGCGCGTTAGCGCTGGTATTTGCCAAGTTTGTACCCGGGCTCGGTGCGGCCGCGGCGCCGCTGGCGGGACTCACGCGCATGCCCGCCTGGAAATTTCTGAGCGCGGATGCGGCGGGCGCTGTGATCTGGAGCGGGGTCTACCTGGGAGCGGGTTTCGTTTTTCGCGATCAGCTCGAAGACGTTGCCGACTACCTGCGCCGGATGGGATCCGGACTACTGCTGGTCCTCATCGGACTGCTGGCTGCTTACATCGCCTGGAAGTATTACCAGCGCCAAAGATTCATCCGCGACCTGCGCGTCGCGCGCGTGACACCGGAAGAGCTGCGAGCAATGCTCCAACAGGAAAACGATGTAATTATCGTTGACCTGCGCCGGGCTCTCGAAGTGCAGTACGACCGCGTCAAGCTGCCGGGCGCGCTCTGGATCGCCCTCGAAGACCTGGAGCGACGCCACGAGGAGATCCCCCGCGACAAGGAAGTGGTGCTCTACTGTTCTTGACCGAACGAAGCCTCTAGCGCCCGTGCGGCGCTGCAGCTCTTACGCAAAGGCGTGCTGCGGGTGCGGCCGCTCAAAGGCGGGATCGAAACCTGGCGCGAGTTGGGATATCCGGTCGAGCCGCTCGCCATCAACTCGCCCGAGGCCGCTACTGAAACACGGGCTCGACCCGCAAGCCGTCCTTGAGCGCCTTTTCGCTGGGCTGCGCCACGGCATCGCCCTCGTTCAATCCCGACAGCACCTGCGTCTTGGTATAGCTGGCCACGCCCAGGCTCACCTTGCGCCAGACCACTCGATCGTTCTGGAGCAGAAAGACACCGGTCTCGGCGCCCTGCCGCCGGATGACCTCCTTCGGGACAACCAAGGCATTCTCCGCGGTGGTGGCCTGGATCTCGGCCGTGATGTTCGCATTCGGCAGCAGGTCGCGATCCGGATTCTCGATTACGCAGCCGACTTCTCCCACTTGCCGGGTATCCAGCTTGACGACCTGCGTCGGGAGTTTGTCCACTGCGCCCTTCCATTGATGTCCAGGCATCGCGTCCCAAGTGATAACCACCGGCTCGCCGCTGTGGACCCTGCCTAGATCCGGCTCATCGACATAGACCGTGACGCGAACGCGATCCAGCTTTCCCACTCTGGCAATCAGGTCGCCCGGATTGACGAACGCGCCTTGCTTCAAGTCGAAATCGTAAAGCACCCCGTCCATGGGCGCACGCACCACGCTGAGCTCCAGGTTGGTTCGTGCGATTTGGGCGGCGGCTTGAGCTTCCTGCAGCTTGGATTTTGCTATCTCCTTATCGGTGCCGGTTACGAGCGCCGATTTCTGCGCTTCGAGCGCCTGGATGCGCAGCTGCAATTGATCGGCGGACTGCCGCGCGGCATCCAGTTCGACGCGCGTGGCAGCTTGCTTGTCCACCAGACGCTCCAGCGCCTGGGCCTGTTTCTTAGCGACGTCGAGATCAAGCCGGGCGCGCGCCAGGTCCGCATCCACTTGCTGGCGCTGCGAGATCCGGCCGCCCTGATTGAGCACCTGTTGCTCGGTCTGGGCCTGCTGAATTCCAGCCTGGGCGCGGGAAAGCTCAGCCTGCGCTACACGAGTATCGAGCTCCACCAGCGGTTGGTCCTTGTGGACCTGCTGGCCGCGGCTGATCAGCACGTGCGCGACTACTCCGGCCCGCTCGGCGCGCGCGGGCATCCACTCGATGGGTTCCACTTTACCGTTGGTGGAGAGCATGCTCACGATGTTTTCTCGCGTGACTTTGGTGAACTCAATTTCCGGCGGCTTGGTCTTCTTGGAAACGAGCCAGGCGACCAGGACCAAGCCGGCGCCCAAGATCAACGCCAGGAGTGTACGGCCGCGGCTCACGAACGCGACCTCGCGCAATAGTCAAACAGAAGCTGCCATTCGGCGCGCTGGATCTCGAGTGCGGCACGCTCGGCCGGAGTTGCCGGCGCGCGCCGCGCTTGCTCGCAGAAATCGATGAACGCGAACGGATCCCAGCGGCCATCCAAGCGGCATCCGGCCTCAGGATACTGGCCAGCTATAGCAGCGGCCGCCTTACTGAGATCGGCAAAACCGGGATGAGAACCAACTTGCCGGAACCAATAGGCGGCATTGCCGGGGTCCGGCTCCTGCCGATGCAGAAGCGCGTGCCAGAAACTGCCTTCCGGGGTTTCGATATCCTGCGCGATCTTGTGGCCTTGGTCGAAACAGGAAAAATACACCCATAGTCCTGCCAGGGCCGCTTCGGGAGCAGACGCGTGCGGAAACAAATCTAACGCTTTCTGTTTCGTTAAGGCCGCGTGCGCCTCCTTCGGTGGGACTCCGCCGGCTGCCAATGGAATCAGGCGATTTCCGTCTTGATCGAGAGCCAGGATCCGAGCCACACGGCTCCCGTAAAGCTTCGAATCGAATGGCAATTCCTATTGTCCCAAAATCTACTCCAGCACCACCAGGGTCTGGCCCGCGGTTACGGTCTCGCCGTCGTGCACACGGACCTCAGTGACGCGCGCGGGCCGCGGCGCTTTCATCTCGTTTTGCATCTTCATGGCTTCCACCACGGCCAGGCCCTGACCGGCTTCCACCGTGTCGCCTGGCTGGACCAGCAGGCGCACCACCTTTCCAGGCATGGGCGCGATGATGTTCTGGCGCCCGGCTCCCAGCGCGGATTTCGATCCTCGGCCAGTGTTGCGGGGGTCCCGAATTTCTACCTCATAACGCCGGCCTTGGACGCTAGCCGTCCCTGCTGGCCCGCCGGACGGCAAACGTACTTCGAAGCTGCGGCCATCGACTAATACGGAAAATACGCCGGGCTCGACCTCGATTGCGTTTTCCAGCTGCGCCTTGTCAATCTCGACCGGACGGCCATCGATCACGATCTGCCACTTCATCGCAGCCGATCGCCTCGGCCCTCGATGAGCCAGATGCTATAAGCCGGTTTCTCGAGCGGGGCTTCCGCGCCGCCATTGCGAGACGCCGCCGCCGCCGCGGCCAGCGCGACCGCCAGATCGAGTTGTCCAGAATGCGCTTCCGGAGGTTTCCTGCGCGCCATCAGATCGGCAATGAACCCAGTATGGATGGCGCCGCGCGCGAATTCAGGATCGTCGAGGATCTCGCGAAAAAACGCCACGTTTGTTTCCACGCCCGTGATCACGTATTCGGCTAGCGCGCGGTTGAGGCGCCGGATCACGGCATCGCGATCGGGCGCCCAAGCCACCAATTTCGCGAGTAACGAATCATAGTCGAGAGGTATGGTCCAGCCCGGGTACACGCCGGAGTCCAAACGGATGCCGGGCCCGGCCGGTTCACGCAGTTGCAGGATCTGGCCGGGGGAGGGAAAAAATTGATTTTCCGGATCCTCGGCGCAGATGCGGCACTCCATGGCCCAACCCTTCCAGCGCACATCCTCCTGGCTGAAGGGCAGCGCTTCTCCGGCGGCGATTCGCAATTGGAGCTGGACCAGATCCAGGCTGGTGACCAGCTCGGTGACGGGATGCTCCACCTGGAGGCGCGTATTCACTTCCAGGAAATAGAAATTCCCATCCTGATCGGCCAGAAATTCCACCGTGCCCAAGTTGTGGTACCTCGCCGCGCGTGCGATACGCAGGGCTGCTTCGCCCATTTCCTGCCGCATCTCGGGATTGCGCGAAACCAATGGCGACGGACACTCTTCGACGATCTTCTGATGCCGGCGCTGCAGGGAGCATTCCCGCTCCCCCAGGTGCACCAGGTTGCCATAGCGGTCGCCGGCGATCTGAATTTCAATGTGGCGCGGCCGCTCGATGACTTTTTCGATGTAGATCTCGCGGTTTTGAAAAGCGCGCTCGGCTTCACTGGAGGCGTCGCGGATGGCCGCTTCCAATTCACTTTCCGCGTTCACTTGCCGCATGCCCTTGCCACCGCCGCCCGCGCGCCGCCTTCAACAACACCGGGTAGCCCAGTTTGCGCGCCAACTTGCGTGCGTGGTCGAGATCGGTGGCAGGTTCTTCGCTCCCCGGCACCACGGGCACATGCACCTGCTTGGCGAGAATCCGTGCGGCCGTCTTCGAGCCCAGGCGCTGGATGCTTTCCGCCGACGGGCCAATGAATACTAACCCGGCCGCCTCGCATGCGGCCGCGAATTTCGCGTTCTCGCTGAGAAAGCCGTAGCCGGGATGAATCGCCTGCGCGCCGTGTTTGCGGGCCGCCGCGAGAATTTTGTCGATGTTTAGATAGCTTTCAGAAGACGGAGCCGGTCCGATATGCTCGGCTTCGTCCGCCATGCGGACGTGCAGCGCGCCGCGGTCGGCGTCGGAAAACACGGCGACACTGGTAATCTCCATTTCCCGCAGCGCGCGAACCAGGCGGACTGCGATCTCGCCGCGATTAGCGATCAGCACCTTTCGAAACATGCAGGCTGATTGTAGCAAGAGTCTGATACGCTCAAATGAGCCAGCTTGGCACAGCGCATGGCCGTCTCGGGCATCAAGGATTCGCTTAAACAACACGGCGTCCGGCTCACTCGCCAGCGCCAAATCTTGCTGGACCTGATCGACCAGTCCGGCCAGCATCTGGATGCCGAGCGCTTGTTCCAGCTGGGGCGCGAGAAAGATCCCAAGCTAAATCGAGTCACCGTCTACCGTACGCTGAAACTGCTCAAAGCCGGCGGACTGGTGGACGAGCTGGATCTGATGCACCACTCCGGCGACCAGCACTATTACGAGACCCGCCTCAAGCAGGAGCACGCGCATGTGATTTGCCTGCGCTGCGGCAAGATCGAAGAGTTTTTTGGCGATCCGCTGCAGCAAAATGCGGGAACAAATTCAAAGCCATTTCGGTTTTGAGATCGTGCTGGCGCGCACGGAGGTGGGCGGATATTGCGCCCACTGCCAGGTGTTGCGCGCCAAGGAAATGGCGGCGGCGGCGAATGATTCGCGCAGGCCGCGCCGGAACGCAGCGCACCCCGGCGCCGGAGACGCTGATGGCGACTCCGGGTTCAGAACCCGCGCGAATTCCGGTGCTCGAAGTCGTCAATCCGTCCGGCAATCGCAGCCGCGCTGCCGATCGCGCCGCTTCCGTTCCAGATCGGACGCCAAGGCGACAATCATCTGGTGCTGCGCGACAATCGCAGCCTCGCGCAGCCATGCACGCATCGTCGCCGAGGACGGCGCGTACTTCATCGAGGATCTCAATAGCCGTCAGGGCGTCTACGTCAACGGACAACGTATCGCGGGGCAAAAACTCTCGGAATTCGGACCGTATCGACTTCGGCTTGTCCGGACTCCTACCGGCTCGTCTTCACGCTTCGAGACGGATGAGATTCACCGCTTTCTGGATCAGTTTCCGGCGCAGCGGTGTGGCCGGCGCCAGCAATCTGTCCAAATTGCGATCGCTGGTGGAAGTTGCTCGAGCTCTGCAGGCTCGCTTTCTCCCCAGGACGTGCTGGCGGCGGTGGTGGATGCGGCGCTGGCCGTGACCGGCGCCGAACGAGGTTTTCTGTTGCTCAAGAGTGGCGACGAGCTGGAAGTCAACGTGGCTCGCGACCGGCGCGGAGTGCCCCTGGCCAGCACCGACCTGCAGGTTCCAAGGGCTCTCATCTTGCGCGCTCTTCGCACGCGCCGCGAGCTTGCTCTCCATGACGTTCGACCGCGCCGGCGAGGAAGGCGTCCGGCCTGAAATTTCGGTGGCGGACCTGGACCTGCGCAGTGTATTGTGTGTGCCGCTAATTCGCGTGCGCCTGGCATCCACCGAGGAGACGCTGGCGGCTTCCGTTCAGGATACCGTCGGTCTGCTCTACATGGATTCGCGGCTCTCGGCGGCCGATTTGTCCTTGGGAAATCGCGAGATACTGCAGACGCTGGCGCTCGAAGCGTCCACGATTCTCGAAAACGCCCGGTTGCTGCTCGAAGAACGCGAGAAGCAACGTCTGGAGGAAGAACTCAACATTGCCCGCGGCATCCAGCGCGACTTACTGCCTGGCGCGCTTCCTTCCGATGGCTGGTTTCGCGCGGCCGGATCGAGCATCGCTTCGCGCCAGGTGGGCGGCGACTATTTCGACGTTCGTCCAGCGGGCCCGGACGCATTCGCCTGCACGATCGCCGACGTCTCCGGTAAGGGTATGAGCGCGGCGATGTTGGCCGCCTTGCTGCAGGGCGCTTTTTCGATCACCAGCGAGGGTCCCGCGCGGATCGATGACCTGATGGGCCGTGTGAATCGCTTCTTGAATGAGCGGGCGAAGGGCGAAAAGTACGCGACCGTCTTTT
>CAVXJU010000069.1:0-3481 GCA_963761935.1 Terriglobia bacterium | reverse complement strand
GGCGTTATAAACTTTCAGCGGATCGTGGCCGCCGCGCCGCAGCGCGAACACTTGCTCGTCGGTCATGTGTTCGACGAGTTTTAGCAGCTCCGGATATTTCCCGAAAAATTCCTTGCGGACGTAGGCGCCGTCCCGGGCCTTGAAGCTCTGATACTCGCCGTCCACTGCCTCGCCCATGCGCTTGATCAGCAAGCCGGTGGTGTCGCGCGCCAGGAGTGCGTCCCAATTCGATCCCCACAGGACCTTGATAACGTTCCAGCCCGCGCCGCGAAAGGCCGCTTCGAGTTCCGTAATGATCTGGCCGTTGCCGCGCACCGGGACCGTCCAATCGCTGGAGGTTGCAGTTCACGACGAAGATCAGGTTATCCAAATTCTCGCGCGACGCCAGAGTAATGGAACCGAGGGTCTCTGGCTCGTCCGTCTCGCCGTCGCCCACGAAGGCCCAGATCTTGCGCGGCGTCACGGGAATAATCTCGCGATGTTCGAGATAGCGCATGAAGCGCGCCTGGTAGATGGCGTTGATCGGTCCCAGGCCCATCGATACGGTGGGGAACTGCCAGAAGTCCGGCATCAGCCAGGGATGCGGATAGGAAGACAGGCCGGGGTGCTCGCGCAGCTCATGCCGGAAATTCTCCAGATGCTGCTGGGTGATGCGCCCTTCCAAAAACGCGCGCGCATAGGTGCCGGGCGAGGCGTGACCCTGGAAATAGACGAAGTCGCCGGGCTGGTTGTCGTAGCGGGCGTGAAAGAAGTGATTGTGCCCCACCTCAGCCAGCGTGGCCAGCGACGCGAAGGTGGAAATGTGCCCGCCGATGCCGGGATCGTGTTTGTTGGCGCGGACCACCATGGCCATCGCGTTCCAGCGGATGAGGCTCTTGATGCGGCGCTCGATTTCACGGTTACCGGGATAGGGGACTTCCTCTTCCACCGGGATGGTGTTGACGTAAGGCGTGGTAAGTTTGATCGGCCTTGTGGCTCCATAGAGCGCCGCGCGGCCGGTCAGGCGGTCGAGCAGATAAGAAGCACGCTCTGGCCCGTCTTCTTCCACCACTCCGTCGAGGGCTTCCAGCCACTCGGACGTTTCCTGGGGATTCAGATCCTCACCGGTATCTACTTTAGTTCCAAGCATGGTTTCTCGCGTTGTTCTCCTAACAAAAATACATCTGTCAACAAACGCGCGGCGTGGCGCGAACAATCATAGGTCTTTGAACACTTCGGCTGCGTCGGCGGAGAAGTCCAATTCGGGCACCGCGAGGCTAGCGCGTTGCAGCAGCCCAGCTTCAGTATATTGGTACAGCCGCTTCAGCCAAGGGTCTACTAGCCAGACGTGGGGGACGCCCCAGCGGTGGTAGTCTTCGAGACGATGGGTCAAGTTGTAGTAATTGTCGTCGGGCGAAGCGATTTCGATCGCAATGAAAGCTGGCTCCGTCGCATAGCGGCCTTCGGGACGAGTATCTCGATAGACGGCGAAATCAATTACACGAAAAAGGCGGGGCTCGATACGCACTCGAAGCTCGGGTAACAGATCGAGACTAGCCCCCATTCGCAATCTGGCAAAAAGCAGACAGAGCCGAGCTTGAATTCGGGCATGAACTGGTGTTGGCAAGGCGCGTTCCACGACCTCCCCATGAACGTAGTCCGGTTCGGGGCGGTCGGGAAATGCCAGAGCAAGGTACTCCTCTACGCCGATCTGCGAATTGGCCAGCATCTCTATGTTTTTATGATAGCGCTCCGGCTGGATTGGCAATTCGCCTGCGAGCGCTCTTATTTAGACCCATTGCATTGAGCTGATACGTGCTATGAAGAAACCCTTCCGCAGAGCTGCGCCTGACCGGACGCAGACCGTCCGCCGCTGGTTCCAACTTGCTTTCCTCGCTCTAAATATCTGGATTGGCGTGGGGTTCTATCGTTGGGTTCGTTTTTACGAAACCGGCGGGCAATCCGGCTTCGCCCAGCGGCCACCCGGCGTGGAAGGCTGGCTGCCGATCGCGTCGCTGATGAATCTGAAAGTCTGGCTTTATACCGGTGGGTTGCCTTCTATTCATCCCGCCGGCGTTTTTTTACTGATCGCGTTCCTGGGGATGTCCTGGTTGCTGCGCAAAAGCTTCTGCAGCTGGCTATGCCCCGTTGGCACGTTCTCGCAATATCTGGCGAAGCTCGGAGCGAAGCTGTTTCGCAAGAACTTCACCCTGCCGCGCGGGCTCGACATCCCGCTTCGCTCGCTCAAATACATCCTGATGGGCTTGTTCGTGTACGTAATCGCGGCCATGTCCGTGAACCAGATCCTTGCTTTCCTGGGCGGGCCTTATGGCGTGGTGGCCGACGTCAAGATGCTGAACTTCTTTCGGACCCTGACGCTAGCCGGGATCGCGGTGCTGGCGGTGCTGGCTGTAGCATCCCTGTTCGTGCAGAACTTCTGGTGCCGGTATCTTTGCCCTTATGGAGGCTTGCTCGGCCTGCTGGCGTTGGCGAGTCCACTTAAGATCAAGCGCGACGCCGGGCTGTGCATCGATTGCGGAAAATGCGCCAGAGCGTGCCCGTCGGGTTTGAAAGTGGATCGGCTGGTAACGATATCGTCGGCTGAGTGCACTGGCTGCCTGAGCTGCGTCGCATCCTGCCCGGTGGACAACACGTTGTACATGTCGCTGGCGGCACGCCGCAGAGTGCCGTTGTGGGCCATGGCCGGCGGGATTGCCGCGCTGTTCTTGGGATGCGTGCTGGTGGCACATTGGAGCGGCCACTGGGAGACCAACCTGCCCGAGAAAGTCTACATGGAGCTGGTGCCGCGCGCCAACGAATTCGTGCACCCTTAGTTAAACCGTGACAGCTTCCGGCTCGCCGACGGGCTGATAGTTGCAGCGCGGATCGGCTTCCAGGTAGTTCCCGGTCAGCGCATAGGCGCGCGCTCGCGATCCGCCGCAGATCTTGTGGTACTCGCAATAGCCGCATTTGCCTTCGCGCGCCTTGGGTTCGCGCAGTATGCAGAACAAGCTGGAATTCTGATAGACGTCCACCAGCGAGTCGGTCCGCACATTTCCGCCGGAGACTGGCAGGTAACCGCTGGGATAGATTTCGCCGGTGTGCGACACGAAAACAAAGCCGCGGCCGTCGCTGACGCCGGTGGTGCGCCATAGCATGCGGCCGTTCGGGCCGCCGCGCCCGCCGTGCTCGGCCTTCAGGCGCTGGGCGATGTAGCGGCGGTAGTGCAGCGCTTCGGTAGTCTTCACTTCGAAGGGCGCAACTTTGGAGATCTCGAACAGGAACTCGAAGACTTTCTCGTAATCTTCCGAGGTCAGCTCTTCTTCGACCGGTTGTCCCGTGGTCACCGGGAAAAACAAGCTCCACATCTTGGCTTGCAGTTCACCCACTTGCTCGGCGATATGGCCCAGCGTGGGGAGATTTCGCCGGGTCACTGTGGTATGAATCTGGGTTTCGAGTCCGATCTCGCGGGCATGCCGGAGGGCGAGGACAGCCCGGTTAT
>CAVXJU010000068.1:0-20934 GCA_963761935.1 Terriglobia bacterium | reverse complement strand
TCCACGAGGTCAGGTGGACACCGAAGAAGCTACCAGCGGTTCTCCCCGCGCCTTCATCATCGAATTGAAGTAGCCGGCGCGACTGGCGCACGCGCCGCTAGTACCACTAGCACCTCTCGCGTTACTACTAGCACTCGCATCCGCACCATCGTTTGATATACAATTCCCCAATGACCCGCAGTACCGTCTTGGGGATATTTGTATTCTCTCCTTGCTTGCTTGCGTTTCAGCCGTCCGCTGCACGCGTGGCGGTTACCATCGAACCACGCTTCGATCTCACCACCACACCCGGCGTCGCCCACATCCCGGAAGCGCGGCTCCGCGTCGATTCGGCTCTGGCGCTCATTCCCGTGCACGTCACCACCGCCGACGGCACCACCGTCACCAACCTCGCGCGCAACAATTTCGAAATCTTTGAAGACGGCGTCGAGCAGAAAATCACGCACTTTTCCAAAGACGACGCGCCCGTCTCCATTGGCTTGGTCTTCGACACCAGCGGCAGCATGAATACCAAAATGCATAAATCCGCGGAAGCCGCCGCGACGTTTTTCAAAACCGCGAACTCCGACGACGAATTCTTCCTGGTGGAGTTCAACGACCGGCCTAAGCTCACCGTCCCCTTCACTCCCGATTTCGATCTGATCTCCCGGCGCATCTCCCACACTCGCCCCTTCGGCCGCACCTCGCTTTTGGACGCCATTCATCTGGCCATGCTGCAGATGAAGAACGCGCACAATCTGCGCAAGGCACTGGTGATTCTTTCCGATGGCGGCGACAATCGCAGCCGCTTCACCGCCGGCGAGATCAAAAACGCCATGCTCGAATCCGATGTCCAGTTGTACGCCATGGGCATCTTCGATCTGGACGACCTGCACAAGCACCCCATCGAAGAACAGAACGGCCCGCAACTATTGGAAGAGCTCGCCGAGCAGACCGGAGGCGCGATGTACACGGTGGATAACCTGGACCAGCTCGAACCGGTCAGCGAGCGCATCAGCCGCGAACTGCGCAGTCAGTATCTATTGGGATATTCGCCCAGCGACGACGAGCGAGATGGAAAATTCCGGCGCGTCAAGGTGAAACTCAACGCGCCGGAGCTGCCGAATCTGAGGACCTATTTTCGGCATGGATACTACGCTCCCGCCCAGTAGCTCAAGGCCTTACCAGCGGAAGCCAAAGGTCACCGGCACATAGTCGGTGTGAAAATGATTGCTCATGAAAATGCGGTCATAGCGCGCTTCGGCGAAAAATTTGCCGTGCCACTTACTGCCCAGCGCGATACCCGCTCCTACATCCACGCCGGGCTTGTTCACCGTATAAGAGGACAGAATATCCGTGGTCGGTACCGCCACCGGGAAGAATCCGCCGAAGAACGGATTGAACGACGTATACGTGGCCACCGACGGCGCCGTGAAGTCTTGGTTGTGATGATAAATTCCGCCGCCACCGGTTAGATAAATGTCGAAGCGGCCGTGCGGATTCAAGTGCACCACCGGGTCCAGCGTCGCCGAGAACACGTGCACGCCGCCTCCCGGAAACCCCAGAGTGCCCAACGTGTCGCTGTCGATGCCCATCGTATTGTAGTTCAGGTCGAGCATCAAGCCGACGTAAGACGAAAAGTTAAAGCCGCCCCCGCCCTGAACGTTCCATCCCATATCGAGATATCTTCCGGTGTTGCCGACCGGCTCCGTGAAACCCGCGCCCAGATCAAAACTGAAATGCTGTGTCTCCTGCTGCGCCTGCAGACATAAGGCCCCAAAAGCTAAGCTAAAAGTGAAAGCAAGATATTTCCTCATTGTTAACCTCTGGAATGTAGATACGTGATATTTGAACGATGTTTCAAGCGGGAGAGTAAGGAAACGTTAGCAGCGCAACCCTTTGGCACGAAATAAACGTGTATACTGCTCACCATGCCGCGTGCTCTTCGCATCGCATTTCTGCTGGCCGCTGCCGGCGCCCTCTATGCACAGCCGAATCCCTACCACGAAGTCGAAGGCTGGGCCAAGCTGCCCGCCGGTATGCACTGGGGACAGGTCATTTCAGTCGACCCGCTCCCGGACGGAAACATTCTCGCGTTCCAGCGCACCGATCCGCCGCTGCTAATCTTTGACCAATCCGGAAAACTGGTGCGCAGCTTCGGCGACGGCATGTTCGTCCAAGCCCACGGCCTTACCGTCGACAAGAGCGGATTCATTTGGGCCAGCGACGCGGCCGCGAGAAATGGCAAGGGCGAGCAGGTTTTCAAATTCACGCCGGAAGGCAAAGTCGTGATGACGCTCGGCACCGCGGGCGTGGCGGGCGAGAGCGAGACCACTTTCAATGGACCCTCCGACATTGCCATTGCGCCCAACGGCGACATCTTCGTCAGCGACGGCCACGTCAACAACCGCGTGGTGAAATTCTCCAAGGACGGAAAATTCATCAAGGCTTGGGGCAAGAAAGGATCGGGCCCCGGCGAGTTCAACGTCCCGCATACATTGGCCTTCGACTCGCGCGGCCGGCTCTTCGTCGGCGACCGCTCCAACTCCCGCATCCAAATCTTCGATCAGGATGGCAATTATCTCGAGGAATGGAAGCAGTTCAGCCGTCCCAGCGGAATCTTCATCACCCCCAACGACATTATTCTCTGTAGCCGATTCGGATTCCAATACGCGCGACTAATCCCGGCTGGAAGCGCGGCATCCGCATCGGGAGCGCCAAGACCGGTAAAGTGACCGCGCTCATCCCTGAGACCGGCGTCGATTGGGATAGCAAGGAGCGCTGGTATCCCGGTGGACCGGCCATCGCGATCACCAGCGCCGCCGAAGGCGTGGCCATGGACTCGCACGGCAACATCTACGGCGCCGAGGTCGGCCCGCGCGCGCTCAAGAAATACGTCAAGAAGTAACTAGTAGTTTGATGGTGCGAGCGTCGCTCTCGCCGCCAAAGTATTTCTCGAGCGCATCTTGAAAAGCCGTATCCTCCGGCGCCACGCTGGCGAACAAAGTCATCGACGACCTGAATTTCAAATCGTCCGGATACCCGAAGATCTCCTCGATCGATCGCCCTTGCACCAGATTCACCAGCCGCGTGCATTCTCGCAGCCGCGCTCCCAAAACAGGATGCTTCAAATATGCTTCGGCCTCCGCGCGCGAAGAAATCCCGAACGTCTGCGCCATCTGGCTTTGCCCTAAACCCCGAAGCTGCGGAAAGATGAACCACATCCAGTGGCTGGTCTTCCGCCCATCGCGCAGTTCCGTACACACGCGCGCGTAAACGGGATCCTGCGCGTCCACAAAGCGCCGCAGATTATAAGGATCGTTCACGGCCGCACGCCGGCGTAACTACTTCTTCGGCGCGTACGGCCCGACTTCGGGCTTGCCCTGCGTGTCCTTCAACGGGCCCAGTTCGTCGGCCACGCCGCGCGCGATCGCGGCCGTCTCGCTGCCATTCTGGAAGCAAGTGAAATCCGGCCGGTCGCGCCAGGCGAACGGACCGCACAGCCGCTTGCCCGCCGCCAGCGCCGCGTCGTGCACGATGTTGATCAGCCGCTCGTAGTCGGGCGTCGCCTTGCTTGTAGCCGGAGAAATTGCCCAGATCGCCGCTGGCCGCGAAAATCGCGGTCACGCCCGGAATGCGCGGCGATCTCGCGCGCAGCCTGTCGCGCCATCCAGCGTCTCGATCATCTCGATCAGCACGACGTTATCGTTGATCGTGTTGCGATACCCGCCCGGAACGCTGCCCCACATTTCCGGATCGAAGGCCTGGCCGCCGCCCAGGCTGCGCTTGCCGAGCGGCGGGAACATGGTCCAGTCCCGCGCGGCTTTGCCCTCCTCCACCGAGCGCACCGTCGGAACCACGATCACCAGCGCGCCCAGATCCATGGCGTGCTGGATCTCCCGCTCATCGGTGTAGGCCACGCGCACTCCGGGCACCGCCTTGGCGTGCGGACACGCCTTCCACATCCGGCCGACCGCTTCCCAGTCGCGCGAATCGTGCTGCATCTCGGTCCAGATGAAGTCGTAGCCGGCATTGGCCATCGCGCAATAAGTTTCCGGACTGTCGGTGCTGAACACCGTGCCGCCGGTCACTTTCTCGCCCTGCATCATTTTGATCATCACCGGATTCCAGATCTTGGCATTCGCCGGCGGATTGAACGCGGGCCCGTATTTCCACTTGGCTGGATCGAGCGTTCCCTGATTCACCGCGCCGGCGGGCGCGATCGCTGATCGCGCCGGAGTCCTTGCCAGCCGGCGCCGCGAGCGGAAACTGCATCTTCCCCGCCTCTGGATTATTCGCGTAAGGGTCCGCCGTGGACGGCCGCGCCTGTGTCTGCGCCTGCGCTTGAAAGACGGCCAATCCGAGCACCACGCTAACCGCCGCCGCTAGAAATCGTCGATCCATTTGGAACTCCTTTATCTGTAGAGTATATCCCCACTCGGATGTAAACTCTTTGCATGGAATTCACCAAGCGCCTGCGCGAGGGCGTACGCCGCGGCGAAATCACGTGCAGCGTCCGCTTCTGGATGCGCCCCCACGTCAAAGTCGGCGCGCGCTACCCGATCGAAGAAGGCGAAATCGAAATCGATTCCATCGAGCCAATCGGCTTCCCGGACATCACTCCGCAATTAGCGCGCGAGTCAGGTTTCCTCGGCCTCATCGATCTCCTAAAAGTCGCCAAGCACGGCAAAGGCGAAAACATCTATTTGATCCGCTTCCACTATGTGCCGCCCCGCGCCAAGCGCCGCAAATCGTGATGAACCGTAACAATGCGGCCCGAGCGCCTCGCCATCCACGCGCTTAAATTCGATCAGGAAGTACTGCGAGGGTACGTCGCTGTTATTCCGGATAGCGTGCGGAGCCTGCCGCCCAATTGTCTGCTCTGCTAGGGCCGTTCACCTCAGGTCCTCTCGTTGTTTTCGTCGATACCGATCTGAAAATCTCAAAGGTGGTGCCCAAAAGTGAGATCGGAGCATAATGAAACTGGGCCGTTCTTAATTTGTAGTCGAGCATTCGACCGGAGCGTACATTGAGTGACTCCAAGACCCTGTGCATGATTCCGTGGTTGCATCGGTTCACTAACGAACAGGGGCACCATCACCTTTGCTGCTCCGGCACCGGAGCCGCCAACACTCTTCGCAACGAACGCGGGCAAGCTCTAGATGTCAGCCAGGGCTTGACCGATGCTCAGGTGCTCAATTCTCCGGATATGAAAGCCGTCCGGCTCGCCATGTTGCGCGGTGAGTGGCCAACGGCTTGTGAGCGGTGCAGACGTTCGGAAGAGGCGGGCACAGTCAGCGTTCGCCACCATATCAATAGCCGCTTTGGCCGCTGGCAACCGGAGGTGCTCGCCAAAACAGCCGAAGACGGAACGCTCGACCACCCGCAGGTGCGCTACGCCGATATCCGACTGGGCAACGCGTGCAATCTCACCTGCCGGATGTGCGGACCGGGCGCTTCGCGTTTGTGGGCGGACCACTATAACGAGGTTCAACCCAGAAGCAACCAGTTCCCAGTAGAGCTGCTCTCATTTCTGCGCGATCACAATTGGGTCAAGAGCCGGCCAGTCGCCTTCCTGATGGAGCAGTGCCTCCCTTCCGTGGAATCACTTCACTTTGCCGGCGGCGAACCGCTCATCATTCCAGAGATGCTCGAAGCGCTGGATTTGTGCATCCAATCGGGTCGCGCGAATCAAATCGACCTCTCCTACAACACCAATATCACCGTGATCCCGGAGCGCGTGGCGCGCCTGTGGCCTCATTTTCGGAGCGTAAACATCCTCTGCAGCGTGGATGGCTTCGGCGCTGTCAACGACTACATCCGGCGGCCTTCCAAATGGAGCGATATCGACCGCAATCTGCATATTCTCGACCGGAACTACAAGGAATGGAAACTGGGCCAGGTTTTATGTAGCGCTACCGTCCAGGTCTATAATGTCCTCCAACTGAACGAGCTCTTTGATTATCTGGGAGCGGGCTTCGAGCACGTCATCCCAGCGCCGCTCCTCACGCCCTTGTATGGACCGGCCCATTTGTCGATCCAGGTGTTGCCCGAGCGTGTAAAAGATGTAGCGCGCCAAAGGCTGCTGGCGGAACGCGACAAAGCGAAGGTGGTCGCACGACCGATCCTGGAACCCGTTTTGAGCTCCATCGACACGACAGTCGCCTACCTGGGCGGAACATTGCCTAAGAAATATTTCCTGGATTTTATGTATTTCACTGAGAAAACCGATCTCAAGTTCGGCGATTCCTGGCGGCGCGCCTGTCCAGAGCTGGCAGGCCTCTTGCGGACGCAGGAATAGCTTCTGCACTTTCATGCCATGCTTGGCGACTTTCAGGAGATCGATGAGGCCCAGAATCCGGATTCGCGCGCACGCTGCGGAGACCACGCGCCAATCGCCGCAAAGCGTGATGAACCCCAAAGCGAAGACTTACAATAAGCCTAGCTGCCGACGTTCATCCAGATCCTCGAAGAGATGACCGATGCCAGACCGATCGTCTCAATTCCGGCGGCTGAAGTAGACCGCCTCGTACACCGCTTCGGGGACCGAGTACGACTGATGGGCCGCTGGCATGCGAGCACCGACGCCTCTCTGGACGTTCCAATCGCCGCCATCCGCGAGGCCGCCGCCGAACTCGGCAACCGGATCGATTCCTCCGCCGCCGTTCAGTTAATAGAAAAAACGCGCGACGCCTACGAGCGTCATCTCCGCCCCCTCATGAACAGCTACCAGGATTCCAGAAACCCAGCCGAGGTCGCCCGCCTGCGTGACCAAATCGTCCGCGAGATCTTCGGCGAATAGTTTCCCGCGATGACCTGATGGCTATCCGGCCTGCATCGGAGTAAGCCGCTTTCGGCCGCAAGTTGTAAGCACCCTATTCAAGGACACGGCGATCACAACACTTCCGAAAACATTCTGCCACCCACGTCAATAGCCTCCGCGCACCCGCCGGGTCGGTCCGCCCGCCGCCCATGCTATCCCAATCTCGAAAGGACAACCTCAATGTCAGCCCTTCCTGCAATCGACCGCGCGGCCATCAACCGCGCCAACGCCCAGCACTCCACCGGCCCCAAAACCGACGAGGGCAAAACCCGCTCCTCCCAAAACGCCCTCCGCCACGGCCTCTCCAGCCGCACCGCCGTGCTGCGTTCCGAAGATCAAGCCGCCTACGAGCAACACTGCCGCCAGTTCTTCGACGAGCACCACCCGGCTACCCCAACCGAAACCCACCTCACCCAGGAACTCGCCGACATCGCCTGGCGCATCAGCCGCATCCCTGCCCTTGAAGCCGACCTGCTGAACCGCGCCGCCCGAGCCATGGAGCAAGACATCGACGCCTTGCATCGCACCCTCTCCACCCTCGGCCTCCACGGCGCTCGCCTCTCGCGCCAGTTCCACAAAACGCTCCGACAACTCCGCGAGATCCAATCGGACCGCCTCGCCCGCCGCGCCCAGGATCTCAAAGAGGCCGCCGGAATCCTGGAACTTCATAAACACAAAGGCCTGCCCTACGATCCCGCCCAGGATGGGTTCGTTTTTTCAAAAGACGAAGTTGAAGCGCATTCCCAACGCCTGATGCGTCAAAACGAGTCCCGAAGAGTCGCCTATGTTCGCTTTGAATGCGATCCGAAACTCGCCGCAACCGCCGGCCGCTAAGAAAAATTCAGCCCAATCGCCATCACCGCCCTCACCCGCGCTACGCTGGTAGAGATGGTGCGCGACCCCCGGCGTCTGCGCCCTGATTAGGAATATAATGATCGAGGTCGAAACGCTGGCCAATAAGTCATCGACCAACGCATCGCAGGCGCGGAAAAAGTGGCCGCGCACATCTCAACAGGAGGCAAAAAGTGAATCGCTGGTTTCGGCTCGTAGGCGCGGTGGTCGCGATGATGATGATCGCCAACCTCCAGTACGCCTGGACCCTGTTCGTCAAGCCGATCGTGGGCGCCACCCACTGGAAACTCTCGGACGTCCAGTGGGGATTCACCATCTTCGTCGCCCTCGAAACCTGGATGATGCCCTTTTCCGGCTGGCTGATCGATTTGGTCGGCCCGCGAACTTTCGTGTCCGTGGCCGGCTTGATGTGCGGCGTTGGATGGGCCAGCATCGGCCAGGCCCACAGCTTGACCGCGTTGTATCTCTCCTACGCCCTGGCGGGCTTCGGAGCCGCGCTGGTTTATTGCGGTTCGCTCGGCACCGTGAAATGGTTCCCCGATAAACGCGGCTTGGCTGCTGGACTGATCTCCGCCGGGTTCGGCTCCGGCTCGGCCCTTTTCATCCCCATCGTTGCTTATCTGATTCACGCGCACAACTACCAAACTGCGTTCTTATATACCGGTATTGTTCAGGGCGTCGTCATCGTTATCGCGGCACAGATTTTGCGTAATCCGCCCAAGACCGCGACTCTTACCGCGCCGGCTCGCGTGCAAGTCCGCAGTCACGACGAGGAATTCAATTCCTTCGAAATGCTGCGTACGCCGCACTTTTATATTCTTTTCGCCATGGCGCTCATGATGGGAATCGGCGGGCTGATGGCAACCGCGCAGGTCGCTCCCATGGCGAATACCTTCAAGATCGGGGCCGCCGCGCTGACGCTCTCGCTCACGCTGAACCCGCTGGCCAATGGCAGCGCACGAATTTTCTGGGGCTGGGTCTCCGATCACTTGGGCCGCGAGCGGACCATGTTCATCGCCTTCCTACTGCAGTCGGCTTTTTTGCTGAGCGTCGTCAAACTCGGAAGCCTGTCCACCGGCTGGTTCATCGCCTCCATGGCTATGGTGTTCTTCACTTGGGGCGAAGTCTACTCGCTCTTTCCATCCATTTGCGCCGACTGGTTTGGCGCGAAGAACGTCAGTTCCAATTACAGTTTTCTATACAGCGCCAAAGGCGTGGCGTCCATCATGGGCGGCGGATTGGCTGCGGCGCTTTTCGAGAAAACCGGTTCTTGGAATTACGGCTTCTATATGTGCGCGGGGATGGCTCTGGTCACCGCCTTCGCGGCCTTGGGAATTCGGAAGCTCCCACTGCCGCATAAGAAACCGGCCAAGTCCCGAGTCGCGGCAGTGGGCGATTACGCGCGCTGAAGCAGCGGCCGCAGCTCACGCACGGTTTTCAGGTTCTCTAAACTCAGAACCTTTGCAATAAGGTTCGACGACTTGGCTTCGCCCAGCACCGGCGACATCAGGTCGCGAGCCTTAGCAACCACTTCCTCGCGGCTCATCGGATTCTCGGCGGTTCCGCGCACTGCATCGACGTGTTCCGTAAAGTGCGATCCGTCCGACAGGGTCACCTGAACGATGGTCTCGCGCGCGGGCAGCCGGTGCTCCAGCTCCGCGTCGCCGATCAATTGCACTTTGGCGCGCTGGCGCTGAATGGAGGCATCCTGCATGCGCGCTTTGTCGTGCGACGAACGAAACGAAGCGGTCTTGTCGAGCAGCATCACCGCAACCATATGCTGCATACAAATGTCCGGCATTTCGCGATTGTTCACCAGGGCCGCTTCGCTGGCTGCCACGCGCACGATAACCGATTGCACCTGGTCCGCCTCGAACGGATGCTTCTTGCGCATATTCTCCAGTGCATCCAGCGGGGCTTGAATCGGCGAGCCTACGCTCCATTTCTTGATGTTAGTCCGCACGATCTCGTAGCGCTCGCCGAGTTTGTCCACCAGCTTCGCCGGATCGGCTTGTGGCGCATACGCCAGCAGGAAATTGTCCTGGCCCGAAAGAACGTCGTCCACGCCCGTTCCGCCGGAGGCCACGATTTCGGCGGCGGAGATGCCGTTGCGCGCGGGCATGCCCGCGAAGACGAAGGCTTTCTCGATATGGTCGGTATCGCGCTGCCAGGTTTTGATGCCGGAAGCCTCTTGCGACGCGTAATCCAGCACCCAGCGCATCTGCTGCGTGTTGAGTCCTGCTGCCGACGCTGCCGCCGCGGCCGATCCGAAAGTCCCTGCGATGGCGTGCGTGCTCAAGTGATTGACGCTCTGAAAACCGGCCATGCCGATGGTCATGGTGAAGCGCGTTCCAATGTCGTACCCCAACGCCACAGCGCGCAGGAAGCGCATTCCGTCGATCCCGAATTGCTCGGCAGACGCCAACGCGGACGGAACAATGGAGCAGCCGGGATGCGATTGCGAAGGAGCGTGCGAATCGTCGGTTTCGTCCGAGTGCGCCAGCATCGCGTTCGCAAAAGCTGCTTCGATGGGCCCGCAAACAACGCTGGATGCCGCCACGGTCGCCACCTTTTCGCCAGCGTGCGCGCGCGCGAAGCGAATCGCGAATTGCCCCGGCTCGAGTTCGGAACCCGAGACCATCGCAGCCAAAGTATCCAGGATATGCTGCTTGCTCTTTTCAACTACCGCGCGCGGAAGCTCGTGCGATCCAGCTTCGCTCATGTACGCGCTCAGCGCCGACATCGTCGGACTGACAGTGGACGCGGACATTCCACGCCGCGCCAAAACAGCCGCAAGTCCGGCGTGCTGGAAAAGACTCCGGCGGGTGAGCATCAACCTATTTTATGCCTACTCGCCCGACGGAGACGAAGCGTGGATCAACTCGGGCGGCTTAATCGCTGGATGCGTGATCTCTTGAACCTGGCTCGGCCGCTCCGGTTTGGCGGAAGGCTCCAGTTGCACCGGTTTCTGCTTTTCAGCCGATTCCAGGATCGCGCGAACCACTCGAATATCGCACAAACCCTCCAGTCCGGACGGCTCCGGCTCCCGGTCGTTCAAGATGCAGGCGGAGAAGTAAGTCAATTCCGGCCCGAACTGATCGTGCTTCCGGAACTTCTTGCGCTTCGGTTCGTCGTCACCGATGGCCAGATCGAGCGCCAGCGGAATCTGATAATCGTAGGCCGGAGAGAGGCGCAGCCAGCCCTTGGTTCCCACCAAAGTGTATTCCGACAACGCCGCCGCGCCGAAGCTGGTGACCAACGTCGCCAGCCGTTCCTCGGGAAACCGCAGCACGGCCGTGGTCATTTCCGGCGACTCGCGGAACCGCAATTCACCGTTGCTCGCGGTAGTTGCAGTCACCTCGATCGGTTCGTCCCGAAAAAGGTAGCGCGCCGCGTTGATGCAGTAGACGCCCATGTCGTACAGGCTTCCACCGCCGCGCTCCACCGGCTCCTTCAAACGAATGTTCTCGCCCTCGGTTTGCTGGCTGAAGCTGGAAGTGAACATCCTCAAGTCGCCGAGTTTGCCGGAGGACCCAATCTGTACCGCTTCCAGGTTGGCCGGCTCGAAGTGCAGCCGGTAGGCGATCATCAGCTTGACTCCCGCCTTGTTGCAAGCTTCGATCATCTTTTCGCATTCCCGCTCGTCCACGGCCATGGGCTTCTCGCACAACACGTGGATGCCGCAGCGCGCGGCGCGAACGGTATAGTCGCAATGCAAGTGGTTGGGCACTCCGATGTAAACCGCATCGATTTTTCCGCTCTCCAGGCAATCGTCAAATTGCTCGTAAGAATATGTGCGAGCCGGATCGAGCCCATACATCTTAGCCAGCTTCTTACGCTTGGTTTCGTCGCCGGTAATGAGAGCCGCAAGTTCGCTATTCCTGGTGTTCTTGAAGGCCGGCAGAAGCGCGTTCTGACTGATGTGGCCCAACCCTACCACCCCGTAACGTATCTTCTTCATAGACTTCTCCCCGCTGTTAGACTTCATTCCCGGCAGGCTTCGTCGGAGCTAACGGTTATCAGGGACTATTAGACCGTAACCGACACAGGGGGGACTGGGGGGCGAGAAATGCGCGTGCGGCTACGTGTCAGCTCCGAGTTGTTTGACCTGCTCGGTCTCCCCTCCGAGCCAGTCCGGATGCATGGCGGTGCTGTCGAAATGCGAGCTGGTCTTGAACAGCTCGTACTCGCCTTTGCTCGCCGCCTCGGCCGTTTTGTTGAGAAGGGCCGTGATTTGCTCGCTCGTGAGCGGTTTGAAATTGCTGCCAACCGACAGGCCCTGATCCAACACTTGCTGGCTATCGATGCCGGTGATAACAACCGAAGTGGGCAAACTGAGAGCGTATTGGAGACACTCGACGGGCGTGACGGCGTGGCTTTTCAAGATCACGGTGTCGCCCATGCTCTTCATCCCGAGAATGCCGAGGCCCATTTTCTGCGCTTCGGGCACAACCATTTTGGCGAAGCTGCGGAAATGCGCGTCCATGACGTTCAAGGGCATCTGCACGGTGTCGAACTGGAAATTATTGTTTCGCGCCAGTTCGAGCATGTAGAGATGGATGTGCGGATCCTTGTGGCCGGTGAAGCCGATGTAGCGCGTCTTACCGGCTTTCTTAGCGGCGACCAGCGCCTCGGCTGCGCCGCCCGGCGCAAAGAAGCGGTCCGCATCGTCGAAGCGAATCACTTCGTGGAATTGCAGCAAATCCACATGGTCGGTTTGGAGCCGTTGCAAGGATTGGTCAATCTGTTGTGCCGCCGATTCCTTGGTTCGGCCATCGAACTTAGTCATGAGAAATGCCTTGTTCCGATAATGGTCCCGCAGCGCTTTGCCCATGCGAATCTCGCTTTGGCCGTCGTTGTAATCCCAGGAGTTATCCATGAAGTTCAAACCGTGATCGATGGCCTGGTGGATCAAGCGAATGGCCTCATCGCCGGTAAGCTTGGGCTTGCCGATGTGATAACCGCCCATGCCCAGGCAGGAAACCTTTTCACCGGTACGGCCCAGGGGGCGTTGCTGGATGGATGGTGCAGCAGAGTCACTCATGTTGGTTCGACGCTCTTGAGGCGGAGAAGATGCTCGACGCGCACGGTCTTTACGGTTAGAAGCTGCTTCAGTGCGATTGGCCTGAGACTACTTGTGCGTGGTTGAGCAACGAGACCAGCGAGACTCCGCCCAGGACATTGCCGAGCAGGGTAGGCAGAAAATAGTAGATTGCCCAATGGCTCCAGGCCCATGCGCCGGTCAAGACCAGATATAAAATTTCGATCGAACCGGCGATGACGTGAGTGAATTGACCGAGCCCGACGAAATAGGTGAGGATGACGATGATGGCGAGATGGTCGCCGCGCGCGGAGGCGAGCATCCAAACCACTAAGGCGATCAGCCAGCCCGCGAAAACACCCTTGATGATGGCGATGCCGGGACTGACGGCAGCCGCGCGCTGGCCAATGTCGAAGAACTCCTGCTGGACGTCGGGTGGAAACATGTGCGCGTTACCGATGATCCAAGCGGCGGCATGCGCGCCGAATAAATTGGCCACCAGAACGACGCCCCATAAACGCAACATGCTCCGGAAAGTTCGCAGATCCCGGCGCGCGAGGACTGGAATGACGGCGGTGAGGGTATTTTCGGTGAAGAGCTGCTGGCGTGCAATGATTACGATCAGGTACCCGAAGGGATAACCTAAACTCACCAGTAACCAGCTCCAAGTGGCGTGGGGAAGAAGCGAGCGGAGCAGGCCTTCGGCGATTAGAGAGAAGCCCATGCTCAGGCCGGCGGCAAACCCTGACCAAGCTAGGGCCGAGGCGGGCCGGGCGAGTTCTTCATCGCCCTGTATGCGGATCGCTTCATGAACGACGTGGGCGTTTACGGCGACCCGCTTGTCCGCTTCGCGGGCCTCCTTGGCGCTTAGGTCGGGTGTGGATAGGACTTCTTCCTTGATGTGTCGGGGCACTTTGATTGTCGAACAGAACCATGCCCGTCCGATCCACTCCCGGCCTCATGCTCGATTAAACAGCTAGTTATCGAGTGGGTTGCTCATGCTCCTTGCGCGGTTGGTTGGGCTGGTTCTGTTGATTGTGCTTTTCTTCCTTTTGGCCCTGCCCAGGCTGTTGATGCTGGCCCTGACCGGGGTTTTGGTTCCACTGTTCTTTATGCTCTTTCTGATCTTTCTGATTCTGCTGTCCCTGTTGTTCCTTCTGTTTTTGGTTATCCATGAGAAATAAAATACCTCCACTACAATAGAGCCGGAGCGCGGGCGGTGTGTTGCAGTTGTCACGCAGATCTCACGGTTCCTAACGTCACCGATCGGTGTCTGGCATTCAGGGTGCTTATGAATCTGCCGTTATGATTCGTAAACTTCAAAGCGGAAAATTCAGGCTGTATTCGCGCAAGCAGGATCCCAGAACGGGGAAACGTAGGAACCTGGGAACCTTTCAGACGCGGGCTTCCGCCGAAAAGCACGAACGCGCCGTACAGTTTTTCAAGCACGGCCACTAACCACGTTAGAGAGCTATCCGGCAGGTAAGGTCCGAGGAAAACCTTCCGGCTTACTATGTCGAATTTCCTATTTTTTCAGACCTGGAAAAACCATTTCGACTGTTGGATTTCGAAGCCGGATTGCAACTATGCGACTTGAGCGCGATGACGCCAATGGAATGAAAAGTGCCAAGAGTGTAGTGACGTACGGATCTCTGGAAGAAGGAGCGGGTAATGCTGTTGCTCATCGTGCTAATCATCTTGTTGCTAGCGGTGTTCCCAGCTTGGCCCTACAGCAGAGGGTGGGGCTATTATCCAAGCGGCGGCCTAGGTGTCGTTTTAATGGTCTTCATCATACTACTGTTATTGGGCTATTTCCATTTCTGAAGTCGCGCAGACCACGTTTCAAAATCTGTTGGGCCTGATTCAGCGCTGTGAGCCGCTCCGCCGACGGATGCCATTCGTACCAGATGGATATCCTCGTTCAACTAGGAGTTGAGTGTGCGAATTGCGCAAGTTGCACCTTTACACGAAAGCACGCCGCCGAAACTGTACGGCGGGACCGAGCGCGTGGTTTCGTATTTGACTGAGGAACTGGTAAGGCAAGGACACGACGTTACATTATTCGCCAGCGGCGATTCGGTCACGTCGGCGGAATTGATGGCGCCTTGCGAGCGTGCGTTGCGGCTGGATCCCGATTGCCGGGACCCATTGGCGCATCACATCATCATGCTGGATCAGGTGTACAGTTGTGCGAAGAGGTTCGATGTGATCCACTTTCACATCGACTATTTGCATTTTCCAGTCTCGCGCCGGCAGCATACCCCGCAACTGACCACCTTACACGGGCGGCTGGATCTTCCGGAGCTGCGGCGGGTCTATCGTCAATTCCGGGAGATGCCGCTGATATCGATATCGGACGCGCAGCGGCGTCCGGTGCCGTTTGCCAACTGGCGCGCCACGATATTTCATGGATTGCCGGAGAACCTGTACTCACTGGAGAGCCGTCCGGGCCGGTATCTGGCATTTCTCGGCCGGATCTCGCCGGAGAAGCGCTTGGATCGCGCCATCGAAGTGGCCAAGC
Organism: Terriglobia bacterium; assembly: GCA_963761935.1. GTDB lineage: Bacteria > Acidobacteriota > Terriglobia > Bryobacterales > Bryobacteraceae > Palsa-89. Next base: position 5,718 of record CAVXJU010000068.1, on the reverse strand, counting down.
GAGTGGGCATGCCGATTCGCATTGCGGCCAAGGTGGACAAAGCGGACGCCGAATATTTCGACCAGAAGATCAAACATTTGTTGGATGATCCGTTAGTAGAGTTCATCGGCGAGATTGGGGAACGCGAGAAACAGGAGCTGCTGGGGAACGCGTACGCTTTGCTGTTCCTGATCGACTGGCCGGAGCCATTCGGCCTGGCCATGATCGAAGCCATGGCCTGCGGCACGCCGGTGATCGCATTCCGGCACGGCTCGGTACCCGAGGTGATCGAAGAGGGAGTCTCGGGCTTCGTGGTTGACTCGATGGAGGAGGCCGTGAGCGCGGTGGGCCGGGTGGGCTCGCTCAGCCGCGCCAGGTGCCGGAAAGCATTCGAGGACCACTTCTCGGTTTCGCGGATGGCGCGCAATTACGTGGTGGAATACAAACGCCTGCAGGTGCGGGAGCTGGCGCCGCTTCGCACCGGGACTTCAGCTCTGCAATGAACGTAACGGAACAACAGGCGCTTCCCGCACAGCCAACGTACTACATCCAAGCCACGTCCGCGCCGCCGTCGCATGAGGCGCTGGTTCTGAAGCAGGATGAGACCTTCGGCGTGTTCGACCGGTACGGCGACATTGATTCAACCGAGCGAGCCGAAGAAGGCATCTATCACCACGGCACGCGCTTTCTGTCCTGCTTGAAGCTGACCATGGTGGACGCAAAACCGCTCTTGCTAAGTTCGACCGTTCGCCGCGACAACGTGCTGATGTCGGTGGACATGACGAATCCCGATATTTTCGGCGATGGAACCTTGCTGCTGCCGCGCGGGACGCTGCATGTTTACCGGTCGCAATTCCTCTGGCACGACTGGCTCTATATGAGCTTGCGCATCCGGAATTTTGCGCTCACGCCGGTTGAAATTGGTTTCGCACTGGAGTTTGGCGCGGATTTTGTGGACATCTTTGAAGTGCGCGGCGAGAAACGGGAGCGCCGCGGGGTGCTAAAGGAGCCGGGCTATCGCAGCCACGAGATCGTGCTGGAGTATGTAGGGCTGGACTCAGTGGTACGGCGCACGCTGATCCGGGCGACGCCGCCGGCGCAAGTGACGCTGCCCTCGCGGTTGCACTTCACTCTGCAGCTTCCCGCCAAGGAAGAGCAGCGCCTGGAATTCAACATTGGATTCGAATTGGACCACCGGGTGGCAAAGCCGGTGGATTTCAGCAGCGGGCTGACGGCGGCGAGCACGGGCGAAGTGGTGGGTGCGGTGCCCGCGCACATCAGCACCTCCAACGAGCAGTTCGACACGTGGCTGGAAAGGTCGCGGGCGGATCTGAACATGCTGCTGACCAAGAGTCCGACCGGGCTTTATCCGTATGGCGGCGTTCCGTGGTTCAGCACGCCATTCGGGCGCGACGGCATCATCACAGCGCTGGAGTGCCTGTGGGTGGAACCGGCCATCGCGCGGGGAGTGCTCTCGTATCTGGCGGCCACGCAGGCCAAGGACTTTTCGGCCGAGCGGGACGCCGAGCCGGGAAAGATCCTGCACGAAGCTCGAGAAGGGGAAATGGCCGCCACGGGTGAGATTCCGTTCGGTAGATACTATGGCAGCGTCGATTCCACTCCGCTGTTTCTGATGCTGGCGGGCGCCTACTACCGGCGGACCGGCGATTTGGACTTCATCCGGTCGCTGTGGCCAAACATTGAGCTGGCTTCGAATTGGATGGACAAATACGGGGACACCGATGGGGACGGGTTTATCGAGTATTGGCGCCATTCCTCCAAAGGGCTGTCGAATCAGGGTTGGAAGGACTCGCAGGATGCGGTTTTTCACGCCGATGGACGGCTGGCGGAAGGTCCCATCGCGCTTTGCGAAGTGCAAGGCTACGCCTACCGGGCGAAACTGAGCGTAGCCGAAATCGCGGTTGCGCTAGAGAAACAGGATGTCGCGCAGCAGAAGCATTCCGAGGCGCTGAAGTTGAAAGAAGATTTTCAGCGCGCGTTTTGGTCCAATCGCATTTCGACTTACGCGTTGGCGCTGGACGGCGACAAACGGCCCTGTGAGGTGAAAACTTCCAACGCGGGGCAGTGCTTGTTCAGCGGCATCGCGGACGGCGAACATGCGGCTCAGGTGGGCGCACAGTTGACCTCGGAGTTGTTTTTCTCAGGCTGGGGAATACGGACGGTGGCCGCGAGCGAGGCCGGTTACAATCCGATGTCATATCACAACGGCTCGGTGTGGCCGCACGATAATGCACTGATCGCTTATGGGTTCGCGCACTACCGGCACACGCACCTGGCGGCGAAGATTCTGGCCGGTTTCTTTGAAGCCTCCGCGCTGCTTACGCTGAACCGTCTGCCGGAATTGTTTTGCGGATTCCCGAGGCGTCCGGGAAAAGGTCCGACGCTGTATCCGGTGGCTTGTTCTCCGCAGGCTTGGGCGGCGGGGGCGGCGTTGTTGCTCTTGCAATCCTCCATCGGCCTGCGGATCGACGCTCTCAAGAAGAGGATTATCTTGACGCGTCCAGTGTTGCCGGCGTTCTTGGAGCACGTGCGGATCAGGAACATCTCGGTGGGCAGCGCCTCGGTGGACGTGCTGCTGTTCCGCTCCAGTAACACGGTGGCTGTAACGGTGGATCGAAGAGTTGGGGACGTGGACGTGTTGGTGGTGCATTGATTTTCCCGCGCGCCATCGAAACTCTGGATGCTTAACGGCGTCCAACAGCGGAAGGAGACGGCGACATCATGGAATCAGTGCGTGAATTATTGATAGAACAAATGCGGGATTTATACGATGCCGAGAAACAACTGGTGAAAGCTCTTCCTAAGCTGGCCAAGACGGCATCCAACGAACAACTGAAAGAGGCTTTCGAGAGCCACCTGGAACAAACGCGCGGGCATGTCCAGCGGCTGGAGCGAGCGTTTGAAATTCTGGATCAAAAGGCGAGGAGCAAGCCGTGTCAGGCGATGAAAGGCCTGATCGAAGAAGGCAAGGAGACGATGGGGGAAGATCTGGAAGAAGCCTTGATGGATTCGGCCATCATTGGGGCTGCTCAGAAAGTGGAGCACTACGAAATCGCCGGTTACGGAACGCTGAAGACGTGGGCGCGCTCGCTCGGTTTGGACGAAGTGGCTGAGCTTCTGGAAGCGACCTTGGAGGAAGAAAAAGAGGCGGACCAGAAACTCACGGAAGTGGCGGACGGCATTCTGATGGAGGCCGAAGCCGCGGATCAATCCGAAGAAGAGGCAGAAGAAGAAGTGGCGTCGTCGCCGAGGAAGCGGGCCGGCAGCAGGTCCGGAAATGGCGCGAGAGGCAGGCGCCGGGCTAGTTGAGCTTCAAAAAGGAGTTTTCGCATGGCCAACGATCTGAAGGGCAAACGCGTAGCGGTTTCGGTTGCGGACGGCTTCGAGCAAGTGGAGCTGACCAAACCCAGACTGGCGCTGGACCAGGCCGGGGCGGAAACGGATTTGATTTCGCCGGCTCAAGGTGAGGTTCAAGGCTGGAACCACTTCGAGAAGGCCGACAAATTTCCGGTGGACGTAGAGCTGAGCGACGCGGATACGAACAACTACGACGCGCTGCTGCTGCCGGGCGGGGTTGCAAATCCGGATCAGCTGCGCATGCTTCCGGAGGCGGTGAAGTTTGTGAAGCGCTTCTTCGAAGAAGGCAAACCGGTGGCTGCGATCTGTCACGGGCCGTGGATGCTGGTGGAAACAGACGCCGCGCGAGGCCGGACGGTGACGTCCTGGCCGTCGCTCAAGACCGATCTGCGGAATGCGGGCGCGAAGTGGGTGGATCAAGAAGTGGTCACCGATCACGGCCTGGTGACCAGCCGCAAACCGGACGACATACCAGCGTTCAATCAGAAAATGATCGAGGAATTTTCCTCCGGCGCACTGGCGGGGCAAGGTATGGGAGCGCGGGAAGAGCAGCGGCGGGGTTGATCGCTAATTGCGGGGAGGGTTGGCTCGTGGCGCTGCGCGTTTCAGCTTAGTTAGTTGTTGCCGGATAGTTACTAAGTCATCGACAAACTCGCGATACTGAGCGTGGCGCTGCTGGTCGTCGGGCGCGCGGAGGATGGAAGCAGGGTGAACCGTAGCGGTTACCCATCGCGCTTGCGGGTGCTCGAAGAATTTCCCGCGGTTCTTTGTTAATCGAAAGGCCGCGCCCAACAGGGCCTGAGCCGCGGTGGCGCCCAGGCAGACGACGATTTTCGGTTTGATCAATCAAGAGCTCGGTGTCCAGCCAGGGGTGACACGCTGCGATCTCGGAAGCTCTGGGTTTCTTGTGGATGCGGCGCTTGCCTCGTTCTTCGAACTTGAAATGCTTGATGACGTTGGTAAGGTAGACGTCCGACCGGTCAATGCCGGCGTCGGCAAAGGCACGGTCCAGCAATTTTCCAGCGGGGCCGACGAAGGGATGACCCTGGATGTCTTCTTCGTTGCCGGGTTCCTCGCCGATAAAGACCAAGTCGGTATGGGGTGGGCCTTCGCCAAAGACGGCCTGCGTTGCATAGCGGTACAAATCGCAGCCCCGGCAATGCTGCACGGCCTGCCTGAGTTTGGGCAGGGTTGGGCGCTCGGGGATGAGCGCGGCGGCGCTGGTGGACTTCAACGGCATTCCTGACTTACTTCTTCTTCTTACTGTTCTTGGGAATCTTGGCGCCGGATTTGCGCGCTTCACTTAGAGCGATGGCGACCGCTTGCTTCTTGGTTTTCACCTTGTGGCCGCTTCCCGACTTCAGAGTGCCATACTTTTTCTCTCGCATCACCTTGGCGACCTTGCTCTTGCCTTTGCCGCCTGAACTTTTTCTAGGCATTTAATCCTCCATATTCTAGACCTCGACAGGTGGCAACTGTTTCACGACCTGGCTAGGCGTGTGGCGACCGGCTGCGGCGATAGAAAGCATAGCCAAACCACAGCCCGTACGAGAGAGCCAAGACGAGGGCGGCGCTGATAACGGCCAGGCTCACCGAGCCGGTGATTTTTCGGGCCACAACAAATCAATTTGCCGGCAAATTGCCCAAGGCCAGCAGGATGCCACTGGACAGCAGCAGCATCCGGCCGGCGATTGCGGCAGCTTATCGAAGTCGGTCAAGACGGTGGTGATGAGTTGGAAACCGAGTAAAGCCTGCGCGCCCGGTAGCACCATTCTGGTTTCGGTGAGCACGTGTTTAATGCGCTCCGAGAGCGGTGTGGGCGCAGCCGGAGCGTCGCCGTTGTTGGACGGAGGAGCCGGCCGCGGGGATGGTTTTGAAGGGAGGGCGACGAGCCACACCAGGCCCGCGCTGGAGACCGCCAGACCAGCCACTAAATCGAGACTGTGCCCGATGATTTTGTCGGCGGCGACATACAGGCTGACTGCAAACGATGCGAGGAAGATAGGCAAGGCGGGCTTCATCACGGCCACGACGAAGGTTTCAATGTCGGGACGGTCGTTTCCAGAATCCACGATCCAGTAGTAGGTGACCGGCATGGTGAGCAGGACGAAGGCCAGCAAGATTAGCAGCGTGGCCAGGCCCACCAGATATTGGAGGTAGTGGGAAAGCACGTCAAAACCCGGCTCGAATACGGCCCGGCACAGCATGCCGAGAAATATCTGAGCGCCCAAGATGAGGATTCGTCCCTCGTCGAGCGTTTGCTGGATGCGCTCGGCGCGTATTAGCTGCGCGTTTTGGGATTCGCTAGCGATGCGATCTTCTCCATGTCCTTCATGGCCCAACGTGGCGCCACTCGGCCGA
>CAVXJU010000067.1:0-21812 GCA_963761935.1 Terriglobia bacterium | reverse complement strand
AGAACGGCGGCATCAATATTCCGCCCGCGAGCTACCCGATCCCGACCAACGTTAGCGGCGTGACGATGAGCATCAACAATGTACTGGCGCCGCTGCTTTTCGGGAGCGGCGGACAGATCAACGCGCAGGTGCCTTTCGAAGTGTCTCCTGGCGCCGCCATCCTGACGCTTACTTCGGGCGGCACTGTCGTCGGTTCGACGAATTTCTTAGATCAATCCGCCGCGCCGGGTCTCTTCCTGCTCGGTCAGGGACGCGCGGCGGTGCTGAACCAGGACTACAGCATCAACGCCGAAAACCAACCGGCCGCGGCAGGCAGCTACATTTCGGCTTATATGACCGGCCTGGGTCCGGTGGACAATCCGGTTCCCTCCGGCCAGCCCGCGGCGGCGAATCCGCTTTCCCGCGTCACCAGTCCCGTGACGGCAACCATCGGAGGACAGCCGGCCACAGTATTATTCGCCGGCCTCGCTCCTGGTTTCGCGGGCTTCTATCAGGTGAATCTCATGGTTCCACAACTCCAGCCCGGCGATTACGCACTACAAATCACAGTAGGCGGAATTGCGAGCAACACCGGGACGATCAGCGTGCACTGACCGTCCCGGCGCATCGCTACTGCACGGCGACTGTGATGTTCTGCTGCGAGTTGGTATTGTTCCCAATCGTCAGCACCAGGGGTTGCGGACCGGCGCTGAGACCAGCCGGAATCGTAGCGTCGATTTGGATGACACCGCACACCAGTGTCGGTGCTTCGCCCGAGTAAGAGAGCGAGGCTGGCTCGCCGCCGATCGTCAATGTGATGGGTTCCGCGATCGGCACAGGGTACGGGGACGCGCCGGGAGTCACGCAGCCGGTGCTACCCGCGGGCTTGGTCTCGCCCTCGCCAGTGCCAAAAATCTGGATCACACTGCCGATGGCCGCCGCATTTCCCGAGCCGTTGACGCTGCCGTCCTGATTGAGGATCGCGCCTTGCCCGCTGCCGCCCTGACTCAGAGAAAAGATGGCCGGCTGAGTAGGCGCGATTTGCACCTGGAAGTTGGCTGAGGTAGCGCCGCTGTATGCAATCGTGACGGTAGCGGTGCTCACACTACCCATCTCGTACGGCACGATGGCGTTGATCTGCATCGCGGACGCGTAGATGACAGGCGCTGCGACGTTATTGAACATCACCGTAACGCCGCCCAAATTCGTCGGCACCGTACCGGAAGAAGTCAGGGTCAAATTGGCCGCGGTCGTCGGCCCTAGATTCATGCCGAAGATGCTGATGATTTCGCCCGGCGAAACCGTGCTGGTCGGTTGCAGGCTGGCGGCATTTTCGAGCGAAGTGATGGCTGGCGTGGCCGCGGCGGACAACGTCAGATTCACTGTAATGGTCTGGCTGCCACCGGCAATGTTGGGCGAAGACACGGTAACCATGCCGGTGTATTTGCCGGCCGCCAGCGTAGAGATCACCGTGGGATTTACCGCGATGGTAAGCGTACCGGGGGTGTTGCCGCTGGCCGGCGTCACGGTGGCGAATGCGCCGCCGGTGCTGGGAACGAAAGCGGCCGTGAACGGCACGTTGCCGCCCGAGCTGGTTACGTTGACCATTTGCGAGCCGGAGGCCGTCGCTCCCACCTGAGCCGTCAAGCTCACAGTGGTGGAAGATAGCAACAACGTCGGCGCTGCGCCCACCGTCAACATCACCGGAACGTAGAGCGGGCTGTTGCCGGCTCCGGGAACGATAACCGTCACCACTCCCGCGTAAGAACCTTGTGGAAGCTGCGTGCCGTTGGCGCTGATTGTTACGGTACCGCCCGCGGCTGTGGCGGTCAACCAGCCGCTGCCATTCAGCGTGCTCGGGATAACGCCAACAGTGGCGCCCGCCGGGACCCCGCTGATCTGTACATTCTGACTGCCGGGAGCCGGGCCGCCGGCCGTTTCGGTGAACGAGACGCCGGTGGTGGGAGCGAAGGCGGCGTTCGAGGACACGACGTTCAAGGTCACATAAACCGTCTGTGCCGGGACGTTGGGCGCCGAACTCGACACCGTGATCGTGCCGGTGTACATGCCTACTCCCAAGTTCGCCGGATTAATCGTCACTTGCAGGTTGGTCGGCGTATTGCCACTGTTGGGCGTCACGGCCAGCCAAGTAAGGCCGGTCGGATTGGTGGCCGCAACGGCGGTGAACGGCAATTGAGTGGCGGTGTTGGTACTGGTGACGGAAACGGTTTGCTGCGTCGCGGCAGCGCCCACCAACGCGGTTATGCTAATGGACGCCGGGCTGACATTGACCAGCGGGGTCGTACTTACGTTCATCGTTACCGGTATCACGAGCGGCGCGTTCGTCGAGCCGGGCACCGTAAGGCTTATGCTGCCGTTGCAAACTTGCGAGGTCGTCAGTCCAGTTGTAGTGACAGAAACCACTACCTGGTTTTGATTGCCGTAGGTTATTCCACTGGCGGGAGCGGCTGACAGGAAGCCGCTGCAATTGGTCGTAACGGCTGAAACTTGATAATCCAGGGGCGCACCGGTGCTGCTCACCGTGAAGGTCTGGCTCTGCGGCGTCGCTTGCCCCACTTGGAAATTGAAGTTGAGCGAAGGAACAGTTGCGGTAAGAACCGGATTGCTGGTCACCTGTAGCGTGACTGGGAACATTTGCGGCGAGTTGCCGGCGCCGCTGGAGGTGATGGTGACGTTTTCCACGTATGTGCCCGGCCCGAGCGTCGCCACGACGCCTGGGATAATAGCCAGGTTGAGAGCCTGCGGTGTGGTCCCGCTGGCTGGTGAGATTTCCAGGAAGTTTGGTCCGTTATTGGCTGCCGCGGCGGAAGCGGTAAAGCTCAGTGCTGTGCTCGAGCTGGTGAGTTGCACGTTCTGAGCAGCCGGCTGCGTGCCGCCAATCTGATAATTGAATGTCGGGCCGGTGGTGGGAACCAGCAGCAACGGATTGGTGCTGGCCAGCAGGCTCACGTTCACTACCGTGCTGGGATTCGATGCGCCGGGTGCGGATATATTGATCGCGCCGGTACACGGGCCCGCCGTCAGACCGGCCGTATTGATTTGTACACTGAGTGTGCTGGGTGTGGCGCCCTGTGTCGGCGTCACCACTAACCAACCGCTACCGCATGAACTGGTAGTAGCCGTGGCCGTGAAGCTGACGTTCTCTCCCGTGCTGCTAGTCAGAGTAAGATTCTGGGTGTCTGGTCCGGCTTGACCGATCTGGAATTGGAAGGACAACTGCGACGGGCTTACGTTGACCGCCGGCGTTCCGGCTATGGTCACCAGAACGGGCAGGCTAAGTCCGGTGGTTCCCGGCGGATTAATCGCGATGGCCCCATTGAATGTACCGGAGCCGCTGAGCGCGGCCGGGTTCACTGTCACCTGGAATGTTCCTGGCAGGCTGCCCGACGTCGGAAATACCGAGAGCCACGATCCTCCGTTGTTCATGATCGCGGTTGCCGTGAAGGCGGTTATACTCGCGGTGTCGCTCGATACAGTCACCGTCTTAGTGACGGGAACCGTACTTCCCGCGGCGAAATTGAAACTTAGTACATTGGGCGTTGCCGATAGGTCGGTCTGGCCTGAGGAATTCGCGTTCAGGGTAACCGGAATCGTGACTGAACTGGAGCCGGGACCGGACACGGTGATGAAGCCCACATCCGTGCCGCCCGTGGGGGCTCCCGCGCCTATGGTCACCTGGATCGATAGCGGCGTCGCCCCGGACTTGGGTGTGACCAGGAGCCAGTTGTTGTCCGAATATGCCGAAACGGAAAGGCTCACCGGGCTAATAGAAGACGTCAACAACACCGTCTGCGCCGCGGCGGCCACGCCGTTCTGCGTATTGAACGTGAGCTGTGGCGGATTGGCGGTCAACGTAGCATTCTGAGCCTGCGCCGTGTCAAAACAACACAACAGGGCGGCTGACAACAACGCGGTATAAACGGACAGTTTTTCCATGTTTTTCACGACTTGCTCCAGAAAATTAGGTTGTGACGCGGGGAAGAGGGGACGGGCCCACCCTTACTAACGGCAATCCAGTTGCCACGAACGGTTAGACCCGGCTATTGGCAAGAAGTTTCGGCGGCTCACCGTGAAGTTTAGTTCACAACCTTACCTAATAGAACGTGTTACTGCATGTTAGCATCAGGTTTGCGGTTGTAGGGCGATAGCCGTGCATAACAAACCGCTTCTTAAGGTAATATGTCAAAGCTTTCGATTCGCGACTTAGACCTCAAGAACAAGACGGTGTTTATCCGTGTTGATTTCAACGTGCCGCTCGCTCCGGGAGGGCAGGAAATTACCAGTGATAAGCGGATTCGGGCGTCGCTCCCGACCATCCGCTATGCGCTCGATCATGGCGCGGGCTTGATTCTGGCAAGCCATTTGGGCCGGCCCAAGGGTAAGCCAAATCCCGAGATGAGCCTCAAGCCAGTGGCCAAGCGGCTAGCTGAATTGCTAGGCATGGAAGTCAAAATGGCGCCGGATTGCGTGGGTCCGGAAGTGGAAAAGATGCTGCCGGACCAGGGCCAGGTGCTGTTGCTCGAGAATCTGCGCTTTCATCCCGAGGAGGAGAAGAACGATCCGGGTTTTTCGAAACAGCTCGCGGCCTTGTGCGATGTTTATGTGAACGACGCGTTCGGTTCCGCGCACCGCGCCCACGCTTCCACGGTGGGAATGATCCAGTTCGTGCCACAGGCAGCGGCAGGCCTCCTCATGGACAAGGAGCTGGAGTATCTGAACAAGGTGACTAAGAATCCTGACCGGCCGTGCATCGCGATTTTGGGCGGCGCGAAGGTTTCCGACAAGATCGAGGTGATCGAAAACCTGCTGAAGATTGTCGACCAGATTCTAATTGGCGGCGCCATGGCTTACACCTTTTTGAAGGCGCGCGGCGAACCAGTTGGTAAGTCGTTAGTCGAAGACGACAAAGTGCCACTGGCAAATGAGTTGCTGGCGCGCGCCGGAAATAAACTCCTGTTGCCGCGCGATCACGTCGTTACCGCGGAATTGAAGGAAGGCGCCGAGCACCAGGTGGTTTCGAAAATTCCGGACGGCATGATGGCGGTGGACATTGGCCCCGCGACGGTGTCGGACTACGAAGCGGTAATTGCCAAGGCCAAGACCATCGTCTGGAACGGACCTATGGGCGTGTTCGAAAAGCCTCCGTTCGACCGCGGGACCGTCGCGCTGGCTAAAGCCGTAGCGGCCTCCGGCGCGGTATCGCTGGTGGGTGGAGGGGATTCCGAGAAGGCCATCAAGTCGGCCGGAGTGGCCGATAAGATCTCGCACATTTCCACCGGCGGCGGGGCGTCGCTTGAATTCTTAGCCGGGATCGAACTGCCTGGCGTCGCTGCCTTGACCGAAAAATAAGCTTCTAATTGGACGCCGCTGTGGAATGCACGGCGGATCGGCTCGGGTTGAAAAACAGCGCGGCGCCGCTGATCACCGCCGCCAGCAACGCCCAAACAGCCAGCAGCCGGTGATCGATCAGGAACCCAGCCGCGGTGGGCGCGCAAATCGCCGCCAGCGAGTTGAGCGATTGCGTGATCCCCAGCACCGCGCCCTGTTCCGAGCGCGACGCCCGTTGCGTAATCAAGCTGGTCAGCGCTGGCCGGTTCAAGCCGGTCCCGAGCGAAGCCGCGGCCGCCACCACCAGCAATATCGGAATGCTGCTGGTGAACGCCAGCGCGGCCAGCCCCGCCATGGCGACGAAGAAGCCCGCGCGTACCAGGTTGATTTCTCCGAAAGCTTTGACCAATCTGCCCATCAAGCCGCCTTGCAAGATCACGCCCAGGAACCCAAGATAGGCGTAGACGTATCCAACTTCTTTGGCGCCGAACGGATGGCCTTGCCACAGAAAACGGCGTTCGGCGAACAGCGGAAAGCCGGTCATGAAGAGCGAGAACGTCAGCGCGAAGGCCAGGAATTGCCACAGCAGCGGGCCCAAAGCGGGCTCGCGGAAGTAGCGCAGATAGTTGCCCCAATCGAGCACCGTGAATTTGCGCGGCGTGTCGGCGGAAACTGGAGTGTGGCGCGGAAGCAGAAAATACGTGGACAAGATGCTGGTGGCGGAAAGCGCCGCGGCTGCGAAGATAGGGTACTGATAGCTGTATTGCACCAGGAATCCCGAAATCGCCGGGCCCATCAGAAAGCCCATTCCGAACGCAATGCCGATCAAGGCGAAAGATTTCGCGCGCTCCTCCGGCTTGGTTACGTCCGAGATGTAGGCTTGCGCGAGCGAAAGATTTCCCGCCGTTGCACCATCGATTATGCGGGACAGGAACACCAGCCACAGCACGTTGGCGTATGCCAGAATCAGGAATCCGATGAAGGTGCCGAGCTGGCTGACCAGCAACAGCGGACGGCGGCCCATGTGGTCCGACATCCGGCCGAGAATCGGGCCAGCGATCAACTGGCACAGCGCATAAGTGGAGACCAGCAACCCCACCACGGCCGGGCTGGCGCCCAGCTTCTCGGCATAAAACGGGAGCAGGGGCAGGATTATAGTCAGCCCCAGCACGTCTACGGAGACGATCAGAAAGATGGCGAGGAGCGGCGATTTCAGCAAGAAAGTCAGTACGATGGTAACAGAGGATCGCGCCTCTTCTCCAGTGTCACGCGTGCGCCATGATGGCTGAGCAACTCTATCTTTCGTACCGGCTCCGAAATTTTAATGCGCAGAACATGCTGCGGCATTACGAGAAGCTGTTGCGGATTTTTCCGTTTTCGCGCCTGGCGGGCCAGCCGTCTACGTTCAAGGTGCTGGCAGTGGATTACAACGAGCCCCCGGTTTTGGAGATTCCCTATCCTCCGCCGCTTCCCGTCGACAGCGTGCTGGCGGTGGCCAAGGACTTTGAGAATCCGGATGCGTGCTATCGTCTCGAGAGCTGGTGGGACTTGTGGCAGTTTGTCGAAGACGATTGGAAACTGGCGCCCTCGCGCGTGGCCTTGTGCTGTTTCGGCCCGGAGTTCGAGCACGAGAGCGACGATCATCTAACCGTCGAATTCGGCATCGACGCGCATTTTCTTCCGCAACCCGGCACGCCCAATAGCATGCGCATGGTGCAGTCCAACATCAAGAGCCTGCTCAAGCTGGTGCATGATTTGGACGACGCGCTGCCGGTGGACACGCGCCGGCTTTGGTCGGAGTCCGGTGAGAATTTTTCCGAGAAGCTGCATCAGGCGCTCGCGGCCGCCGTGGAGTAAGTTAGCCGCCCAGGACCTCATCGATCTTTTGAGCCAGCTCCTTCGGCAGAAACGGCTTCTGCAGGAATCGTACGCGGCGCTGCAGGTCCTCCGGCAAGCTGGAAACGAAAAACTCGGAGCCGCTGCAAATTAAAATCGGCAGAGCGGGCCGTAGCGCGACAATCTTAGCCAGAAGCGTTTCGCCAGTCATATCCGGCAAACCCATGTCGGCCACGGCCAGATCGTAAGGAACTGCGGGATGCTCCAACGCACCGAGCGCAGCCGTGCCAGTGGAATGAGCATCCACTTCGAATCCGAGCCGCTTCAAATGCCTTTCCAACAGCAACAGCAGCTGCGGCTCATCTTCCACGATCAAGATTTTTCGGGCAGCCACCTTACCAGATTGCCAGAGGTGTGGCGCCTGGGCTGAAGGCCATGCCCAAGCTGACGCGATTCGAGTCGAGATTGTACAACTGATTTTGCGTTTTGAAATGGCGGTAGTCGTAGCGCAGCTCCAGATAGGTGTCGCCCGCTAACCGGTAGGTCAAACCTCCTCCGCCCTGCAGATTGCTATAGAGCGGGAGCGTCTGGCCGAGCGTGGCGAGCCGCGTGTAACCGGCGTTGAATGCGGCAGTGAAACGGCGCGCGCCGGTGTAGGAGAATCCCGCCGTGCCTCCAGTCTCGCGCGACGTCAGATAGACGCCATTTCCCGGCGAGATGCCGCTCGAATACGAAAGGATCAGGGATGAATGACTGAAGCGCCGCACCAGGCGCGCCGTCTCCAGCGGGACATACAACACACGCGCGAACGTTACGATCGCGGTGCCCTGGCCCACGATGGCGGCAATCGCCGGATCGAGTGAAACCTCACCAAGGCCGCTGGTGTTGAGGCGGCTGCCGCCAATCTGCATCTCCAGATCCAAGGTCTTGCTCAGCGCGATCGAATAGTCTAGCGCCACGGTTTCGAGCTGGGCGTCTCCATATACGCGTTGAAAATCGAAATGGGTCTGCTGATAACTTGCGCCCACGGTTTGATGGCGCGTCAGCCGATAAGCCGCGCCCGCGCGTGCGCTGTAGCCGTTCAGGCCGGCCAGCGCGAGATATTGTCTGCGAACCACGAAGCCTTCGGCGTCCGCTTCGAACGAGAGCCGCGTAGTCTTCTGCCACGTCACGCCCACGCGGGACTGTGCGTAATTGGTGCGGCTATCGAACAGCTCGTTCGCCGGCAGAGCGAACATATCGGCGCTGGTGAGCGGCAGATAAGAGAACTCACCGTTCGCAAGAGTCGTGCTTCCGGCGATGGTTTTCACATCCAAGGTCAGATGCGGCCGCAAGAATTGGCCGTAAGCCAGATCGAGGAACTGATCCGAACCGTTGAACAGTGAATTGCGCGCGTACTCGAGAAACGTTCCCTTGTATTCCAGGCTGAGCCGCGCGTGCCGCCAGCTCCGTGTTCCGATCAGACCCGCGCCGGATTCGACTCCGTAATCCGGCAGCGCTTTCGCGGACCCGTTCTGCGCGGGAGCGGGCGCCAATGCGGAGTCGTAAACGCCGGCGATCTCGCCGTACAGCCGAAGGTCGATCAGCTTGCCGCCGCGCTGCGCCAGAAGCCCGTTGTCGCGGCTGAGCAGAGACGGCCCAGCGTTCGCAAGACCGGGCGCGGTTTCGTCCTGCGTGTCTGAATCGTCCGAACTTTGACTCGGCTGGCTTTGAGTCCGCGGATCGGGCGGCGTATCCTGCGCCGGAACGAGCCCGGCAGCCAGCAGAGCGAGCGAGAGAAAACGCGTTTCTGAACTCTCCGCGAGCGGTGCTGATTCAAGTGTGACGGGTGCGCACGGAGGGTGTCAAGCTACCATCGGCAGATATGAAATTTCACACCGAATATCTCACCTTCAACACTGAGCAGCACCGCGAGTACATCAACATCACCGGCGAGGTGAGCGCCGCGCTTAAGAAAAGCGGAATTAAGGAAGGAATGATCCTGGTTTCGGCCATGCACATCACGGCGGGCGTCTGGGTGAACGATGCCGAAGATGGACTGCTCGCCGACATCGACGAATGGCTGGAGAAGCTCGCGCCCTATCGCGACAATTACCGGCACCATCGAACCGGCGAGACCAACGGCGATTCGCACCTGAAAAGTCTGTTGGTGCACCACCAGGTGATTGTGCCCGTGACTGCCGGAAAACTCGATTTTGGACCCTGGCAGCAGGTTTATTACGCGGAATTCGACGGACAGAGGTCCAAGCGCCTCATTATTAAAGTAATGGGTGAGTGAGGCCACTGCGAAAGGAACCGCGGCGCTCCGGCATTTGTCTAATGAGGTATATATGACTCGACTTTTGCTGTTGGCCGGTGTTTTCCTGGCGAGCGCTGCCGCCGCTGATCTCCCGATTCGACAAGTGATCCTGTACAAGAGCGGCGTTGGCTATTTCGAGCGCTCCGGGCAACTGGCGGCGGGCGAGTCAGCGCGGCTCGATTTCAAGGCGTCCGACATGAACGACGTGTTGAAGTCGCTCACGCTCCAAGATCGCAATGGCGGCAAGGTGAGCGATTTACGCTACGATTCGAGCGAACCGCTGAGTCGCAAGCTGGCGGATTTTCCGTTCAAAATTGATGGGCAGGCCTCGCTGGCGGTTTTCCTGGACCAGATGAAAGGCGCCAAAGTCGAGATCAAGTATGGGGCCGAAACGGTGAGCGGGGCGATCGTAAGCGGGCGCCTGGTCGCCGCTGACGATAAGCATCCCGAGCGCGAACAGCTTGTGCTGATGCTCGATTCCGGCGAGCTGCGCACCTTTGACCTGGCCGCTGCCAGCGCCATACGATTCGCGGATCCGAAGCTGCAAGGCCAACTACGCGACTATCTCACGGTGGTGAACCAATCGCGCTCGCAAGACAAGCGCAGTATCTACATCGATTCGTCCGATGCCAACGCGCGGCAGCTCGATGCCAGCTACACCATCCCGATGCCGGTGTGGAAATCGAGCTACCGGCTGATGTTCAACGACCAGACCGATCCGACGCTGGAAGGCTGGGCGATCATCGACAACACTACCGGCGAGGATTGGACCAACGTGGTGCTGGCGGTGGTGTCAGGGCGGCCGGTATCGTTCATCAGCAAATTGTATGAGCCCAAGTATGTTCCTCGGCAGACGGTGGAATTGCCCGAGGATCGCGCGGCCGCGCCGGTGTTGTACGGCGGGACGGTGATGACTACTGGCAGCGTGGCTGGCTTGGCCGGCGGCCGTCCCGGTGTGATTGGAGGATTGGTACCTGCGCCGCCGCCAGGCGAAATGCGGATGCAAGCTCTGCCTTCAGCGGGACGTAGTTACAAGGACTTGGAGAACCTGAGCAGCGTGGCCGTGGACGTGGCTTCGGCCGACGTCGGCGAGCTGTTCGAATACCGCTTCGCCACGCCGGTCACAGTGAAGAAAGACGAATCGGCCATGCTCCCGTTCTTGCAACAGAAGATCGGCGCGCGCAAGCTGCTGATTTATTCCGAAAACTATGGCGAGCATCCCATGAGCGCCGCCGAATTGACTAACTCGACCGGCAAAACGCTGGACGGCGGACCGATCACCGTATTCGAAGGCGCAAGCTACTCGGGCGAAGCTCTGATGACCACGCTCAAGGCCACCGACAAGCGTCTGATCAGCTACGCAGTCGATTTGGGAACGCGCGTAACCACGGCCTTCGATTCCAGCCGCAGCATCGTGCGTGAGATTCACGTCAATCGCGGCATACTGACCGCGCGGTCTGCAATGCAAGAGACCAGGACCTATACGATTCGCAACGTCGATGCCAAGGCCAAGACACTGGTCATCGAGCAGACCCAGCGGCCGGAGTACAAGGTGCTGAACCCTAAGCCGACCGAAACCACCACGACGGCGAATCGGTTCGAAGTAAAACTCGGCCCGGATTCAACCGAGAAATTTCCAGTTGCCGAAGAGCGCGTCTACGACACAACCACCGCCGTATCCAGCCTGACGCCCGACGCACTGCTCGCTTACGCGCAGAACAAAGCTATCTCGGACGCGGGCCGCCGCGAGCTCCAGCAGATCGTCGACCTAAAGCGCCAGATCGCGGATCTTGACTATCAGATTCGTCAAGCCGACGGCGCCATCAAGAGCTTGATCGACGATCAAGCGCGCATTCGCCAGAACATCCAGAGCCTTAATGCCGTCAGCGGGCAGCAGGAACAAGTCCAGAAGTACGCGCGGCAACTTGCGGATCAGGAAAGCCAATTGGCCACCCAGCGCGACCATGCCAGCGATCTGCGAAAGCAGGAGGCCGCACAGGAATCGAGCCTCGACGACCGGATCGCCAAACTTGAGTTCTGACGCGGGCGGCTACAATGAACCTTTGAGAGTCGCTCTCATCGGATACGGGCACGTGGGCCGAGCATTGGCCGCGCTGATGGAATGCAAGCGCCGCGCGTTTCCATTTCGTATCGTCGCGATCCACACCGCCCGGCATGGGACAGCGTACGATCCGGCTGGCCTGCCGTTGGAGCCCGAGTTCGGCCCTGCGGCATCGTCAGTAAGCGAGTTTTTGGATCGCGCGGAATGCGATGTGGCCGCTGAAATCACCACGCTAAATCCGGCCACCGGAGAGCCCGCCATCTCGCATATCCGCGCGGCATTCGCCCGTAGACTTCACGTGATCACGGCCAACAAGGGCCCCATCGCTCACGCTTACGCTGCGCTGCGTGCCGAGGCCGACCGCGCGGGCGTCGCGTTTCGCTTCGAATCCACCGTGATGGACGGCGTTCCAGTCTTCAACATGGTGCGCAACGATCTGCCCGCGGTTAAAGTGTTCGGCTTCACCGGTGTCCTCAACTCGACCTCTCAGGTTGTCATCGAGGTCCTGCGCGCCGGTAGATCAATGCAGGATGGCATTGAAGCGGCGCGCCTGCTGAGGATCACCGAAGCGGATTCGAGCTACGACATCGATGGTTGGGATGCCGCCGCGAAGGCCGCGGTTCTCGCCAACGTGCTGATGGACGCGCGCCTCACTCCTTTGGATGTCGACCGGCGCGGCATCGGGCGGCTTACTCCGGAACGTTTGATCGAACTCGCCAAGAATCGCAAGACGGTTTGCATGGTGAGCCGCGGCCGCATTGGTCCGGCCGGAGTGCGTCTGCGAGTGCGAGCCGAAGTGTTGGACGAAACCGATCCGCTGGCCGCGGCCCACGGCACGTCCAATCTGCTGCTTCTGCACACTGATCTTATGGGTACGATCGGCGTCATGGGAATTTCCGGTGGAGTGGAGCAGACCGCCTACGGTCTCTTCAGCGATCTCGTGGATATCGCCCGGATCATCAGAAAGTCTAACCGCCATCTGGATTCACCATAAGTGGTAATTTCCGTCGCGCTCGATCAGTTCCACTGGGAGGCCGAACAGTTCCCTGAGACACTCGGTGGTTAGCAGAAGATGCTTGCTGCCATCGGCGAAAATCCGGCCGTCTCGAAGCAAGATTACGCGATCGATCTCTGGAATTATATCGGCCAGGTGATGTGTGACCAGGAGAATACCGGTGCCGGTCTGCGCGAGCTTACGCAGGATGGTGCGCAGCTCGAGCGCCGAGCGGAGGTCCAGGCTATTACTCGGCTCGTCCAGCAATAAGGCGAGGGGATCATGCACTAGAGCGCGGGCAATTAGGATGCGCCGCGCTTCTCCGGACGACATGGCGGTCACTTCGCGCTCGGCCAGGTGAGGCACTTCCAGCAGATCCAGCACCGCGCGCTGCCTTCTCGCGCATCTCGGGGGTGACGTGATGATAGGGCTGGACTCCGATGCTGCTGAAGAATCCGGATAGGATGCGCTTCGAGTCCAGAAATGTCGCGGGTGGATGCGCTCATCAGATCGTTCGAAACGATCCCGAGAAGCTTTCGGAGGTCGAACACATTCCAGGAATTTCGTCCCAGAATGGTTAGCGAGGAGCCGGGAAGAACCAGAGGGTAGCACTCGCGCGTGATGGTCTTGATCAGCGTCGACTTGCCGGATCCGTTTGGCCCCAGGATGGCAATGTGTTCGCCGGCGGAAATGCGTAACGTGATGTCATGGAGCGCGGTCTTATCTCCGCGCATCACCGAGACGTGACGAAAGTCGAGCAATGCGGCCGAAGCCTCACTGTTGAGCGTAGATTGAGTTGGGCTTTGCACGCTCGAGGACACGCTCTCGCGGATGAGGCAGGGTTACGCGATCTCTACCAGTTTATCCTGCGCTTCGCCAGTCACCATCGCCGAATCCTCGCCGACGTAGACGTTCACTTCGGAGCGGATTCCGAACTCGGGTAGGTAGACACCGGGCTCGATGGAGAAGCAGGTCCGAGGGATGACGCGGCGCTCGTCGTGGGTTTCCAGATTGTCCATATTCGCGCCGGTTCCGTGAACCTCTTCTCCGATGGAGTGGCCTGTGCGATGAATGAAAAAGTCGGCAAAACCCTGGTCACGAATGTAGCCCCGTGCAGCGTCGTCGACCTCGAATCCATGCAGAGTCTGTTTGCGGGAAACCGCGTCTTGCACGCGGGCGACGGCGCGTTTGCGGGCGTCGCGCACTACTTCGAAAACATTTTGGATGGCCGAAGGAGGCTGGGAACCGCAGTAGCCGGTCCAGGTAATGTCGTAGAAGACCGCGTGCGGCCGGTCGAGTTTAGCCCACATATCGATCAAGACCGCATCGCCTTTTCGGATCGGCTGGCTCGAATCGGCCAGTGGTTCATAGTGCGGATCGGACATATTCGCGTTGACCCCGACGATGGGGCCGTGATCGGTGACGAGTCCCGCTTTTTCGAAGCCGTCACGGATGAACCGGTTCACGTCCCATTCAGTGATCGATTCTCCGGACCGAAGTGCCGATCCGATTCTTTCAAATGCGGCCGCGCGAACCCGATCCACGCGGCGGCCAGCATCGAGGTGCATTTCCAACTGCTCCGCGCTCCAGCGAGCCTCGAAAAGCTGGATCAGGTTGGCCGAGGTAGCCACTTCGACGCCGGTGCCTCGAACAAGTTCCAACGTGCCGGCATCGACCAAGGACACATAAGGAATGGCGCATTTGGGAGAATACTGCATGGCGATGCGCCGGCATCCGGCGAGCAACTGCGCGAGGCCTTCCGCCTGAGACTTCCAACTCGAATATTTTCGAATGGTACCCGGCAAACCGTCCAGGACACCAGACTCGATGGCGTGCACGATTCCGCGTGGCTCGCCATTGGCCGGGATCAGGTAATACCAACGACGCGTCACGGTGCGGCCCAGCTTCAAACCCAAAACTCGGTAGGCCAGCGGATCTCGCTCGTGATGATCGAAAAATAGCCACCCGTCCAGCTTTTCATCGCGCAGTGCTTTTTGTATTTCGTCAATTTGCATGATCAACCTCGACATTGCTCGCTTCAACGCGCCCGGCGGAACTCGATTTTCGAAAGCGCACTCGAGCGTTCAAGTTCAACACCCCGGCCACGTCCTTGGTGTCTACCACCTGGAAGTCCAACAAATCGTCCAGCCAGTCCTGGCTAAGACCGTTCCAATACTGACTGGCGACGGTCAGCGTATATTCCTGCCGGCTCAGCAAACAATCCAGTTCGAATTCAATCTCCAGGGTGTCGCCGGGCTCGAAGGAGCCGAGTTGGATGCCCTCCAGGCGGGTGTTCGTTCCGAACACATCCATGCCGATGCGGTTGCGAATCAGAATTCCCACTACCGGCTCGGAAACGGCTTGATGAAAGATTGCTTGAATCCGGATAACCAGGGATTCACCCGGCCGGAAAGCGCGGCAACCTTGGCCGGCCTCATTTAGGAGTTGTGCATCAATGATGCGGCTCGCGCCGTCTCCGTGCCGGAAGCTGCTGGTGGCGGCAACGCCATCCTTCGCAGTGTGGTCTTTTCCGTGGCGTTCCTGCTCCAAGGCGAATCCAACGTAGCGATTCACAGCGTCCTTAGGCGTGCCTTCCATCACGATTTCGCCGCGTAACATGAATGCTGCCCGGTCCGCTAAACGTTTTACCAGGCCAAGATCGTGGGAGACGAGCAGCACGGTTACTTTTCTCTGGCGCAGCTCCTCGAACTTCTGAATACATCGGCTGGCGAAGATGGCATCACCGACAGCCAGCGCCTCATCCACGATGAGAATTTCGGGATCAATATGAATCGCGGTGGAAAAGGCCAGCCGTACGTACATGCCGGTGGAATATTCTTTCACCGGGCGGTCGACAAATTTGCCGATTTCGGCGAAGGCTTCGATCTTGGGAAACGCTTGCTCCATTTCGCGTCGCGAGAGGCCCATGATTTCGCCGTTCAAATAGACGTTATCGCGGCCACTGAATTCGGGATTGAAACCGGCTCCCAGTTCCAGCAACGCCGCTACACGTCCGCTACGAAGAACGCGTCCCGTCGTAGGTTGCAATATCCCGCTGATGATTTGAAGCAGAGTACTCTTGCCGGAACCGTTGGGGCCGATTAAGGCGAACACTTCGCCTTGTTCGACGCGGAAGTTTACGTTGCGCAGCGCATAGAAGTCCGTGCTTCGCGGCGCGCCTCCCAGGCTGCCGAGAATGCGGTCGATCGGATGCCGGTAGAGATGGTAAACCTTGGAAACGTTCTGAACTGAGATCACGGTGCATACTCAATGTACCGCGAACGTTCGAGGCGGCGCGCCACTTAGCCTTGCCTGAGGCTCCGGCGCAGGCCGCGCGAAAGGGGCAGGGAATAGCCGATCAAGCACATCTGATCTAAAGCGAACAAAACTACCGACTCGAATCCGTAGCCCTCCGCCATCCTCGCCTCTTTTAGCCAGGCCGTGGAGGGGTCACTGATTCCAACCAGGTGGCTTCTTTCCGCCGGCAGAAAACCGAAGGCGCCACCGGCCTCGATGCTGGTCCGGCTCAAGTCGAGATTTCTCTCGTAGGTATAGGTGAAGCTTTCGGTCTTCAAACAGTTCAGATTCGCGGACGTCCACACGGAGCGTGGATAGTTAATCACCTGATTGAGCGGCGTGTTATTGACGTCGATCGGATACAGAACCTCAAAGCGGCAACTGGGATAAGCTGATCGAACGTAGCTGATAATTTGACTGGTGAAGGAGCCGATTAGCGCCGGCAGAAACGCGGCTTCTTGTGGAATCGTGCTGGGATCGAAAGTGTTGGTAGTGATCACCGTCATCGCGCGGCCGTACTGGGTTTGGAAAGTGTTGGTTGTATACGCATCATAAAATGGCATTCCGGAGCCATCGTCCGGAAAATACCACCACTGGACTTCGCCGAATTGCAGGTAAGGAACGAGGCCGGCGGCGTTCTGAATGCCCGCCATGTCCTGATAAACCTGTTGCCAGAACGCAATGCTGATAGGGGAGAAGTTGGTCTGTAGCGATGGCGTAGTGAGCAGAACTGGGTTTTGGCTGGGGTATCGTTGCGCGATGCCCGCGGCTACGGACGAATCGCCATTTCCCAGCTCCATGCTGAAGGACGCAACCACATCAATTCCGTACGCTTTCAGCGCGGTTAGAAAGCTCAGACTCCAATCTCTCGCTGCCCGGTTGAGCCTCGGCAAAGCTTGTAGGTCCGTATTCCAATTACCGTCCACTCCGCCCGAGAGGGTCGCGCCTGACGTTTGAATCGTCAAGTTGGTTGTGTTTGCGCTGGTTGAAATCGTGATCGCATTTCCGCCGGACCCCAGCGAGCGCGAATAGATCGTTATCTGGTTGCCGTTGGCTTCCGCGCGGACGCCGGTGTAGCCTCCATTCAGCAGCAGCGCGAAGGCCGTTGCCAATGTCTGAATTGTGTCTCCGTCCAGGTTCAAGTGTTGAACTACATTTTGCGTTGACGCCGACTGACCGGTTTGACCGAGGATGATTTCGGTGATCAGGTTCTGGTCAGGTGTACCGGTGAAGGTGATCGTCGCTGAGGCATATTGATTGCCTTCATTGACGAGTTCATAGAACCATAACGCGCCGACATAGTGATTAACCCTGCCTTGAAATCCGAGGCTGTTGATAATCCACGCCGTCCGCTCGGGAGCGAGAGCGAGTGAATTTTCGGTATCCCAGTCGGTAGCCAGCGCCAGCGTAGTCTCGATGGTCTCGGTGGGAAGTTCGCTAGCCGGTATCGCGATTTCAAGAAAATCGAAATAAAAATAAGTGCCGTCGGTTCCCACGTGGGTCGCGGTGATCGTATGGCTGCCTGCGGCCAACTGCCCGAGCGGCGTACGGATCAAGACATCTTCTTCCGGCACGTTCAAGTTTACGGTGACCGGTGCCTGGCCATCGACGGAAATCGAGATCAGCGTTCCGCCGTCAATCAACCTGGTCCCAAGGTACAAAGAGTGTTGCTGGGCGGAGGTATAGCTGCAAGTTAGACTTGATTGGTTCGTGCTCGTAGACTGAATGGTTCCACCAGAATAATTGCCGCTAGCACTTGTCCAAGCGCCCGTGTACTGCACCTGCGTGGAATTGTCTTCGATTCGCCGGCTGCCCGCTCCCGCGATCGAATATGCCTGCCCCGAGCCGGTGACGTTCCAGTTCGACACCACTACTTGGAACTCGGATCGCGAGAACGCGCCAGCCTGAAGATCAGCGGAATAAGTCCATCGCAACTTACGGACAGCGTTCGCTGGAATGGTTCCCAAGACCGGGTCCGCTAGAGACGCAAATGGGAGCGTAATCTGCCATTGTGACGGCGACGTGCCGCCGCTCAAGAGTCTCCAGGGCGCGTCCCACTGCTCACTCATCGCCCCGGAAACGTACGTATAGACTCCGATCCGGTTGCCATTGGCTCCGGTAGTGGAATTTTGCGCGGTCTGGCCCGATCCGACATAGGTCAGCGTGATCGATGTTCCGTTGCCCACCGCCTGCATGGTAGTCGAAAAAGCGTTCACGCCCGCGACGATGTTTTGAATGGCGACTTCCAACGTGTCGCCGGCATTCATCAAGTATGGATAATGTTCGCCCAGGAACGCGAGGCCGACGTAGTCGCTGGCCGTTACTGTGCCGCTGAGTTGAAATTGAACCGTAGCAGACTGATAGCTGCCGGCAACCGGCGTGGCATAGTTCTTGAGCGGGACCTTGTAGACTTGTTCGCCCGCGCCGGCGTTAGCCCAAACGCGGAGATTCGGCCAGTCGACGGTCGCGTACAAGTCGGAATCGAGCGGGATACAATTTTGACGCGTCTCGCAGTAGGTGAGAGTTAGCCCGCTCAGGTCGGTATCGGGCAACGATCGAAAAGCAGGATGTTCGAAGACGTTGTCTCGATTCCATTCGATCACGGCCCAGTCGAATTGCTGCCGCCAGGAACCGGAGACTGTGAATCCGTTAGGGCTGCTGCTGCTGAGCGCAGCAATCGCGGACGGCTCGAAGAAGTAACATTGCAAGTCGCGATCGGGCTGCAGCTTCTGAAGCGTTTCGGCCATGCCGCCTACAGTCGAATGGTCACCGTCAGATCGCTACCGGGCGCGACGCCCGCCGTTTGCGTGACGGCCGTAATGTCGAGACCGATCTGCGCCTGCGTCTGTAAAGGGCCGAGCGCAAAACCATCCACGATGTTGGAGACAGTCGTGTTTATCGGAATCGTGAGCTGGCAGTACGGCTGCCCATTCTGTGTGATCTGCAGAGCGATGGGCGCGCCCGTGGGCGGCTGTCCGACCACAGCATACGTGTCGCGAACGGAATGTGCAGTGTCTACAATGAGCGGCGGCGCCGCGTTGGTTTGGATCGCGAGGGGACCCTCTACTTGGATGGAGAGCTGTCCGCCCGATAGCGTCCGCAATCCCAAGTCGGTTGTTGAGGTAAACGATTCACGTGCCACATCACTATTGCCTTGGCTGTTGGTCATGAATAGTTCGGCTGCAGCGATGCGCACGTCGGGAATGAACACCGGATAAGCATAGCTGCCGCTGGCCGGGCTCCCGATGAAGTCCCGTGCAAACGGCATAATGAAGGTCTTTTTTCCCAGGAAATACACCAAGCCCTGAACCGCGTGAGACGCTGCCGTGGTTCCCTCGGCGGCGCGTGTCACAGAAACAGAAGTTGCATTGTTTACCGCTGCGCTGACGGACAAAATCTCGGAGTCAATTTGGACCAAGTCGCCCACTTGCGCCGAAACTGCTGTTGCCAGATTTAACGTCCCGTCAGCGGCAGCAACCGCCGCGCTCAGAGCGATCGAAGATGGCCCGTTCAATTCATCCCAGTAAGCCAGAGTCAATGTTCCGGCGCTGATCGTGATGGTGTTATCCAGGCTGGCGAATCCGACGCCCGCTATCTCCACGGTCCCCTGACCGGTCGCGGCTAGTCCGAATGTGGGCACACCGGGAACATCGGTGTCCACATTGTCGCCCGCCGATCCCGAAATTCGCCAATCGGTAAGAGGTGACAATTCGAAGGCGCTCTCTTCGTCTAGCACGTTCGCCGCCCGGCCCGAAACCTGAATCGTCACACCCTCCCGATTCGGAACCGAAAACGAAACTGGAGAAGCGTTGCTGGTCGCACCAAACTGCCAACTCGAGTCCGCCGTGACGAAAGTGCTCGTTGCATTTGGTACGACACTCCAGTTCGTTGCTGTCGTGAGCGTGGTCGCGCTATTGGAGGCGATGGTCTGCTCTTGCCCTGCTCCCATTCCAGTTGCAATTCGCACCGTCGCGCCCGCATATTCGTTTGGCAGCATGTTAAGCGTGCTATTGCCTATTGTGGTTGCTGAAAAGATGTCTGCGGTTTCCGCCGGTTGTAGCTCCAGACGCCAATAAAAGTTGGCATGGTCGTAGTTATAGTCCGCCGGACCTTGCAAGATAGGGCTCAAACCCGAATCTGTGAACTGCGATGCGATCGCCACGTTCGATGCGATCCGCAACAATTGGGCCGGATTCGCGCCTCGGTAAACATGAAAAGTCGTCGCCGCGGACGAGAAACTAAGAGTGCCCAACGTCACTTGATTTGTGTTCGCTCCGGCCGGGGTGCTCGCCATCACGGTAAAAGAAAGCGCGCTCTCGGCGCCGTTCTGGTCCAGTGCGCTGATAGCGTAATAGAACGTTTGGCCACCTGACAACGTGCCTCCGGTAGCGGATACCTGAGGATTGAGTCCCACTAACGGAATTCCTGCGTTGCTGGCGGTCGGTTGCGCAGGCACTGAAAATGCGACAGCTAATTCGACCACGATGCTTCCATCGCTGCTGGTCGTGAAAGACTCCGTTATGCCGAACTGCTCCACGCCATTGCCGTCAAAGATACTGCCCACTAACGGCCGCGGCAGCCCTACTTCAAAGGCTGCTTGGCGGCCCAAGCCCGCCGATCCGGAATTTACTGCGGTATACCACGCATCGTCGTGAAGCTGCGCAGTGATCACGGCCGTCATAAAGTTCAAGCCCGGTGAAATCTTAGTGATCCGGAATGGTTGACGATTGAAGCCTTCCCTAGCATAGGTGAGAGTGATCAGATCGCCGGGCCTCAGGCCTACGCCCTTGACGCTAGTCTCAAATTCTACGTACGTGTTTCCGTAAACTGACTTGTACAACTGCAGCGCCGCAGATCTTGTGGCTTGATCGAAGTTTGGTAATCCGAGCGCCGCCAAGCTGACTGTTACCTGCCCCGCGCTCACTAAGACATCATCGATGTCCACTAACGAAAGGCTGTCCTGTTGGTATTCATTGAACTCATCCTGGAACTCGACCGTGTATTGATTGGGTGTGTCAGCCGTACTGCGCGAAGTGATCGTCAAGGAGGTCTCGCCGCTGTCACTCCGCACGACGCCCGAAAAGCTATCGCCAAATTCGTAGGCCGGCCAACCTCCATTGAGCGCCTCGCTGCTGTTACTACCGGGTGCTTTAGTGGGCTGCTGTGATGCTAGCGTGTCCTCGCCATTCAACTGAAGGCATCCGTTGGTGTCGAAGCTGAGATACAGCGCCGAGGCGTTACGAATACCACGCACGACATCTCCGGCACTCCGGCGGGTTGTCAATATCAGGTTGCATTGATACCGCGGAATCGATGTTTGGTTCCCGTTCAGATCGGTCGTCTGCACCAGTGCATTGCAACGTTGAGCCACTGATGCGAAGCTGGCCAAGTCCAGCAGATCGGTTGTCCACCCGCTTCGCAGCAGAACATCGAGCAGAACCCACGCCGGATTGTTTGTAAACGCGCTTCCCAGGGGGTTCCCGTTGGAATCGAAGGTCGCCAGTTGCATCCCTTGAATGAGAACTTCGATCGCCGGCAGAGAAGTCCCGGTGGAGATGCCGTTCGGCACAACGACCGCCATCATGCCCATGCTTCCGTAAGGATCGCCGAGCGGGTTTCCGGATGAATCGGTGAAGTCTGGATTAAAGTTTCCGTTGCGGGTGCCCAGCGTAACCACGTTGTACCAACCCGTCGCGGTCATGTTGGTTCCGCTTACACCGACTGGGATCTCGATATCATTCACCACTACTGTAAGAACAGCCGTGAGTTGGCCCGCTCCCAATAACACTTCGAAGTGCGTCAGGTTTCCATCGTTGCGTGCGAAAACAATCGGCGGTTCATACCAGCCCGTGCCGTAAATTAGCGGAACGAAGTCGTTGTAGAGAGCCTGATTTGCAAGCGGCGTCGAGAGGTACGACCCTTTTTCACCGTAACTTCGAACTTGAATCGCAGGTGGTAGGAATTCGATGCCCCCAAATCTTCGCGTAACTTGATTG
>CAVXJU010000066.1:0-21168 GCA_963761935.1 Terriglobia bacterium | reverse complement strand
ACGGCGAGAGCGGGTCCAGATCGCGAGCCAACAGCAGCTCGCGGAGCGTTTCGCCGCGGCGGCCTTGCGGCGCCAGAAACACGATGCCATAGCCGAAATGCGCGTCGGCGAGTCCGGGATTGAGCTGGGTGGCGCGTATAAACTCGTGCTCGGCCCCTGGCCAATCGAAATCAAAGAGCGCTCGGACATATCCCAGCGAAGTATGCGCCTCGGCTAGCGAATCGTCCAACGCGATGGCTTTCTCGGCCGCCGCTCGAGCCTTCGGCATGGCCGCATTGGGCGGCAAAGTACCGAAAAAACCGAGCCAGGCGTACGAATCCGCGATGCCGGCATACGCGCCGGCGAACTTGGGATCTTTCTGAGTGGCTTGTTCAAAAAATTGCAGCGCGGTTTCGGCGCCCTCGGTGCGCCAGCGGTCCCAGTGATAGCGCCCTTGCAGATAGAGATCGTAAGCTTGTACGTTTTCGGCGCGCTTGGGCTGCGGGCTGGCCAGTTTCAATTGCAGCGTGTTCACGATGGCCTTGGCAATCTCGTCCTGAACCGTGAACACATCCTTTAATTCGCGCTCGTAGGTTTGCGACCAGAGATGATAGCCGTCGGCCACGCTGTTCAACTGCGCGGTGACACGCAACAAGTCGCCGTCCTTGCGCACGCTGCCCTCCAGCACCGCGCCGACGTTCAGTTTCCGCCCGATCTCGCGGATGTCCTGCTGCTTGCCTTTGAAGGCGAACGAGGAAGTTCGCGCCACCACGCGAAAACCCTCCACTTTCGCCAGTGCATCGATGATCTCCTCGGTCATGCCGTCGCAAAAATACTCCTGGTCATGATCGGGGCTCAGGTCCGCGAACGGTAGCACGGCAATGGATGCGATCTCGGGACCGGAGGTGGCGGCGGATCGGGGATGCCGGCGCTCGGTGAAATAGAGCGAGACGCCCAGAATGGCAAGAATCAAGCATGGTGGCCAGGGCCGGCCGCCAGTCGTGACCCTTGTGCGTGTTATCGAAGCTTTCCGGCGCTGCTGGCGGCGTCATCAGGAGCTTTCTCGCGAAGGCGGAAAGCCGGAACGTATCCTCCCTTTGGCAGATCGATGATCACTTCGTCTTCGCGGCCGTCGGCTTCGTAATAATCGCGCAGCCGCGCCCGCAGTTTCACCGCTTCGGTCCGAACCACGGCGTCGACGCGCGGATCGTAAGTCGGCTTCCTGCCGAACACTTCGATGCCCAGCAGCGACTCTTTCAGCTTGTCGTTTTGGCCATTTAACGTTTCATCTACCGTGTAGCGAAGAAAGCGGCTTAGCCGATCGGCGTTGACGAACCCGGGGCTCGCAAGAATTTTGTCCAGCGCAGCGCGAATCGATTCCGGACCGAGCTCGATGCGCGGCGAGGTAGCCCCGTTGGCGTCCCGTTCACTGGACTCGGCTGCTGTCCTCATAGTTTCAATCGCCGCTTGTGAATAGATACGAGCAAGCGGTTGGGATTTGTTCCTTCATTTTACCGCTGATTCATCTTCGGCCGCCCTCGCTAGAATGAAGCATGGCTAAACTCGCACTAATCTACGGCATGCGGCTTCTTCCTGCAGATGAAATTGAAGGGATCGGGGATGCAGAAATCGCATTAAAGAATGGCAACAAGGCGCATGTCACCATGCATTTGATCGAAGGCGGAGAAGATCAGATTCGCAAGCAGCTGATGCAATCGCTGGACGCCTTCTTCGAGTTTTATCCGGAACTTTGAAACTCGCCTAACAGTTCTGCCGTTCTCGCTTCAAGTGACTGCCGCTGGATCACGGCATCGGTTGAAGCTGCCTATTCTCTTCGAAACACCAGCGCACCAGCGGCTCCGGCGTCTTGGCATTCACGGCCAGCAGGTCTTCGAGGCTGAATTTGTGAAACGCGAAGGAAATCGATCCGTCGGCCGCAGCGGTCGCCAACAGATAACCGTACACGTCGGTCATGGCCCTTTGCGAAGGACCCGTCGTGGCAGGCAGCCGGTAGCGCACCGCTCCCGCCGTTCCCACAATCCAGCCCGGCAGCACCTTGCCTTTCCATTCCGGGGTATCGAAGATGTTTTCCATGTAGAAGTGCGAATGGCTGGCCAGGACGTACACGCGCTTGTGCGCCGAGTTTTGCGCGTGCCACAAGATCTCATAGACTTGGCGTCCGCTCTTCGCGCCTTGCGTCGATTCGCTCATGCTGTGGCTGTCGCTGATGCTGGCTGGCAGCGCCTCGTGCATCCCCACCACGATGGTGCGAATCTCCGGCGAGGCTTCATCGCGCTGCAGAAGAGAGCTGATCCAGCGCAACTGCGTCGCGTCAAACTGATCGGGACTGGCATTGTCCAGGCTGATGAAGTCGATGTTATGGAGCGTCCAGTGATAATAGGCGTGCAACTTGTGATCCGCGGGGGAGTCTTTCAAGCGCTGCGCTCGAATCGAGGGAGTGTCGAGCCAGTCGGCGAATTGAATCAGCCAAGCCTCGCGGGTGGCGGGCGGTATGGTCTCGTGATTGCCGATACCCAAATAGACCGGCAAATTCCCGAACGGAGTCATCTGGCGGGCGATGAAATCGGGCCAAGCCATGCTCTCATACAAGCTGATGGTCATAGGACGCGCGGGAAGGCCCAGCGAGGCCGGCGGCACGATATCTTCATCGAACATGTATATCGCGCGGAAATCGCCCAAATGCCAATAAAATTCCGCGCCATCGCGACGGACACCGAACGCGATAGCGGGCATCACCACATCGCCGCAGTTGCGCGAATCGCCGGAGACTGCGAACTTGAACGAGCCCGCATCCTGGGCCAGCATGGGCAGGCACATCAACCAGAGCAGCCGTTTCATCTTCGTTGCTACCAACTGTAACGCATCGTGGCGCACACACCGGTGTGAACGCCGTTCGATACACTGGACAACGTGAGCATATCGGCGCGCCGCGAAGAAGCCGTGCTGGAGCGCGTGGACGCGATGGCGGGCGAGATGTCGGAGTTTCTGCGCGAGCTCGTCGCCATCCCTACCGTAAATCCCCCCGGCGACAACTATGCGGCCTGTGCCGAGTGGCTGGGTGAACGGCTCGGCAAGTTCGATTATGAAGTCCAGCATGTGCCCGCCGAAGGCCTAGCCGAGCACACTGCGAAACATCCTCGCATCAACGTCATCGGGAGGCTGCGCGGCACTCCTGCGCGGCCCCTGTTGCATTTCAACGGGCATTTCGATGTCGTGCCGGTGGGCAGCGGCTGGAGTGTCGATCCTTTCCGCGCCCCCATGTCCGACGGCAAGATCTTCGGGCGTGGAACGACGGATCAAAAGGCCGGCATCGCGGCCTCCATCTTCGCCATCGAAGCGCTGCGGCGCACCGGCATGCGTTTGCGCGGCGCCGTCGAACAAAGCGGCACGGTGGATGAAGAGAGCGGCGGCTTCGCGGGCATGGCCTATCTGGCGGAGCACGGGCTGGTGGCGCGCGGCCGCACGGATTTCGTCATCATCACCGAGCCTTTGAATGTCGATCGCGTGTGCCTCGGACATCGCGGCGTGTATTGGTTCGAGGTAGCGACAATTGGCCGCATCGCGCACGGCAGCATGCCATTCCTGGGTGTCAGCGCGATCAGCAAAATGGCCGATTTTCTCTCGGTCATCGAGCACGAGTTGAAGCCGGCGCTCAGCCTGAGGGTTACGTCCATGCCGGTGGAGCCTCCGGAAGCGCGGCAGGCCAGCATCAACGTCAATTCCATCTTGGGCGGCCAGCCAGCCGGCATGCAAACGTCCTGCGTGGCCGATCGTTGCGCAGCTATCTTCGATCGCCGATTCTTGATGGAAGAGCCCATCGAAGAAGTGCGTAGCGAGATTCGTGAAATTCTCGCCAGTCTTTCGCAGAGCGATCCCGAGTTTCAATATGAGATGAAGGATCTCATGACGGTGCCGCCCATCCTGACAAACCCGGATTGCACGCTTGTAACCGCCATGTCCGGCGCGGTTCGCGACGTGCTGGGAAACGAGCCGCCGCTGATCGCAAGCCCCGGCACTTACGATCAGAAACACGTCATGCGGCTGGGATTGGTGGAACAGTGCATCGCCTACGGCCCTGGTATTTTGGATTTATCGCACCAGCCGGACGAATATTGCCGCGTCGATCATTTGGTGCAAGCCTCCAAGGCGATGGCGCTGGCTGCGATGCGGCTGCTCGGAGCGGAGTGATTCAATGAAACGGCGAGATTTCGGCAAGACGCTGGCGGGAGTCGCGGCGGGTGCGGCCATTACGCCGCGGAGGGTTTCAGCTATGAGCAGCGACGGCGGCATCACGGATGTGCAAGGCGTGAAGCTCGGTCATTTCACCGATTCGCGCCGGCCCACGGGTTGCACGGTTTTGATTTTCGAGAATGGCGCCACAGGCGGCGTGGACGTGCGCGGTGCGGCGCCGGGAACGCGCGAGACCGATCTGCTGAACCCGGTGAACACGGTGCAGAAGGTGAATGCGATTGTACTCGCGGGCGGCAGCGCGTTTGGGCTGGATGCGGCCAGCGGCGTGGTCCGATATCTCGAAGAGCACGGCGAGGGGCTTCGTGTGGGGCCGAACATCGTTCCCATCGTTCCGGCCGCGATCCTGTTCGACCTGGGCGTGGGCGATTCGAAAATCCGCCCGACCGCCGAATCAGGTTACAAGGCCTGTCAAGCCGCAAGCGCCGGAAGAGTAGAAGAGGGCAATGTGGGCGCGGGCGCCGGAGCCACGGTCGGCAAAATGTTCGGTGGCAAGCAAGCCATGAAGTCGGGCCTGGGAACCGCCAGCATTCACGTTGGCAATACCGGGATCATTGTGGGCGCGGTCGTCGCGGTGAACGCGGTCGGCGATGTCTCGGATCCAAGCATCGGAAAAATAATCGCCGGAGCGCGCAAGCCGGATGGCTCGGGCTTCTTGGACTCGATGCGGCAAATCCGCGAAGGCCGGCTGGTGGAAGTTCCGGCGGGCGCCCACACCACCATCGGCGTGGTGGCGACCAATGTCGCTTTCGACAAGGCGCAAGTTACCAAGATTGCGCAGATGGCGCACGACGGCCTGGCGCGCTGCATCAATCCGGTGCACACGCCGAACGATGGCGACACTGTTTTCGCGGTGGCGACCGGCGCGATCGCGGTTCGTGGCGACCACGGGGCAATCGGCGCGCTCGCGGCCGAGGCGATGTCGCAAGCCATCGTACGCGCGGTCATGAACGCGCACGGCCTGCCAGGTTTGCCGAGTTATCAAGACATTCACGGCCGCTAGACCGGCGGCTGAAAGCGCCCGTCGATCGCGGTCCATCCGCCATCCACGAACAAGACTGTTCCCGTGACGTAGCTGGCGGCATCGGACGCCAGAAACACCACCGGCCCCGCCATTTCGTCCGCCGTTGCCCATCGGCCCAGCGCGTTCTTCGACGCGTAGGCGTTGTACCAATCGGGATTGCGCTTGATCGGTTCGGTGAGCGGAGTTTCGACCACGCCAGGTGCGATGCAGTTCACTCGCACTCCATCGCCGCCTAGCTCCGCGGCCAATGCGCGCGCGAGCTGCACCAGCCCTGCTTTGGTCGCCGCGTACGCGCCTTGTCCCGGCTCGACCACCAACGAGCGGATCGACGAGAACAGAATGATGCTGCCGCGCTTGCTCTCGCTCATCATGCGTCCTGCTGCTTGCGCTATCAGAAAGCTGCCTTTTAAGTTCAGCCGTAGCACTTTCTCGAATTCTTCGGCGGTGTAGCGCAGCAGCGGCTTGCGAACATTGACGGCGGGCGTGCTAACCAGAATGTCCAGGCGCTGGCGCCGGCTTCGAATGCCCTGCACGGCGGCATCCACGCTGGCCTGGTCTGTAATATCGAGCGCGACGGCTTCCGCGATCCCGCCCTGATCGCGAATTTCAGCCGCGGCACTCGCAGCGCCTTGCTGGTTTAAATCGGCACAAATGGTAATCGCACCGGACGCGGCCAGCCCGTGTGCAGAGGCACGTCCGATTCCAGAAGCCGCGCCCGCCACCAGAGCCACTCGTCCATCCAGACGGAACAGCGTATTATAATCGCTCACGGCTCGAGTGTCGCAGACTTCGCCTGACCGGCGTAGATGGAATTGAAAAGCAATTTGAAGGTGCCATGCGGTTGTCCACGGAACGCGGCTTCCACCGCCAGCAGGTAGAGTTTGCCTTCGCCCATCGGCGCTTCGGCCGCCGCCACCGCGCCTTCCAAATAACCTTGTCCCCAAGCCCATCCGCTGCGCAACGGCGTTGCGTTCGGATACCACGCCACCGGCTTGATGCCTTTCATCTCCGCTTCCGGGCCAAGCCGGAACGCGGGGCTATTTTCGAAGAAAGCATCCACCGTAGACGGCATCCCGTACGCCGCCGGATTGGTGTTATCCACGCTCATGGCGAGCACGGAACCCGGCACATAAAATTTCTCGCGCGGCAGCGGATGCTCCTTGCCGTCCGGCGTTCTTTCGGTCAGAGCGTCGTGGACCGGCAGGCCGAACAACCGCGCGACTTCGGTGGAATCGCCGATGGCCACAATGGTCCCACCCGACTCGACGAATTTTCGCAGTTGCGCGATCGTCTTATCGGCCGTAACGTATCCCAACGCCTTGCGCCACTCTTCAGGAATTTCGTCCGCTGCAGGCTGGCGGGCGTTGAAGCCGCCTCGACCACCCTCGGCCGGTCGGGCTGCACGCGCCATCGCGCCGCTCGGGAACACAAGCACATCGAATCGGCTCGCCAGATCGCCTTGATCGAGCGCCTGCGGATACACCACCTCGAACGGAAACTCGAACCGTTCGAAAACAAAACGCAGCCATCCCGACGGCATGGATCCGCCATATTGATCCCACAACCCGATGCGAACGGGCTTCAACTTGAGCACCGCTCCGGTGGGCTTTGACTGCACCGCGTCGATGGTGATGCCGAGATCGGCAGCCGCGCGCTCCACGATCGGACGCGTTTGCGCGCGCGCCGGCACGTACATCGTCCCGGCGCCAACCTGCCGGCCGTCCAGCGTTATTGGCTTTTCGATCCAATACACCTCATCGCCGTTCTTCAGCAGCCGGTTGACCAGAATGAACGAATCGTTCTGCTGGTGGCTGATCAAGTAGCCGGTGGGCTGCGCGGGTCCGTGAATTTTTTCGGAGGGCGCTTTCTGCACGCCGGTTACTTTCTCGAAGGGCCCGTCGAACGCATCCAGAATACGATCGAACTTCACGCCCATCTGAAACGCCAGCGTGTAGCCAGTCACGTCGTAGGGGGGAATGGGCGGACCGCCGGGATAACGGAAATCGTTGGGATGATCCTGCGGCTCGAACATATCCAGGATGTGCGGGCGAAACGCCTGAGCCGTCTTCACTACCCACGATCCCGCTGGATACTGTTTGCCAGCGACGTCGAAATCGGCGCGTGGCGCGCAGGATCGTGACGCCATTCTTTATCAGCGTGTCGATGAACTTGGTCGCGGTCGGAAAATCGGGCTGATCGGAAGGCAGGATGTAGCCGCGTGGATCGCGCAGCGCGGGATCGTGCAGAACGGAAGCGTACAGACTCGCTGGAACACCGGTATTGTTGTTCGGTGCAGTGGCGGCGCCCCGGCCCCCGCGCCCGCCGCCGTTCTGAGACGCCTTGGCCGCTTCCTCCAGCGCTGCGATGCGCTTGGGAGTAATGGTCCAGGAATCCTTGCTGCCGCGCTCGATCGAATTGCGTGCCCATGCGATAGATGTTGTACAGCAGCTCCTCGCGATAGCGCGAAGCGAGGTCGAGCACGGCGCGATTGGCCGTCATCTCATATTCGATCGACTGCGGAAATGCCAGGTCTGCGGCGCCATGGAAATGGCCCGTCGCCGATCGGCAACTGGCGCTCCGGAACCAGCGGCACTTCGATGGGCGTCGGATTGCCGATGGTTTCCGTCAGCAAGCCGATCATGTTGTGGAAATAAGTAGTGGTGCGAAGACCGCCGTTGTACCAGGTCGAATAGGTGGACCCGCTGCGCATCACCGGGCCCGGTTTTCCTTCGGCGACAAAACGGCTGTGCATGGCCGCGCCGACCATCTCGATCTGCGGCGGGATCAGCGGATCGAAATTGTAATTGAACGGATCGCGAAATGGCGGCGCGAACATCACCGCACCGGCGGGCCAGTCTGGTGATGGTTGTACATGATCTGCGGAAACCACTCGTGGTAGAGCACGCGATTGATGTTAGTGGTCTCGCTCAGGTTGGACATGTAGAAGTCGCGATTGTTGTCGTGTCCGGCGTACTTCTCCCACAGGCGTGGGACGTTCTGCGTGGAACGCTTCTTCGGATCGGACTCGCGCATATACCAGTTGGACACCAGCTCCATGCCGTCGGGATTGACTTGCACGGCGAGGATGATGACGTCGTTTAAGAATCGCAGCGTCTCGGGATCGTTGCGGCTCACCATCTCCCAAACGAATTCGAGCAGCTGCTGCGCGCCCAAAACTTCGGACGCGTGCAGGCCGCCGTCGATCCACACAACCGCTTTCCCTTCCTGAGCTACCGCGTGCGCCTCGGCGTCGGTGAGGTTTTCGGCCAGCGCGAGCCGGCGCGAGATGTCCCTGTAACGATCCAGCTTTTTGTGATTCTCGGGCGAAGTGAGGATCGCCATGTACTGCGGCCGGCCTTCCTCGGTCTGGCCGATCTCGACCAGCTTCATGCGATCGGATTCGGAGGCGAGCTTCTTCCACCAGGCAGTGAGTTGCGTGTAATTGGCAAGCTGGTAGTCATCGCCGATCTGGAAGCCCAGGGCTTCTTGGGGAGTTGTCAGATGCTGCGTGGTTTGCGCGCGCGCCGCGACAACGACCAGGAGCGCCAGCGCGACGGCGGCGATGGGACGCGTTCTCAGGCGGCAGCGATTCATCGAATGTCCTATGTCAGATTGTCAGAAATTCGGACCGGGAAGCGCAATCCGCAGACCGTGCGTGAATACCGAATGCCCGGTGAGCGCTTCGTGTTCGGCCATCCTGCGCCGTGCCTATTTCCCTTGAAACCGCGGCTTGCGCTTCTCGTGAAAGGCCGCGGTTCCTTCTTTGACGTCTTCGGTATAGTTGGTCACCAGGGTCGCCATGGCGGCGTCTTCGAGCGCGTTGTCGAGCGTCATCGAGAGTTGCTTGTACATCATTCGCTTGGCGATCCGGATCGCAATGGGCGGGCCTTCGGCTAGACGCGCGGCCCAGGTGCGAGCCGCCGGCATCAGCTCCGCATCCGGCACCACTTCGGTCACCAGGCCCAAGGCCGCAGCTTCGCGCGCGGTGTAGACTTCGGAAAATAACGACATCTTGAGCGCACGATCCAGCCGCAAAAATCGCGGAAAAAAGTACGCCCCGCCTTCGTCCGGAATCAGTCCGAAGCGCAAGGAAGTGTCGCCCAGCTTGGCGCTCTCGGCCGCGATGCGAAAATCGCAACTCAACGCCAGCGTTAGCCCACCGGCCACCGCCGCTCCGTTCACGGCCGCGATCACAGGCTTATCGAAGCGCTGCAGAAATTTCACCAGCTCATGCATGTTCTCGCGCATCTCCAGCATCGATTCCATGCGGTGCCCGCGATAGCGCGCCGGATACTCAAAATCGCGCCCGATGTCGCCGCCCGAGCAGAATCCGCGGCCCGCGCCGGTCAGGATCACCGCGCGAATCGCATCGTCGTCGCGCGCGTCCGCCAGGGCCCGCAGAATCTCGTGCACCATAACTTCGGAATACGCGTTGAGCTTGGCTGGACGGTTCATGGTGATGGTCACCACGTGGCCGTCTTTTTCGTGCAGGATCTCGCGAAATTCCATGCGTCACCTCCCACGAAACTGGGGCGCGCGTTTTTCCAGGAACGCCGTCACGCCCTCGTGATGATCCTCGGTCTGGCCGCAGCGCAGATGCGTTTCCGGCTCCCGGTCCAGCATGGTGCGAAAATCCAGAGTCACCGCCAGATTGACGTTGGCCTTCATATAGCGATAACTCACCAGCGGGCCCGCCGCCAGCCGTGCAGCCAGCGCGCGCGTCTCGGAAGCGAGCGACTCCGCCGGCACCACGCGATTCAATAGCCCCAGCCGCACAGCCTCCGCCGCATCGAATGTATCGGCGGTGAACAACAGCTCCTTGGCCTTGGCCGCGCCGGCGTAGCGCGTCAACAACCACGTGACGCCGAAATCGCCGCCGAATCCGACCTTGGCGTACGCGGTCCCGAACTTGGCCTGATCGGAAGCAATGCGCAGATCGCATGCCAGGCAAACCCCCAAGCCCGCGCCCATGGCGAATCCGTTGACGCTGGCGATCGTGATTTTGGGCATGTTGTAAAGCCGCCAGGAAATCTGCTGGGCGCGGCGCAGCCAGTCGATTCGCTCCTCGAGCGGCCGCGGTGCGGCGTTCTCCTGCGCCATGCCGCCGATGTCGCCACCCGCGCAGAAAGCTCGGCCCGCGCCCGTCACAACCACCACCGCCACGTTCGGATCTTCTTCCCAGCGCGCCAGCGTTTCAGTGGATTTCGCGAGCAAATCCGGACTCAACGCATTGAGCCGGTCCGGCCGATTCAAGGTCAGCGTCGCAACGCCGCCATCGACAGAAGTAAGAATCACGTCTTCAGGCATGCTCCTCCAGGATATTGCGCTTCATTGCGCGAAGCGGCGCGCCACAAAAAGAAAACGCCCGGTTTTTAAGCCGGGCGTTCGTTTCAATGTAAGCGAATTGTGTTTAGAACGGGCTCTTGGCGCTCTTGGGCCACAGCACGCCTTGGTCTTCCTTGGTGACCGGCCCGACGCCCTTGTATACGAACTTCTGCACGCGCTGCCCGCGATAGGTCTCGGTGGTGAAGATGTTCCCTTGCGAGTCCGTCGCAATGCTGTGCACTGCGTAGAATTCGCCCGGCTGCCGTGCCACCGTCGCCGAAGCTGGTCAGCACGTCCAGGGTGTCGCGATTCAGGATATGCACCTTCTCGTTGGCTCCGTCAGCCAGATAAATGAACTTCTGCTGCGGGTCCTTCGAGAACGCGATGTCCCACACCGCTCCGTCACCCAGCGTGTTCTTGTAGAGGATCTTCTCCTTGACGAACGTCCCGTCGGGCTTGAAGACCTGGATGCGATCGTTGGAGCGGTCGCACACGTAGAGCAAGCCGTCGTTGGCGAAAGCTCGGCGCAATGCACCGGATTGCGGAACTGCTGGTCCTCGGCCGCATCGGGATTGTACGGTCCGGGGTTGGTGTCGTCGGGCTTGTGGCCGAACGCGCCCCAATACCGCTTGAACTTCCCAGTGTCGGCGTCGAACACGATCACGCGCTTGTTGCCGTATCCGTCGGCCACGTATACTTCATTGGTCTTGGGATCGACAAAGATCTTGGCCGGTAAGCCGAGATTCTCGGTGTCGTTGCTGCCGTTGCTCTGTCCAGCGGTCCCGATCTTCATCAGGAATTTGCCGTCCTGGGTGAACTTCATGATCATGCTGTCGTGATAGAGCGGAGGCCCGGAACCACGCCCAGCGCCGGCCTGCTCGTCTGCCGGAGCGCCCCTGCCCCGGCCCGCTGCTCCGCGACCGCGCCCCGCGCCAGGAAGATTCTGGTCGGTCTTGGCACGGCCGTTGCCGCCGATCCACACGTTGCCTTTGTAGTCGACGGTGATGCCGTGATTGGAAGCCGGCCAAACGTAGCCGTCCCCGTCTTGGCCGCCCCAGCTTGCCAGGAGATTGCCGGCCTCATCGAATTCCAGCACCGGTGGCGCCGGTTGGCAGCATTCCGATTCCACTTTGCCTCGCTGCCGTTTTGCGCCCGGGGGATTGGCAACACCGTAGTCTTCCATCGCTTCGAGGGAACCTTGGCGATGAATGATCCAGATATGATCTTTCGAGTCGACTGAAACGCCGATAGTGTTGCCCATCAGCCAATGATTGGGCAGCGGCTTCGGCCACATCGGATCAACTTCAAATCTCGGTGCTTGGGCTCCACCGGCTGCCTGCACCACGGCCTTTTTCGTCAGTACATGCGACCCGACCGCCAGTACAACGAGGACCGCGAGAAACATCGCTCCAACAGAGAGGTGACGCTTCATTCACTTCACTCCTTTCTTCGTCAATGGTAGGCTATTATACACGATTCCTAATAGACGCAACCAGGAAATTTCGGCGGCCGGCCAACCGGCCATGTACTTTGCACCATGCTAATTCGACGTAACACCATTCTTCACTCGGCCACCTGGATGGCCATCGCCTTTGCGTTCGCTCCGTGCGCCGCAGCTCACGAGATTCCAAATGATATCACTATTCAGGCGTTCCTGAAGCCGGACGGGCATCGCCTGCACCTGTTGGTCCGCGTTCCGCTGGCCGCGATGCGCGACTTCAACTTTCCCGAAAAACCCGGCAACACCTATCTGGACGTGAACGGTACCGCCGCGATGCTTCGAGACGCGGCCACGCTGTGGGTTTCCGATTTCATCGAAGTTTACGAGGGCGACGCGAAGCTCGGCAAACCAACCGTTCCGGCCACGCAGCTCTCGCTTCTGTCGGATCGCTCGTTCGCTTCCTATGAGCAGGCCCTGGCACACGTCACTGGGCCGCCGCTCCCGGAAGACACCAACGTGGTTTGGAACCAGACCATGATGGACGCCGAGTTCGAGTACCCGATCGAGTCCGACCAATCGCGCTTCTCGATCAACCCCGACGGCTGGTGGCGGCTCGGCCTGCGCGTGGTCACCGTATTCCGCTTCCTGCCGCCCAGCGGCGCTGTCCGCGCCTTCGAATTTATCGAGGCTCCCGGAGTGGTGCGTTTGGATCCGCGCTGGTATCAGGCCGCGCTGAATTTCGTGCACCTGGGCTTCCTGCATATCCTGGACGGCACCGACCACCTGCTGTTCCTGTTTTGCCTGGTGATTCCGTTCCGCCGCTTCCGCGCTCTGATCCCGATCGTGACGTCATTCACCGTAGCGCATTCCATCACGCTGATCGCCTCGGCCTACAACCTGGCGCCGGACGCGCTTTGGTTCCCGCCGCTGATCGAAACGCTGATCGCGATGTCCATCGTCTACATGGCGCTTGAAAATATCGTCGGCGCAGCCACCGTGCATCGCCGCTGGATGATCACCTTCGGCTTCGGCCTGGTGCATGGCTTCGGCTTCTCGTTCGCGCTGCGCCAGACGCTGCAGTTCGCCGGCTCGCACATGCTGACCTCGCTGCTGTCCTTCAATATCGGCGTCGAGCTGGGCCAGCTTTTGGTGCTGGTGCTGCTGATTCCGATGCTGGAGGGCTTGTTCCGCTATGTGGTAGCCGAGCGCATGGGCACCATCATTCTCTCGGCGCTGGTGGCGCACACGGCCTGGCATTGGATGATCGACCGCGGCGAGGTTCTGGCGCGCTTCCGCTTCCAATGGCCCGTAATCGACGCGGCGTTCTTAGCCAGTCTGTTGCATTGGGTGATGGCGCTGGTGGCGATCGCCGGCGCGATGTGGCTGATTACCGTGCTCGGCCGGATGCGTGCCGCGCGCAACACCCAGGTGAAAGCCGAAGGAACGGATTAGGCTGCTTACCGGCTCGGCTGGTGGCGAATCAGGGATTTTTCTTCCCGCCCAGAATGCCCTTGAGTATTCCGCCCGCCGCCTTACCGGCGTTGCCTTTAAATCCCTTCAGCGTAGCGCCGGCCAGACCCTTCACGTCCGGCCGGAATTGCGGATCGGACGCACTGCCTTCGATGCTGAAAGGAATGGGCGCGTTGGCCATCACCGCCGCGATCGCGGAACCGTGTACCGTCGCCGCCATTTTGAAATCCAGCGCTTCCTGAGGGCTGATCGTTCCGCTGCCCGTCACTTCCCCGATGCCGCCCAGCACCAGCTTGAGGTCCTGCACGCTGGCTCCCTCGGGTGCATAGCGAACGTTCGCGCTGAGCGTCTGGATCTGGGTGTCGGGACCGGATCGAATGCCGGCCAAGCGCTCAATGGCTCGACATCTTCTTGCCCATATCGAAGCCGCTCAGCGTCGCATTGCTCAGAGCCACCGAGCCCGTCGTCACCAGCGCGTCAGCCGGGCCTTCAGCGGACAAGTTGACGCTGGCCGCGCCGCCCTTGAGCGACGACCCGGCCGGTAGCACGATACCAAGCGCGGGAAGCAAACCTTGCAGCTCGGTCACAGGCATGTTCGAACCGGTAAGATTCATTTTGAGCCCCAGGGATTCGCCCTGTTCGGCGTAAGAGCCCGTCACATGGGCCAGTGCGTTGCCGATATGAACGTCGCCGCGGCTGACCGCTCCCGAGCGGCCAGTCAGGTCGTGTTGCACCGCGAAATCCAGTTCTACCGCGCGGC
This sequence comes from Terriglobia bacterium, assembly GCA_963761935.1. Classification (GTDB taxonomy): domain Bacteria; phylum Acidobacteriota; class Terriglobia; order Bryobacterales; family Bryobacteraceae; genus Palsa-89. The sequence continues at coordinate 6,900 of CAVXJU010000066.1, read as the reverse complement.
GCGCCGGCGTACCGTTGCGGGCAAGCTTGAGTTTATCGCCCGTCAGCTTGCCTTCCAGCCGCACTGTCTTGCCATCGGAGGAGGCATTTCCGTCCAGCGATACAGTGCCCGCTAGCGACGGCGCCAAGTCGTTCAATCGCGAGAGCGCCAGATCGAGCTGGTTCACGCTCAGGCTTGCTTTGAGGGGCGTTTTGGAAGCATCCGCCGCATCCAGCGGTCCGGCCGTTCCGGTCAGCTTAATCGAGCCTCCACCAGCCACCTTGCTGGTCATTGAGAAAGGAAACGCCGCGGTACCGGAAAAATTCTGAAGCTCGATCTCCACCTGCTCCAACACCATCGGCGTGCGGTTGCCGCTGCGGGTCAACGTTAAGCGGCCGTTGGTTACTTTGACCAATTTGACCGAAAGATCGAGCGGCGTTTTCGCAGAGGCTGCTCCCGTTGCAGTCGAACTCGCAGCGGCGACGTTTCCGAGATTGGAAAAATTCCAGACACCTGGGACGGCTTCCACCAGCGCGATCTCCGGTTGCTCGATGGTCAGGCCAGTGACGTTGAGCTTGCGCGAAAAGATCAAGGGCGCCAGTTCGACGCCGAGCTTGAGCTGCTTGGCGCGCAAAAAAGGAGAATGGCTGAAGGCCGGGTCGTCCGCAATGGACAAATCGTTGGCCGTAATTCCGCCGGAGAGCAGCGCCAGGTTCAGCTCGCCCAGCTTCACCGCTCTGCCGAGCGCGAACGTCATACGAGATTCCAGCATGGGCCGGAAGGTATTGGCGTCGATCAACGAAGCAAGGGCCAACAGAACCACCAGCACCGTCGCCAAACCAATGCCAGCCCAAACGACAATGCGTTTCACGGCGCCTCCCGTTCGATTTTAGCGCCCCTGGAATCGTCCCGGCCGTCTTTCGCTCACCGCGCGAATGCCTTCTTTATGATCCTCGGTTCGCGCCAAGCGGGTTTGCTCGGCCAGCTCATGCTCCAACGTCGCTTGGACGGCCTCGGCCAGTCCGCGCCGCAGGGTGGTCCGCACGGATTCCACAGCCAATGGCGCTCCTTCGGCGATCTCGCTCGCCAGCTTGCGGGCTTCCGCGCGCAGCCGATCCGGCGCCACCAGAACATCCGCCAGGCCCCACTCGAGCGCCAGTTCTCCGCCGATGCGGCGCGCGGTATAGAACATCAAACTCGCGCGCTGCACGCCGATCAAGCGCGGCAGCGTGTGGGTCAGGCCGAATCCCGGATGCAAGCCGAGCTTGGCGAAATTGGCCGCGAATCGGGCTTCGGGCGTCACCACGCGGAAGTCCGCCGCCAGCGCCAGGCCCAGTCCTCCTCCCACTGCTGCGCCTTGGATCGCCGCAACCACGGGCTTGCGCGTACCGAAGAGGCGAATGGCCTGCTCGTACAGCCGGCCCGCTCGCGCCGACTCCAGCTCTTGACCCACGCCACCCGACGGAGAGAAATCCGCCCCCGCGCAAAACGATTTGCCTTCGGAGGCCAGCACCAGCGCGCGGCACTGGCTTTCTCGATCCAGTGCCTCAAAGGCGTCCGCCAAATTTCCAATCAGTTCCCGATCGAAAAAATTATGCGGCGGCCGGTGCATCTCCACCCATGCCACGTGCTCTTCCAGCGCCACCGACACGTCGCCATAGCGCGCGTTGGTCACTTGCGCAGCCGCAATAGCTTTCTCGCCACCACCCACCGATGCACCTCCGAAGGACCCTCGTAGATTCGCATATTCCGCACCGTCGCCGCCATCAATTGCAGCGGCATTTCTTTGGTCATCCCCATGGCTCCGAAGGTCTGCATGGCCTTGTCCAGCGTATCCCAAGCTAATTCGGTCGCAAACACTTTTAGCATGGACACTTCGGTTCTGGCATCGCGTCCCTGGTCCACCTTCCAGGCCGCATCATAGGCCATCAGCCGCGCCGCATGGATCTTGGTAGCGGCGTCGGCCACCCACCACTGGATGGTTTGCCGCTCGGCCAACGGAGCGCCAAACGTGACCCGCTGTGGCGCGTATTCACACATCATGTCGAGCGCGCGCTGAGCCATGCCGATGCACACGCAGGACATTTCCAAGCGCCGGGTGGACAAGCGGATCTGCATCGGCGCGAAGCCCTGCCCTTCCTCGCCCAGCAGCTTCGAGGCTGGCACGCGGCAATCCTCCAGCGCGATTTCATAAGTGAAATGCCCGCCGATCATCGGAATTCTCCGCAAGATCTTAAATCCAGGCCTGCCCTTGTCCACCAGAAACGCGGAAATCCCGCCGCGCGCGCCTTTGGATTTATTGGTGACTGCCATCAAGATGGTGAAGTCCGCCTCCGCCGCCCGGCTGATCCAGATCTTGCGTCCGTTGATCACCCACTCGTTTCCTTTACGAACTGCGGTGGTGGCCATGGCCGCTGGATCGCCGCCCGCGGCAGGCTCGGAAATGCCGATGGCCGATGTCATCTCTCCGCGCGCGTAGGGCGCCAGGTATTGCGCGCGCTGCTCGGCGTTGGCGGTCACCATCAGCATGCGCAGATTCGGCGAATCGGGCGGGAGCACGTAAGGCGTAACGGTCTTGCCGAGCTCTTCGTTGACGCCCACCAGCGCTACTTCAGGCAGGTCCGATCCTCCGACGTCTTCGGGAGCGTCCAACCCCCACAGCCCAAGCTCGCGCGATTGTTGGTCGAGCGGCGCACGCTCTTCGCTAGTCAGCAACACGCCCTGCCCGGCAGCCTCGCGCTCCAGCACCGCTTTTTCCAGCGGCATCAACTCCTCGCGAACGAAGCGCGCCACCAGATCCTTGAGCATCCGGTGTTCGTCGCTGAGGGCAAATTCCATGTTTCCTCCGAGGCAAAAGGAAACTATATCAGCCCGCGCCAGCCCAGGAATTTGGCCAGAAACGATTTGCGCCCGCGGACCGGATTTCAACTCCAGCCCGCGGGCGCAATCTGAACTACGAATTTAAGAGCAGCTACTCGATTAACCTACCAGCGCCGCCCCCAGCCTCGTCCAAACCCGAAGTATAGGCTGGGCCCCCAGTATGGATACGGATAACCGTAGGCGTATGGATAAGGGTACGGATAAGGAGACCCATAGTATCCATAAGCCGGCGCTCCATAGGGCCGAGGCGGGCCATATCCCGGAGGCGGACCCTGCCGCTGTTGCATGCTCGGACCATAATCCTGCTGGCTGGCAGGCTGGAATGCCTGATAATTGGCCTGGATGGTCACTGGATTCTCGGTGCGGAACGTAAGCGGCGTTTCCGGATAAACCACCGTGGCCCGTCCGCGCGTCAGCAACACGCCAATCGTCCCTGCCACCACACCCGCGGCGGCCCCGACTCCCGCGCCCACTCCACCGTTGACTCCCGCGCCGATCGCAGCGCCCGTGGCGGTTGCGGCACCGATGCCAAACGCATCACGGCCGTAGGACGTATTTCCCTGCCGGTCCATCACAGCCGTCTTCACCTGCACCTGGCTGCCGTCCGCCAAACCGATCTCGGTCACTTCCAGCCCCAGACGCGACAGCCCGCTCACGTGGCCAGCCTTCTTGGCTTCGGTCACTCGTCCGGTGATAATCTGCCCGCGATGCGCCACCACCAGACCATTCACCACCAAGGGCGTGGCCAGCGTTCCAGCGAATGCATCGCCGGGCTGATTATGATCGCTCGACAGCGGCTCATTCACTCGAATCGTGAGCCATGTTCCCGCCGGAATCGTGATCACGCTCGGCGCCGGCGCCGGTGCCTGAGGTTGTTGCGCTTGTTGGGGCTCTTGGCTTGGATCGAACGCCCCGCCGTTATCAGCCGGGGGCGCTGGCGCATTTTGCGGAAACCGTTTCCAACCGCCCGATGCCGGCGGAGCGCCCGTGCTCGGGTCCTGAGCGAATCCAGGCAGCCCCGCGAGCGAGACCGCCATAACCGACGTTAGAAGCCATTTTGCAGATGATTTCATAATCTTTCCAGCCTCTCTCAAGGACGTCTGAATTGCATCTTTGGTTCCAGCGCCAAATCATTGTTTTTAAAGGACATCGACTGCGGCGATTGGCCGAGGAAAGCCAGGCTTGGTGGTTTTCGGCCACTAGCCGGCCCCCGCCATCGACACATGCCTTACAAGTTCTGCGTTCTAGCCACCTCATACCAGGCCGTGCCGTCGGAAACGAACTGGAATGTGGCGGACTTACCAGCCGTTCCGGTCAACGCACCGGCGCTGCGGAAGTTCGCGCCGAACGCGATGCTCTTGCCGCTGATTTCATCGTTGGCAACGATGATCCACATATGCTGGCCAGGAAGCCCGGCGGTAGTCGCATTGATGGTCGCATTTGCAGCGGTGTTGGCGGTTCTGACTTTGTGCAGATCGCCGGCCGTGACATCCAGACTCATCGTGGCGGCATAGGTCATGGTGTCCATGGCACCGATCACGCGGCGCGCCCGCACGTCGCCGCGCACATCCGTGGGTCCACTGACGGCAGCGCCGGTTCCGGCCCCCATGGGAGCCAGCGCGCTCACTCCGAGCAATCGAAACACCTTGCCGTCATAAAAAATCCACTGCGGCTGGCCCGCTATGATCTCGCCGCCCGGATCGGTGCTGCCATCCGCTTTCTTCAGATTCGCCGTCCCGAGGCTGTCGATGCTCAAAGTGCAAGACGCCACGCAGGTGGCATCGACATTGAGCAAAAAGGTCATGCCGGGCTGGTAGTCGCGCAGCGGCTTGAACGGTAGCCGGCACGAGTAGGCGGTGGTTCGGTTGGTCGATTTGCAGTAGTTCTCGTTCTCATGGACCGTATCATGCGACGCGATGAACGCAGTGTTGTAAGAGCTCGAGCAGTTCACCCGCGAACCGTCGTCCGAGCAAGCCTCGAGGATTCCGCTCACCGAGGCATCCGCTGCGTTGGTGAAGTTCAAGGTGCCGCGGGTCCCTACCGGCCGACCTCCCACCTGAATGGCGACTTGCGCGTGGGCGCAGGTCAAACTCGCAAACAAAATCATTAGCAAGAATCGCATCGACGATGGCTCCTTGTTGATCTTACAGCGCGCCCCGTGCCCGCAGTTCGCTTTCAATCTGCGCGGCTGACTGGAACTGCACTGCGTCTATCCCTAACTCGCGCGCGGCGTCTACATACAGCTGGATGTCGTCGGTGAAGAAACATTCTGCCGCGTCGCAGCCGGCCCTCCGCACTGCTTCCCGGTAAATCCGGGGCGACGGTTTCGCCGCGCCCACTTCATGCGAGAGCACGGCTTCGCGGAAATAGCCCAGCAGCGGATAATGGGCGCGCACCATCGAGATGTGAATCGGATTGGTATTGGAGAGCAGCAACAATGGATATCGCCGCGCCAGGGTTTCGAGCAACGCTTCCCCAATCAAAGGCTCGGGCAGGAAGATCGAGCTCCACAGGTCGCAAAATTCGTCATAAGTGATCTTGAACTCCAGCGCCCCGGAAAATTCCTCCACGAACCGTTGCGCGTCCACTTGTCCGGTCTCGAAACGCTGCACCAAGCCGTTGGCGCGCAGCCGTGTGCGGATCTCCTCGGTGGAATATTTGCAGAGCGGCTCCAGCCGAGCGTAGGCCCGCTTGAAATCGAACGGGACGATCACGTTGCCGAGATCGAAAATAATCGCCTTAAGCACTAGCTTGATTGTAGAAGCATGTCGCCTGGAGGAAACCCTGCGCTACCATGAAATGTTTCCATGCCCATCGACTGGTTTCCGCTGTGGCTGAGCCTGCGGGTGGCCGTTATCTCCACCGCAATCGCGCTGATCATTGGCCTCTGGCTGGCCTGGACGCTGGCAAACCGCTCCTTCCGCGGCAAGGAAATTCTGGACGCTGCCATCACGCTTCCCTTAGTGCTTCCGCCCACCGTGCTGGGCTATTATCTGCTCGTCCTGCTCGGCCATAATGGTCCCATTGGCGGATTCTATCAATGGCTGTTCGGCGCACCGTTAGTGTTCACCTGGCAGGCCGCGGTGGTGGCTGCGCTGTTTCATTCCACTCCGCTGCTGGTGAAATCGGCGCGGGCCGCTTTCGAAAGTGTGGATCGTTCGTATGAGCGCGCCGCCCGCAGCCTGGGCGCTTCAGAGACCCGCCTGTTCTGGCGCGTCACGCTGCCGCTCGCGCGCCGCTCGATTCTGGCCGCCGGAGCCCTGGCGTTCGCGCGGTCGCTGGGCGATTTCGGCATCACCATCATGATCGCCGGCAACATCCCCGGCCGCACTCAACGGTCGCCGTCGCCATCTACGACGCGGTGGAATCCGAGCAACGGCGCCGTAGCCCGGCTGCTGGTCGGTGATCATCTCAGCCGTGGCCTTGGCCGTGCTGCTGATCGCCAATCGTCTTACGCCCAATCCCTTCGGTCCACGTCAAGCCGCGCCATGATCCAGGCGCGCATCCGCAAGCAGTTTCCACCGGGCCCCGAATCGGCCGGTTTTTCGCTCGACGTCGATTTCCAGGCCGGCGCGCGGTTTCACCGTGCTGTTCGGGCCCAGCGGCGCCGGCAAGACTCTAACGCTCGATACGTATCGCCGGCTTCGCGCGCCCGGAAGAAGGCCGCATCCTGCTGGACGACCAGATTCTTTTCGACGGCGCCGCGGGCGTTTCATCTGGCCCCGCGCGCCCGGCGCTGCGGCTATGTCTTCCAAAACTACGCGTTGTTCCCGCATCTGACGCCTGCGCCAGAACCTCGAATTCGCCGCCGAGCGCATGCCGCGCCTGGAGCGCCACCGCAAAATAAACGAGATGCTGGAGAATTCCATCTGGCCGAAGTATCCGGCCGCCGCCCGCATGAATTATCCGGCGGGCAGAAACAGCGCTGCTCCATCGCCCGCGCTTTGATCGGCGCGCCACGCCTGCTGCTGCTCGACGAACCCTCGCGCGGCCTGGATGCCCCGTTGCTGGCCGAACTGTATTCCCTGCTAGCAATACATC
>CAVXJU010000065.1:0-45143 GCA_963761935.1 Terriglobia bacterium | reverse complement strand
CCCGGTCTCGCGCACGCCGCGCAGGTTGATGAGCGTGATGATGAGCAGGATGCCAAGGCAAAGCGCGAGCGTGTGTGGAAGCAGACTGGGCGCCGCTGAGACCAGTGCGCCGACGCCCGCTGAAATGCCGACCGCAACCACCAGGATGTAGTCGATGATCAAGGCCGCCGCCGCCAGCAGACCCGCTCCTTGCCCGAGATTCTCTCGCGCGACGGTGTACGATCCGCCGCCGCCCGGATATGCGGCGATGGTCTGGCGGTAGGAGATGTAGACGATGACCAACAGCGCAATGATGCTGAAGCTAATGGGGACAACGTATAGCACGGAGGCGGCGCCGAGCGGGATCAGCAGCGTAAGCGCAGCCTCGGGACCGTAAGCTGCGGAGCTGAGCGCGTCCAGACCGAAGACGCCAATGCCGGTCGAAGTATCCAGACGTTGTTCGCCCTCTTCATAGTTGGCGAGCGGTTTGCCAAAGAGCAGATCGCCGAGCGACATCAGGAACCATTATGCGCCAGCCGCCGTGGTTACAGCGCTGTTACTCGAACAAGCGATTGGCGTCGACGTAGGAGATTGCGCCGTCGGTGAACGACGAGTAGGTTCCGCGCTCGAACAGTTCTTTGGCGATGCGCTGCGTGAGACCCATGCTGGCGCGCATGGCTCCGGAGCCGATGCTCACGCGTCGAACGCCCAGGCGTTCCAGTTCGGCGATGGGCGGGGCTCCGGCAGTCGCTAGAATGTTCAACGGGCCTTTGACGGCACGCGCCAGCTTGCCGATGGTCTCAGCATCGCGAACACCGGGTGCAAACAAGCTGTCGGCTCCGGCATTGCGGTAGGCATTGAGGCGTTCGACGGCGCGGTCGAAGCGCGTTGCCTCATCGCCGATCGACAGAAGGAAAACGTCCGTACGGGCATTGATCACCAGGTCCGTTTTGGAGCGAACGGACTCAATGATTTTCGACTGCGTCGCGGTATCCACAAGAGAAGCTTCGCCGGTTGCATCCTCCAGGTTCATTCCGCAAGCTCCGATCTCGACCAGAGCTTGGGCCGTCTTCAACGCATCGCCGTATCCAGCTTCCACGTCGGCGGTCACCGGGGCCGAGACAGCTTTTACGATTCTGCGCACAACGTCCAACATCTCGTCGCGCGAGATACGCTCGACGTCCGGATAGCCCAGAGAATTCGCGACGCCCGCGCTGGTGGTTGCGATGGCGGGAAAGCCGGCGGTTTCAAAGATCCGGGCGCTGGCGACATCCCAGGCGTTGGGAAGGACCAGGATCTTCGGACCCTGATGCAATTGGCGAAGAAGCGCAGTCTTACTCACCAGCGAACCTGCGGAAGAAGCTGTCAGGTTTCCACTCGGGACGCGAATTGGCGTCGGCCACGCGTTCTACCAACGCCAGAATGATCCGGTCGAATTGCGCCGCAGCGGCTTTATCGACCGGCTGGTTCAAATCGTCGGAAGGCGCGTGGTAACGGTCGCGCAGCCAGTCCTTATGCAGTTTCTCTTCCGGCGAACCTGGAAGGTAGCCGAATTTGAAGGCCAAAGCGGGGATGCCGCGGCGAATGAAGCTGTACTGATCGCTGCGGATGAAGAGATTGCGCTGGGGTTCCCTGTCGGCTTGCACTTCCACGCCCGCGGCTTGCGACACCGCGCGAATGTCGTCGCCCAAGGTGGATTCGCCCAGCCCTTGCACTTCCAGGTAATGCAGCGAATGCAGCGGCAGGAACATGTCCATGTTGATGTCGGCGACCATGCTTTTTCCGTTGACCGTGGGATGCGTGCTGAAGTAGCGCGAACCCAGCAGTCCCTTTTCTTCTCCAGTGACCGCGACGAACAGGACGGATCGGCGCAGCTTGGCATTCGAGTCATGCAGCATGCGCGCTATTTCGAGATCGGATGCGATGCCCGAAGCGTCGTCCATGGCGCCGTTGTAGATTTTGTCGCCGTTAATAGGCGCGCCGACGCCCACGTGATCCAGGTGCGCGGTCAGGACGACATATTCATTCTTCAGCTTCGGATCGGAGCCCGGAAGCAGCGCGGCCACGTTTTGCGATTCCACCTTCCATTTCTTGAGCTGCACGTGCGCGCGAACAACGGCGGGTAAGGCGAAATGCGGCAACGGGCGGCCGCTATCGGCGTCGGCCAGAATCTCCGCGATGCTGTGGCCAGTGCCTTGGAACCACTTGTCGGCGCGCTCGGCATTGATGGTCACCGCGAGCCGCAAGCCTTGCGATTCGTCGAGCGAGGGATCGGCCAGGCTCATGGCCGGCATGAAGCGCGACAGCCGAGCGCGCGACCAGGGAATGTCCATGGATTTCGGATTCTGGATGGTCGCCGTGCCAACCGCGCCCGCCGCCTTCAGATATTTCCAGCGCTCGCCGCCGGAAGAATAGTGCGATTTGAGCGGTCCGGGGATGGACGACGGCCCGCCCGCGAGAAACACCACGATCTTGCCTTTCAGATCCAAGCCGGCCAGGTCGTTGTAGTTCTTCTCGGGGACTTGCAAGGCGTAGCCCGCGAAAACGGCTCCCGCTTCCGTATCCGGCTGAATATTGCCACGCAAGCCGAACGTGGCGTCGTCGCCCAGAACCAGCGGCTCAGCTTTTCCGTTGCGCACCAGAGCCAGGCTGGATTGGTTTTCGACGATCTGCTGCACGTTGAACGGAACGGGCTGAATGTAGCCGGCGGTTCCAGCGGGCTTCAAACCGGCGCGCTCATATTCGGAGGCGACGTAATGCGCGGCCTTGAGGTGACCTTCGCTGCCGGTGTCGCGTCCCTGCAGGTCATCGCTAGCCAGGAATTGGATGTGCGACCACCAGCGCTGGCCCTCGGCGTTGTAGTCGATGGTTGCGGCCAGGACCACGCCGGCGGCGGCGAGCAGTAACAAGTACAGTCGAGTTTTCATTTAGCACCAGCCTTGAAAGCCTTGAATTCGGCGCGCCGGGCGCGCAGCTGCGTGGCGTGATTTTCGGAGTGGTCGGCAATGAGTTGAACCAGTTGCTTGAGGGTCATGCGCCCCCGGTCGGAGTGGATGCCGGCGCGCTCAAACGCGGTCTCAGGCAAGTCTTTGATCAGTTCGTAATTCTCGCTGCGAATGCGCCGGAAGGTTTCGAGCGATTGGGAAGGCTTACGCCGCGCGTAGTCCAGATTCTTCGCCCAGGCATTCTGATCCCAGGCCTGCATCTTGGGATCTTCTTCAGCCAGGATTTGCCGCAAGCGCATGGTGGCTACTATTTCCGCGTCGCAAAGATGAGCAACGATCTGGCGGATGCTCCATTTTTCGGGCTCGGGTATGAAGTCGACTTCCGAACCGGCCGCGCCGGTAATGGAGACGGCCACCAGCTCCGCGCCGCGGCGGAAACGTTCGAGCAGATCGGGGATTTCACTCATGTCGTGTAATTATTATGGCGCGAGCAGTGGAGGGCGCGCCGAACTTGTGCTGCGCCACAATGGAGGCAGGCTAACGCCGAGATGGGTGATCGAAAAAAACTGCTGCTGATCGGCGCCACCACCGGATATCAGACGCGGATCTTCGCTGAAATCGCCGAGTGGCTGGATTTTGACCTGGTATTGGCGACCGATCGATGCCACGTGCTGGACGATCCTTGGGGCGACCGCGCAATCGCGCTGCGGTTCGAAGATCCCGCGCGGGCGGCCGAAGTGTTGGCGGCGGAAGCGCATGTGGATGGCATTGTCGCGGTAGGCGACCGTCCTGCCTACATCGCTTCGCTGGCCGCGGAACGAATGGGCATCCGATATAATTCGCCCGATTCCGTCCTGGCTTCCCGCGACAAGTTTCTGGCACGCGAGCGTTTCCGATCGGCTGGATTACCGGTGCCCGAGTATTTTCGTGCGCCGATTGGCGACGGACCCGAGCGTGCCGCCGATCGGGCGTCCTATCCCTGTGTGCTCAAGCCGCTGGGTCTATCGGCCAGCCGCGGGGTGATCCGGGCGAACGATCGCGCCGAGTTTGTGGCTGCTTTCAGGCGCATCGCGGCGCTGCTCGCCGAGCCGGACATTGCCCGCTTGCAGGATGAGCAGAACCGGTTCATACAGGTGGAGAACTTCATCGACGGTCGCGAGTTCGCTCTGGAAGGGATTCTGTTAGATGGCCGGCTGCGCGTACTGGCGTTGTTCGACAAGCCCGATCCGCTGGATGGTCCCTACTTCGAAGAGACCATTTATGTCACGCCCTCGCGCGAGAGCGCGGAGACGCAGCGGGATATCGTTCGCACCACAGAAGGCGCGATTCAGGCGCTGGGCCTCACGCGCGGGCCGGTGCACGCCGAGATGCGGGTAAACCAGCGCGGCGTGTGGATGTTGGAGGTCGCAGCCAGGCCCATCGGCGGTTTGTGCGCGCGGGTGCTTCCGGGTCTGGAAGAGCTGATCCTGCGTCACGCCGCTGGCGAAGATGTTGCGTCGTTTCCGATGCCGAGCGATGCCGGGACGGTCATGATGATTCCCGTCCCACGCGGAGGGATTTATGTGAACATCCAGGGCCTCGAGGACGCGCGATCCCTCGCCGGCGTAGAGGACGTCGTCATCACCGCCAAAGAAGGCCAAAAGCTGGTGCCGCTGCCGGAAGGAAACAGTTATCTGGGCTTCATTTTTGCGCGGGCCACATCGCCGGCCGAGGCCGAACGTGCGCTGCGAGAGGCGTACGCCAGATTGAAATTTGAGATCGCTGCCGCGCTGCCGGTGTTTTAGGTGGCCGGTTTAGGCCGTCCGTTGCGCCTACCCTTTGGCCTTGGGTGGAACGTAGCCCGGAGGCAGCGCCGCGCCCTCACCGAAGAAGTAGTCTTCCATCTGCTTGAGGAGAAATTCCTGGGCTTCCTGCGTGCCGAGATTCAGGCGGTACTCGTTCATGATCATCTTCATCTGTTCGAGCCACATTTTCCAAGCTTCCTTGGAAACGTTGTCGTAGATGCGCTGGCCTAGAGGGTGGCTGTCGAAGGGAACTTCGTCAAGACCGGCCATTTCCCGCTGGAATTTGACGCAGAACACTTTGTGTTTGCCGGTCTCTTCCTCGATTGGAGGGCCCACCATTCCGCTGCCACATCCCATGCGAATTCTCCTTTGCTTCCGTTCTCACATTAGGATAGCAAGGAGCGACGACAGGCACTCGCGTGTTAGGCCACGTTCGACTTATGGACGGCAGATTTCTTTCCTTCTAGATACTCGGACAACTTGAGCGGGCTACGGGCGCCCTTTTCCATGGAACGCTGTACCGCTTTCTGATAGCGGCGCAGGGTCTCGCGCTTGACGGCCTCGCGGAGGTTGCACATTTCAATATCGAGGAGAATTTCTATCTCCCACGGTTGGAACGTGTTACGGTTCATAGTGCCGCGCACCAGCTCCTGCAGCAACTTATTGAACCGGTTCAGAACTACTTCGGGATCTTGTGTCTCCACCGACATATCCATAAAGGTTATCGGCGGGAAGCGGCCGAATCTTAAGGTCGCGCGGGAAGAAACGTTGCCCTTTTAGCGCTTACTACCACTTGGGCGACAATGGAAGCGGAGCCGCCGCATGTCCAACCGCAAATTCGACGAGCCGCGCATCGCGCTCAACCGCATTTACACCAAGACCGGCGACAAGGGCGAGACGCACCTGGCGGGCGGGCAGCGCGTCGCGAAGGATTCGCTGCGAATTGAATGCTACGGGACCGTGGATGAGCTGAACGCGTTCGTGGGAATGGCCTGCGTTTCAGCAAGCGAAGCCGTGCCGCCTCTGGCCACGATCCTGCGGCGCGTGCAGCACGAGTTGTTCAATCTGGGTTCGATTCTGGCCACGCGGCCCGAGGACGTGCATCCCAAGCAGGCTCGGATTACCTCGGTTGAGATCGAGCAATTGGAGAGGGAGATCGACCAAGCCAATGCCGAGTTGGCGCCGTTGCGGTCGTTCGTTTTGCCGGGCGGGTCGCGCTTGAATACCGAGTTGCATGCTTGCCGGACCATTTGCCGGCGAGCGGAAAGGGCGGCCGTTAGGCTAGCGCGCGAGGAGCAGATTCCACCCGAGGCCATTCAATACCTGAACCGGCTGGGCGACGCGTTTTTCGTCTGGAGCCGCTGGGCGAATCACGTGTTGGGAATCAGCGAAGTGTTATGGGAGCCCAACCAGGCGGCATCGGGAAGGGACGGTGGATGATCTGGCCGATCCGCCGCGGGCCTGAGAACGAACTATTGGCCTGCCAGTATTGAGACCAAAGCCTCCGGTGTAAGCGAGCGGACCGGCGATCTGCGAAATCCGATCGGATCTCTGGTAACGATGTAGTCGCAGCCAGCGTGCCGAGCAGCGGCGGCGGTCACTGCGTCCTCAAAGTCCGGGCCTTGCAATTGTAAGGCTTCCTGAATCACGGCGCCGTCGACTGCCGCTATCGAAAGGACCCCCAGGATCGTCTGGATTAGCCGTTTGGCCTGGGGCGCGCTCATTTCTCGACGGATGAGGTAATGGACCGTCGTGATGGCGTGAGCGGCCATGAGCCCTTGCGCAGAGCCGGTCTCAATGGCAGCGAACGCAGCCGCGCTTGCCTCCACATGGGGTCGTCGATTCAATAGAATGTCCAAGACGACATTTACGTCGAACAGGACTTTTCTCATCGGTACTTGGCCGCTAGATGCTTTTTGTACTCGCTAGGATCCGCCTTGTGGAGAGATCCTCGCAGGGAACGCAGAATCGGCGTGTCCCGCATACGAGGGGAAGGCGCGGACACCGCCGCAAGGTATGCCTCGACCATTTCTGATACGGAGACTCCGTGTTGCTTGGCGTAACGCTTGGCACGAGAGATGACCTGATCATCCACACTGAGAGTCAGCTTGGACATATACGTATTGTATCGCAGATTTAGTACGTATTACTTCTTACGCGGGAATCGAGGCTTTCGCCGTGCTCTTGAGCGATGCTACGCTTAGGCGATCGACGACTATGAAGCTGCTCATCTTCTCCGATATTCACGGCGATAAGGCCGCGCTCGAAAAGCTCATGGACACCGAGGCGGATTACTACTTCGCCGACGGCGATCTGGCCAATTGGGGCCGCGGGTTGGAGCAGCTCGGGCCGATCATGCAAAAGCGCGCCGATCGCATGTACGTGCTGCCGGGAAATCACGAGTCGGAAGCTCATATCGTCCAATTCTGCGAGCAATTCGGCTTTCACGATTTCCATGGCCAGCACATCCAAATCGGGAAATGGTCCGTCGCGGGCCTGGGTTATTCGAATCCCACGCCGTTCAACACACCCGGCGAATATAGCGAGCAGGAGTTGGCCACGCGCCTGGAGAAATTCTCCGCGCTCGATCCGCTGATCCTCATCTGCCATACGCCGCCGAAATCCACCCAGCTGGACCGCGTGCGCGAGGGCCAACATTTTGGGAGCCAGGCGGTGCGCGACTTCATCGACCGCTATCAGCCTCGCTATTTTTACTGCGGGCACATCCACGAAGCGGCCGGCGTGCACGAGACCATCGGGCGAACCGAAGCCTGGAATGTTGGCAAGCGCGGGCAGATGCTCGATTTGGACGGCCTGCTAAAATAAAAACTTCATGACACTCGACGAATTGGAAAGAGAGTACGCTTCGCTCCGCCAGCAGGCCGACGCTGTGCGGAGCTATCTTTGACGCGCCCAGCAAGAAAACCCAGCTAGCTAAAAGCGAGCAACAGATTTCGGACCCCGACTTCTGGAACCAGCCCGAAAAATCTCAAAAGGTGATGCAGGAGCGCAAGCGGCTGGAACAGTCGATTGCGGATGCCGACGAAGTTTCACGCCTCACCTCGGATCTGGACACGCTGTTCGAGCTGGCGCGCGAAGGCGAAAACGTCGCTGCCGACCTGGAGCGCGAGATCAAGCATTTCGAAGAGCGCCTCGAAACGCTGGAGACCGCGATGCTGCTGTCGGGTCCGAACGATTCGAAAAGCGCCATCATGGCCATCCATCCCGGCGCCGGCGGCACCGAAAGCCAGGATTGGGCCGAGATGCTGCTGCGCATGTATCTGCGCTGGGCTGAGCGCCATGGCTTTCAATCCGTCGTAACGGACCGGCTGGAGGGCGAAGGCGCGGGCATCAAGTCCGCCACGCTCGAAATCAACGGCGAGAATGCCTACGGGCTGCTGCAATCGGAAATCGGAGTGCACCGGCTGGTGCGCATCTCGCCTTTCGATGCCAACGCCCGCCGCCATACGTCCTTCGCGTCAGTCTTCGTTTACCCGCAGATTGAAGACGACATCAATATCGATATCAAGCCGGAGGACCTGCGCGTGGATGTGTTTCGTGCCTCGGGCGCCGGCGGCCAGCATGTGAACCGGACCGAATCGGCGGTGCGGATGACGCACCTCCCCACCGGGATTGTGGTGCAGTGCCAGAACGAACGCTCGCAGCACAAGAATCGCGCCAGCGCCATAAAACAACTACGCGCGCGGCTGTACGAATTCGAGATGGAAAAGAAGCGCGTCGAACAGAACAAGGTCGAAGACGCCAAGCTGGAGATCAATTTCGGGAGCCAGATCCGCAGCTACGTGCTCGCGCCCTACCGTCTGATTAAGGATCATCGCACCAAGCTCGCCATCGGCGACGTTGATCGCGTCTTGGACGGCGATCTCGACCGGCTGACGCACGCCTTCCTGGTCTTCAAGCACACCGGGAAAGTGTCGGGCGACGGGAAAGAGGAACTGCCTGACTGAGGAATCGGAAATACGCCGGGCCGCCGCGTTGATCCGGGCCGGCGAGCTGGTGGCGTTTCCTACCGAGACCGTCTACGGACTGGGCGCCAACGCACTGGATCCCGCAGGGATCGAGAAGATTTACGCGGCCAAGGGGCGTCCAGCTAGTAGTCCTCTGATCGTGCACGTCGCTTCCATCGAGATGGCGCGCAGCCTGGTGCGAGAATGGCCCGAGAAAGCGGAACTGCTGGCGCGGCGCTACTGGCCCGGGCCGCTCACGCTGGTGCTGCCCAAACAGGCACAGGTGCCGGACCGGTTGACCGCCGGTCTCGATACGGTAGGGGTTCGCATGCCATCTAATCGCATCGCACTAGAGTTGATTAAAGAAGCTGGCGTGCCCTTGGCGGCCCCCAGTGCAAACTTGTTTTCGGAATTGTCGCCGACCACCGCGCAACACGTTCGCCAGTCGTTGGGCGAGCGCGTGGCCATGATTCTGGACGGAGGGCCCACGACCGTCGGCATCGAATCCACGGTTCTTTCCCTGGTGGGGCCGGAAGCGGTATTGTTGAGACCTGGTATGGTGTCGCGAGCGCAGATCGAAGAGCTGATCGGGCCGGTACAGGTCTTGCAATCGCGCGGTGAAGAAGCAGCTCACCCTTCGCCTGGGATGCACCCGCGTCACTATAGCCCCAAGACGTCCCTGGTGCTGGTGAGCGGCGGACATCTTCCATCCAGTGGGCGTGGCGCGTATCTGTGGTTCGAATGCCCGGCGAATGCGGCGCGATGTATCCAGATGCCGCAGGATGCCGAAGCCTACGCAGCCGCGCTTTACCGGATTCTGCACGATCTGGACGCGCAGCGGTTCGACTGGATCGCCGTCGAGAGGCCTTCCTTGGATGCCTCCTGGGACGCGATACGCGATCGTCTGGAAAGGGCCGCGGTTCGATGAGAGAGCCAGTCAAGAGCGGCGCCGCGCTGCTCGAGGAAATAGAGAGCACCGATGGCGAATCGCCGGCCTTGTGGTGGCTCGGCCACAGCGGTTTCGCGATCCAGTTTCAAGGCATCGTGTTTTATGTGGACCCCTGTTTCGGCACTCCACCCGGCCGGACCCGCACCCTGGCGCCGCCACTGACGCCCGAACAAGCCGCGAACGCGGATTTAATTCTCTGTTCGCATGCGCACCCCGCGCACATGGATCCGGACACGCTGCCGGGCATGCTTAAAGCCTCGCCCCGCGCCCGCGTGGTGCTTCCCAAGAGCACCGCCGAGCATGCCTGTTCCATCGGCGTTTCCTATGACCGAATGACCACCACCGATTCCGACCTGCGGGTAGAATACTTCAAAGGAGGGCCGTACGGCCGCGTCTATGCGGTCCCCTCCGCGCATCCGGAGCTGAATTGGACGCCGCTCGGAGGATACCCACAACTCGGCTACCTGATTCGTTTTGGCGCCTGCACGATCTACCATGCGGGCGACTGCTGTTGGTACGAGGGCATCGTTGGCCGGCTGCGGCCCTATAATGTTACGGTCGCGCTCCTGCCGATCCATGGACCGGGAAACTTCGACATCGCCCATGCCGCGCAACTGGCCGAGGATATCCGCGCGCGCTGGCTGGTGCCGATGCATTATGGGACTTTTGCCGACCAAGATGAGGAGATCGATCGTTTCGTCGACCATATGCTCGGTTTTCGCCCCACCGTGGGATTCAAAGTTTTCGAGCCAGGCGAGCGTTGGATGATTCCCTGATTGAATGCCGGCGCCCCCTCTGATCTCGATCATCATCCCGGTCTACAACGCAGCCGAGACCCTAGGCAAGTGTTTGGATGCCGTCAACAGCTCCACGTGCCGGGACTTTGAGTGCCTGGTTGTGGACGACGGCTCCTGGGACGAATCCGCGGACATTGCGGACGGAAACGGCGCTCGTGTCATCCCCATCGCCGAGCGTCAGGGCCCGGCCAACGCCCGCAACGTGGCGGCGGCGTCCGCGTGCGGCGAGATCCTGCTATTCATCGACGCGGATGTGCGCATCCAGCCCAGCACGCTGGAGCAGGTGGCTAAGGCTTTCGCGGAAGATCCGAAGCTGGATGCACTAATTGGCTCCTACGACGACGATCCCGCCGCCTCTAATTTCGTCTCGCAATACAAGAACTTGATGCATTGCTTCGTTCATCAGCAAGGCAAGCGGCGCGCCAGCACCTTTTGGACTGGCTGCGGCGCCATCCGGCGATCCGTATTCCTGGACTCGGGCGGCTTTGACAAACGCTACACCAGGCCTTCCACCGAGGACATCGAGCTGGGCGCGCGCTTAATTCGCGCCGGCCATAAGATCGAGCTCGAGCCGTCGTTGACCGTCAAGCATTTGAAACACTGGACGCTGATGGGGCTGCTCGAATCCGATATTCGGGACCGGGCCATTCCGTGGACTTTGTTGATGCTGCGCGAACGCCACATTCCCAACGATCTGAACGTGCAGTGGAGCCAGCGCGTCTCGGTGGCGCTAGTGTATATCGCGTTGTCGATACTTCTGGTGTCCTGGCCGCTTTCACTCGCTTTAGTAGCCGTGGTGATCGCGATGAACTGGCGCTTCTACCAATTCCTTGGAGAGCGCCGAGGAGTATTTTTTGCCGTGCGCGCCGTGCCGCTGCACTTGCTGTATTTCATTTACAGCGGCGCGGCATTCCTGGCGGCGTGCGGCATGGCGCTCACAACATCGCCCCGGCCGAGCCCATCTTAGCGCTCCTGATACTCGCCGAACACCGCGCGCAGGCGGTCTGAGATTTCGCCGACCGTCGCGAACACTTCCGAACAAGCCAGGATGTGCCGCATCAGGTTGTCGCTCGAACGCGCCGCCTGTTCGAGGGCGCTTAGGCTGGCTTCCACCTCGCTCGCGCTCCGCGAAGCGCGCATCTCGCGCAGGCGAGCGATCTGTTGCTGCTCTAATTCGGGATTGAGCCGGAATATACGCGGCGTCTCGCTCTCTTCTTGTTTGAACCGATTCACGCCCACCACGATCGCTTCGCCCCGTTCCACCGCCTGCTGATATTCGTAGGCCGCGTTCTGAATCTCGTTCTGGATGTAATTGTTCTCGATCGCCGCCAGCGTCCCGCCCATGGCATCGATGCGCTCGATGTACTCGCGTGCGCCGCGCTCGATGTCGTCCGTGAGCTGCTCGATGTAGTAGCTGCCGCCTACCGGATCGGCCGTGTTGGTAACCCCGCTTTCATACGCGATGATCTGCTGTGTGCGAAGCGCCAGCCGGGCCGCCTCCTCGGTGGGCAGCCCCAAGGCCTCGTCCTTGCCATTGGTGTGCAGCGATTGCGCGCCGCCCAGCACCGCCGCCAGCGCCTGCATCGATACTCGTACCACGTTTACGTCCGGCTGCTGGGCGGTCAGCGTGGACCCACCGGTCTGGACGTGAAAGCGCATCATCATCGAGCGGGGATTGCGCGCGCCGAAGCGGTCGCGCATGATGGATGCGTACAGCCGCCGCGCCGCCCGGTACTTGGCGATCTCTTCGAGAAAATTATTATGCGCGTTGAAGAAGAACGATAGCCGCGGCGCGAAGCCATCCACTTCCAGCCCCGCATTGAGCGCCGCGCCGATATAGGCGATGGCGTTGGCCAAGGTGAAGGCCACTTCCTGGATCGCGGTCGAGCCAGCTTCGCGGATGTGGTAGCCGCTGATCGAGATGGTGTTCCACTCCGGCAGCTCGCCCGAGGCCCACGCGAAAAGATCGGTAATGATCCGCATCGCCGGCCGCGGCGGATAAATGTAAGTGCCGCGCGCGATGTATTCCTTCAAAATGTCGTTTTGGATGGTGCCCGAGATTTTGCGCAGGTCCGCGCCTTGGCTCTTGGCCACCAGGACGTACAGGCTTAGCAGGATCGACGCCGTGGAGTTGATGGTCATCGAGGTGGTGATGTCGGCCAGCCGGATGCCATCGAACAGACGCTGCATGTCGGCCAGGGAGCAGATGGCGACGCCCGCGCGGCCCACCTCGCCGGACGCCAGCGGATGGTCGGAATCCATGCCCATCTGGGTGGGCAGATCGAACGCTACTGAGAGTCCGGTGATGCCTTGCGAGAGCAGGTAGCGGTAGCGCCGGTTGCTCTCTTCGGCGGTCCCAAAGCCGGCGTACTGGCGCATGGTCCAGAGGCGGCCGCGATACATGTCGGGGTAAATGCCGCGCGTATAGGGATATTGACCGGGCAGGTCGTGCGTCATGACTTTGAGATCTTGCGCGCCTTCAGGAACGAGGTGACGCCGAACCAAGCCATTAGGACCACGAACGGGATGGTCAAAGCCAGGCGCGGACCGCTGCCGTCCTTACCCCAAGCCCGCACTGCCGAGGGTACCGGGAGCAGCGCCAGCACCAGGAAGAAGAAGCCAATCACTTGATTCCAGAGGATATGGATCGGCCGGACGACACCCGGCATCACGTGCACCAGAAACTTTTTAGCCAACGCAAACATGCGGTTAGTTTCAGTGTAGCGAACACCAGCGTAGTACTCGCGCGAACCCCGCGCCGCTATTGAGAAAAGCCGTTCTAGCCGATACAGAAAGTGGGAGCGGAACTATTCGTTTTCAACACTTACAAGAATGAATGAAACTGTACTTGCGTTGCCAACATCAAGAAGATAGAGTGTTATGCTGAAGGTGGCCCGCAAAGAAAGGGGCGATGCTTGGAAGAAAAATTGAAAGAGCTGATGCAGGAACTGGGAAACGCAATCAACGAATCCCTGTCCGACTCCGATCGCATAGCGGCCGCAATCGGGGAAATCAAGCGCGCGGGATACGATGTCTTCCTGGTGCTCGAAGCAACCATCGGTTTTAACAAGCGCGACGAATCCGGCGAGGAAAGCGATGAAGAAATGGAAGCAGCCGAATCCGAAGCCCCTCCCAAGCGCAAGTTTGAATCTACGGGGAAGATCAAACTGACGTCACAAGATCAGAAGTTTCTGAAGGCGCTCAAAATCGCCATCGAAGAAGACAAGAACTAGCCTTCAAGAGCCTGTCAACAGCTCTTGATATACCTTCCAAGTTTTTTCAACTGCTTTTTCCCAGGTAAACTCTCGGCAACGCGCCAAGCCCTTCTGACTTAGTCGTTCCCGCAGTGCCTGATCGTCAATCAACCTCCGCAAGCCGTCTGCGATGGAAGTAACATCGGTGGGGTCCACAAGTAAGCGCTGCGTCTCCGCCCACTTCGGGCAACGCCGAAGCGTTAGAAGTAAGAATCGGCACACCATGCGCCATGGCGTCCAGCAGTGGCATGCCGAATCCTTCATCCAGCGACGGGAACGCGAACAAAGACGCGCGCTGGTATAGATTGTGCAGGACGGAATCCGGGACGTAACCCAAGACTTGGATGTCCTCTCGCCGCGAACTGGCCTGGATGCGAGCCAGGATTTCTTCCGAGCCGAAACCGAACGACCCGGCCAGGACCAGCCGCCAACCGGGTGCGGCCTGCTCGAATGCTTCTACCAGCCGAAGGATGTTCTTGCGGCGCTGGAGCGCTCCCACAAACAAGATCATTCGCTCCCGGTTCGCCGGCTGGCGCTTCAGAAGGCTGCCGGCAGCCGTGATGGATCACGCGGATTCTCGAAGCCTCCACTTTGAGAAGCTGTTGGACCTGGCGCGCGGTAAAGTGCGAAACCGTGATGATCAGGTCCGACCGCTCGGCCGCGTCTCAGCGCTTGATCGGTGAAGCGTGCGCGGAATTCGGGCGTCGAATAGTCTCCGCTCATCACGAACAGATCGTGGAAGGTCGAGACCGTGCGCCCATGTTTGGCCCGAATCGATGCGCTGGTTCAGGCCGTGAAACAGGTCCGCTGACGGTTGCCAGGTCTTGGTCAATAAGCGGCGGCGGCAGTTGGGCTCGATGGCGTCCGAAAATGAACGAAGAAACCGGTGCGGCCGGTAGCAAAAGAGGAAGCGCGTGTCGGGGTGGGACTGGGCGAGTCCGCTCAAGATAGCTTTCGAATAGACGCCGACGCCGGTTAGATTCCGGCCAACGCTATAAGTAGCATCCAGAGCGATTTTCAATCTGCCAGCATAACGGGTTTCGCCGGCCAGAGTGATTCTCGTTCGCCCTGGCCGTCGTTCAGCATGGTCTCGAGGCTTTCTAGATCGGCGAGTTCGTGAACCGAGAAGCTTACGGTCGCCGTCACCACGGGCTGGAGAATGTCCTCGATTTCCCCGGCAGCGCGGGCGACTAGCGCTTCTGCATCGCGAGAGCCCATGCCCGCCAGAATCAAGGCAAAACTGGTCTTCTCCAGACGGCCGATCAAGACAGGAGCTGGAAGCGTATCTTGCAGCACGTCGGCGGCGCGCATGAGGAAAAGCTCGCGCGCCTCGCGTTCCTCGGAGGTTTCCGCCGGTAAATCCCGGATGTCCAGGATCGCAAGATGCGTGTCGATGTGATTTGAGAAAGCCAGCCGCAAAAAATGCGGCGCGACGAAGCTGAATCCTGGCCGGTCTAGGACTCCGGTCGCGTCGCCGATGAGCGCTGGATCAGCCAAATTGCGGCGGCGGCGTTCAACCGCATAACGGATGGAACGCGCCAGTAGACCACACTCCAGCTCGGACTTCAGCAGAACATCTTCGGCGCCCGAACGAATCAGGCAATTGGCCAGATTCTCGTCTTCCTCATCGGCCAGGATTATGATCGGCGCGCCCTCGGCACAGGCGTGGGCTTCGACGAAGGTGTCCCACAACGCGGGACTATCGGGCAGGCTCAGGTTCAACAGCACCGCGTCAAACTGCTGCTGGCGCAGACAGTCCAGAGCGTCCGCAAGCTGATCCACCTGAACGATGCTAGCGCCGCGCCAGTTGCACCACTGGCGGTTTTCTTCAATTTCGATCAGAGCTTCGCACAACAGTTGCTCGTCTTCGAGGTCGTCCTCGACCACTAGTAAGTTGAGATTCTTGGAGTCTGCCACTGTCCTGATAGTGGCGCTGAGCGCGGGTTTTTATCAGAGTTTCGCAACAGCAGGTCAGACTGCGAGCTGGTATTCCTTCAGCTTGCGGTACAGGGTGGTTCGTCCGATGCCGAGCAGCGTAGCGGCAACAGCGCGATCGCCCTTGGTGTACTCGAGCGCCTCGATGATCGCCTGGCGCTCCATCTGCGTAAGCGGAATGATAGGCGGCCGCTGGGCGTCCGGAGACTGGACGCGGTCATGCGCAGCAGCGTCCTGCGGAGGCTTAGCGAACGGATGAGATCCCACCGCCACGGACATGAATTGCGCCTTACGGGCGATGAGCTGGTTCTGCACCATCGACGGCAGCTCAGTCACGTGCAGCAGCGGCCCGGAGTTAATCGCAACCATGTGCTGGATCGAGTTTTCGAGCTCCCGCACGTTGCCCGGCCAATCGTAGGCCAACATGGCCTCCAGCGTTTCCTGCGTGAGCGTGTGTCCCTTGCCGTGGCGATTCAAGAAGTGCGCGATCAGCGCTGGGATGTCTTCCTTGCGGTCCCGCAGCGGCGCCAAGCGCATGTTCACGACGTTGAGCCGGTAGAAAAGGTCGCGGCGGAAAGTTCCTTTTTCCACTTCCTTGGCAAGATCGCGATTGGTGGCGGCGATGACACGAAAGTCCGAGCGCCGTTGGTTCAAGGAGCCGACTGGGCGAAACTCTTTTTCCTGCAGGACCCGTAAGAGCTTGGCCTGCAAGTCCAGCGGCAGCTCGCCGATCTCATCAAAAAAGGCTGTGCCGCCGTCGGCTAGCTCGATCAGCCCGGTTTTGGTTCCTACCGCGCCCGTGAAAGCCCCTTTGATGTGCCCGAACAGTTCGCTTTCCATCAAGGGCCCCACCAACGAAGAGCAATCGATGGTTACGAACGGACCTACCGGATTCACATTATGGATAGAACGAGCGGCTACTTCCTTGCCCGTTCCGGTCTCGCCCAGCAGCAGGACCGGCCAGCGGCAGCGGCCTAGCTTCTCCACCATCCTCAAAACATTGCGAATACGCGGCGACTGGCCGACCATGACGGGCGTCGATTCTAAAGCGGGGGCTAACATTCGGTTCCCTTCGTCAATCGTCCCAAGACAGTATAGTGTGTGGGGTCTCCATAAACTCTACTGGGACTTTAGCCTTTGGGCAACACCTCATCGTCTTAGATGGGGTGGCTTATTTAGGGTAGCGTCGCTGGCAAGTTTGCGGGGATGCCAGTAGTACTTATAGTCGAAAGGCCTTAACCAGGCCTTAAGCCGAGTCGAAATCTATGGCTGGGAGGCAGGCGTTTCCGGCGAATTGGAAGTCTGCTGCTCGGGCCCATCCAGCCGCACTACAAAGGCAGGACCGACTTCGGCGCTGACCCTGCGAGCCAGGACGCCGGCAGCTTGTTCGGTATGTTCTCTTCCCACCAGAACACGCCAGAGCGTGGGAGTTCCCGGCCGCAGCACCAGGCGCGCCGCTCCGTACTCGCGCTCGAGCGAGCCGCGCAATCTTTCCGCGCGATCTTTGTCGGCAAACGCGCCGGCTTGAACGGCGAACCAGTTCAGTGAAACCGTGCTGGCAGGAACTGAAAGAATGTCCAAGCGCACTTGGACCACTCCCGGGCCCACCATGTCGATGGCCTGCGCCGCGGCGTGCGAGAGATCGATGATGCGGCCGTCGATGAAAGGGCCGCGGTCGATGATGCGGACATCCACCGACTTTGTATTAACCAGATTCGTCACTCGCACCCAGGTTCCGAATGGAAGGGTGCGATGCGCGGCAGTCAGCTTCTCCATGTCGTAAATTTCACCGTTGGCGGCAGCGCGGCCATGATACGGATGTCCGTACCAGCTCGCCAGTCCAGTCTCGATGCCGGGAATTTGCGCCGCTGCGGGCGGCGTGGGCAGTGTGGTCCGAGCGGCGTGCCGGTTGTGCGCGCAGCTGGAGAGCAATAAACTCACGGACAGGATGGCGAACGCCAGGATGCTTGCGTGCCGGGCCATTTCTTTCGATCCTACCGCTACGGCGGGCGCTACGACAAGAACAAAACCAGCATGATTTGGTTTTTGAGCCTCGAACAATTGAGCGAAGGAATGGTTTTTAGTCTCCGAGCGATTTGACTGAGGGTCTCCGGCGAGGCCGATGTGCATTTTTTTCTTGACTTTCGACTCAAAGAACCTTATATATGAATCACACTGCGATCTATGATCGCAAATCTGATGTTAGGGAGAATCAATCGATGAAGAACGCAACAAAGAAGGCTGCGAAACCGAAGAAGAAAGCCGCCGCGAAAAAGAAGAAGTAGGCGCGCCGCCCCGAGAGGGCTTGCAGTCTAATTTAGGGTTCATGCAAACGGCCCCGAGAAATCGGGGCCTTTTTTGCGTCTGCTTGAATCGTGTCTAGTCCTGTCTGCCCCAGCTTCCACTCTTCCTTATCGGGAGCTCCATTCCTGAGCCAGTAGACCGCGTGCCCGCCCTCTAGGACAGCATTCACCCAAACGATGTCCTTGCTGGCGTCGACTGCCAGCTCACGACGGGCTCGTTCGTCGAGAGAGACGACGATTCTGTCGGTGGCTAGAGCCGCCTCGATCAGGTGCAGGTCCTTCAAGCACCTGCCGCCGAGGTCGCGAATCTGACTGACTGAACTCCGCGTTGCTCGATGTCTTCGAATATCGACAATCTTGCGTCGGCTCCGCATCTCAGCTCGTCCACCTCGCCGGAAAAGCGGGTTTCGGTGATTGTCCCACTCGCGCGCTAGGTCCCGGGTCATGACGATTCGATGGCTGATCTTATAGCACCTCCATCAAGAACTCGCGACTTCGCAGAGACGTTGGGAAGTCGGTAAGTCCGGCTGCGGCGCCGATGGACGCGTCGACCACCAGGCGCCTCGATGGAACGGCCATTAGCGAGCTAGCTTGGTCTCGACAGCGTCGAGGTAATTCTGCTCCGATCGGAGAGCAACATCTCCGAAGTCTTCCGGCCAGTCTCCGAACGCGCCGTTCTCATCGAGATCCGCGCTGGTTACTTGGGTAGTGCCGGTCTTGGGGTCCCGTTGAAACCAGTGAAGCTTGACGAGTTTGGAGTCGAGCTCGCCCTTGGCAACCAAAGTCTGGACCGCAGTCAGCAGCAGTGAGCTGTGCGTCTCAGCAACGACGCGGACCCCCCGTTTCGCAGCATCGGCAAGGATGTCGGCGAGTCGCGTTTGTGCCCGCGGGTGGAGATGGATCTCTGGCTCTTCCAAGTAGACCAAACGGCCGCCCTCAGCGGCCCGCAAAGCGACGAGAACTGGAAGAGTCTGAGAGACGCCGGATCCGACATCCGCAATGCTCACCATGTCGTCGGCACGTCCATCCGCAAGTCTGCTCACCTGAAGGTCTATCTCCGTTTCGGTGAGTTTGCGCGCCCTAATTTGCTGAGTCAAGCCCAGCCGCTTCAAATCCTGATTAAGACCATCTGCGGACCTCTCCTGACTCGATTGCCAGTGGGACACTACACTCGCTACGTAGTACTCGAATGTCCCCTGGAAGGCAGGACCAATACCTGCAACCGGATAAGTTCGGGAACGCATTGATCGGAGACTCGGAACGTGAATAAGACCCCCGATGAATGGTTCCATACCTTCCATGAAGCGGAACAACACTCCTCCGCCATTGACATTTAGAAAGAATCGATTCCGAACGATCGAGTATTCGAGCTCAGGGAACGCGCGACCGACGGCTTGGCGCAACTCACTGGGTGACATGTCCGGCCGCAACGCCCTACACCCGTCGCCAGCGGAAAGGGACTCCTCCGCTATCTCGATTGAGGGCTCATGTCCACGGGAAAACGCGACAGTAAATCCAATCTTCTGCGTGCCGATTTCGAGAGATAATCTTTTTGCGGGCTCTGGCGAGCGAGAGAAAAATTGGTCGCTTGAAGTAAACGTAACATTCGGCCCATCGATCTTGAGTGCACCGGGATCGTACGTTGCCTCCAACGTCTGCTTGAGCATCAGCAGCGGCTGCATGATGCTCGACTTGCCTGAACTGTTCGCGCCCGCCAGGATCGTCAGCGGCCTGATCTCGATCTCTTGCCTCTCGGCGATAGACTTGAAACCCTCCACTGCAATGCGGGTTATTCCATCAGCCATGGCTCACCCGATCCGGTTCAGCGCCGCGCGCAGCTCATCCAGCGTCATCACGCCCGGATGATACACGCGCACGATGCCGCGCCGGTCCAGTATGACCAGCGTGGGTGTGGTGCTGGCGCCGTAGTTCTTGAAGTTCTCCTCGCTGACGGGGGCGGGGACGCTCAGCAGATCCGCGTAGAATTTCTTGCGAACTTCGTCGATGTACTTCAACTCCTCGGCCGGTCCGGCCTCCTCGCCACGCGCAACATAGCCATACCGCTGCGTGGGCGCAATGATCACCAGGCCCCGGGGTGCGTATTCCTGCCGGATCTGAGCCAACAGATGCTCTTCTTGCTTGCAGTCCGGACACCAATGCGCCCAGAAAAATAGCAGGACCGGCTTGCCGCGCAGCGCCGAGAGCGGCACTGGCTTCGATCCTAGAAACTCGCGTTCTTCGAGCTGTCGGCGCCGGCTTACCCTCCAGCCCCAGCGTGTTGATGTTCTTCTGAATCCGCGTGCGGATAGACGTGGTGCGGTACGTCGCCAGTTCCTTTTCCAGATACTCAATGGCTTCTCCCCGCTCTCCGCGCGCACCTAACGCCAGCCCCTGGACTTCAATCGCCGCACCGAGCGCCAGGGGAAGATGTGGCTCGGCGTCCAGCGGACGCGTCTTTAGTTGCTGGACGGCCAGCGTCTCAGTCTGCCTGGCATAGGCCTCGGCTTTATCCAATTGCCGAGCGGCCAGCGCACCGCGTCCCAGCCAAGAAAACGCTTCCAGGTACTCTGGCGTTACGCCATATTGTGCGCGGTAACTGGCGACCAGCGCGTCACCGAGCGTGAAATTGTTCTGGCTGATGGCCGTGCGCACATCTTGCACGATGCCCGCGTGCGCCGCAGCCGCGATCAAAAACGCCGGAATCAGTTTCGAAAGCATCTACATCGAGGATAATACGCGGCCGCCATCCACGACGATGGTCTGGCCGGTTAGATAGGACGACGCGTCGCTCGCCAACAGCAGCGCCACTTCCGCCACTTCCATGGGTTGGCCCAAATGTTTGATCGGCTGCCGCGCCAGCAACTGCTGCCACTTGTTTTCATCCTTCCAGTAATATTCGCTCAGCACCGTCTGAATCAAGCCCGGCGCAATCGCGTTCACGCGCACTCCCAGCGGACCCAGCTCCACCGCGTAGGACTGCGTCATCATGATCAGGGCCGCCTTGGTCATGCTGTACAGCAGGCCGTGGAACTGCGGGCGCAGCCCAGCGATGGACGCGATGTTGATGATCGATCCCGAGCCGCGCTGGCACATGCCGGGTGCGACCAAGCGCGTCAGCCGGTAGGCGCTCTTGAGATTAACGTCCACCATCTTGTCGAACTGCGCATCGTCCATCTCGATGCCCGGCCCTTGCGCGATATTGGTGGCGGCGTTGTTAACCAGGATGTCGATTTTTCCGAACTCCCGGTTGGTCGAATCCACCAGCCGCTCGAGCTCCTCCAGCTTGCCCACATGACAGGCCATCGGCACGACCGAGCCCGTCAGACCTTTCAACTGGGTGGCTACTTCATCCAGCGCATTCTGTTTGCGGCCACAGATGATGACGGTCGCGCCCTCGCGAGCGAACGCCTCCGCAGTCGCCTTTCCGATACCGCGGCTCCCGCCGGTGACAATTGCAACTTTGTTGTTGAGTTGGCTCATAGGATGGATGAATCAAAGCTTCAACTGCTTCAGGTACTCGCGAAACGGGCCCCCCAGGTCGTAGCGCCGTAGCGCGAATTCCACCGTGGCCTTCAGAAAACCCAGTTTGTCGCCGGCGTCATAGCGTGTGCCCTCGAAACGATAACCGTAGATGGGGCGGTTACGCGCCAGATGTTTCAGCGCGTCTGTGAGTTGGATTTCTCCGCCGCTTCCCGGCTCGATCGCTTCGATGGATGTAAAGACGTCCGGCGTGAGAACATAACGCCCGATGATCGCAAGATTGGAGGGAGCTTCGGAAGGCTTGGGCTTTTCCACCATGTTGCGAATGCGGAACAGACGATCCTTGCCCGAATTGTGGGCCACCGGATCCGCATCCACCGCGCCGTAGGACGAGATGGCGTCGCCGGGCACTTCCATCAAAGCGACCACGGAAGCGCCGTAAAATTCGTAAACATCCAGCAACTGGCGGATGGCCGGGATTTCCGAATCGATGACGTCGTCCGATAGCACCACCGCGAATGGCTCGTTGCCCACCAATTCCTTGGCCCGTAAGACCGCGTGGCCCAGGCCGAGCGCCTCCTTTTGCCGCACGTAGGACACGTCGATCATGTCGGAGACGTCGCGAACTATCTTCAGCAAGTCCTTCTTGCCTTTGGCTTCGAGCGTCTGCTCCAACTCGAAACTGACGTCAAAATGATCCTCGATGGCCGTTTTGCCGCGGCCAGTAACGATGATGATGTTCTGAATGCCGGAATGAATGGCTTCTTCGACGCCGTATTGGATGAGAGGCTTATCCACCAGCGGAAGCATCTCTTTGGGCTGCGCCTTGGTGGCCGGAAGAAAGCGCGTGCCGAGTCCCGCAGCGGGGAAAACCGCCTTGCGTACTTTTGGAATCATCAGAACTATTGTACGTGCTGGATCAGAGCTGGCTGAAAAGATCGGCGGGCGCGAGCTGGAACGGATAGCTGGCCAACGAGAACGAGGAGACGTTTTGAAGGCCGAGTTCGGTGTAGATTGAGAAGCGCTGGGTCGCTGGATCGATCACCCAAATGTTAGGAACGCCCCACCCGCGATACTCTTCGAGTTTTTGCATGAGGTTCGAGTGACGATCGTCCTTCGACAGGATTTCGATTGTGACCAGCGGTGGCTGATCTGGGACGCGTCCCTCCGGGAGCTCTGTCAGTACCGAGATGTCCGGAATGCGAAAAACGTCCTCGGCAAGTCTCAAGCGCAACTCCGGCCGCGGATAAAGCCGGTGGCTGCTGGCCAAGACTGCCAAGCGAAGCAACATCAGGTACTGAATGGTCGAGTGAACATAATCCGGCATGCTGCGCTCCACGATTTCGCCATGGACAAATTCAGCATCATGCTCGAATGTCATTCGCAAATACTGCTCGGCCGTGATTTGCGTTTTAGTGGCCACCTGCTCGAAGGATAGCATGCGTGCACCCTGGAAATTTCCCCATCTGGCTGGGAAATAAGGCGTTTCGACGCCAGACGCGTTCGCCAATTCGCGCTCACGCTATAATAAGGCTTACCCCACCGTGCGCCCGCTCGGGTAGCATCCTGGAGAGTGAATGGCTTACGTTATAGCAGAACCCTGTATCGGCACCAAAGACACCGCGTGCATCGACGCTTGCCCGGTGGATTGCATCCATCCGAAAAAAGATGCGCCCAATTTTGCCGAGCACAACATGATCTACATCGATCCGGTGGAATGCATCGACTGCGGCGCTTGCGTGCCGGTGTGCCCGGTTTCGGCGATCTTCGCGCTCGACGATCTGCCGGAGAAATGGGCCACGTTCGCGCAGAAGAACGCGGAATACTTCGGACGCTGAAGAACTGATCGCCGCCCTATGCCTGAATCCGGGTTGCGAGCATCTTTGGGAAGACCGGTCCCCGCTGTCCAGGTCGACGACCTTAAGCGCGTTTGGTCCTTTCTGGCGGAGCAAGATCGCGATCCGCACCCCGCGGGGCCAAGCTCAGTTGATATCAAGCTCTTGGTAGACCTGTGCGCGCCAAACGCGAATGTACTAGCAGTGTCCTTTCGCTCGATGCTGATCACTCTCCTGTTGCACCAAGGACGTTTAGACCGATGGCGGGACGAGAACGGCTTGCTCGATAGAGTCTTTGAGGTGTCGGCGAATTTCCCACTTCCCCAGGGACTGGAGAATGCCGATGTTGATGCTTTGGTTGCCGCGCTGAACTGAGCGAGATCTTACGGCCGGAGATCTTACGGCCGGTAAACCGCCGAGCTCGTGTCCGTTTCCCAGATCTTCACTTCGGAGATTCGCACGGCATCGTCGTTCAATCCTTCGTGCACGCGGTCGTAGAAATATTTCGCGATGTTCTCAGCCGACGGGTTAAGCTGATCGAACGGCGGCAATTCGTTGATGAAGCGATGATCCAGATATTCGATTACGGCTCCCATCAGCCGCTTGACTTCCACGAAATCCACCAGCAAACCGGTAGAATCCAGCCGCTCGCCCGCCACCGTGATCCGCACGTTATAGTTGTGGCCGTGCACGTTCTCGCACTTGCCATGGTAATCGCGCAGCGCGTGGCCGGCCGCGAAGCTCTGTTCCACGGAAACTTCAAACATCGAAAAATCTCTCCACGTCGTCGATCTCGGTGGTGAATCCGTAATGCGGCAGGCTATCGAAGAACACCTGTCCGTAGCGCTGCTTGGTGATTCGATTATCCAAGAGCACCAGCACGCCCCGGTCGGTCTTGCTGCGAATCAAACGCCCGAACCCCTGCTTCAATGCGAGCGCCGCCTGCGGAATCTGGTAGTCGTAAAACGGATTGCCGCCGTCTTCGCGAATCCGCTCGATCCTGGCCTCCACCACCGGATCGCTCGGCACGGCGAACGGCAACTTGTCGATGATAACGCAGCTCAATTGATCGCCCTGCACGTCCACGCCCTGCCAGAAAGACGAGGTCGCGAAGAGCACGCAGTGCGGCGTAGAGCGAAACTCTTCCAGCAGCGCGCTGCGCGGTCCGGTGCCCTGCAGCAGCGTCGGGATAGTCGATCTCGAGCGAAACCCGATCGTAAACCATGCGCATCTGCTGGTAGCTGGTGAACAGTACGAAGGCCCGGCCGCGGCTGTGCTTCAGAATGCGCGTGATCTCCTCGGCCGCGGCGCGCGGAAACGCCGGCGATCGCGGATCGGGCATGTGCTGCGGCACGTAGAGCAGCGCCTGTTTCGGGTAGTCGAAGTGGCTGGGAACGATCAGCGGCCGCGCGGCCCGGATTCCCAGCCGTTTCTCGGCGAACTCGAACGTGCCGCCCACCGCCAGCGTCGCCGAGGTCAGCACCACGGTATCGAGCGTGTCGAAAAGCTTCTCTTGCAGGATCGCCGACACGTCGATCGGCGTGGCTTGCAGGAAGCAGCCGCGGCCGCGCCGTTCGATCCAGTAGACGATAGGTCCGGTCGTCGCCGCGAGTCCAGAACGCCAGACGCGTGACGCGAGTCTCCTGCGCGCGCCGGAACAACGGAATCACTTCCTCCGGCGCGTTCTTGACCAATTGCAGGTGCGTCGCGAGCAATTCCAGCGCGCGCTGCACGTCGTCGTAGAGCTCCTGGTGCTCTTCGAAGAACGCGGTGTGCCCCTTGAAGCCGACGCGGCCTTCGGTGTCGCCGAACAGCGCGAAAAATTGCTCGGCGCGATCGCCCAGCCGGATCAGCATGCGGTCCAGCTCTCCCGATCCGAACTGCTTGCGCGCGCGACACCGCGGCGATGTCGCGAACCAGTTCCTGGAACTGATAGTTGCTGACGCCGACGCCGAAGTACTGTCCGGCGACGTCTTCGATCTCGTGCGCCTCGTCGAAAACCACGGCAGCATACTCGGGAATGATCCCGCCGAACTCCTCGTCCTTCACCGCCAGGTCGGCGAAGAACAGGTGGTGATTGACGATGATGATGTCGCTCTCGTGCGCGCGCTGGTGCATCTGCGTGATGAAGCAGCGCTCGAACTGCGGGCACTTCTGGCCGGTGCACAAGCTCGCGCCGCGCATCGATCTTCTGCCAGGCGGAGCTCGACTCGGGCAGCGTCTTGATTTCCGCGCGGTCGCCGGTCGCGGTGGTCTTTTCCCACTCGCGAATGATCTGGAAATCGGCGACCTCCTCCAGGCCGGCGAGGATCGGCTCCGCTCGGCGTCGTAGATCTTCTGGCGGCAGGCGAAATTGCCGCGGCCCTTCATGTAGCAGACCTGCAGCGGCCGCGCGAAATGTTTCTGCAGAAACGGAATGTCCTTGTAGAAAAGCTGCTCCTGCAAGATTCTTCGTGCCCGTGGAAACCACCACGCGCTTGCCGGACAGAATCGCGGGAACCAGGTACGCCAGCGTCTTTCCGGTGCCGGTGCCGGCCTCCACCAGCAGATGTTTCTTCTCGCCGAGGGCCGACTCGACCGCTTCCGCCATCTCCAGCTGGCCCGGAGCGGAATTCATATCGCGGATGCCACCTCGAAAGCGCGCCGTGGCCGGGAGAAAAACTGCCGCGCCGTGGGCGCTTGACGGCGCCGATGACATCCCCTATGATTCTTGCACGTGCCAAGATAGGAGTATTACAATCATGCCCGACTATCGAACACTCGATCAGCAATTTCGCGAAACTCTGAACTTGAAACGTCCGCCCGTGGCCGTTAGTTTTCCCGACCAGCCGCCCGCGGGCGTCGAGAAATTTGAAGGCTCCGAACCCTCCGGCTGCAGCTTTTGGCGCCTGGCGGCACAGGGCCGCGCCTTCTACACCGTGCCCTCCGATCACTACAATTGTCCGGTCGGTTCCTATACACACAAAATCGAACTGCCTGCCGGCCGCGCGCGCGAGTTGCCCGACATCCTGGGACACGATGACCAACCTGGGTTATCTCAAGATGGAAGAAGTCCCCGGCATTCCTGTCTTGAAAGAAACGCCCAAGTTCATCGTGTATGCGCCGCTTTCGAAGACACCGGTCGATCCGGATGTTGTCTTGATGGCCGCCGTTCCCGGAAAACTGATGCTGCTCGAGGAAGCCGCGCTTCGAGCTGGGCTCGCATCCAAGCTCCCACTGCTCGCTCGGCCCACCTGCATGGCGATCCCCGCGGCGATCGGGCTAGGCATGGTGACCAGCGCGGGATGCATCGGCAATCGCGTCTACACCAGCATCAATGACGATGAGCTGTACTCCGCCATCCCCGGTTCGGCGCTCCAGCCTATCGCGGACGCGCTTCAGACCGTTGTCGCAGCCAACGGCGCATTGGCCCAGTATCATCAGGGCCGGCGCAGCCAGCTCTCGACGGACTAGCCGCTCGAGCGCCCGGTCCCGATGTCCTCAGCCCAAAGTGTCCGATCGCACAGCGCCGAGCTCAAGAAAGAACTGGGCTTGGGCGATCTGGTCCTGACCCAGATCATGTACGTGGTCGGCACCGGCTGGGTGGGAACCGCGGCCAAGTTGGGAAACCAGCAGATCGTCTTCTGGCTCGCAGCGATCGTTTTTTTCTACGTTCCCCTGGCAGCCGCCGTGATCTATCTCAACCGCATGATGCCGCTCGAAGGCGGACTGTACCAGTGGGCCAAGCTGGGCTTCAACGACTTCATCGGTTTTCTGGTGGGCTGGAATTTGTGGCTGTACGTCATCCTGATCGTGGCCACGCTGGGTGTTGGAATCGCTAACAACCTCGGCTACGCATTCCGTCTGGGCGCTATCGGCAGCGCGACGTGGTTCATGCTGTTCGTGACCTGTCTGCTGGTGGTGTTTCTCGTCTCGGTGACGACGCTCGGCCTCGGTGTCGGCAAGTGGTTTCAGAACGCCGGTGGCGTCGCGCAGATCCTGGTGTTCGCAACATTGATTCTGATTCCATTTGTCGTCCCACGCGGCGCCGCGGCGCGAGAGTATCATCCCCTGGCGGCAACGGCGCCCGCGATATCGCTGTTCAGCGTGAATATCTTCAGCAAAATTTCGATGGGTGCGTTCTGCGGTTTCGAGTACGTCGCGATATTAGCGGGGGAGTGCAAGAACCCGGCCCGCAATATCAGCCGCTCCGTGCTCATCGCCTCGCCCATCATTTGCCTGATGTTCATCCTGGGCACCAGCTCGGTGTTGGCGTTCGTGTCACCCGGCCAAGTGGACTTGGTCGGCCCGATTCCTCAAGTGTTGACACTGGCATTCGGGCGCTTCCGCTGGGCCGGACTGGTCGCTCCAGCCGCCATTCTGTTGCTGATCGGCCGGCAAATCGGCAACTGCAGCCTGAGCACCGCGGGGAGCGCGCGCCTTCCGATGGTGGCCGGGTGGGACCATCTGTTGCCGGAATGGTTCTCGCGCTTGCATCCCAAATACAAGACGCCGGTGAACTCAATTCTGTTCGTGGGCGCGATGATTTTCGTCCTCGGCTTGCTGGGGATCACCGGCGTGGGACAGCAAGAAGCGTTCCAGATCCTGGACAACGCGGCCGGTGTGTTCTATGCCCTCGCTTATTTGGCCCTGTTCGCGCTCCCGCTGGTCGGGTTTCGACAGGTTGCACAGAAACCGCCGCTTTGGTTACGTGTAGCAATGGCATCCGGCTTTCTGGTGACGGCTCTCTACTGTGTGATGTCGCTGTTCCCGATCATCGATGTAACCAGCCGGCTGTCGTTTGCCGCCAAGATCGGTGGAGTGATTGTGGGCGCGAATATTGTAGGCGCGTGGCTGTATCGCGTGGGCAGCCGCAAACGAGCCCGATAGCGAAACTCAGTTGGTACGCTGAAGTCATGTTTGTAGGCAGGGCGATGTCTGTCGAGGAATATCTCACAACCTCCTTCCCGGACCTTGACAAAGAGTACCGGGACGGCGAACTCGTGGAGCGCTCTCTGCCGGACAACCTCCACTCGAAAACGCAGACCCTAGCCGCTGTCTTTTTTGGAGGTCTTCGAAAAAGCCTTCCTGTCTTCGCATGCATCTCGCTTCGATTGAAGATTCGGCCGATGCTCTATCTCATCCCCGACGTTTGCGTCTTCTATCCCGCGGAACCGCAAGGCCGCTACCCCGACACATCTCCCTTTATCGCCATCGAGATTCTCTCCCTTGATGACAAGCTGGCTGACGTTCGTGAGAAGCTCGAAACCTATCGCACTTGGGGCGTGACGCACGTCTGGCTGGTCGATCCCCATTCACGCCGCATGAACACCTGCGATGCCGGTCTGATGGAGGTTGAAAGCTTGCAAGTTCCGGGGTTAAACCTCACCTTGACGACGGCCGAAGTGTTCGGCTGATCGCTCTCGCCCGTCTCACGCTAGAATCGAGTTAATGCGAGTTCGCGCGGTTATCTGCTCCCTGCTCCTCGCGGCGCTGGTGTACGCCCGGCAGCCGGTCCACGCCCGCCATGCCATGGTGGTTGCGCAGGAGCCGTTGGCCGCTGATGTGGGCACTGCGGTGCTCCAGTCCGGCGGTAACGCCATCGACGCAGCCGTGGCTGTTGGATTCGCGCTCGCCGTCACGCATCCTTCGGCCGGCAATATCGGCGGAGGCGGCTTCATGCTGGCCCGTTTCGCCGACGGTCGAACCACCTTTATCGACTTCCGCGAAAAGGCTCCGCTCGCCGCCTCGCGGAACATGTATCTGGATGCAAACGGAAACGTCACCATGGACAGCCAGCTCGGGTGGCGCGCTTCGGGCGTTCCCGGATCGGTTCGCGGATTCGAGCTGGCACACAAGAAATATGGGCACAAAAGTTGGGCGGAGTTGCTGGAACCCGCCATCCGGCTGGCTGCGGATGGATTTCCAGTCTCCTACAGCTTGGGCCAGTCCCTGCACGGCGACGCGACGGTTACTAAGCTCTCGCAATTTCCGGATTCGAAACGAATCTTTCTCGGTGTACAGATCGGCGACAAGCTGGTGCAACCCGAGTTGGCTGCCACTCTGAAACGCATTCAGGAGCACGGCGCCGACGATTTCTATCAGGGCGAGATTGCCCGCAAGCTTGCCGCGGCGATGCAGGCCAACGGCGGCTTAGTCACCCTCCAGGATCTGCAGAATTACGAAGCCGTCGAGCGTACGCCGTTGCGTGGCCACTACCGCGACTACGAGATCATTACCTCGCCCCCTCCCAGCTCGGGCGGCGTCGGAATCCTACAAATGCTGGGCATGCTGGAAGGCTCCGGTTATGAAAAATCGGGCGCCGGCTCAGCGGCCTCCATCCACTACGTGGCCGAGGTGATGCGGCGCTTCTACGCCGATCGCAGCGAGTACCTCGGCGATCCGGATTTCGTCAAGGTTCCCATTACCAAGTTGCTCGATCCCGCCTATATCGCCAGCCGCAGGAGCAGCATCGATCCACTGCACGCCACGCCAAGCAGCGAGATCCGGCCCGGCAATCTGGACATTTCCGAGAGCACTCAGACCACGCATTTCAATGTGGTCGACTCCGATGGCAACGCGGTTGCGGTAACCTACACGCTCAACGGCAGCTTCGGAAGCGGTGTGACCGCGCCCGGCCTCGGATTCTTGCTCAACAACGAAATGGATGATTTCGCCGCCAAGCCCGGTACGGAAAACATGTTCCACTTGATCCAAGGCGAGCGCAACGCGATTCAACCCGGAAAACGCCCGCTGTCCTCCATGACGCCCACCATTTTGCTGCGCGACGGAAAGTTCTTCATGGCCCTCGGAGCGCCCGGCGGTGGACGCATCATCAACGGCGTGCTGCAGGTGATTCTCAATGTGGTCGACTTCCATATGAACGTTCAGGATGCGGTCGATTGGCCGCGCTTTCATCACCAATGGATGCCCGATCAGCTTTATCTCGAACGAGGCATTTCTCCCGATACCACCGCGCTGTTGCGCGCGATGGGACATAAGATCGCACCCTTTACCGCGGCCGACCCGGTGGTGGCGCGCGTCGAGGCCATCGTCAATGCGGACGGCTGGCTGCAGGGCGGAGCCGACGGCCGCGGCAACGCGAAAGCGGAAGGTTACTAAACCGGATGCAGCGCGTTCTGTCGACCCATCTGTTCGTCAATCATCGGCTCACCTCGGTCTGGCTGGATAAGATCCATCAGGCGGGCGTCCCGGCGGTCGAGATTTTCTGCGCCCGCCAGCATCTGGATTATCGCGATCGCGCCCAGATCAACGAGCTGGGCCACTGGTTCCGCGATTCCGAATTGAAGCTGCATTCGCTGCACGCGCCCATGTACAGCGACGATATGTGGGGCCGGTCTGGGCCCAACGCGCATATCAATCTCACCGAGCCGGTGAAATCCAAGCGCCTGGAGATGCTGGACGAGATCAAGCGCGCCATCGACATCGCCGAAACCATTCCGTTTCGTTATCTGATCCAGCATCTGGGCGTTTCCGATGAAGATTTCGACGAGCACAAAGTGGAATGCGCCTTCACTGCGCTCGAGGAATTGAATCTCTTCGCGCGGCAGCGCGGCGTGGAGATGCTGCTCGAGAACATTCCTAACGAGCTCTCCAGCGCCGAACGTCTGATTTACTTCATCGACACCACGCATCTGAAACTCAACTTCTGCCTGGATGTGGGACATGCCAATCTCAACGAGGGCGTGTCGGCGGCGTTCAAGATTCTGAAGGGCCGCATCCGTTCGACGCACGTGCACGATAACGACGGGGCTGAAGACAGTCATCTTTGGCCGCTGGTCTCTGAAGGCGGAACCATTGATTGGAAAGCAGACCATGGGTCTGCTGCGGTCGCACCCCGGCGATTGCCCGCTGCTGCTGGAACTGCGCGAGCTGCCGGAGTTTCCGCTTCCCCAGTCGCTCGACACCGTGAAGCAGATTTTGAACAAACTCGAGGCGCTCTGATGGCCTCGCGCATTCGAATTCGAAGACGCCGGCCAGCACGTGGGCGAAACGGTCGAAATCGCCGGGCTGGCTTTACAACCTGCGCAAGTCCGGCAAAATCGTGTTTCCGCTGCTGCGCGACGGCACGGGCATCATGCAGTGCGTCGCGGTGAAGAGCGCAACTGCCGGACGAAGCGCTCTTCGAGGAACTGAAGAATCTGACGCAGGAGTCGTCGCTGATCGTGCGCGGTAAGATTCGCGCCGAGCAGCGCGCGCCCGGCGGCTACGAGCTGGACGTGGAAGGCGCCGAGATCGCTCCAGCGGGTCCCTGAGACCGATCCTTATCCCATCACGCCCAAAGAGCACGGCATCGATTTTCTGATGGACCACCGCCATCTTTGGCTGCGCAGCAAACGCCAGCACGCTATCCTGCGCATTCGAGCACGAAGTGATCAAAGCCGTGCGTGACTATTTCGATTCCCACGGCTTCACGCTGGTAGACACGCCCATCTTCACGCCCGCCGCCTGCGAAGGCACCACCACGCTGTTCGAAGTGAATTATTTCGATGAAGAGAAAGTCTACCTCACCCAGTCCGGCCAGCTTTATAACGAAGCCACCGCGATGGCGCTCGGCAAAATCTATTGCTTCGGACCCACCTTCCGCGCCGAAAAATCCAAGACCCGCCGCCACCTGACCGAATTCTGGATGGTCGAACCGGAAATGGCCTATGCCACTCTGGAAGACGTCAAGCAGGTGGCCGAGGAGCTGGTGGTTTTCGTTGTCGGCCGCGTGCTCGAAAATCGCCGCGGAGACTTGGCGCGACCTGGAACGCGATGTCTCCAAGCTCGAAGCCGTGCAGGCGCCGTTTCCGCGCATGAGCTACGATGACGCCGTGATCGAGCTGCAAAAGAAGGGCAGCGAGATCCAATGGGGCAGCGATTTCGGCGGCACCGACGAAACTCTGATCACCGAAGGTCTGGATCGCCCGCTGATGGTTGACCGCTATCCCACGCAGGTGAAGGCGTTCTATTTTCAGCCCGACGCCGAACGGCCCGAACTCGCGCTGGGCGTGGACCTGATCGCGCCGGAAGGCTACGGCGAAATTATCGGCGGCGGCCAGCGCATCCACGATCTGGATCTGCTGTTGAAGCGCCTGGAAGAGCACAATTTGCCGAAGGAAGCCTTCGATTGGTACGTGGACCTGCGCAAGTACGGCAGCGTTCCGCACGGCGGCTTCGGCATGGGAATCGAGCGCTTCGTCGCTTGGATGTGCGGCCTGGAGCACATTCGCGAGACCATCGCGTTCCCGCGCATGCTCTACCGGACGCGGCCGTGAGCGTCGGCCACAACTAACATGCGCCACTCGCACATCGCCGTCATCGGCGTCCCATTGGACCTGGGCGCCGGACGCCGCGGAGTCGACATGGGCCCCTCCGCTGTCCGCGTCGCGAATCTCAATGCGCGCCTCGCGGAGCTGGGCTATCAAGTCGAAGACTTGGGCAACGTTCCCGTGGTTCAGCGCGAGAGCCAAACCGAAGGCGATCCCAAGGCCAAGTATCTACCGCAGATCACAGAAAGTTGTACCCGCCTGGCTGAAATGGTGGCTAGTGCGATGTCTGCCGGAAAATTTCCGCTGGTGCTGGGCGGCGACCATTCCGCCGCTATCGGCACCGTCGCCGGAGTCTCGCAGTACCTCCGCTCGCGCCAGGAAAAGCTGGGCATGGTCTGGATCGATGCGCACACCGACATGAACACGCCCGCCAGCAGTCCCAGCGGCAACGTGCATGGAATGCCTCTGGCCTGTTGTGTCGGCCTCGGCCCGCCCGAACTCTCCGGCATCTTCGGCTATTCGCCCAAAATCGATCCCGCCAATGTTGCGCTGGTCGGCATCCGCTCGGTGGACAAAAAGGAACGCGACAATGTCCAGCGCTCCGGGGTTCATGCGTTTACCATGCGCGACATCGACGAGCGCGGTATGCGATCCGTCATCGAAGAAGCTATCGAAGTAGCTTCGCGCGGCACCGCCGGAATCCATCTGTCGCTAGATATGGACGCTGTGGATCCGGACGAAGCGCCCGGAGTCGGCACCCCCGTGCGCGGCGGCATCACTTACCGCGAAGCCCACCTTGCCATGGAAACGCTGGGCGATACCGGCCGTCTGACATCTATGGAAGTGGTGGAAGTGAATCCAGTGATCGACGAAGCCAACCGCACCGCAATCCTGGCGGTGGAATTAATCATGTCCGCGATGGGAAAGAGGATTCTTTAAAGAAATGAGAACGCGCGTCGCAGTTGTCTACGGCGGACGCAGCGGCGAGCACGAGGTGTCGCTGCGTTCGGCCAAATCCATTATCGAAGCCATGGACACGGAGAAGTACAACGTGCTCCACTATCTGATCTCGAAAGAAGGCAAGTGGAGCCCCCGGCCCATCGTTCCGGAGCCGCATGGCAATCAAGAAATCGACGTCGTTTTCCCGGTCCTGCATGGCACCTTCGGCGAAGATGGAACAGTTCAGGGCCTGCTTGAACTTGCAAATTTGCCTTACGTCGGCGCGGGCGTCCTGGCTTCATCCATATCGATGGACAAAGAAATGATGAAGCGCGTGATGCAGCAGAGCGGGCTGCCCGTAGTCGACTATTTTGTCGTGCCCAGTACAGGCGCCTTGGCCACGGATATGGATTTTCCGAGGTTCGTCAAACCAGCCAATCTGGGATCCTCGGTCGGAATATCGAAGGTTCGCAATGAACAGGAGTTGACTGCGGCCATCGAGCTAGCCAGCCACTACGACCGCAAAGTGATCGTCGAGCGCGGCATCACGGGGCGTGAGTTCGAATGCGCGGTGCTGGGCAATGAAAATCCGGTGGCAGCCGTGCCATGCGAAATCTTGCCTTCGCGCGAGTTTTACGACTACGAAGACAAATATCTTCTAAACAAGGCCGAGACCGTAATCCCGGCCGCATTGTCCCCCGAGAAAACCGCCGAGATGCAGCAACTCGCTGTCGAGTGCTATCGCGCGGTGGAATGCGAAGGAATGGCGCGCGTCGATTTTCTTCTGGAAAGCGCAACCGACCGCCTCTATATCAACGAGATTAATACCATCCCTGGATTCACCTCCATCAGCATGTACCCTAAAATGTGGGAGTACTCAGGTCTTCCGATGCCCCAGCTCATCGACCGCTTAATTGAGCTGGCGTTTTCCAGACACGAAGCCAAGAAGCGCCTGCAATATTCGAAGTAGAAGTAAATGATCGTTCCTCTTTTGTTCTTTTTCGCCGTGCCACCCTCGACCGAGGATCTCGAGAGCGCGCTGAAGCGCTTTTCGGAAGTGCTGGCCATCGTCCAAGAGCAAGCCGCCGACCCCGTCAACACGCAAGCTGCCCTCTATCAGGGCGCCATCCCCAGCATGTTGCGCGAGCTCGATCCGCACTCGGTTTTCTTCGATCCCGACCAGTACGAACAGCTCAAGGAGATGGAAAAATCCGAGCAAAAAGGATTCGGCACCGTCGTGTCGATTCTGCCCGGACGCGTCTTCGTGCTGCAAGCGATGCCAGGGACGCCTTCCGCCAAAGCGGGGCTGCAGCCGGGCGACGAAATTGTCGCGGTGAACAACGTGGCCTTGGCCCGCCTCGAGTTCGACCAGATTGTTGGTTTTCTGGGGGAAGCCCGCCAGCATCAGGCGCAGCTTATCGTCCGCCGTCCGACTAACGCGCGGCTGCTCTCGTTCGTGCTGGACCCGGAACTAGTGGACGCTCCCAGCGTGGACCGCGCCTTTATGCTGCGCCCCAACCTGGGCTACATCCGCGTCACCGGCTTCGACCCGCAGACCGCAAAACAACTCAAGGACGCTATCGAGAAGCTTGGCGGCGACAAGCTGCACGGCCTGGTGCTCGATCTGCGCGATAATCCCGGAGGCGTGGTGCAAGCCGCCATGGAGGCCGCGTCCTATTTCCTTCAACCGGGCCAAAGGATTCTCAGCGTCAAGGGCCGCAGCATCCAGGATCAGGACGTCGACACACCCAAGACCGCGACACCGTATAGATTCCGGCTAGCCGTGCTGACCAACGAGAAGACCGCCAGCGCGTCCGAAATTCTATCCGGCGCCTTGCAGGATCACGACCGCGCGGTCATCGTCGGCCAGCCAAGTTTCGGCAAGGGCCTGGTGCAAAATGTCTTCACGCTTTCCGGCCAAACCGCCCTGGCATTAACCACGGCCTTCTACTACACGCCTAGCGGACGCTCGATTCAGAAACCGCTCCCCAGCGGCCACCTGGCGCTCGAAAAGCAGACCGCACAGTTCCACACCGATTCCGGGCGCGCTGTCACTGGCGGCGGAGGGATTCGGCCAGACATCGTGGTCGCTCCCGAATCGCCAACGCGCTTGCGAATGGTGCTGGAAGGCAGCGGCATCATGACCTCCTTCGCCACCCAGTACACCCAGAACAATCGCGTGAGCGAGAGCTTCAATGTCACTCCGTCGATACTCGAAGATTTCCAAGTCTTCGCCAGCGAACACCGGATTCAGCCCTCGGTGGCGGATTGGGTGCGCGAGCGCGATTGGGTACAGAACCGGCTCAAACAGGAAATCTTCAATCAGTCGCTAGGCGTTGCCAAAGGGGATGAAGTAGAAGCCCAGCGCGACCCGGTGGTCGAAGCCGCCGTCGAGCAGCTAATCTCCCGGCAATAATTCCGGCTTGCGTGCGAAGCGGGCGCGCACGGCGTGGCTGATGATGGGAAGCAGCGAAACGAAAATAACCAAGAGCACGAATTTTTCGAAGTTTCGCCGCACGATCTGCACTTCGCCCAGAAAATATCCCAGGACCGTCATGGAACAAACCCAGCCGATCCCGCCGAAGATGTCGAACGACAAAAAGCGCACATAGCGCATCTTCGCCACCCCAGCCACGAACGGCGCGAAGGTCCGGATGATGGGGACGAACTTGGCATAGATAATGGTCTTGCCCCCATGCTTTTCGTAAAACATTTCAGTGCGGCGCAAATGTTCTTGTTTGAAGAAACGGGAATCCGGACGGTTGAATATGGCCGGCCCGGCGCGCCGGCCGAGCAAATAGCCGCACCAATCGCCCAGCATGGATGCGCAGATCAGCAGCGCGATGATCACCACCAGGTTCAATTCGCCCGCGCCTGCCACCACGCCTATGGTGAAGAGCAGCGAATCGCCCGGCAACACGAAGCCTACCAACAGTCCAGTCTCGGTGAACAGAATGGCCGCCAGCGTTGCGTATCCCAGCCAGCCGGTCAAAACCGTCGAGAGCAGTTGAATCAGACGCTCAGGTGTAGTGAGCGTTCGAAACGCATCCAGCAGCCAGTGAATCATGCCGAGGTTGCGTTAACTGTGATACTTGGCCACCAGCCTATTGATGACGTCCTGGTGTTTTTTGACTTTACCTTCTTGCACCAGCCGCGTCAGGACGCTGTCCATCAAAAGAGGCGCTAACTCTTGGGCCTTGCGCGTCTTGATTTGCATCATGATGTTCTGCCGCTGCTCGGCCAGTTTGCTCATGTCGGCCTGTTGCCGCCCCACCACTTTACCAATCACAGTTTGGCCCGCGATAGGCACTGGCCCGATGACGGTGCCGTCGGGCTTGGTGAACGCCTCGCTCAGAGAAGCAGCCGGTCCGATCCCTTCGGCGGCGCCATCCCGCGAGAAATAATCAGCCGTCTTAACTTCCAGCCCCAGGCTCTTGGCAGCGGCGTGCAAATCGCCCCCATTCGCCTTCAGCAGGTCCACCAACTTATTCTGTTTTTCGAGCGCCAGCTTGTTGCCTTGCTGCTGGATGTAGCTGTTTTTCACCTGCGCCTGGACCTCGGAAAACTCCGCCGGATGCGGTGGCACAATGTTCGTTACCACGGCGATGGCAAGCTTGTTTCCGGCCTGGATCATCTGGCTCACTTCGCCTTTTTTCAGCGAAGCAATCGCGGTGTTGGCCTGCTGGTCGGTACCAAGTTCTGGAATCGGATCTCCGGCTTTGTACTTCGGAAGGTCGACGAATTGCAAACCAAGCTGGCTGGCGATCTGCTGCGCATTCTGCGGATTCTTGACCAACTCCTGGCGAGCTTGATCCTCCAGGCCTTGCATTTTATCGAACACCGTCTGAGATCGAAGAGTACCCTCAATCTGGGACTTCACTTCGTCCAGCGATTTCAGGTGCGCCGGCTCTTTCTCCAATACCTGGATGATATGGTAGCCATACTGCGTCGTGATCACGTTGCTGATCTCTTTCGGTTTCAGCGCAAAGGTGGTATCTTCGAATTCCTTCACCATCTGGCCGCG
This sequence comes from Terriglobia bacterium, assembly GCA_963761935.1. Lineage (GTDB taxonomy): Bacteria > Acidobacteriota > Terriglobia > Bryobacterales > Bryobacteraceae > Palsa-89. The sequence goes on along the minus strand of CAVXJU010000065.1, from coordinate 7,697 downwards.
CACCACCCAACCTAAGTCGCCGCCCTTGGTCGCCGAGCCAGGATCTTCAGAGTTCTTTTGAGCCAGTGTTGCGAAATCGGCGCCGGCCCGGAGCTGCTTCAACAAATCTTCGGCCTTGGCCTTGATCGCGGCCTTCTCGGCATCCGATTTGCCGGTAGTCGCCAGCAGGATATGCCGGGCATGCACTCGCTCCGGGGTCCGGTAATCGGCCAGATGCGAGTTGTAGTAATTCTGAATTTGCGCGTCGGAGATCGGAATCGTTCCGGCCACTTTAGCCTGGTCGGCGATAATCAACTGGGCTTGGCGAGTTTCCACCTGGGGGAAAAAGTTCTTATTTTTTTCGAAATAGGCTTGCAGCTCGGCATCCGTCGGCTTCACATCGGCGGCAATCTTTTGCGGCACCAAGGCGACGTATTCGAACTTGATCTTTTCGTTTTGCTGCTTGTAGGCGCTTGCCACTTCCGCGGAGGTGACAATGGCGCCCTCTACCGCCAGGGATTGCAGAGACTCCAGATAGGCGTTCTCCCGCAACCCGTTCTCAAATTCAGGGACGCTGGTGTTGAGCTGCTGCTGGATATATTGACTGTACTGATCCGGCGGCAGACTTCCGTATTGCGTGGAGCGGATGATGTCGGCCAGATCGGCGTCGGTAACTTCGAACCCCAGCCTCTTGGCTTCGTACGCCATGGCTCGGGCGGCTATGGCCTGATCGATCAATTGCGGAACGTAGGAATCGGCCATTTCGGGCGGCACCTTGGCGCCCTGTAACAGGTTACGGATCTGCATGTCAACCTGATCGACGGTGATTGGCTCCTTGCCGATTTCGGCGATCACCTGGTCGTCGGAGTTCCCCACCGGCGTTCCCGCGCCTGGTATCAGGTACACCAACATCGACAGCGCGACGATCGTGAGCATGGCGCCCAACATGATGCGCACGGCCTTAGCCCGGCTGCGAAATAGATCAAACATGCGTGAGAACTCCTACAGGAAATGAAGGGTCTACTTTGAGTATAGCGCGGTCAGGTAAATCTCGCGGCGGTGGGGTCTACGCGCAGGAGCAACTCGAATCGATTTCAAGTCAGTGCGTCCTGGCTGGGTCCGCCGTCCCATCGGACCAAGTGCGGGCCAAAACCATCAAGATGGTCACCCGTTCCTCCGGATCGTTCGCCGCTATTACGGGAGAACCAGCGAGATTGGCTCCCGAACTTTTCGCCGCATCACCCGAAACGAAAAACATGACATGCGGATGCCAGTTCATGCCGTCGTCGCTCAGATACCCCCGCTTTGCCATCATGTAGCACATCGCTCCGGGAGCCAGCGCTGGTAGTTCCTTCTTTTCCAATGCGGACGTAGTGGCCGCGAGGATCTGTGCTTTAGATTTTCCCGCCAGCACAAGTTTGGTTTTCTTCAGAAAGATGGGCAGAAACGTCCGGGAGGCCGCCGAATTGAAGCAGTTTGGGGCCAGGATCTTCGGGTTCCAGAATTCCGGGTCGTCGGTCGGCTTCGCCCAGGATCGCTGGACAATGCAGACGAAGCCGTTCGAGCCCTTTACTACAGTTGCGTAGCCATCCCGTCGCAGCACCATCACATCGGCCGCATCTGAAATCGATGCCGGAGCGGAACTCCGGGCCAGCGCGATCTCAGCCTTCTCGTCCGGAATCAAATACCGATCGAGAGGAGCCATGACCGGATAGGGAGCCTTCGCAGCTTGCGCTCGTGCGTAGGCCGACCAGAGGAAAAGAATCGGAATAACGAATACTAACGCTGTAATCCTGATATTGTTCTTCCGCATTTGATTCTCCGATGAGCGGCACGTCACCTCAGGCGCCACAACACGCCACTGACGATGGTATCCGATTCGTCCTGACAAACGCACATTTCACCCGCCGCGGCCGCCTCCGGTGCCAGAAGGCTTATCCTTGCTGTGATGCGCCTTCAATTGATCTTCGGCATCCACCGCGCCACCCATCGGATCGGTTTGTTCATCCAGAAACACGCGCCCGATCTCACCCAAGCCGAGGCGCACATCCTCTGCCACCTGCACGAAGCCGGCGACACTTCAATCGCCGATTTGCACCGCGCTTTCGCCCACAAACGTTCGACCCTGACCAGCGTGCTTGACCGGCTGGATGCACGTGGTCTGGTGAAGCGCGAGACCAGCCCGCACGACCGGCGCTCGTTCGTAGTTAGCCTCACCCGCGCCGGCAAGAAGAAAGCCGCTAGCATCCACCGGCTCTTGGGGTCGCTTGAAGCGGGCGTGCTACGGCGAGGCGACCGGCAGGCGCTCGCAACTTTCGATCGATTGATTCGCGATTTGGAACACACCGCCGCGGGCGATTGAGAATCATTTGCCCGTCATAGGCTTCAGACCGTACTCCATGTGCAGCCGGAGGCCAAAAATCCAGACCGGTCCCCGATCGTGGTTATAGGCCGGATTGTTGTAGTGCTGCGCATCGAAGGTCGCGTAGAAGCCGGGAAACAAGTGCGCGCTGTAGTAGCTTTCCCACAGATATTCCGGGGCATAGTTCAGCTTGCCATCGCCGATCAGAAAATCGTACCCGCCTTGCGCCAGATACTGTGCATGCACAGCGGAAATTCCGGCCGCCGTGAAGGAGCTGCCCAGCACGTCGTCTTTTCTATTCCACAGCGCGCCCTTCACCGAGACGCCCGCGCTCGCCAGCCGATCGATCGCCGTAAAGGCGAAATCCTGCGTCTTGCCGTCGTTCCATCCCAGCCGCATGAAGACGCCGACGTTTTTGGTAATTTCCTGATCGGCGTTGACACCAAATCCATACTTGAGCGTTCCCCACTGCCGAACCGCCGAAATATCGGGTCTGGTCCCGGTCGCAGCGGCCAGGTTCAGCGCGTCGCCATAGCTGCCCGAGCGCGTGTGATTCAAATATTCCAGCAGACGCACCGCGCCCGCATGACCGCCCAACGAGTGGCGGTGCTCCTCTTCGAAAATATCGCTGCGGTCGACAAACAATCGCCGGTCGAATCGCGGACCATTGGCCGTCCGCGGCTCAGCGGCACTGCCGTAGCGCCACGACCAGTTACGCGTGTGGAACTCTTGCACCATTCCCCAGGTGTATCCGCGCGTGTCGGCCGGATAATCCCAGGCGCCGTTGTACATCACTCCCCAAGCTTCGAATTGAGTGCGGGGATCGTGGCTATAGGCGTTGTTGTCGAAAAAATCGGTCACCGTGAATCGCCCCACAATCACCGTATAGCGGACCATCGGGCGCGTGCCCCCGAGCACGTTTTCATCGCTTTCGAAAGCTTCTTTCTGGGAGCCGAAACCCACATCGTAAGAAAGATAGAGCCGGGCTATATAGGGCTTTGGAGTTGCGCTGGCGACTCGGGGAATTTCTCCGTTGGGAGGATTGGCCAGCCCATTTACCATGCTGAGCCCTTTACCTCCCGCGATTTCGGGATCGAAATAAAACTGCAAATTATCAGTCAGCCGAGCGCCGAAAAATAAAGTCGTTGTGAGAGAGGCATCGGCTTCCCGCTGGTCCAAAAGGCTGAACGGTCCCTGATAGGGAGAGTTAAACGTACCGTGATACTGGCCGATTGATGTCGCCTGGTAATAGAGATTCCAACGTTCTTCCGGCGCTGGAGCATTCGCATCGGCGCTGGGGGTATCCTGCGCCCACAAGCCCGCGCCGGCCAATGCAATTGAAATCGCGATGTTCCGAATCATCCATACCTTTTCTGGTCCAGTGTAGCCAAGCGGCCAGCCGACCCGCAGTCATCGTTCTGTCATGCGGGCGCGCCCGAAGGCCGAACAAAAATCGTACGCTGGATTTATGAGCAGCGCGGCGCCAATTCCACAGCCAGATCCAACTCGCCAGTTACTGCGGCACATCGTCGCGACCCTGGCCTATCGAGCGGGCAAGACCGTGCGCAACGCGCCCCCAAGCTTCGCGAGTTACCGGGCTTCCGAAAGCACGCGCACGCCATCGCAGATTCTGGCCCACATGGGCGATCTGGTGGACTGGGCATTGTCGATCGTGTCCGGCCGCCAGCAGTGGCATAATTCCGAACCACTCCCCTGGCCCCAGGAGGTGAGCCGGTTCTTCGCGGCGCTGGGAGCGCTTGATGCTTACCTCGATTCGGACCAGCCGTTGCATGGTGACGTTGGAAAGCTCTTTCAGGGCGGCTTGGCCGACGCGCTTACGCACACCGGTCAAATCGCGATGCTGCGCAGAATGGCCGGATGCCCGGTGCGCGGCGAGAATTACTACCAGGCCCACATTGAAAAAGGACGCGTGGGCCCCGATCAGGCCGAGCCGGTACGCGAGTTCGATTAAACAGGTTCAAGAGAAATAGGACACTACCCAGTCGTTGGTAGTGCGCTAAAAGTTGGTTGATCCTTAGATCCTATGCAGGAGGACGCCGCGCGAGCTTGGCAGGAACGTGTATCGGTCGCACGTTTTTTTCGTAGGCCGCCAAACCCATCGTCAGTTGCATCCCAAGGAGCTTAGCAATCTCGGGAGACATAACTATACTCACCCGTCTCGCTATTTTAGCTTCGGTGCCGACGACTTCTATGACAGAACCGAAATGTAGAGTTACATCAAAGCTGGAGATTGAAGGAGTTACATGGTTTGCATAGACTTCGGGGGTTTGTTGCGGCTCTACCAGCGTTATGGTTTTCATTTCTTGCATAACGCCTTGCTCCGTGGTATCTGGTGCTGTATCGTCGGCCATTTTATTCTTTCAAGAACATCGGTGTCAGAATCAAATTTTCTGCGGAACTAGAGTACGCAGCAAAATCAAAATGGAAGTACGTACTGTACTCAACAGTATCGCCTGGCCCAGACACGATCTGCTGAGCGACAGTCGCGGCCCCATAGAAGATCATACTGGGCACCGAGGCGAGTGAAAACCCGCCCAGCTCAACGTCCTGTTGGAACGTCGGAATGTCAAAGTTCGCAGGATCGTATCCCTCGCTGTCTCTTACGAGTTGACTAAACGGGACGAATTTTACTTCCAGCGCACAGTCGAAGGCAGATGCTAGGCGTAAGAGGGTTTCGATGTTTAGGCTACGCTCCCCCGGTTTCTCAATCTCCGAGATACGAGGCTGCGCCATCCCAGCCCGGTGTGCTAACTCACCTTGGGACCATTCCCTAGCGGATCTGAGAGCCTTTATCTGGAAGGGCAATCCGATTCGTAGCTGAGCAGCTACGTATGCGTCCCGATAGCTCTTATCGCTAAGCTCTGAGAGTAGGCGGCCTGTAGTCACAGCAAGAGGCAATTCCGCTGTTGACCTCATTTCTGCGACGAACTGCGGTATCAAGGGCGTCAGTTGGGTCATACTTTCTCCCGTTGTGCGTGCACCCAATGAGCATCAGAAACTCCCGTTCGCGAATTGGGTACCCGATTATACGATGCGGCACCCTGCTCGACCGCCATCGCATTTCGATAAGCCCAGAATAACGCTTGCCTTTTAGAGCCAGGATCGCTGGGTATTCCCATTTCGGAGTTTTTTCCATCAGGGATAGAAAAACATCGAAGTCGGCTCTGGGACCTCCTACTGGAAGGTCGTTTCGCCAGTCGTCGATTACCCGTCTCTGAGCTGGAGCCGGAGACACGTATTGCAATAACTGCCATCTGACCAAGCTTATCATATTTTTCGTATCAAGACAACGGATTTCCGTTGACTATAGATACTAAATAACGTATGATACATATGTGCTTGCAAATAAAGCAAAAGGCCAGTCAGAACGGTCTACAGGACCGAAGCTGCTGGCCTTTAGTCTTTTGGCGAGTTGGCAGAGTGGCTTAATGCGCCAGACTCCAAATCTGCGTAACGGTGCCGTAATCACCGTTCGTGGGTTCGAATCCCACACTCGCCGCCAGATGGTAGCTTCCCTGGTGAAGGCTGGAACCTCCACCAGGGAAATAAATCGCACAGCCGAAGCCGCACGGTTTGCCAACCCCAGTATCCGGCTTTTGGTTGTGGAACTCAAGAGGAGATTTCACAGTGACTTGTCACAATTGTCGATCCGAAATGCCGGAAATTCGGAAAGCGCGGCAATCGCCAGCGCTATCAGTGCAACCAATGCCGCAAGATCTTCACTGGACGCCCGCGACCAGGCGCTCGACGGAATGTACCTGCCGATCGAGAAAGCCAAAACGATTATCAGGCTCTTGCTTGAAGGCAACAGCGTATCCAGTGTCGAACGCGCCACGGAAATTCACCACACCACAATTCTAAAGCTGCTCGTTCTAGCCGGTGAGCGCTGTGAACGAATCATGGCCGCGAAGCTTCGCAACATTGAAGTCCGTGACGTGGAGTGCGATGAAGTCTGGATCGTTTATCGGCAAGAAGCAAAAACGTCGTGCGCCCCGAGGATAATCAACTTCTCGGAGACTGCTACGTGTTCGTCGGAATAGAGCGCCATACGAAACTCGTTCTCAACATCAGCAATGGGCAAGCCGCGACCAGGGAACCACGGATGTTTTCGTGGAGGGCTTGCGTCACGCGACAGCGCGAACGCCGTTCCAAATCACGACCGACGGTTTCGCGCCGTACCGATCCGCGATCACTACGACGCTGCACGACCGCATCACCGGCTTTGCTCAACTCATCAAGGTTTATCGCGCGTCGCAAGAGGGTGAGGCCCGCTACTCGCCAGCGGAGGTAGCCTCAACGGAGGTTGTCCCGATCATGGGGCAACCCGACCCTGAGCGCATCTGCACTTCGATAGTCGAACGCAGCAATTTATCGCTTCGCATGGGCCTTCGCCGATTCACGCGTCTGACAAACGGCTTCAGCAAGAAATGGGAGAACCACTGCGCAGCCGTGATGCTTTGGTACTGCTGGTATAACTTTGGGCGTGTTCACAAGTCTCTGCGCGTCACGCCAGCCATGGCTGCCGGAATCGCAGATCATGTTTGGAGCGTGCGGGAACTGCTGGAGACCGCGTGACTCGGCGCGGAGAATTTCCGCTATGGCCCAGACCGCCGTCATCAACCAGAAATTAGCGCACTACCCAGTCTTCGTTTGTGAAGCGGTTTGCCCTATGCTATCCTGGAGCAGTACAAAAAGAGATTAAGAATAGACGAGGAGTATCGATTCGAGCATGGCCCTGGCGACCGATAGCAAGCAAGAAGTAGTTGCGAAGTACAGAGTCCACAAAACCGACACCGGTTCGCCAGAAGTCCAGGTCGCAATCCTCAGCCAGCGCATCAAGCAGCTCGAGGATCATTTCAAAACGCACAGTAAGGACCATCATTCCCGCCGGGGTTTGTTGTCGATGGTCGCTCGGAGACGTCGCCTTTTGAAATACCTGAAAAGCCGTAACCCGGAAAGGTACAAAAACCTGATTCAAAGCTTGGGCATCCGACGTTAGCTGCCCGGCAACCCGCCCCGGTGGGCGGCGCTCCCTTCAGTCCCTCACTCCAGTCTCCTCTTAGTCAAACGCAGGCAAGCAACTTGACCTGGATTAAAAGGACATTCAATGTTACAGACAGTAGAAATTGACCTGGACGGTCAAAAAATAACCCTCGAGACGGGCAAAATCGCGAAGCAGGCCAATGGGGCCGTGCTGGTCCGCTCGGGAGACACCGTGGTGCTGGTTTCGGCCTGTGCCGCCGAACAACCCAAGCCCGGAGCCGGATTCTTTCCGCTCACCGTGGACTATCGGGAATATACATACGCCGCCGGCAAGTTTCCGGGTGGCTTCATC
>CAVXJU010000064.1:0-27497 GCA_963761935.1 Terriglobia bacterium | reverse complement strand
CGCCCTGATAGCGCGCCACGATGGGGAAGTTCTCAGAAAACAGATCTACCACTTTCCCTTTGCCTTCATCTCCCCACTGCGCTCCCAAGACGATGATGTTTCCCATGTTTTGAACCAAAACGTCTCATTGTACCTTGTGCGCGGGTTCGCGTATCCTGTTATCCGAGGTCTCAAGTTCTGCATCCGTGAACAGCAAGACGGCAATCTACGTGCTGGCCGCGGCGCTTTTTGTGTGCGGCGCGCTGGCCTGGTTCATCAACCGCCCGAAGCCGATGGCCAATGCGACGGCTCTTACCGCCGACGCCAAGGCCTACGTTCGCAATCTGCAACTGGGCGACGTCTCCATGAAAGCCACCGAAAGCTATGTTGGCCAGACGGTCACGGAAATCGAAGGCAAGATCACCAATGCCGGAGAGCGCAACGTGACCAAAGCCGAAGTGAACTGCGTCTTCTACAACGTCTACGGAGAAGTGGTTCTGCGCGAGCGCGTCTCCATCGTCAAGGGCGCCCTGAAACCGGGCGAAACCAGAAATTTCCGGCTCCCGTTCGACGATATCCCAACCAGTTGGAACAAACAGATGCCGCAACTGGTGATTGCGCGCATCGAGTTTAGTTGATGGCGAAAATCCTGGTGGTCGAGGACGAGATCGAGCAGCTCGCCATCCGCCGCCAGTTGTTCGAGCACGCCGGCTATGAAGTCATGACCGCGCAGAACGCCGCGGCCGCGCTCCCGCAATTGGCCGGATGTCAGGCCGTGCTCATGGATCTGCGCATTCCAAAACTGGAGGACGGCTTGCAATTGATCCAGGCGGCCGCCGCGGCTGCGGTCCGCATTATTGTGCTATCGGGCGCGGAACCGGACGCGGCGCTGCCGGTGGATGAGTTCCTGACCAAACCCTGCTCCTCGAAAAAGCTGCTCGAGACGGTTGCGCGGTTTTGTGCCAACGCGCAGGGAGCCTAAGCGCCGCGCGAATGGATCTGCGGGTCAAGGTGATTCCCAGAAGTTCGCGCACCGAACTAGCCGGGATTCTCGCCGACGGCACCTGGAAGGTCAAGGTGGCAGCCGTTCCGGAAAAAGGAAAGGCCAATCGGGCGCTGTGCGATTTCATCGCCGCAAAGCTGGGCGTGGCGAAGACCAGGGTTCGAATCGTCGCCGGCGAGACTTCTCAGCTCAAACGCATTCGGGTCGACGACGCCTGACGCCGAAGACTACGTGCTCAACGCCAGCTTCGGCTCGCTTCGCCGCATGATCAACAGGACCAGGCCGGCGGCCAGTGTGGCCAACGAGATCCACTGCGTGTAGGACAGCCCGTAGTGCAAACCCTGCTCGTGGAAACGGTAGAACTCGATCACAAACCGAGCGCTCGAATACAGCGCCAGATACCAACCCAGAATCGCGCCGGGCGGATGCGGGCGCGCAATCAGCCGATATAGCAAGATGAAAATCAGGGCGTCGGCGAACGATTCGTAGAGCTGCGTCGGATGCAGCGGAATGGCCAGCGGAACCCCGGTCAAATTCCAAGCCTCGGGATTCCGGAAGGTGACGGACCAAGGCAAGTGACTTTCAATTCCCCAGCAACATCCGGCGGAGAAGCAACCGATGCGCCCAATGGCCTGCCCGAGCGCGATCCCGGGTGCGAAGACATCGCAAGTCTGCAGCCCCGGTAAGCGATTATGGCGGATGTAGAGCGCCGCGGCAACCAACGCCAGCAGAAAACCTCCCTGATACACTCCGGCGGCCTGCAGCGTTTCGAGCGAGAAGAGTTTTCTACTGCCGTTCCAGTATTCGCCGAAGTCGAAGAGAATCATGAACAGCTTGGCGCCAGCGAGTCCGGCTAGCGCGCAGTAGATTGCCAGGTTAGTAACGGGCTCGACCGGAAGCTTGCCGCGCCGCGCCAGCCGCACCGTTACCCACAGGCCCATCAGAAAACCAATGGCCACCAGGGTTCCGTAAGTCGGTATGAAGAAATGCCCTATCGAGATCAGTTTTGGAAACATCGTATTTCGGGCGCCCGCCTACCTGGGTGCCTCCCTCGGAATCGGCGCCGGCTGGCTCTTTCTTTCCTTCGAATACCACATATCCAGCAGCAGTAGGCAAGCGCCCACGGTGATGGCGCTATCGGCGACATTGAATGCGGGGAAATAATGCTCCCCTACATGAAGTTCGACGAAATCCGTCACGGTCCCGTGTACAACCCGATCGAACAAATTGCCCAGAGCCCCTCCCATCACCAGCGCCAAACCCATCCGCAGCAGCGGCCCTTGAGCCGCGATCCGCAGCAGAACGGCCGAAATGATGGCCAGCACCAATAGAGAAAAGCCAATCAGGATCACGTTGCGCCAGGGGTTCGCTAGGTCGGCCAGCATGCCGAAAGCGATGCCTGGATTTTCCGTATGCACGATGTTCAGCAACCCCGGAATCACGTTCCATACATTCCATGACGACAGGTGCGTCTTGATCAGGTCCTTGGTGATGCGATCAAAGACGAAAACCGCCACGGCTGCGAGGAAGGGGATGACGCGCTGACTCATATTACTCGCCCCGTATTTCCTCGACGGCCTCCGCACACGGGGCGCATACGGTCGGAAATTCAGGGTTCTTGCCGACGTCGGTGGTGTACTTCCAGCAGCGTTCGCATTTTTGGCCGGGCGCCCGTTCGATTTCTACTTCCAGCGTGCCGTGGCCGCGCTCCAAGACCACCTGCGAGACGATGAAAAGCCCCGCCAGGTCGTTCAGATATCGCTCCAGCAAGGGATAGAGATTTTCGCCCGCTTTCAGACGCACCGAAGCTTCGAGCGGCGCGCCAATGAATTTGTTCTGGCGGGCAACCTCGAGTGCCTTCAGGACATCGTTGCGCACCTCGATAAGTCTCTCCCAGTCCGCCGCATGCTTTCGTTGTTCCTCGGTCAAGCCGGCGGTTAACTCCTCCGGCTCCGGAAAAAGCGTCAGATGGACGCTATCGGGATTTCCTGGCAGCTTCTTCAAATAACCCCAGACCTCTTCCGTGGTGAACGACAGCAGCGGCGCAACTAAGCGCACCAGCGCGTGCGTGATGCGATGGATGGCCGTTTGTGCGCTGCGGCGACGGTGCGCATACGGAGCGGCCGTGTAAAGCGCATCCTTGGACGCGTCAATATAGATCGCACTCAGCTCGCTGGCAAAAAAATCATAAACCGCACGATAAACCTTGTGGAACGCGAACTCGCCGTACCAGGCGCGGCACTGCGCCACCAGCGCTTCGGCGCGCAGCAGCACCCACCGGTCGATCTCCAGCAGTTTGTCGCCGGCCACGGCGTCGCGCACCGGATCGAAGTCGCTCAGATTGCCGAGCGCCCAGCGAAATGTGTTGCGGTATTTGCGATAGGCCTCGCTCAGACGTTGCAGGATGGTCTCTGAAAGCCGCACGTCTTCGGTGAAATCCACCGACGCGGCCCATAGCCGCAGCACGTCCGCGCCATATTTCGGATGATCTCTTCCGGATGGATGCCGATGCCGAGCGATTTCGACATGGCTCGTCCCTGCTCGTCGAGCGTCCAGCCATTGGTGGCGCATTCTCTGTACGGCGCTTCCCCGCGCAGCGCCACGCCCACCAGAAGCGAGCTGTGGAACCAGCCGCGATATTGATCTGCCACCCTCCAGATACAGGTTCGCACGGCCAAGGCAAACCGTTCTTCGGAGTGAGCACGGCTAGATGACTCGATCCCGAATCGAACCAGACGTCGAGAATATCGTTTTCCTTGCGAAACTCGCGCCCGCTGCAGCGCGGACAGGCTGCGTCCGGTCCAATCAACTCGGCCGACGAGCGCTCGTACCAGACATCGGACGAATGCTCCGCAAACAACCCCACTACACGATCCAGAATCGTGCGATCCGTCAACGGTTCCTGGCAATTTTCGCAATAAAACACGATGATCGGCACGCCCCAGACGCGCTGCCGCGAGATGCACCAGTCGGGCCGCGTCGCGATCATGTTGCTGATGCGCTCTTCGCCCCACGCTGGCATCCACTTGACGTGTTTGATGGCCTGCAGCGTGCGCGACCGCAGATCGTTGCGCTCCATTCCGATGAACCACTGCTCGGTGGCGCGGAAAATCGTCGGCATGGTGGCAGCGCCAGCAGTGCGGGTAGCTGTGCTGCATGTCTTCGTGGGCCAGCAGCGCGCCGTTCGATTTCAAAATGCCGATCACCATCGGATTGGCCTGCCACACAGTCTTGCCGATAATCTCTTCGGGCAGGCGGCCCGCCGCGCCCTCTGCATGAAAGAACTTTCCTGCGGCATCCACCGGGCAATAAATCGGCAGACCGTACTTGCTGCCCACCTCGAAATCTTCCTGGCCGTGGCCCGGCGCCGTGTGGACCGCGCCCGTCCCCTGATCCAGCGTCACGTGCTCAGCCAGGATGCCGATCGAGTCGCGCTCCAGAAAAGGATGCTTGAAGATCGCACCCTCTAGCTTGCTGCCCGCAAAACCTGCGATGGCTTTGGGCTCGCTCCAGCCCAGTTTTTCGGCCGTAGCTTTCAGCAACTCCACCGCGACGGTGTACACGTCCTCGCCAACCTCGACCGCGACGTATTCAAACTTCGGATGATAGGCGATGGCGACGTTGGCCGGAATGGTCCAGGGCGTGGTGGTCCAGATCAGGCCGTACACCTTGCGCCCAGCCAGCGCGGGATCGATCAAGGCCGGATCGGACGTCAACGCGAATCGCACCCAGATGGACGGGCTGGTGTGATTCTCATACTCGATCTCGGCTTCGGCCAGCGCCGTCCGATCGTGAATGCACCAGTTGACGGTTTTCAGGCCCTTGTAGACATAGCCGCGATCCAAAAACTCGACGAACGCGCCCGCGATCACCGATTCGAACTGCGCGCTCATCGTTAGATAGGGATCGCGCCAGCGGCCGAAAACGCCCACGCGGACGAAATCTGCGCTTTTGCAAATCCACATATTTCGCCGCGTATTTTCGGCACTCGGCGCGAACCTCGACCGCCGTCATCGACGCCTTTTTCGATCCGAGCTGGCTATCGACCTTGGCCTCGATCGGCAACCCGTGGCAATCCCAACCGGGCACGTAGGGCGAATCGTAACCCGCCATGGTTTTGCTTTTGACCACGAAATCCTTGAGGATTTTGTTGAACGCCGTGCCCAGGTGAATCTCTCCGTTGGCGTAGGGCGGTCCGTCGTGCAGCAGGTACATGGGCCGGCCGGCGCTCGCGGCGCGAATCTTCTCGTACAATGCTTCCGCTTCCCACCGTTCCAGCAGCTTCGGCTCCATCTGAGCCAAATTTGCCTTCATGGGGAAGTCAGTCTTAGGAAGATTGACAGTTTTCTTGAGATCCACGCTAGCGGCGTCCATGAGGGGATACTTTTATCGTACTAGATGAGGCCGGAAGGCCGTGGATTTTCAGCCGCCAGAATCGCCACCGGAAAGCTGAAGTAGATTTTTCCATTTTCGCGGTGCGTGGCCATGTCCAGCGCATCGTTTGCGAGCGAGTCTTCAAAGATTTTCCGGATTCGATCCGCGTCGCCAGGTTCGGGAAACGAGCGCTCCAGCAAACCTTCCAGTTCGCCTTCCAGACGATAAAACTCTTCCCGAGGCTCTGCGAATCCGGCCTTGAGAAGGAGTCCGCGGAGTTCTTCCACCGGCATGGCGCGAACATGCGACGGATCGCGCCACCGTTCCATGACATTGAAGGCGTCGGCTTTCTCCTGGGAAGGCGCGCTGTCGGCGATGGCTATTCGCCCTCCTACCTGGCAAACTCGCCGCATCTCTTTCAGCACCGCCAGTGGATCCAGCAAATGATGCAGAGCGAACCGGGCCGTCACAATCGAAAAGCTACGGTCGGCAAACGGAAGCGGCGGAACATCGCCGAGCTGCCAGGTGACGTTTTCAAGCCCGTTCCGTTGCTGCTCCGCCCGCGCCTGCTCCAGCATGGCGGGAGTAACGTCGATTCCTGTGACGTGCCGGGCCACTTTGGCGAAGGCGCAAGCGAGCAGTCCTGGTCCGCAAGCCACGTCCAGCACGGTATCTTCGGGCCCAGCGCCGGCCGCAGCGACAATGCGGTTCAGCGCTTCTTGATTGCGAATGGCGGGCGCACTGGCGAATGGCGATGCCTGCCGCGTGAACTGATCGAGGATGACTTCGCGATGGGCGGAATCCATATGCGCATCATAGTACGGTCTGAAACGGGACTGCGCCTTATTTCCAGACGAACCGCGCCAGCTCCCGATCTTTTCGCACCTGGCCGATCGGGAACGCCTGGCTGTGCATCACCACATAGACGCCTGGCGCCAGCACGCGCGCGGCGAACAGGCTTTCGGTCAGGTTCTGCAATCCGTCGCTCGATTCAAACCCCAGCGGCGTCATGGCCCCCGTAAGCACCACCGGGAAGCGCAGGTCCGGAAGATTCTTCTCGAGCAACAGTCCGGTTTCCACCATGGTGTCGGTTCCGTGCGTGATGATTACCGGCGCGGGCTCCTGCAACTTTTCACGCACCGCCGCCAGCACGCGTGCGCGATCCGCGTCAGTCATCTCCAGGCTGTCCTTGTTCATCAGATGCGTCACTTGAATATCGGCGTCCGGCAGACGTAGCAGACGGAAGTAACGATCGATCTTGCTGTCGATATTTTGGACCGCGCCGGTTTGTTCGGAGTAAACTTTCTCGATGGTGCCGCCGGCCGCAATCACATAGATGCGCTGCATCGGCCGCTACAACTTTCGCATCACGGCCACCAGCACATTTCCCACCACGTCGAAGCTATGCGCGCTCAGCTTGTCCATGGTGTCTTTCTCGTTGTGCCAGTATTCGTTGTTCGGGCCATAATCGAAATCGATCAGATCGAGCGCGTTGACGCCTTTCTTGAGAAACGGAAGATGATCGTCTTCGGTGGCCTGCGCAAGGTTGAGGAAGTACTTGCCGTAGCCCAGATCCGTCGCGGTTTGCCACACCAAGCGCCGCAGCGGGGCCGAGGACATGGTCTCCTGCAAGATGCCGAGATCCTTGTCGCCGATCATGTCGACATTAATCAACGCCTTGATCCGCGCGAGCATACCTTCCTCGGCCCACTTGTCTGCCAGGTGCCGGCTGCCGAACGTCCCGTTAGTATCCGACCATTCGCCGAACGCTTCTTCGCCATCGAAGAAGACCAGGTAAATGTCGTCGGCATGAAAGCTTGTGTGCACCACCTGCGCCAGCTCCAGCAGAAACCCCGTGGACGATCCGCCGTCGTTGGCGCCCACAAAAACACTGCCGGGCATGGGCTTGGTGTCGAAATGCCCCGTGATCACGATGGCGCGGCCCGAAGAGCCCGGAAATCTCGCGATGATGTTCCGCATCGGAACCGCGCCGGCCGGCGTTTGCGCGGTGAAAGCATCGAATGAAATTTGGCAATGCAGCGGCTTGAGCTGCGCCTCGATATAGCCTTGCAGTTTGCGATTCGCCTCCGACCCCGGCGGGCGTGGCCCGAAAGCGACCGCCTTGCGCGTATATTCGAGCGCGGCCGCGCCGCTGAAATCGGCGGCTGCGACGGATGCTACCAGACAGGCGGCCGCAAACGCGGAGACCACCCGGCTCAGGATTTTTTCGCGGAGCATATATATCCCAGTGTAAAGTTACGCTCGCGATCTAGCGAATCGAACCACGGCAGCACTAGCGCCGGCGGCGCCAGAAAAATCGCCGCCACGAAAAACCAAGCCCCGCGGAAAAATTGCAATCCGTTCAAAAGCCGGCGCGAGCACAAACGGAAATATCCGCCCACCGGTTCGATCGTGTACTCGCGGAAACCGGCCTTTTCCAAAAGATACGCGATGCCGTAGCGCGTGTAGCGATAGTAGTCGTGCGGCGCCTGATGCACTTCCCACTCGTGCGGCACGATCAGCAATAAGCGCCCGCCCGGTGCCAGCACTCGCGCGATTTCCCGCAGCGCGCAGGCCGGCTCCCGAACATGCTCCAGCGTCACGATGTTGATGCAAGCCTCGAAACACGCGTCGCGAAAGGGCAACGCCGTCAGGTCTCCGATTGCATCCAGTTTGCCGTAATCCCAGGCCGCATCGCCCACCGCGAGATCCACTCCGACGTATCGCTGGCCCCGGAAATATTTGGCGTGCGGCATCTCGCCCGCACCTGCATCCAGCACGCGCGCGTTGGGAGCGAGGCCGGTCGAAAATTTCTCGAGAGCCTCCTCAATCGCGGATTCGAAATGCAGCAAATAGCGCCGCAGAAATCCGGGCAAACGGCGCTCGATGGTCCGATAGCTCAAACCTTCTTGCGCGCCTCCACCATGATGGTCGACCCGGCCCCGCAGGCAGCTTCGAGCAGCGTGAATGGCAGTGCGGCAACCACCAGCGCGAAGTAAAGCAGGTCTTTTGCGAGCTTTCCAATCGTGGATTCCCGCACTTTGCGAACGCGCCGCGCCATCGGATCCAAACCCGGCGCCAGGCTGGACGCCAACCCCGCCGGATTGTCACGCAGCGAGAAATGCTTCCGCCGCACGATATCGAAACCGCATTGATCGAGCAATCGTTCCAAATCGCGCTCGCGGTAATCCATCAGGTGGCGCGGCACGTCCACACCGTTCCAGTGCGAGCCGAACAGCATGAATTGCCAGCATGAGGCATTGGGCACTTGGATGATCAGGCGGCCATCCGGCGCCAGCAGCTCCCGCGCCGATTTTAGGTACGAAACCGGATCGGGCAAATGCTCCACCACATGAAACATGGTCAGCACCCCGCAACTTTCGCGGGGCAACGGCGCCTTAGCAAGATCTCCACACACCACGCGCACGCGATGGTGCTGCCAGGCCGCCGCTGCAGCTGCCGGGGATGTTTCGAGTCCGGCCACGCGCAGCCCGCGCTCCTGAAGCAGGCCGAGCAACAAACCGCCTCCGCAGCCAACATCCACCAGGAGCGCTTTTTCGGGACCATCTTTCGCCGCGCGCAATACGAAATGCAGATGATCGCGCAGGACCAAGCGGCGGTACATCTCTTCCAGTCGCGAGGCCGCGTCCGCCTGGGGAGCAAACCAGTATTCGTCGGGATAATAACGCCGGAATTCTTCGGCCGTGAGTCGAGCGTCTAGCCGAATCAAGCCGCAGCCCTCGCACTCTACGACTCGGAACATCTTCTCGGTAGTTCGATACAGCCGATCGGTTGCCTCAAACAGCGTGCGCGCCTCGTTTCGTCCACACAGCGGACACGCCACGCTCAGAGTCCCTGCTCGGCGAGCTGCTTCAGAGGAATCCGATGTTCCAGGATCAGCTTCCTCACTTCGCGTGGGGAAAGCTTGCGGAATCGATCCACTTCGCGCCGCTGGCGCAGCATTCGCGGCACCAGCACCAGTGCTTGGAGATCCCCTTTCAAGAGAGCCAGCGCCGCCCGCAGTTTTCCCGAGATTCCCGGATAGCGACCCACTTCGCCCTTCCCGCGTACCGCCGCCCACAAGCCCGCCGCCAATCGCATCAGGTAATAAACTCCGTTCAGCCACAGCAGGCTCCAGGGAAACAATTTGACGGCCAGCAGCACGCGATTGCGCTCGATGAGTTCCAGTCTGCGCGAGGATCGGACGCCCAGCGTCGAGCCGCGGTGATGCCGCACCACCGCTTGCGGAACATATAGGCATTTCCAACCGGCGATGCGCGCTCGCAATCCCAGCTCCGCGTCATCGGCATAGGCGAAAAAATCTTCGTCGAATCCTCCAATCTGGTCCAGCATCGCACGCCGGTACATGGCCGCGCATCCATCCGGCCAGAGCACGTCTTCGATTTTGTCGTACTGCCCCGTATCCAATTCTCCCGTTCCGCGGCCGCGGTTCTGGCCGTCGGGATAAATCAAGTGGCCCGCTTTGTCGATGCGCCGCGGGTCCTCGTAAACCAGGATTTTCGAAGCCGCCATCCCCACATCGGGCCGGCCGTCGAACGCGCTCATCAGTTCCGTCAGCCATTGTGGACTCGCCTCGGCGTCATTGTTGAGCAGCGCTATGAACTCGCTTGTCGATGCAGCGAAGCCCTGATTGTTGGCGGCGCAAAAACCGTAGTTGGTTGGATTACGAATCAGCTTGACGGGCGGTATCGAGTGGCCAAATTCGCGTTCCACCATTTCCGCCGAACCGTCAACAGATCCATTGTCAACCACGATAACTTCAAACGGTTTGTTCAAATGCTGGCGGCTAAGTGACTGCAAGCAGGATCGCAAGAGATCGCGGCGATTCCAGGTAACCACCACCACGGAGACCGTACCGGTACTTTGCTCCCTCACCGATTGTTGTATTATAACCGTAAGCTAGCAGGCAACTTATGATGTTCTCAGTGGGCCAACGGCTGCGCGAGGCGCGGCTGGACCAGGGGATGGATTTCGATACGCTGGTCACGCGCACGAAAATTCAGGAAAGATTTCTCAAGGCGATCGAGGCCGATGATCGGAAGAGTTTTCCCAGCGGCTTCTTCTACAAGAGTTTCGTGGATCAGTATGCACGCGCGTTATCGATCGACACGCGCGAGATCGACGAGGAAATCAACCGGTTGTTGAGCACCGAATCGCCGCTGCCGCTGCCGGGCGAGGGCGATACTCCGCTTCCGATTCGGAATATGTCGCCGTTGATGTCGACCAGCCGCACCGAACGAATGCGCGCGCTCATGTCCGCGGCCACGTTGGTTGTGGTGCTGGTGGGTTGCTCGGGTTTTTATGCCTGGTGGCGCAATTTGCAAACTCCGGCTCCGGAACCATTGCCGGTAAAAGCGGAAGTGGTGACAAAGAGCACGCCGGTGCCGGAGGCCGCACCATTACCCGCTCCTCCCGCGCCGGCTCCCTCCGAGCCCGCGGCGCTGCCCGTGTCTCTCAACGCCCCGCCCGCGGACGCTCCATCCGCGGATGAACCAAGTTCCGGCGCATCGCAGCCGGCCTCGGACGAGTCCGAGCCTGCCTCTGGAATCCTTCTGGAACTGGTGGCGCGCGAAGAAACCTGGCTGGCCGTTTCCTCCGATGGAACGATGGTCTTCAAGGGCACGCTCAGTGCGCACGAAAGCAAAAAAGTCGAGGGCAAGGAATTCGCCAAGTTGCGGGTGAACAATCCAGCAGCGCTCGAAGTCAAGCTTAATGGTAAGCAGCTTGGCCCGCTGGGCCCGGCCGGTCAGTTCCTGGTAGTCGTTTTCACGCGCGATAAATTCCACGTGTTGGATTCCGCCAAGGAAAGCGATTAGCTAAGAGATTTGCCGCTGGCGGCGCTATTGTAACTGCCCCATTTTGGCCGCTTCCGGGCGCGCTTGTGCTTTCGCCATCCGCTTCTGCTGGCGCTCGATGCGGAGCAGTTCCTTGCGGCGGCGATGCTTGATCGAGCTATCCACCTTGTGCCAGAACTTGCGGAAGTACTCTGTCGCCGAGGCGATGCCGAACACCACTACGCCCCACATCCAAAGCATCGCGAATCCATTCAGCACCTGCCAGCGAATGCTCATCAGCACCATGGAGATGGCAATCACCTGCGTGATCATTTTGGTCTTGCCCAGATCGCTGGCCTGGATCACGTAACCCTCGGCCGCCGCAATGCTGCGCAAACCGGATACGGCGAACTCGCGGCCTATGATCAAAACCACCATCCAGGCCGGCACGCGGTGAATTTGAACCAGGGAAACCAGCGCGGCGGAGATCAGCAGCTTATCTGCGATAGGGTCGAGCAGCGTGCCCACCGTGGTGATCTGCCCCCAGCGTCTGGCCAGATAGCCGTCCAGCAGATCGGTAGCGGCCGCCGCGAGAAAAATCGCAAGCGCCAAAAATTCATGGGCCACGAAGATGCCGTGCCAGTCGATTCGGAGGTCCTGTTCCACCAGGACGGCCACCAGGAATGGCACGAAGAAGATGCGCAGGATCGTGAGCGTGTTCGGCAAATTCATACGAGGCAAGAGTCTCGGGAAAATTTACCCCTGTTGCCAGAATATCATTACCATGTTAGTCGACCGCATAGCGCTGGATTTGGCGTTTAACGGATTCCGGGATTTCCGCTTCCACTTCCCAGAAAGCACCGCGATAACGGCTGGTCAATACTTTGGAGCGCTCATGCACCAGGTGAATCAGCGAACCTTCGCTAGCTGGAATGCGGAAGCGTGCGCGGGACACTGGATCGAGAGGAAGTTCTTCATCGATGGCCGCAATTAAAGCGTCCACGCCAGCGCCGCTGCGCGCGGATAGGGGAATGCTTCGCGCACCCGCAGCCAGGTGGACTTCGCCGAGTACGCGCTGCGCCAGGCTATCGGAGGCGTCCTCCGATTCCGGCACCAGATCCATTTTGTTCAGTGCAAGAATCTGGCGAGTCTCGCCGGCGCCGATCTCGGAAAGCACCTTGAGCACGTGCGCGGTTTGATGCGCGGCGTAGGGCGAAGAAGCGTCCACCACGTGCAGCAGCAGCGAAGCTTCCACCACTTCTTCCAGCGTGGCGCGGAAAGCCTTCACCAGCGTGGTGGGAAGATTGCGGATGAAGCCCACCGTGTCGCTGATGAGAACTTTTCGGCGCGAAGGCAGAGTGACGTGCCGCACGGTGGGATCGAGCGTGGCAAACATGCGCGCATCGGCCGTCACTTTCGCGCCCGTGAGCCGGTTGAAGAGCGTCGACTTTCCGGCGTTGGTATAGCCAACCAGCGCGACGGTGGCCAGCGGAACCGACTGCCGCTGCCGGCGCTGCGTGCCGCGCCCGCTACGAACGCTTTCCAAATCGTCGCTTAGTTTTTTGATGCGGTTGTAGATTCTGCGCCGGTCCGTTTCCAGTTGCGTTTCGCCTGGACCTCGCGTTCCGATTCCTCCGCCCAGCCGCGACATCTCGACGCCCCGCCCGGTGAGCCGGGGCAACAAATAATTTAATTGCGCCAGCTCCACCTGCAGCTGGCCTTCGCGAGTGCGGGCGCGCCGCGCAAATATGTCGAGAATCAGTTGTGTCCGGTCCAGGACTTTGCATTCCAGCGCCCGCTCGATGTTGCGCTGCTGGGTGGGAGTCAGCTCCGAATCGAACAGGACCGCATCGGCCGAGGAAGATGCAACCAGCCCGCGCAGTTCTTCCAGTTTCCCCGAGCCGACAAGAGTAGCGGCATCCGGTGCGGGTCTGGACTGGATCAGCGTCTCTTCCACGCGCGCGCCCGCGCTCTCGGCCAAGGCCTGCAGTTCCTCCATGGACTCCGAGGCGCCGTAAGGGATTTGATCTCGGCCGCGCCGCGTGCGCGATTTCAGATCTAACCCGACCAGGATGGCTCGTTCCCGACCCTCAACCGGCAAATGGGCTGCTATTCCTCGCTGGGATCGCCCGGCGTCGCAGGACCAGGCGTGCCCACGCCGCCTGCCACCGGATGCGCTCCAGCGGAGGCATGGAACGGCCTCGAAACGACGACAGTAGAGATGGCATGCTTGAAAATCAGCTGTTCCTGATTGTTGGTCTCGAGCACCACCGAATACTTGTCAAAACTTTTGATGCGGCCCGACAGCTTTACGCCGCTCATCAAGTATATGGTCAGGAAGGTTTTGTCTTTGCGCGCATTGTTCAGAAACGCTTCCTGAATGTTTTGCGCCAGCTTTTCCATGGGCGTCCTCTGGCCGGGTTTAGGCTCGCTGTTTTGGATAACGTCCCTTTGATCCGGCAGTTCCGGATCGTTACAGTTCATCATAGCGCAACTGTTGGAGCCGTAATTCTCATCTGAAGTAGCCATGGTGACCTCATGCGGACACGCTGCCCGCGCTTTCGAAAGCGTTATTGCGTCCTGAAAACGGTTCCATCATAGAAGAGCCAATAGAACCTGCCGGCGGTTATCTGTCCGTTAGTTGGATCGGTAGCGCCGTCATTTTGCTTGATTGATTTTACCCCCAGACTGTCGATGTTCAGCGAGCACGCCCCGGAGCTCGTAACATCGGGTCGCAAAAGCACGAACATTCCCGTGGTATACGCCGAAAGCACCTTGGCTGCGCTGAACGAACAGGTATACGAGTCAGTTCCGTTGCTGGAGTTGCAATAAATCGGCGTGCCGGCCTGAGCTGTGCCGATGGTCAGCGCGACGCTCGTATTCAGGCTCGGAGTACAATCCACGCGGTTGGCGCCGGCGTTATTAGCACAGGTCTGCACAATCCCAGTCCCTGAAATGAAATTGAGCGTGGGTTGAGTGGCCTGAGTGGTTCCATTGGTAGCGATGGTCACGCCCGAGCCGCCGCTTCCTCCGGCGCAATTGGTGCGCCCATTCGCAGAGTCATCGGTACAGCCGCCGCCGGTGAAGTTCAACGTTGCTTCGACCGGCAGGTTCGTTCCGGCGTTCTGAATTTTGGCGATGGCGCCGGCCGTGCCTTGGGCTCCGGTCGCGCCTGTCGCACCCGTCGCGCCCGTCGCGCCCGTTGCACCAGTGGGACCCTGTGGACCGGTCGGACCGGTTGGACCTTGGGCGCCAGCAATCGTCTGCGGCGTCCAAGCTCCCGTAGAGCTGTTCCACGCCAGGGATTGGCCGCTCGAAGGTGCTGTCGACGATACGGAGCGGCCCTGAATTTGAGCCACCACCGTGGCGCTCGCCGAACCTGTAACGTCTCCCGAAAGAGTCGAGATACCCGACGGTCCCTGGGGTCCGGTCGGGCCTTGCGATCCAGTTGCTCCCGCCGCTCCGGTTGGTCCCGTCGCTCCGGTTGGTCCCGTGGCTCCCGTTGCTCCCGCCGCTCCGGTGAGACCAGTGGTCCCTTGTGGTCCTTGAGCCCCAGTCGGACCGGTGGGGCCTTGCGCGCCAGTAATCGTCTGCGGCGTCCAGGCTCCTGTTGAACTGTCCCATGCCATCGATTGGCCGCTCGAAGGTGCGGTCGACGATACGGAACGGCCTTGAATGCGAGACACCACCGTGCTGCTCGCCGAACCTGTAACGTCTCCCGAAAGAGTCGAAACACCAGAAGGTCCCTGTGGTCCTGTTGGTCCCTCCGGCCCCGTTGCTCCCGTGGCTCCAGTGGGCCCCGTCGCTCCAGCTGCTCCCGTCGTTCCGGTGAGACCAGTGGACCCTTGTGGTCCCTGTGGCCCCGTCGCACCAGTTGGACCTTGTGCACCCGTGATTGTCTGCGGCGTCCAGGCTCCTGTAGAACTGTTCCAGCCCAGCGACTGGCCGCTCGATGGTGCCGTCGACGATATGGAACGGCCCTGAATTTGAGACACCACCGTGGCGCTTGCCGATCCTGTCACGTCACCCGACAGAGTCGAAACACCGGACGGCCCCTGTGGTCCCGTTGCTCCCTGCGGCCCTGTTGCTCCTTGAGGCCCGGCTGTCCCCGTCGTCCCAGTCGCTCCCGTCGGTCCGGTGGGACCGGCGGGCCCTTGCGGACCGATTGCGCCGGCGGGCCCTTGCGTGCCGGTGATGGTCTGCGGCATCCACGCGCCAGTTGAGGTGTTCCAAACCATGGACTGCCCGTTGGATGGCGCTGTCGTTGCCACCGGACGTCCCTGGATCTGAGTCACGACAGTAGCGCTGGCCGCTCCAGTTACATCTCCGGCCAGCGTCGGCGCTCCGGACTGCAATGTCCATGAGTTCGTCGCCGTGCAGGCGTACCAATTCGATCCGGCCGGCGCATTCGACTTGAAGAACGCCTCACCCACTCCGCAGGTGGCCGGCAGCACTGTACCCGATTTGAATGGTTTGGTGGTCGTCGCGTTACTGAAATCGACGCTCTTGGTTTGCGTCCTCAGATCCACCAATGTTTGCGCGGTCGCGCACGCTAAAAAAGACATTGCAAATAGAACATTTCGATATTGCATAAGTTTGCTAGCTCAGACTTAGCAAACGAGCCGGTGGGAGCAAGGGGAGCGATTCCATAAATGCCTGCAAATGCTGGCGAAGATTTCCGGCTCCGCTGGTCATCGGGCCAGGGTGTTCAATACACGCTGCGGCTTCGTTCGACCGTTTTCTTGGCCAGCGAGAACAGCGGTTCGCTCGCGACCGTGCCATCGATGAGCTTGGTGACGTATTCACCCACCGCCGGCCCATGCTTGAAACCGTGTCCCGATCCTCCTCCGGCCAGCCAGACGTGGTCGAAGTCCGGATGCCGGTCAATCAGAAAATCGCCATTCGAAGTATTTTCGTATTGGCAAACCCGCGATTCCACCAGCGGAGCTTCAGCGAGCGCGCGAAAGCGTTCGGCCAGAAAAGCCCGGGTGGCATCGACACCAATGGCCACGCGGTCGCCGGTATCGGGATCGAACTCGGGGCCATGGCGGTCGAAAGCCACCTTAAAGCCACGATTTTCGACTTCCGGAAGAACGTAGGGGCAGCGTTCATCGCCGAAATCGATCCAGGCGGGCATCTGGGGCGGCGCAAAACGGCTATCGCCCGGCGGCGTACCGAAATAGAAAACCTCTTGTCGTGTCGGGCGGATTCGGCCAGCCAGAAGTTCCGGAAAAATTTTCGGCAGCCAGGGTCCGCAAGCGTACACGAAAGTTCCAGCGGCAATCGTGCGGCCGGAGCTGGTCCTTATTTTTCCCGCCTCGGGAGCAGAGGCTGCCTCCCGGAAATATTCGACGCTATTACGTACCGCCTCTGCCACCACCTGCGTCACGGCTTTTCTAGCCAGCAGGACACCAGCCTCCGGTTCGAAAATTCCTATTCGTTCAGAGGTGAACCGGAATTGCGGATATCGCTGCTCCAGACGGGCGGCGTCGAGATCTTCAAACGGGACGCGATATTTTTCGAACGTGGTGCGCGTCTCCGCTGCGCGGCGATCATCGGGGGGCGGCGTCCACAACGCGCCGGTCTGGAGAAACAATTCCGGTTGTTCCACTTGCCCGAACAACTCGATCCAAAGCCGCCGGGATCGCTGCGCCCAGCGCGTGTAGATCTCGGCTGGACCATATCCCATCCGCAGAATGCGCGACTCATCGCCCGAGCTGGCCCGGCTGTTGGCAGGTCCATACTGATCCAACAGAGCTACCGTGCGGCCGAACTTACGTAAATGGTAGGCCGTCCAAGCCCCGAACACTCCCGCGCCGATTACCACGGCATCGTAGCTATTACGCAATGGCGGCGCCTCTGCCTTTTCCTTGCGCATGCCGGTATGCGAGGTCAGCCGCGACGACATCCTCAACGGCCAATCCCAGCGACTTGAAGATGGTTACTTCTGTCTCGGACCTGCGACCCAGCTTGGGATCGGCGACCAGCGCCCCTAGTTCAGCGGCGATGTGATTCTCCGTGAAGCGTCCTTCGCGAATGCCTTGCACAACATCGCCGGATTCCTTGAGCGCCGACGCGCGCGAATCGACGATTAGGCGCCCGCGTGCCACTAACGCAGGATCCATCTCGCGCTGGCTAGGCAGACAGGCTCCGACTGAGATTACACAGGCGCCCGGCTTGACCCAGCCATCCTCAACGACTGGCGTAGCGGACGCAGTTACCAACACGACCACGTCGGCGCCGCGCACCGCTTCAGCCGCGCTATCCACGGCTCGAATCGGGAAGGCGGCGTGCTCGGAAACAAATCGGTCGCGCTTTCCCGCGGTTCGGCTCCAGCAACGAATTTCGTCAAACTTCCGCACCAGCGAAAGCGCTTCCAGATGGCTGCGCGCCTGCACGCCGGAGCCGATAATCGCGAGAACCGGCGATTGCTCCCGCGCCAGATGCCGTACTGCCACCGCCGACACCGCGGCCGTTCGCACTTCTGTGATGAATCGGCCATCGAGAATGGCGAGCAAGGCTCCGCTCTCCGGATCGAGCAGCACAATGGTGGCCAGGTGAGTCGCGAGGCCCTTGCTCTCATTCCCGTGGAACACCGTGACCAGTTTGGCGCCCATCGCGGCCGGCTCGGCAACGTATGCCGGCATCGAAGCAAAAACACCAGCCGGGGCCTGGATTACATTTCGCACCGGCTGATTCACGCGACCGGAGGAGAAAGCCGCCAGCGCGGACTGCATCGCGTCGATCAGCTCCGCCATCGAGAGCAACTGGCGAATGTCCGCTTCGCCAAGCCAAATCGCCATATCAGTCCAGTCTCCCACAGGCGGGCGACCGCGCCCTTATCACCGATAGGCCGGCTCGGCAGGCTAGGGCATTTCGCGGAATTTCCGTACCGTATGACATTAGGCGTAGGAAAAGGATAGAGCATAACCTCGATTGAACTGGTACCTGAGCGATGTTAGTTTTCTTCAAGCTCGAAAAAACTTTCGCAGCTTGAAAGGAAAAAATATGTCACGGTTACATACGCTATACGTGTGTTTGGGGATAGCACTGACAGCAAATCTTGCCGCTCAAAACGATCCGGGGCCGCGGCGGGGCGCTCCGGGTGCGGGCGGATATTTTCCGACACTCGACGCAACCGAACAGCAGTTCTTCAGTCAAGCGCTCACCCGGTTCCAGGAAGTCGATTCCGTGTCGGGCACGCTGGAGTCGGGCCTCGGGTTGGGGCCAACTTTCAACGGCAACAGTTGCGCGATGTGCCACGCACAACCCGCCATTGGTGGAAGCAGTCCTGGGTTGAAGAGCCCTCAAAATCCTGTTCCGAATCCGCAGGTAGCGCTTGCTGGGCTACACCAGGCCAGCAATACGGTGCCTTCGTTCATCGCCATGGACGGCCCAGTGCGGGAGGCCCGGTTCATCTCGACGGACCCTGGGAATTCTAACGCGGCGCTGGACGGCGGCGTGCACGGGTTGTTTACGATCGCGGGCCGGACTGACGCGCCGGGATGCAATCTGGAACAACCGAACTTCGCTCAGCAACTGGCCGCGCACAACGTGAGCTTCCGGATTCCTGCGCCTCTTTTCGGCTTAGGCTTGGTGGAGAATACGCCGGATTCGGTTCTCGAAGCCAACCTGGCGTTAAACCAAGGGCAAAAAACCGCGCTCGGCATCGGCGGCAGGTTCAACACCAGCGGCAACGACGGCACCATTACTCGCTTCGGCTGGAAAGCCCAAAATAAATCCTTGCTGGTTTTCGCCGCCGAAGCCTACAACGTCGAACAAGGCGTATCCAACGAGGTTTTTCCTAACGAACGATCCGCCGTTTCAGTCTGCGTCTTCAACCAGTCGCCCGAGGACGCGACTAACATCACCAACCCTCACAATTCGGCCAGCACCACCGGCACCGCATCCAAGATGGCATCGGATGTGGTGAACTTTGCGGCATTCATCCGATTGACGGCTCCGCCGGTTGCGACTACCTCCTCGCAATCGGAAACCAATGGGCAGATGTTGTTTGGCAGGATCGGCTGCAGCTTGTGCCACTCGCTGTCGCTGACTGACGCGGCATCCATATTTACGGGGATGTCGAACGTCACGTATCATCCTTACTCCGATTTCGCTCTGCATCACATGGGGTCGAATCTTGCCGATGGGATCCTGCAAGGCAGCGCCGGACCGGACGAGTTTCGGACCGCTCCTTTGTGGGGCGTGGGCCAGCGGCTGTATTTCCTGCACGATGGCCGGACCGCGGACTTGTTGCAGGCTATCCAGGCCCACTCCAGCCCGGGGTCTAACTGCGTCAGCTCGCAGAGCACGTTGCGATTCGAGGCTGACGCGACTTCTTTCCAATCTGTCGCGCAAGAGTCCGTCTGCGGTTCGGAAGCCAACGGGGTGCTCGATAATTTCAACGCGCTCAGCAAATCGCAGCAGCAGGACCTTTTAAATTTCCTGCGATCGTTGTGACAACTGCGCGCTAGGCAGTGGCGCGCTGCTGGTGGAGATCCAGGCCGGCGTGCAGCGCGCCTTCATGCCGTAGCAGCCATTGTTTGCGTTCCAGGCCGCCGGCGTAACCGGTCAGCGCAGACGATGCCCCAATGACGCGATGGCATGGCACGATGATCGCGACCGGGTTCAGCGAGTTGGCATGTCCGACAGCGCGGGCGGCTTTGGGCCGGCGTAGCTTCACCGCCAGTTGGCCGTAGGTCCAGGTTTCGCCGACCGGTATGGTTCGCAGCGCCTTCCAAACCAGCTCTTGAAACGCGCTTCCGGCTGTGCGCACGGGCGTCGCATCGAAAGCATGTAAATCGCCTGCGAAATAGCTCCGCAGTAAGCGCTTCAAATCCATCGGGTCGGAGCGGCGGCGAAAGTCAACGTGACCGTATCGGCGGGCGAGCAGCGCCCGCATGCGCGATTCGTACTCGGCAAAATCGAGGGCGCAGACCGCTGCGTCATCCGCGGCGAACAATATCCGGCCGATTGGAGAATCGAACTCATCATAATCGAGCAACATGATTCCTATGCCTTCCTTCGCAAAGATTCCCACAAATACAACGCCGCGTACGACCGCCAGGGCCGCCAGGCTTCGGCCAACTCTTCCAAGCGGCGCGCCGAAGATACGCCGGATGCTTTCAGCAGACCCAGGTCCGAGGCCGGTAATGCGTCCGGATCGCCGAGAGCGCGCATCGCGATGTAATTCGCGGTCCAAGGGCCGACGCCCGGTAGCTCGCACAGCCGTTGGATGACCTCGCTCGATACCACCGAGCCGTCGAAACGCAGGCTGCCGTCCGACACCGCCCGCGCCAGCGCGCGAAGGGATTCGGAGCGAGCTTTGGTTAAGCCGATACGCGTCAGGTCGGCTTCAGCCAGGATGTCCGGTTTCGGCGGTCCGAAGCGCTCCACCAAACGGCCGGCCAGCGTGCTCGCTCCTTTTACGGTGACCTGCTGGCCCAGGATGGCGCGCACCGCCAGCTCGAATGGATCCCAACAGCCCGGCAGCCGGAGGCCGCCATTTTTTCCGACCACTTCTTTAAGCGCGGGCGATCTTCTCAAGTGCGCCGCGATCTCTCGGGTGTTGGCACGCAGATCGAAGAAGAAGCGAATTTGTTCCACCACGCTGCGCAGCCGGCTCACGTTACCAGGCTCAATATGTGCAACCAGGCAATTCCCGGCCGCATTGTTCCGCACGACGATCCCGTTGCGCCGGTAGCTTTCCGCATCGGCTGTTTCCAATCCAGCTATCGCGCGATGGCGTACGAAATTCAGAAATGCGTTCCAATCGTACGGCGGCCGGTAGTGGAGCTTAAGCTCGATCGCGGATTGGGTAGCTGCATCAAGAGGCTCGAACCGGCGCAGCTCCTTGGGATTGCGCTGATACGTCGCCCGCATAGCTTCGTTGAAACGCCGCAGGCTTTGAAAGCCGGACGCGAAAGCGATATCGGCAAACGGCAGGCTGGTTTCCGTGATGAGCTTCTTGGCAAACAGAATGCGGCGAGTTTCGGCCACCACGATGGGCGGCACGCCGACATGTTCGAGAAACAGCCGGCGCAAATGCCGGTCGGTCAAACCGAGACGCTCCGCCAATTCGCGCGGCGGAACCGGTATCGAGCGCGCCTTCGTTGATCAACCGCAGCGCGCGATTCACGGTGGTAGACGTTCCCGCCGACACGGGCAAGTCAGGCGACACTTCCGGGCGGCATCGCAAGCAGGGCCGGTATCCCGCTGCTTGCGCCGCGGGAGCATTGGGGAAAAATTCCACATTCCTACGCAGAGGCGTGCGCGCTGGACAAACGGGCCGGCAGAATATCCCAGTGGAACGCACCGCTGTAAAGAACAAGCCGTCAAAGCGTGCATCCCGCGCTTTCAACGCCCGATAGCAAGCTTCCGCATCCATGCTTCGAGTATGCCGCAAGTTTTTGAAACACACTAGCGGTTTTCGGACATCGCCAGTTGGGCCTTCATGAAGCTAGAATGGTCAGCGTGACTCGACGAACGTTTCTCGCCGCCGCGGCCGGCGCTCCCGCCCTGAGTCAGGAGATTTTGCAATTACCACCGCCCAAGGCGGACGCGCGCATTTCTTACGGCCAAGATCCGTCGCAATTCGGCGAGCTGCGGCTGCCCGCCGGCAAGGGCCCGCATCCGACGGTGTTGTTCATTCACGGCGGATTCTGGCGAAACTCGTATAATCTCGGCCACGCTGGGCACGCGTGCGCCGCGCTGGCGCAAGCGGGAGCGGCCACGTGGAACATCGAGTATAGAAGACTCGGCGATCCGGGCGGCGGCTGGCCCGGCACGCTCGACGACGTACTGCACGCGGGCGAATATCTGGTTAGGATCGGGCCGCGCTATAACCTGGATTTGCGCCGTATGATTGCGGCCGGGCATTCCGCCGGCGGGCAACTGGTGCTGTGGCTGGCGGCGCAGAGAGCGGTGGATTTGCGCGGCGTCGTCCCGCTGGCCGCGGTTTCCGATCTGCGGCGCGCTTATGCGATGCAGCTTGGCGGCGGCGTGGTGGGACAGTTTCTCGGTGGGTCGCCCGATCGAGTCCCGCAGCGCTATCAGGCCGCTTCGCCCATGCAATTGCTCCCGATTTCGGTTCCGCAGCGCCTGATTCATGGCACCGCGGACAACATCGTTCCATTCGAGATGAGCGAGCGCTTCGCTAAAGCATCGCACAACGCCAAGCTGATCCCGCTCGAAGGCGCGGGCCATTTCGAGCTAATCGATCCGCGGGCGCGCGAGTGGAAAACCGTGCAGAAGAATATCCTCGACTGGGAGTTCTAGCGCACGAAAGAGGGTCGCGGTAGGGCAGGTGTTTGACGAACCTCTAGCATGTCCGTACACTGAAAGCGAAACATCGATTTGGCCGTATTAACTACCGTGAAGACCTACACCTTCAAAGTTGTCGTGGAACCGGATGAAGATCGCTGGCACGCCTATTGCCCAGCACTGGAAAGCCAGGGTGCTTCGACTTGGGGACATACGAGAGAAGAAGCGCTGAGGCACATCGACGAGGTCGTGCAGTTGGTCGTCGAAAGTATGATGGAGCACGGCGAACCCCTTCCTGAAGCGAACACACAGGACATTCAGGTCACGGTCGAGCCTCGCGTTACGGTCAACCTCTGATCGATGAGGATCAACTAGGCGCGCTTGCGCAAGCTGACCGCCCGGGAAATTATCTGCGCCCTTGTTCGCGACGGTTTTTCGTTCGATCGAGGCGCAGGCTCGCATCAGGTCTATCGCCACCAGGACGGCCGACGGGTTACAGTAACGTTTCAGGCGCCAAGCGACACGTTCGCGCCAAAGACGCTGAAGAGCATGATTGAAAAAGAAGCGCGCTGGACCGGGCAAGACCTCATGCGGCTCAAACTGATCTGAGCCCGTGTTGTTAGAAATGACGGCCTCAAACCAGATCGATCCGGAAAATCCAACCCGCCGTCGGGCTGTCCTTCACGGGCCAGCCGGGATGAATGCCCGCATCGCAACTGATCATCGCTCCGCCGTGCATTGCGAGCCCGTGCGGATCGCAGGAATTTGGCTCGAAATCCACCGTCTCCAACACGCGCCCGCTGGCGGCATCGTACTTGACCAGTGCGGGCCGGAAATCGGAATGGCTCTTGCAATCGTTACCGATGATTTGCCAGATGGCGCCGTTGTCCCAGGCGATGGCGTGATAGCGCGGCTTGTCCGCGGCCTGATAGAACGGAATCATAAATTCCGGCTTCCAGGAGTTCGGATCGACACGCAGAATCGCGCGCAGCCGGAGTGAAGCGATCCACAGCTTGCCATCCTGCCAGAGAGCGCCGTGGCAACCCCCTCCATCGTTCGGCGGACCCAGAGGAATCTGGCGATGGCTTATTTGCTTGGAATTCATGTCGACTTGAAAAACGCCTTGCGGGTCGGCATTCGCGCACATCCAAACGTACCCGCCGCCGACGGCCATGCCGCTAGTGTTGCGGGATTGCGTCGCCACCGTCTTCAGAACTTTGCCGTTCCAATTCACCAGCCAGGCGTTTTCGGTCAGGTTCGTCGGCTCGGGCAAGCGATACTGAGCGGCCGCTTCGCCGCTTAGTTTTTGTTCGCCGATCCACAGGCCCTCCGGCGTGACGGCAATCGCGTTGGGGAACCCATCCGGGCTCTTAAACAGCTTGGTTGTTTTCGCCGTTCGGCGCTTAACGTTTCCGGGGCGGGTGGCACTTTCCTGCGCGAGTGCCTTGCGCACGCCACTCAGGCCTGCAATTCCTCCCATGCTTGCGGCGAGGAATTGTCGTTTGCTCAAAGGCTCCATAACATTTCCTTCCTGCGGCGCTGAACGCACTTCTCAATTGTACGGCTGCGGACCGAGGCCGGACGCGTTATTCCCAACCGCCGGTGTTCTGAATCCGCCGGCTATCTGCTTATTTACCGTTCTCCGCTGGTTGGGAGTATGATCGAGGGAAGTTGGGAAGAAAGGAAGGCAGCATGGGTACCAAAGCCAGATCACGACGGTCGTTCCTGGTTGGATCGTTTACGGGTTTGAACGCTGCATGGGTCGCTGCAAACTATCCCGGCATTCTCGCCGCTCAGAATTACGTCCGAAAAGCTACGGATGCGGGACAACTGCCGCGGCTCACCGTCTTCAGTGAGGCGCAGGCCACGGAAATCGAGGCCATGACGGCCCAAATTATTCCCACGGACTCAACGCCCGGAGCGCGCGAGGCCCACTGCGTCTATTTCATCGACCGAGCCTTGTCTACTTTCGAACAAGGCAAACAGCCGGCCTACACTCAGGGCTTGCAGGACCTTCAGGCCAAGACGCAGCAGCTCTATCCGGATGCCGCCAAGTTCTCCGCGCTCACATCCGAGCAGCAGATCAAAACGCTAACCGCCATCGAGAAGACGCCGTTCTTCGAGATGGTCCGCACGCACACGATTATCGGATTCCTATCTCGCCCAGTGCATGGCGGCAACTCCGACAAAGTTGGTTGGAAGCTGATCGGCTACGACGATTCGCTGAACCATAAGCCGCCGTTCGGTTACTACGACGCGCAGGAACTAACTAAGAGTTAGCGTGAAGGAGAAACGACGATGAAACGGTATTCAAATTCCACTGAAGTCGACTTCGTTGTTATCGGCGCGGGGGCGGCTGGCGGCATCATGGCCAAGCAGTTGTCGGTGGCCGGCTATTCGGTTGTGGTCCTGGAGCAGGGCGGCTGGGGAAAGTACGGCCGCGAACACGAATATAACAAGGATGAGTGGCTCAATCGCCATCTGAGCGACGACGATCGCTTGATGAGCGATCCAGCGCGGCAGCGCAACACCTTTCGCCCGAACGACAAAGTAAAAGCGGTTCCAGGCAATCACAGTTACGGCTGCGTGGTGGGCGGGGGCACCGTCACTTACGGTGGCAGCAACTGGCGGCATTTGCCATACGAGTTTCGGGAAGCGTCCTACGACAAAACAATTCCTTCCGGCACCGGCATGGCGGACTGGCCGATTACATATGAGGAAATCGAACCTTACTACACGCAGGCTGAGTGGGAAACCGGCGTCTCCGGCCTGCGCGTCGACTCGCCTTTCGTTGCGCCGATGTCCAAGGATTATCCGGTGCCGCCCATGCCGATCAAAAGCTCAGGCGCGCTCTTTCACACTGCCGCAGCCAAGATGGGATTGACCGTGGTTCCCGGACCTCTGGCCATCATTTCGCAACCCTACAAGGGGCGCGAGGCGTGCGTCAATTGCGGAATTTGTTCCGGCTACGGTTGTCAGGTGCGGGCGCGGTCCAGCTCGGCCGTCACGATGTTTCCGATTGCCGAAAAAACCGGGCGCTGCGAGATTCGCGTCAAGAGCTACGTCCGCGAGATCACGCTGGACAATAGCGGCCGGGTTAACGGCGTGATTTATTTCGACGCGCAAAAACGCGAGCAGCGTCAAAAGGCCAAGGCGATTATTCTCTCGGCCAATGCAGGTGAATCCGCTCGCTTGCTGCTCATGTCCAAATCCAGCCGGTTCCCTGATGGGCTGGCGAACTCCAGCGGGGTGGTCGGAAAATATGTGATGTTCGGAAACGGCGCCGGTGCCAGCGGACTCTTCGAACATCCGCTCAACGAGTACAAAGGCGTAATTTCGGGCGCTGGAATCGTGGACTACGTGCCGTCCGATCCTAAGCGCGGCTTCTACGGCGGCGGACGCATGACGGCCCGCGGGTATCTGACGCCGTTCGAACTCGGGCTGGGCGGGCTGTCTCCGGGAACCCCGCGCTGGGGCACCGGGTACAAGAAGGCGCTCGAAGAAGAAGCCAACCACCGGATGACCGTCAGTTGCTTTGTTACGCAGCTCCCGCTCGAAACCAACCGCGTCGATCTGGATCCCGACGTCAAGGACGAATGGGGTCTGCCGGCCATGCGCATCACTTGTTCATCCCATCCCAACGACATCAAGAGTATGGAATTCTTCCGGCAAAAATCCATCGAGGTTTTGCAAGCTGCCGGAGCGACGAAAATCTGGGCGCCTCAGGTCAGCGCAAGCCACAATGGCGCGCACAATCGCGGCACTTGCCGGATGGGGAACGATCCCCAAAAATCGGTGGTGGACAAATATCACAAGGCGCACGACGTGCCCAACCTGTTCATCGTGGACGGCAGCAGCTTTGTCACCGGCGGCCGCAATCATCCCACGCTTACCATCGAAGCGCTGGCGTTCCGCGCATCTGAACACATCATTGAGGACGCCAAGAAAGGCACGCTCCTAACCAGAGCGTAGACGTAGTACGTTACGATCTTGAACGCCAGCGGACCCGGCGAGTGGCTGTGCCGCTGCGTCCGCCGAATCTCAACGTGTGATTTCTATGATTCTCAAACAGTACTACCTGGGCTGCCTGGCACACGCTTCCTATCTGCTCGGAGACGAGGCCAGCGCGACCGGCATCATTGTCGACCCGCAGCGCGACATTCAACAATACCTGGCCGATGCCGAAAAATTTGGCCTGCAAATCCGCCACGTCTTCCTGACCCATTTCCACGCCGACTTTGTCGCTGGCCATCTGGAACTGCGCGATCGTTGCGGCGCGACCATCCATCTCGGCTCCCGCGCCCAGGCGGAATACGCCTTCGACGGCATGAAGAACGGCGATACGCTGGACTTTCCGGGACTGCGGCTGACAGGTCCTCGAAACTCCCGGCCACACCATCGAGTCCATCTCGATCCTGGTCTTCGATCTTCAGAAGGACTCGACCAAACCCTACGCTGTCCTGACCGGCGACACTCTGTTTATCGGCGACGTAGGCCGCCCCGACCTGCGCGCTTCGCTCGGGTGGACAGCCAACGACCTCGGCGCACAGCTCTACGACTCGCTGCACAACAAACTCCTGACGCTTCCCGACGAAACCCTCGTCTATCCCGGCCCATGGCGCCGGCTCGCTCTGCGGCAAACAGCTTTCCTCCGACACGGTCTCCTCCCTGGGCGATCAACGGCGTTTGAACTACGCCCTGCAGCCCATGGCCAAGGAGGAATTTGTTCGCCTCGTCACCGCCGACCAACCCGACGCGCCTCCGTACTTCACTTATGACGCCATCCTCAACACGCGGGAGCGCGCCACGCTGGACAAGAATCTCGAACAGGTTCTCCATCCCATCGATCTCTACGGAGGTCCTGCGGATGGGAGATGCGGGGCTCAGATTCTGGACGTCCGCGATCCCGCCGAGTACGCCAAGGGGCATCTCGCCGGAAGCATCAACATTGGGCTCGGCGGACAATACGCCACTTGGGCGGGGACGGTGCTCGATCGAGCCAAGCCCATCGTGATCATCGCCGAGCCGGGCCGCGAGCAGGAAGCCGCCCTGCGCCTGGGACGTATCGGTTTCGATCACGT
>CAVXJU010000063.1:0-23410 GCA_963761935.1 Terriglobia bacterium | reverse complement strand
GACGATTACATCGCCAAACCGGTAAGTCTGGATAAATTGCAAGAAGCGATCGACCGCTGGATAGGGCAGGCGGCCAATCCGGCTGCGGAGCCCGCGCCAGATCCGGCCGCGCGTAGCTAGAAACGCCGTCATTCCTGGCGCAATGCAACCATGGGATCCACCGACATCGCGCGGCGAGCCGGCACATAGCAGGCCAGCAGGGCGACCGCGGCCAACAGCAGAGCAGTCCCGCCGAACGTGATGGCGTCGTTCGCGCCGACTCCGTAGATCATGCTGGAGAGCACACGCGCGAGTGGGATTGAGATCGCCAAGCCGATGGCCAAACCATAAAACGTCAACAGGAGCCCGCGCTGCGCCACCATTCGTAGAACGTCGGACCGGTCGGCTCCCAGAGCCATACGAATGCCCAGTTCATGCGTTCTTTCGGTGACGCTGTAGGCCATCAAGCCGTAGATGCCAACCGCTGAAAGGACCAAGGCGATCGCGCCCAATACGGTCAACATCGCCGCGACGTAGGAAAGGCCAATTATTTGATTGGCGATCACGCGATCCAGGGTCTTGACCTCCCAGACCGGGCGGTCGATATCCAGGGCAGCAATGGCGTGACGCGCGGGTGCAGCCATCGACAGAGGATCGCCTTTCGTGCGAAGCGCGATGTAGGTGTAGTAAAGCGGGGACTGCCGATAGGGCTGGTAGATCGTCGGCGCGATCTCTGTGACCCAGGGATCGTAGCGCACATCTTTGACCACGCCGGCCACGGTCAGCCAGGGGCCCTTAGAGTCGAGACGGATGCGATGGCCGATGGCGTCCAGGCCGGGCCAATTGCGGCGCGCAAAACTCTCAGACACGATCACTACGCCAGGAGCGTCGGCGCCATCCGAATCGCGGAATTCCCGGCCGCGGATCAGCGGAATTCCGAAAGCATCCAGATAGTTTGGGCTGATGGTCTCAACCTCGGCCGATCTCTGTTCGCTGGCGTTGGACACGCGCTGGCCTTCCACCGTATACGGGAGCGTTGTTCGGTTGGAGCCGTAGGGTGGATTGGAGACGAGCGTGGCGTCCTGGACACCGGGTAACGCGGCCAGACGCTGGAGCATTCGGTCGTAAAACGCCACGCGCTGGCTAGCTCCTCCGTAGTGTTGGTCGGTCAGGACCATCTGCATGGTCAGGATCGAGTTCGGGTGAAGATTGCGATTGACCTGGAGCAGCGCTCTCGAACTCCTAAGCATCAGCCCCGCGCCGGCCAGCAGGACTAAGGCGGCGGCGATCTGGCCAACCACCAGCGCGCTGCGGGAACGGTGGCGAGCGCGGCTCAAAGAAGTCCCGCGCCCGCCTTCTTTCAGCGCATCGTTCACGTCGGCGCGGGCTCGAAGCGCGGGAACCAGGCCAGAGAGAATGCCGGCGAAGATAGCGGCCGCCAGGGTGAATGCCAAAGCCAGGCCGTCGAGCTGAATATCGTCCCACCCTGCGATGTAGCGTGCGACATCGCCAGGCATGTTGGAGACGATCGCGGCCAGGCTCCAGCTGGAGAAAAGCAGGCTGGCCAGACCACCGGCGAATGACAGCAGGACGCTCTCGGCAACAATCTCGCGAACGATGCGCCAGCGGCTGGCTCCCAGCGCGGCACGAACGGCGAATTCCTTCTGACGTCCGGAGATTCTCGCAAACTGGAGGCTCATGACGTTGGCGCAGGCGATGAGCAGCACAAAGAAAACCGCGCCGAGCAACAGCAGCGAATACTGCCGGTTGAACTCGCCGGTTACATAGCGATGCAGCGGCTGGACGATGACTCCCCAGCCGTGGTTGGTTTGCGGGTAGCTTTTCGCCAGGAGGCTGGAGATCGTCTCCAGCTCCGCGCGCGCTTGCGATTCGGAGACACCATTCTTGAGGCGGGCGACTACACGGAGAGAGTGCCAATCGCGGTTCGCTTTATCGCGAGGCGTGAGCGCGAGAGGCGTCCATAAGTCACTGCCGACCGGGAAACGGACGCTCTTGCCCATCACGCCGACGACCGAGAACGTGCTTCCGTTCAGCTTGATCTGACGCCCGATGACGTTAGGATCGGCCGCATAGCGCCGCTGCCAGAGTCCGTAGCTCAGCACGACGACCTGATTCTTACCTGGCACGTCCTCACCCGGCGCGAAGGTACGGCCGAGCAGCGGCTTGACCCGGAGCGTGTCGAAGAAGTTGGGAGTGACTACGCTCGAATAGGCTGTTTCGGGATCGCCGGTCTCTGAGAGGTTGAAGTCGACTTGTTGGTAGGCGGCGATTTGCCGGTAGGACGAGGCCTGGCTCTCGAAATCGAGAAAGTCGGCCGCGGAAACCGGGCTCGACACGGTGGTGTCGAACGGCGCGCGTTCGTGGAGCATGACCAGGCGGCCGGCATCCGGAAATGGCAGAGGCTTGAACAGGAATACGTCCGCCACACTGAAGACGGCGGTGTTACAGCCGATCCCGAGGCCGAGCGTGAGAATCACGAACAGGGTGAAGCCGGGGCTGCGCGTCAGACTACGCAGGATCGGACGAATCGCGGGAATCGGACTTTCGAGCAACGTTCACCTCCAACGTTAGGCCCGATGCTGCACGCCGCGGACCTCTGGCAAATATTGGCAGAATTCGAACTCCCGAGCGCCGGTTGTTCGATCGTGGGATTGCGCCGTTCGCGGACGGGCATGTTAGACCTCCAGGCCGACTGAGCGCATCAGATCCAAGGCGTTGCTCCGTTCCACGACGCCCTGGCGCAAGCGATAGTCGAAATGCAGTTTGCCCTCGGCGAGCAGGTCCTCAAAATGGACGTTTGTCGCGCGCGGGGAAAGATCGGCCGCGATGGCGGTGAGCGCGAGATCGTGCGTGGTGACCAGGCCCAGGGCGCCACGGTCTACCAGCGTGCGGAAGATCGCGCCCGCTCCGATCTTGCGGTCGTGGGAGTTGGTTCCGCTGAGCAGCTCGTCGATCAGAAAAAGAACGGCGGCGCCGCCCTGCGTCAAGTCCACGATCTCGCGCAGGCGCGTGATCTCGGCGTAGAATCGCGAGCGGCCGTCCTGGAGCGAATCGAGAACCCGAATAGAAGCTCCCAGGTGCAGCGGCGTGATTCGCAGGCGGGTTGCGCGGACCGGGGCGCCGGCCCAGGCCAGAACGGTGTTCAAGCCCACCGCGCGCAAAAGCGTGCTCTTGCCTGACATGTTCGATCCGCTCACGATCAGCAGCCGCTGGCTGCCTCCCAGCTCAACATCATTGCGTACGGCCTGCGATTCCGGCATCAGCGGGTGCGCGATTCCTTCGGCTTCGAACCCGCCTCCGGCTATCTCGATAAGCTCCGGGAGCGGATCGGAGGGATGCTCATAGCTGTATGCGGCGAGCGCGAGCAAGGCCTCGAACTCGCCCACGGCGGCGATCCATGATCCGATGTGCGGCCCGGCCCGCTTGCGCCAGCGTTCGATGGCAATGGCAATCTGGGCGCTCCACAGCACAGCGATGGCGATGGGGGCGAAGACGATGTTGCGCTGCCAATCCATGCGGTCCACCAGGCGCCGCAGACGACCAATCTCCGATGAAGCTACCAGAGTGCTCGACTTCAGCTCCGTCTGCATGCGGCGAAGCAGGGGCGCTTCAAATGCTTCTGTTTCAATCCGTGCGAGCAGCTTGGCGAGCAGGCCTAGATCGCGCGCCGGAGCGTCCACCGCGCTGGTCACTCGAAGCGTGCGCGAACCCAGGAAAAAGCCATAGGCCAGCTCCACCAGCAGCGCGATCATGAAGGGCGTACGCGTGGACACCCGGCCCATGTACAGCCCGAAAGTGACCACCACCGCCGAGGCTAGTAGCGGCGCCAGAACGCGGGCGCCGGCCGGAAACAGAACGGGCGGGGCTTGGCCCCAACGAGCCGCACCTTCAGGGTCCATTCCGGCACGAATCACATCGCCCAACACGGCCAGTTCTTCGCGCAGATCCAGACGCGACCGCAGATCCAGGACCACCTGGTGCCGCGCCGTGACTTTTTCAGAGGAAGCCGGTGCAAGCAACCACCGCGCCAGAGTATCTTCACCACCGCGTGTTCGTGCGGTGCAAAGCAGCTCAAACAACGAGCCCTTGCCGAACAGGTCCAGGTCTTCAGAATAGACGTGCGCGGGATTACGAAAGCGCTCGCCCGGCTCACCACGGCCCATCCATCGATTCTCCAACCGCGCCATGCCGAGCTCATAAAACCGGACGGCGCGCCTGGCCCGCTCCAGCCGCTCCACGATGCGCGCATGCAGGACCACCAGAACTGCGAACAGCGACGCAGGCGCCACCAGCCACCAGGGCGAGATTACGGTCTCTCCGAAGACGAAGAAAGCCAGGATCACGCCGGCCAGGGCCGTGAGCAGGCGGGCGTTGCCCGACCCGGCGGAACAGCTTCTCGTCCCGCTCGGAAACGGCTTGCCGCGCGGCCAGGCGTGACTGGTACTCGGCCAGTGGATTCACAATGTTAGGCTAACAGCAGTGACGCATGGAAGAAGAGCCGGTCCGCATTCCGATCACCGATGTCTTCGATCTGCACAGCGTTCCTGCACGCGATGTGGGGCCCATCGTGGAAGAATATCTGATGGAAGCGCAGCGCTTGGGATTCAAAGCGTTACGCATCATACATGGCCGCGGGATTGGGGTGCAGCGCGAAATCGTGCGTTCCGTGCTGGCGCGGACCGCGATTGTCGAGAGCTTCGGCGACGCGCCTGCGGAGGCGGGCGGCTGGGGCGCGACCATCGTAACTTTGCTGTAGAAACCCACCCAAAAATGTGGAACTTTTCGGCCTGGCCGGGCGAATACGTAGCAATGGCCGGCGCAGATCGTCGTTTACACTAATGCTGGAATCCCCGTCCCAACCTAGTGATGGCGATCTGCTTCGGCTGACTTCGGCCGGCGACGAAAAGGCCTTTCTGGACTTTTACCGCAGGCATCAAGGCGCGGTTTTTCGCTTCGCGCTGCAGATGAGCGGCAAGGTAGAGATGGCCGAAGAGGTCACGCAGGACGTATTCATGGCGGTGATGAGCGCACCCAAGCAATTTGATCCGACGCGAGGATCGGCGGGCGCGTATCTATACGGCATTGCGCGGAATCTGGTGCTACGCTGCTTGGACCGGGAGAAGCCCTATCTTACGGTATTGGACGATCCCGGCAACGAGTACTCGGGACGCTTGGCGGGCGAACACGACATCGCAGGCGAGTTCGCTCGGACGGAGCGAATCGAAACGCTTCGCAAGGCGGTGCTGG
Organism: Terriglobia bacterium; assembly: GCA_963761935.1. GTDB lineage: Bacteria > Acidobacteriota > Terriglobia > Bryobacterales > Bryobacteraceae > Palsa-89. Next base: position 18,163 of record CAVXJU010000063.1, on the reverse strand, counting down.
CGCTGCCGCCGGCCTATCGCGAAGTGGTGGTGCTGTGCGATCTGCATGAAGTGGATTATGCCGAAGCGGCGGGCGTGCTGGGTTGCGCCATAGGAACCATCCGGTCGCGCCTGCACCGCGCCCGAGCGCTGCTGATGGAAAAGATGCGAGCCGTGGAAAGGTGTGCGGTATGAACGAGAATGAGCGACAACTGCTGGAGGGGCTCAGATCTTTGGCGGCGATGGAGCCGCTCGAAGCTTCTCCGCGCGTTGAACAGACCTTGCGGGCAACTTTTCGGGCGCGCGCAGAGCACCGGCGTCGCACGATCTGGGCATCCACGGCGGCTGCCTTAGTTGCAACCGCGGCGGCGATTGCCGTGCTGTTCTTTGCACCGATTCGGTGGCATCGGAATACGGAAGCTCCTCAGGCCACCAGTGATCAATCGTCCGCCGCGAGCGTGCCGGCCGCACAGTATGCGGTGGTGCGAACCGACGATCTGGCCTCGACCTTCTATCCTCTTCCAGGGGCCGACGAGCTGCCGCCGGCGGAAACAACCTTGGTGGTTCGCGTCCAATTGCCGGTGTCGTCGCTTCAGCTTATGGGTTTTCCGTTGGACGAAGATGCCAGTGCCGAACCGGTTCAGGCCGAAGTCTTGCTAGGCCAGGACGGGCTGGCGCGCGGAGTGCGCGTGATTCAGTAGAGACCGATTTAAGGAGAAGAAAATGTTTGGACCTCGTTCCGTCATTTTGCTAGCGCTCGCGAGCGTAGCTGCTTTCGCTCAACCCGGTCATCGTGGAATGGGGCCGGCTCCGGGCGGACCCGGCGATTTCGCCTTCCTGCGAGGCGAATTCGGCTTCTCACATAAACTGGTGACGGGCGCGCCCTATTCGGCGCAAGCTTCAACACAGTTCACCCAAACCTTGGCGGACGGCACCCATATCCAGCGTTCCTCCACGACGTCGATGGCGCGCGATAGCCAAGGGCGAACGCGCACCGAGCAGACTATGTCCTCGATCGGGGCGCTGGCTGCATCGGGCGCCACTCCGAGGACCACGGTTTTCATCCATGATCCGGTGGCGAGCATGAGCTATGTGCTGGATACCAACGCTCACACCGTGCGGCAGATGCAGATTTCTCAGCGAGGCCCGCAATCGCAGAATGGAGCGGCGAGGTCTGGGGCGCGGCCTATGGCGCACTCGCGGCGTGGCGCGAATGCGACCTCGGAGGACCTGGGCACGCAGGTGATTCAGGGCGTCAATGCCACCGGTACGCGCGTTACCCGCACCATCGCCGCGGGCTCGGCCGGGAACGACCGGAGCATCCAGGTTGTAACCGAAACCTGGTACTCGCCGGATCTTCAGGTGGTGGTGATGAGCAAAACCAGCGATCCGCGATTTGGCGAAAGCGTTTATCAATTGACCAATATCACTCGCGCGGAACCGGATCCAACGTTGTTCACGGTGCCATCCGGCTACACAGCGGTGCAGGGCGGACCGGGCCGCGGCAGACCTGCGCCACAGCAGTAATCAACGGCTCGGTAGCGCTACGATGAAGGTGTGCGACCACCAGTTCTGCTAGCCGGCTTTCTTCTCTACTTCAGTTCTGCGATTTGGGCGAGTCCAGCGATCGGTAATGCGCTGGACTCGCTTTCCTTGGTACACCAATTCCGCGAGGTCGAAGTCTCGCCCGACGGCGGTATGGCCGCGTGGATCGAATCCAGCCGCGCCACGGATGGAGCGGAAGGCGCCAATTCGACGGTCTGGGTCAAGGACTTAAAAGACTCGAACGCGGCGCCGCGGCGAGTGACGGAGCCCGCACGATCCGTGCACGGGCTGGCTTGGTCGCGCGATGGCCGGCTGGCCTTCGTTTCCACCAGCGATTTACCGGGACAACTGGAGTTGTACATTTGCGACAAGCCGGGGCGCGCCCGGCCGCGCAAGATCACGGATCTGGAAGGCTATATCGAGAGGCCCGCGTGGTCGCCGGACGGACGCAGCATCGCCCTGCTGTGGATCGCGGGTGCGACGCGAGTGCCCGGTCCCACGGAGGCGACCGTAGCGGACGCCGGCGTCGTCGCGTCGAAGTTTTACGAGCAGCGGCTCGCGATTGTGAACCTCGCGACCCGTGCGACGCGCGCCATTTCGCCGGTCGATACATACGTGTACGAATTCGATTGGTCGCCGGATTCAAAGAGCCTGGCCTATCTGGGCGCGCCCGGTGCAGGCGATGACAACTGGTTTGTCGCGCGACTGTACGCCATTGATGCCAGCTCCGGCGCGGTGCGCGACATCCTGAAGCCCAACACGCAGGCTGCCAATATCCGCTGGTCGCCTGATGGCAGCACCATCGCCTTTATTGGCGGGCTGATGAGCGACGAAGGCTCGACGGGCGGCGACATTTTCGCGGTTCCTGCCACGGGCGGCGCCGCGCGCGACCTCACGCCCAATCGGAAATCGTCGCCCAATTGGTTTCGCTGGATGCCATCGTCGAAAGAGATCCTTTTCACCGAGGGCGTCTCCGGCGATATGGCCATCTCGACGCTGGATCTCGCTTCCGGCACGGTGGAGTCGTTATGGAAGGGCGCTGAGTCCATCAGCTTCTCCGGCGATCCCAACCTCAGCGCCGTAGTGCTGAAGTCCTGGGATCATCCCCCTGAGATCTGGACTGGACGAACGGGCGATTGGCGGCAGGTGACGCATTCCAACGACGCGCTGCATCCGGATTGGGGGCAAGTGAAGAGCCTGGAATGGAAGAGCGACAATTTCGATGTGCAGGGCTGGCTGGTGCTGCCCCAGCCTTACGATCCCAGCAAGCGCTATCCGATGGTGGTGGATGTGCACGGCGGTCCGGCTGCGGAGACGCGTCCGGGCTGGCCGAATCCGGGGCTGCCGCTGCAATTGCTCTCCTCGCAGGGCTATTTCGTTTTCATGCCGAATCCGCGGGGCAGTTACGGCCACGGCGAAGAGTTCACGCGCGCCAACGTCCGCGATTTCGGATACGGCGATCTGCGCGACGTACTGGCGGGCGTGGATACGGTGGTGAAAAATTATCCCGTCGACAACCAGCGCGTTGGTCTGGCCGGATGGAGCTATGGCGGGTACATGACCATGTGGACCGTGACGCAGACGCATCGGTTCCGAGCCGCGTTCGCCGGCGCGGGCATCGCCAACTGGCAAAGCTATTACGGAGAGAACGCCATCGATCAATGGATGATTCCGTATTTCGGCGCTTCGGTCTATGACGATCCGGCGGTGTATGCGAAGAGTTCGCCGATCACATTTATCAAGAATGTCAAGACGCCGACTTTGGTGGTGGTGGGCGAGAGGGACGGAGAATGCCCGCCGCCGCAATCGTATGAATTTTGGCATGCTCTGAAAACGCTGGGGGTGAAGACGGAATTTGTCCTGTATCCGGGCGAAGGGCACGGGTTCCACAAACCGGCGGATTCACGCGACGTTTTCGATCGCCTGGTTAAATGGTTTCAAGACAACATGCCGGCGTCGTAGATAAAAGGGTGCCCCGGCGCTTTAGAGCAGGTCGTGACGATCCATTTGCTCCAGCTTTTTGACGATGTCGCCTACTTCTTGCGAACGCGGGCGATGGGCGATCAGCAAGGCGTCCGGGGTATCGACGATCACCAGGTCCTTGACTCCGACCAACGCCACCAGCTTGCCTTCGGCGTCGACGTAGTTGCCTGAGCTGTCGTGGACCAGGGCGTGACCGCGGAAGATGTTGGCGCTCCCGTCGCGCGGCAGCAGCTCGTAGACGGCGTTCCAACTTCCCACGTCGTTCCAGCCGAAGTCGCTGGTGGCAAGGCCCACCACATTGCGGGCCTTCTCCAGCACCGCGTAATCGATGGAGACGCTCTCGCAATGCGGGAACGCGGCGTTCATCTTGGCGAGAAATCCACGGCTCTTGAATCGAGGCAGGCTGGCCAGCAGCGTCGCGGTCTTGGGCTGAAATTCGCGCAACGCGTCCAGCAGCACGGACGCCTTCCAGAAAAACATGCCCGCGTTCCAATAGAAGTTGCCAGCTTTGAGGTAGCGCGTCGCGGTCCTCAGGTTCGGCTTCTCTTTGAACTGGCGCACCGGGATCGCGTCGAACGAACCTGCTTTGATGCCCTTGGGAAATTCAATATATCCGTAACCGGTCTCGGGCCAGCGCGGTTGAATCCCCAGCACCACAATCGTGCCCTGCTCGGCCGCCCGGAACGCGGGGCGCACGAATCGCAAGTATTGCGCGGGCTTGGCGATGATGTGGTCGGAGGGAAACACGCCCATCACGGCATTCGGATCGATGGATTGCAGGATGTGCGCCGCCAGGCCGATGGCCGGCGCGGTATTGCGTTGCGCGGGCTCGGCGAGAATCTGGCTGCGAGGCACTTCGGGCAACTGGCGCACGATCTCGGCCCGCAGCGGAGGGCTGGTTAGAACCCATAAGCGGTCAGCGGGAATCACCGGGCGCAAGCGATCGACCGTTTGTTGGATCAGCGAGCGCTCGCCCAGAAATCGCAGCACCTGTTTCGAGTGCGTGCGGCGGCTGCGCGGCCAGAAGCGCGTTCCTCGGCCTCCCGCCAGGATCAGGCCGTAGTATGACCCGCGCGCCATCAGCCGAGCGGGTATCCGTGAATCAGCTTGAGCGTGCGATCCCAGCGCGTCTTGGTGAAAAAGTGCAGCGCCAGATCGAAGAAATGATGCAGATTGTAGTCCTGCAGATCTTCGGTGGGCGCGTCGTAAGACCAGAAGACGATTAGAGGCTTGCCGGTGATGTTGTCGCGCGGCACCAAGCCCCAGTAGCGGCTGTCGAGCGAGTTGTCGCGGTTGTCGCCCATGGCGAAATAATTTCCAGGCGGAACCACCAGCTCACCGTTGACGACATCGTCGCGCAGCATCTGGCTGGCGCGCGCCGCCATTTTCGGATCCGATGCATAGTCGGGCTGGCCCACCGGAAAATTGTCGCGATAGCTCAGAGAATTGTCCATGTGGATCGCGTAGGGCTCATTCAACGCTTTGCCGTTCAAAAAGACCTGCTTGTTGACGAGCTTGATGTGATCTCCGGGAACGCCGATCACGCGTTTCACATAGTCTACGCTGATTAGCGTGGGGTGTTTGAATACGATGATGTCGCCGCGCTTGACGTCCTCGTACGGAAGCAGGTATTTGCTGGCGGATCCAGGCGGCGCGTAGGCCAGCTTGTCGACGATCAGGTGATCCCCGGTGTAGAGCGTGTTGTGCATGGACGACGTAGGGATCACGAATGGCTGCGCGATGGTGGACGTGGCGAACAACAGGATTAGGATGGTGAGAGTCCACTCGGCGATCGAGTTGCGCGCCGCAGCCGTGGCCTTTTGAGCCGGCTTAGTTTCCGGGGCTGGCTTGGCTTTTTTGCGCGCTTTAGTTGTTGTAGGCGTAGTAGCCATGGATCAGCTTGAAGGTGCGGTTCCAGCGAGTCTTGGTGAAGAAATGCTCGCCGAGATCGATGAAGTGATGCACCAGCGTGTTGACCGAAGTGCTCGCCAGGCTCTCGGTGCTGGCATCGTACGACCAGTAAATGATCAGCGGCTTGCCCATGATATTCTCGCGCGGCACGAAGCCCCAATAGCGGCTGTCCAGCGAATTGTCGCGATTATCGCCCATGGCGAAATAAGAATGGGGAGGAACGACTACTTCACCGTTGACGACATTGTTCGCCAGCATTTCGCGCGCCCGGTCGAGCAGCATCAAATTCGGCTCGCTGTTCGGAAAATTATCGCGAAACGAATCGGGGTACGGATTCTTGTGAACCACGTAAGGCTCGTTGAGCTTGACGCCATTGCGATACACCTGCTGGTCGATCATCTTGATGTGATCGCCCGGCACGCCGACCACGCGTTTGACGAAGGTCTGGCTGATGTCCACCGGGTAGCGGAACACGATGATGTCGCCGTCCTTGGGTTCTTCATAGGGCAGGATGTACTTGCTGATGCTGCCCCCAGGCGCGTAGGCCAGCTTGTCCACTAGCAGATGGTCGCCGATGAGCAGGGTGTCTTCCATGGACCCGGTGGGGATGACGAACGCCTGTACCAGCGTGGTGGTGCCGAATAGCAGCAACAGGATGGTGATGGCCCACTCGGCAATCGCTCCGCGCGGCGGCTCAGCTTTGGAAACTGGTTGGGGAGCCGGGGGTTCGGCGACCGTGGTCTTTCGTTCGGTAGGCGGTTTCATAGCACCGGCACTTTCAGTCTATCAGGACGGGGGCGCTTGAAACGGGCGATCTCGGCCAATGCGATGTAGATGTTCACCAGGCCCAAGCCGCTGACCGCGCCGCGGAAGTAGGCGCTATCCCAGACATCGCGCATCCAGGGTGTCAGCGCGGCAATCCAATTGTGGTCCCAATACTCCATCCAAGGGAACAGCAGCAGGAACAAGCCGACTTCGAAACACACCAGTACGAACACCAAAACTCCGAGCTTCTGAACCCAGGTTTTCCTGGCGGGCGGGGGCGGCTCTTCCAGGGGTGTGGGGTTCCTCATGGGCTGCATGCGGCCACTTCCTGAAGCGGCGGATCGGCGTCGGCGGCTTCAGAGTCAGCCCAACCCTCTGGAGCCCGGTCGGAGGTAAACAGCTCGCCTTGGCGTGGGTAGCCGGTCCAAACGGTATGCGGCGAATGCTCGCGCACCGGCCAAAAACTGAAGCGATGCAGCGGTGTGGGGCCGTGCCGCTCGAGTGCCTTCCAATGTTCGTCGGTGGAGTAGCCTTTGTGGTTTTTCAAGCCGTATTGCGGGAACACCTGGTCCCAGGCGCGCATACAAGCATCGCGTTCCACCTTCGCTAATATGGACGCGGCCGCGATACATTGCGACAACGCGTCACCGTGAATCAACGGGCGCTGGGCGACGGGCAGATCCACAGTGATGGCGTCGATCAGCAGATAGTCGGCGGTGGGATTCAGTTTCTGGATGGCCCGGCGCATGGCCAGGCGGGAGGCTTGGTAGATGTTGACGCGATCGATCTCGAAGGCATCCGCCGCTGCTACGGCCCAGGCTATGGCGCGTTCGCGAATCCGCTCGGCCAGAATCTCGCGCCGGTCTTTTATGAGCTGCTTGGAATCTTTCAAGCCGCGAATAGGGCGCTCGGGCGAGAGAATGACCGCTGCGGCGAAGACTGGTCCAAAGAGAGCGCCACGGCCGACCTCGTCGACTCCGGCCACGCGCTCGAACCCCGCGGCGCGCGCTTCCCTCTCATATTTGCCCTGGCATCTCATCGAATACTGCCTATCCGCAATTGTGGCACGCGAGTGCCCTGCGGCGGCGGGAGAGCCGGCCTACTCGCGTTCGCGGAGGCGCGCCGCTTTGCCCTTCAGTTTACGGAGGTAGTAAAGTTTGGCGCGGCGTACGCGGCCAGTGCGAATCACGTCGATGTGATCCACCACCGGCGCGTGAATCGGAAAAATTCGCTCCACGCCCTGTCCGAAGCTCACCTTACGTACCGTGACGGTTTCGCCGACTCCAGAATTCTTGCGGGCAATCACCGTGCCTTCGAAAGCTTGCAATCGCTCTTTGTCGCCTTCTTTGATTTTGACGTGGACGCGGATCGTATCGCCGGGGCGAAAGGCCGGCAGGTCCGCGCGCTTCTGCCGGGCGGACAACTTGGTCAGTAGGGGAGTGGGCATGGGTTACAATTCCTTGAATCCTCTATTGTAGTAAATCTGGGCGGTTGCGTGCAGTTTTCTGGCACGCGGCCTCACGGCGCCAGCGGCGAATCTCTTCATGATTGCCGCTCAGGAGCACTTCCGGGACCTTCCAGCCGCGAAAATCGGCCGGGCGCGTATATTGCGGGCAGTCCAGAAGTTTCTCTTGGCTGAAGGATTCCTGGAGCGCGGAATCGGCGTTTCCGAGCACGCCGGGAAGCAGTCGCGCGACGCAGTCGATTACCATGGCCGCGGCCAACTCGCCGCCGCTCAGGACGAAATCGCCGACCGAGAGTTCTTCGTCCGCCAGATGCTCGGCCACGCGTTCGTCGACACCTTCGTAGCGGCCGCAGATCAGAAAAAGCTCCGGGCAACCGGCCAAGCGGCGAGCGGCGGACTGATCGAAACGCTGGCCTTGCGCTGACAGCAGCACCAAACGCTGCGAGGCTGTGCGCTGCGGCCAGATGCTCTCCACGGCTTCAAAGATCGGCTCGGGTTTGAGCAGCATGCCCTCGCCGCCGCCAAAGGGCCGGTCGTCCACCGTGCGATGCCGGTCATGCGTCCAGTTGCGGAGGTCGTGGATCTCGATCGCGATCAGGCCGCTTTCGCGGGCCTTAGCCACCACGCCATAACGGAATGGCCCGTCGAAGAATTCAGGGAAGATGGTGAGGATGTGAAAGCGCACGATCGCTCAGTTCAGGTCCACGAGACCTTCCGGCAGGCAGACATCGATCCGCTTTCGCTCTACATCGATGCGGGTGAAGATCGACTTGGCGAACGGGATCAGCAGTTCTTTGCCTGCCGGAGTTCGAACCTCGACCAGCGGCGTGGCTCCGGTCTCCTGCCATTCTTCGACCATGCCGAGCAGATGTCCGTTTGCATCGAAGACTTCGCAGCCGAGCAGGTCGGTTCGATAGTATTCACCTTCCGGAGCCGCGGGCCGCTGTTCGATCGGGATCGAAACATCGGCGCCGGCCAAGCGCTCGGCTTCGGAAATCGTGTCCACGCCTTTAAATTTGAAAATGACATGCTCGCCGTGAATCCAGGTGCGTTCCACTTCCATGGGGACCTGATTCACGATTACGTTCTTCACATCGTCGAGGCGTCCAGCGAGCGGAATGGCTGCAAGTTCCCCTTTGTTGCCGCGCGCCCGGATGAGATGGGCAATAGTGACGAGCGTCAGAACTATTCCAGAATTTCCAGAGTAAACCGGCGGTTCAACTTCATACCGGCGGCGCCCAACAGAGTGCGGATAGAGCGCGCGGTTCGGCCCTGCTTTCCGATGACCTTTCCCAAGTCGCTCGGCGCGACTCGCAGCTCCAAGACGGTGACCTGCTCCCCCTGTACTTCGCTGACGCTAACCTGGTCGGGCGAATCCACAAGAGCTTTCGCGATATCTTCGATGAGTTGCTTCATTTCCAGGTGTGCCTGTTAGTAGTTTAGCGCCACTGGGTGGAGAGAGAGAATCCAACTCCGAGAGGTGTTAGCGCACGGCTATCATGGCAATCAAGGCAACGACAACGAGAACCGCATCGATCCACAATGACCACCGCAGCCACATATCAAGTCGCGTGGCTTTCGGCTGACTAAAATCCTTTTCTGCTAAGGCGTAGAGCAGGCAGTACGCGCCACCCACGGCGAAGAAGAGAATCTTAAAGCGGGTTTTCGCCGGCGTATCCCCTACAGGAAATACTCGTAGCGCCTGGAGCAGAAATCCCGTAGCTCCAAGAAGAACCCCAAGCGCCACGACTATTTTGGATGCGGTTCCCAGTTTGCGCCTCGGAGTTAACGGCGTCAACATGCCAGGGTGTCTCTAGTTAACCATTTATTCCTCGCCTGGCGTTTTGCCCGGCAGGCCGGCTGGGTTTTCGTGGACCCGCTCGCGGAAACGGCCTTTCATTCCGCTGGCTAGCGATACGCTGTCTTCTCCAAACTTGTCGCGAATGTGATCCACGGCCGAGAGAGCTTTGCGCCAGCGCTGGGTCGAGTCCTCGTCCAGCAGGCTGAGCTGGCCTTCGCCCGATTCCAGTCCCGAGGCATGCACGCCCAGCAGCCGGATCTTCGCTTTGCTTTTTCGGTTGCCGCGGAACAGCGCTCGCGCCTCGCGGAAAATTTCGGTGTCGAGCTGGGTGGCGTGATCGAGCGAATGCGCCCGGGTGATGGTGGTGAAATCTGAATAGCGCAGCTTCAACTGCACGGTGCGCGCGTGCAGCGAGTGCTCGCGCAGACGGCGTCCCACCATTTCAGACAGGCGCGCCAGCGTGGATTCTAGCAAATCGACGTCGTCGGTATCCTGGTTGAACGTGACCTCGTGGCTGATCGATTTCGGATCGCTCGACTCGCCCACTTCGCCGGCGAACCAGGCGCCCGCATCCAACCCATGCGACTTCCCCGCCAGCGCCAGTCCCCATTCGCCGAAGTGCTCGCGCAGAAACGTCTCCTCCAGCGCCGCCAGATCGCCCACGGTACGAATGCCGCGCGATTGCAGGCTTTTCTCGGTGACCTTGCCCACGCCGGGGATCTTGCGCACTTCGAGCGGCGCCAGGAATCGCGCTTCCTGGCCTGGCAGCACCCACAGAATGCCGTTCGGCTTGGCCTGATCGGAGGCGACCTTGGCCACCATACGCGACGCGGCGATTCCTATGGAACAGTTGAGCGCCGTCTCGCGCCCGACCGCATCGTGCAGGCGATGCGCGGCCTCGAGCGGCGGCCCGTGCAGCTTCTCGGTTCCGGTCAAATCCATGTAGGCCTCGTCGACTGAAGCCATCTCCACTTGTGGGGAGAAACTCTGGAGCACTTTGTAGACCTTGCGCGAGTACTCACGGTAGCGCTCCGGATGTCCGTCGACGAAGATGGCCTGCGGGCAAAGGCGATACGCGGTTCTGAGCGGCATGGCGGAGTGCAGCCCGAATTTGCGCGCGGCGTACGAGGCGGCCGAGACCACGCCCCGCTGATCGGCTTCTCCTCCAACCACTACCGGCTTGCCCCGCAAGGACGGATCGAACAATTCTTCCACCGACACGAAGAACGCATCCATGTCCAGGTGGAAGAAAGTCTTCATGACGACCATCGCGCGGCCAGCACGCGGGGCAGTCCGGCCAAATCCGCGCCCACTTCGATCTGGCTCCAGAGGGAGCCGAGCATCCCTCGCACCGGCCGTAACGAATTGTAGCCGAGTTCCATCAGCAGCCAGCCTCCCGGGCGCAGCACGCGCTCCGCTTCCGCGATGAGACGCTGGTACATTTCAAGTCCGGTCGGACCGGCGAACAGCGCCACGTGCGGCTCCCAGTCGCGGACTTCGCGCTGGAGCCCGGCTTGATCGGCGCTTGGCACGTAGGGGGGATTGGAGACCAGGACGTCGAGAGACTGGCCGGCGAGGCATGCGGCCAGGTCGCAGGCCAGGAATGTTATGTTCGCGTTAAGCTGGCGCGCGTTAGCGGCGGCGACGCGGAGGGCCGCCAACGAGATGTCGGTGGCGAGAACCCGAGCGGTCGTTTCGAGGGCCAAGGTGATGGCGATCGCGCCGGAGCCAGTGCCCGCGTCCAGCACGGTGTCGCCTGGCCGGATACGTTGGAGACTTGCTTCCACCAGGTGCTCGGTTTCCGGGCGTGGAATCAGAACGTCCCCTGTTACGCGAAACTCGCGCCCATAAAACTCCTGGCGGCCGGTGATGTACTGCGTGGGTTTCCCCTTCAGCCGCTCGTGCAGATAGCGGCCGTAGTGAATCCAGGCGCGCTCGCTGAGTTCTTCGTCCGAGTGTGCGTAGAGATATGCGCGGTCGCGCTGGAGGGCGTGTGCCAGGAGAACTTCGGCCGTCAGGCGCGGGACGGCGATGGAGGCTTCTTCGAGCAGCGTCGTGCCCTGCAGCAGAGCCGTTTGGACTGTCACGACGGGAACGTGGAGCTAGGCCGCCTCGCCCCGGTCTCCCAATTTCTCACTCTGATAGTAGTTGGTGAGCGCGGTGAACAGCGGGTCCAGGCGCCCTTCCATGATCAAATCGAGCTGGTGCAGCGTGAGCCCGATGCGATGGTCGGTTACGCGATTCTGCGGGAAATTGTAAGTTCGAATCTTCTCGCTGCGGTCGCCCGACCCTACCATGCTGCGCCGCTCCGCGCCGATCTGCTGCTGCTGTTTTTCCAATTCGATTTCGTACAGACGAGACCGCAGCACGCGTTCCGCCTTGGCGCGATTCTTGATCTGCGATTTTTCATCCTGGCACGAAACCACCAATCCAGTGGGCAGATGCGTAATTCGCACCGCTGAGTACGTGGTGTTCACCGATTGTCCGCCGGGACCCGAAGAGCAGAAAGTGTCGATGCGAATGTCTTTGGGATCGATCTTGACTTCTACTTCGTCGGCTTCGGGCAGTATCGCCACCGTGATAGCGGAGGTGTGGACGCGCCCTTGCTGCTCGGTTTGCGGCACGCGCTGCACGCGATGCACGCCGCTTTCGTATTTCAGCCGGCTGTAAACTTTGTTGCCGCTGATCAGCGCGATCACTTCCTTGATCCCGCCGACAGCCGATTCGCTCATCGAAGTGACTTCGACGCGCCACTTCTGCGATTCGGCATAGCGGCTATACATCCGAAATACCTCCGCGGCGAACAGCGTAGCTTCGTCCCCGCCCGTGCCGGCGCGGATTTCCAGCACGATGTTCTTCTCATCCAGCGGATCTTTGGGAAGCAGCAGGACCTTCAACTCTTCCTCAAAGCGGGCCAGATCGGGTTGGAGCCGCTGCACTTCATCTTGTGCCATCTGCCGCAGATCCGCATCCGAATCCTCCAGCATTAGCTGGGCTTCGTCGTAGTTGTGCTTGCTCTGTTTGTACTCGCGATATTTCGCGACAACTTCCTCGAGTTCGGACCGCGCCTTGGCTGTTTTGCGATAGCCATCGCCGTCGGCGATCACGGATGGGTCGGCCATCTGGCGCGTCAGCTCTTCGAACCGCGCTTCCATGTCGTCGAGTCTTTGCGAAAATTGCATGTCGGGCTTGGGCGCCGGCGAAAGCGCGAGTTAGGCGATCACCAACTCGCCGCCTTGCGATTTTTCGAGCTCCATGGCGCCTTGGAGTGCATGAATTGCCACCGCGGCCTGCTCGTCGGTGGGCGGCTGCGTGGTGATGCGTTGCAGCCACAAGCCCGGCCGGCAGAGCAAAGCCATCAGGCCTTTCTGATGCCGGGCGGCGAAGCGGATCAATTCGTAGCTCCCGCCCAGAATCAGCGGCAGCAGCGCGATGCGCGCGATAAATTTCGCCACAAAACCGTCGAACGGCAGAAATGCATAAACCGGAATCGCGATCAACATCACCACCAGCAGAAAGCTGGTCCCGCAGCGCGGATGGAATGTCACGAACTGCTGCGCATTCTCCACGTTCACCGGCTGGCCGGACTCATAATTGAAGACCACTTTGTGCTCGGCGCCGTGATATTGGAACATGCGCCGCATGTCTTTCATAAAAGAGATGGCGTAGAGGAAGACGATCAGCAGCGCCAAGCGGATGCCACCGTCGATCAGATTGATTTCCAGGCGCTGATGGCCGGACGGTAAGAAACCCCCGATGCGCGTGGCCAGGAACAGCGGCACGAACTTGTACATGAAAATGAACATCAGCAGTGAGAAGCCCAGGTTCAGCGCCAATACCCATCCAGGCAGCTCGGCCGGTTTTTCGCCCGCTTTTTCCGAAGTCTGGGCCAGATCGGCCAGCGACGCATTCATCGAAAACCGCAGCGACTTCACGCCCAGCGTCATGGCGTGCCCCAGTGTCCCCAGGCCACGCAGGATGGGCAGCTTGAAGATGGGATATTTTTCCGAAAGCCGTGGAAGCGGGCTCTCTTCGGTGACGATCTCGCCGTTGGCCCGGCGCACGGCCACGCAATAGCTGTGCGGCGCGCGCATCATGACGCCTTCCATGACCGCCTGGCCACCTACCAGCGTCTCCTCGCCGCCTTCGAGAATGGGCAGCATTTGAACATGTGCGCTCAAGCGCAAAAAGCTTCGGATCGTCAAAGGAAAAGACTCCTTCTTGATTATAGCGCGATGGGTGGATTCTAAAAATCAGCGCGTAAACCGCGAGGCCGCAGCCACGAGACGGTAAAATAGAGTCTATGCAGGTTCTGTCGGCGGGGGATCATAAATTCATCCTGCTCGAGCTCGACCCCGACCTGGTGGGCACCATCGCCAAGCAGGCGGGCTTCGAGTACCGGATCGAGGAGCGCCCCCGCATGCTATGCCTGGATCTGCTGGCCGCCGGACGCCAGGCCCCGCTGCTGCTTTTCGACGCCGCCGATCCCGGCAACTTGGGCTGGTTCTCGCGCTGCCAGTTTTATGTGGATGGAAAATCGGGCGTGGTGCTGCAAACGCCCATGTCGGTGGCGAACCAGCGCGACCGGTCCGGCCATACGCTGCCCCACTCCATCCGGCTGCAGATTGCCAAAGAACTGCCCGCCTCATTCCGTCTGCCGGGCAAGCAGCCGGTAAACGAGCAGATGGTCTACCAGGTTCTCATCCACTTGTTGAACGCGCTGCTCAACACCGGTGTCGGCGTGTGCGGCGGATCGGTGGTTAGGCCTTTGGCAGGCCGTACCGAAACCATCGGCGTGCGCAATTAAAGTGCTGCGGCGGCGCGTGTTCCCGATGGTGGTCTTGGTTCTGGTGTGCAGCGGCTGTAGCACGGATGGATATCAACACGCCAAGGTGCTCGGCCATGGCACCGTACACGTTTATTACGATATTCCGGCAGCGCAGTACCAACGCTTCGAGTACGAATACCGGAAGAGGGCTGTGGTGGATCCAGCCAAGCAGCAAGAGCTAGCCAAGGAAAAAACGGAAGTGCCCGCGAAACCAGGCTTCGACGTGCCCGGAGGCGCGCGATTCAAAATATTATTCGAGTCTCAGGACCTCATGTATTCCAAGGTCGAGTTTGACGCGGGCCCGCTGCGGGGGCGCTCCGGCTGGATTTGGAAAGGATCTATCGACGATCCTCGGACCCGGACGCCTTAGGCGTTACTTGCCCACCATCAGAATTGAGAATGAATCCGGCGCCATTTGGCCGCGGCCTCCACGGCCTCCCGGAGGAGGTGTCGACGGCGGCGGGCCGAATTGGGCGGCGATCAGCAGAATGTGATTCGTCTTTTGATCCAGCGTCAGGGTCTTGGCGCTCGGCATGGTCTGCACCGTCTGCTCCACGGCGAAACTGGTGGGGCTGTTTTCCTTGATCACGGTGAGGGTCCCATCGAACTGCGAGCTGAACGCTTCCTCGGTTTTGGGATTGAACACTGCGCCATCGCAGCCCACGCCGATGGGCAGCGCATCCAGAATCTTCCCGTTGGTTGCGTCAAGAATTACCATGTTGTGCGGATTGCGGCAGGCTGCGAACAGAATGTTGTGCTTCGCATCCAGCGCGAGGCCCGCGCAGACCGCGCCTTTGCCCTCGAGCTCGTAATGGCCGGTAACGGCGAGCGTTTTGGCATCGACCACCGCGATGTTGGCTTTGTCTTCGATATCGACATAGATGTGACCCTTGCCATCGGTCGCGGCCTCCTCCGGCGCGCCGCCCAAATCGATGGTGCCCACGATGGAGCCGTCAGAGGCGTTGATTACGGTCGCGTTCGGCGCGCGATGACTCAGCACAAACACGCGGTCATTGAACGGATCGTAAAGCAAGCCGTCCGGGTTGCCCTCGACATCGATCTTCTTGATCACCGCCAGGGTCTTGCTATCGAACATCGTCACCGGCTTGCTGCTGGCGAAGCCGTGGTGCGTTTTGTCGGACACCACGGCACCGTGCGCGCCGACGCCCGGGATTTCGCCTTCCGGTGCAAGCGTGTCGAGATTGAAAACCGTGATGCGTGGCTCGGCGCCGGTGCGAGCGACGTACAGCCGGCGTCCAACCTGGTCGGCGTTCACGTAGTCGAAACCGCCCGCGCCGCCGACCTTGGCGGTCTTCAGTACTTTATACGGTCCACTGTCGGAGGCCGCAAAGCCGATGCACGCGGCCGCAGCCATGATTGCGGAAAATGCCAGCGAAATTCGTTGCATATTGCCCTCCTGGAGCGGAATTCTGTCAGCGCGACTTCAGAACCGAATTCAGCGAACCCTGCCGGTAGCCTTCCAGATCGATGGTGACGTAATGAAAGCCGAGCGGCTTGAAAATTTCGACGAATGCTTGCGCCATCTCCGGCGTCAAAGCTCGCGCGAGTTCATCGGGGGCCACTTCGATCCGCACCAACTCGCCGTGGAAGCGTACGCGGAACTGCCGGAACCCCAACGCGCGAATCGCTTCCTCACCGCGCTCGACGGTCTTGATGGTTTCGGGCGTTACCGGAGTGCCATAGGGAACGCGCGAGCTCAGGCAGGCCGAAGCGGGGCGATCCCAAGTGGATAACCCCGCCAGCCGCGACAATTCACGAATCTCCGCTTTGGTTAATCCCGCATCCACCAAAGGCGCCTCAACCTGGTGCAGCTTGGCGGCGCGCTGGCCGGGCCGGTAATCGCCCAAGTCGTCCAGGTTGACGCCGTAGACAATGTGTTCGATGCTTCGCTCGCGCGCCAGCGCGTCCAGGCAGGTGAACAGCTCATCCTTGCAATGGAAGCAGCGGTTGGGATCGTTCTTGACGTAATCGGGATTGTCGAACTCGTGCGTAGCGATATATTCGTGCCGGATGCCACACTCGCGCGCGAAAGCCTCCGCATCGCGCTTGTGCGATTCCGGAATGGAGGCCGAATCGGCGGTGATGGCGAGGGTGCCGTCGCCCAGCATGCGCCGCGCGGCCCAAGCCAGATACGCCGAATCCGTCCCACCGGAGTAGGCCACGATCACGCGCCGCATGCCCGCCAACTGGTCGAAGAGCTTTCGCTCCTTCTCGGCCAGCAGCGCGGCGTCCAGCTTCGAACCAGCTTCCAGACTCACCAATCCCGCCATGATTCCAGTATATCCGCGACTTTCTCAGGGCCGGGAGCGCTTGCGCGGTACAAAAACATGTCTTGTCATCAATGTTTTTTCCACAAGTCACCAAATTGTAACCGGATGAACGCTACAAGGGGACATGAAGTGCGATTTGCACGTCCACACGAAACACTCCGGCATGTGCAACCTCCCCTTGTTGGATCGAGTTTGCCGCGAGTGTTACAACGACCCGCAAGCGGTTTATGACACGCTCAAGCGGCGCGGCATGGATCTGGTTACGATCACGGATCACGATTCCATCGGCGCCGCCGAGTCGCTCCGGCACTATCCGGATTTCTTTCTAAGCGAAGAGGTGACTTGCATCACCCCCAGTGGCACCGAAATCCACGTGGGCGTGTATGGCATCGAGGAACGGCATCACACCGAGCTGCAGCGCCGCCGCAAGGACGTACCCTCGCTAGCCGCGTACCTGCGCGAGCAGCGGCTCTTCTTCAGCATCAATCATGTGTTCTCCAGCCTCACCGGACGGCGCACGGCGCGAGATTTCCAATTATTCGAGGAAGAATTTCCCGCGGTTGAAACGCTGAACGGCCAAATTCCGCGGCCCAATAATCGCTCCGCAAGCCGGCTGGCTCGCGACTGGGGGAAGGCTGCGGTGGCAGGCAGTGACGCGCACACGCTGGAATCGCTGGGCAGTACCTACACCGAGATTGCGGCGGCAGCCACTGTTCCGGATTTTCTGTGTGGACTGCGCCACGGCCGCGGGCAAGCCCAGGGAGCTTCGGGAAATTACGCGAAGCTTACACGCGCCATTCTCGAAATCGGTACGCGACTGGTGGAAGAGCACAACTGGGCGATCGCGCTGGCACCCCTGCTATTGGTGGTGCCGGCGGTGACGCTGGCGAATTACCTGGCGGAGCTGGTGTTCGATTCCAAATGGTCGCGACACCTGGCCGCGCAACGATACCGGATTCAGATTGCCGATCCCTTGCTGGAAGCGCTGGATGCGGGAGAATAACGCGCCGGCTAATCGCTCTTGGACTTGTCGCTCGCAGACGGTTTTGATTCAGACGGTTTCGATTCGGCCGGTTTCGATTCGCCCGTCTTGCTCTCTGCCTTGCTGCTGTCGGCCGGCTTGCTTCCCGATTCGCTATGGGCCGATCCATTTCCACTCTTGCCCGCGTAATCGGTCACATACCAGCCCGAGCCTTTGAACTGCAGCGCGGACGGCGAGATCAAACGCTCTAGCGTCCCGCCGCACTGATCGTGAACGTGGAGCGGCTCATCGGAGAATTTCTGAATTACTTCGAATACAGTGCCGCACTTATCGCACTTGTATTCATAAAGCGGCATGCCGAGTCCTACTGCTGTTGCTGCGGGTGCGGCACGTTCAGCGGAGTAAGCGCCGGAGTATGATTGGAATCGCCGGATTGAGCGCCCGACGTGGCCGCCGTGTCGCTCTTGCCCTTGGTGATCACTTCGATCGCCTTCTTCAACAGCAGATCCTCTTTGGGCTGCTGCGGCTCGCCTCCGATGGGGTTGCCATCGTCATCCACCGCAACGGCATCTGCTTCCACCACCGGAACCGACGGCGAAACGCCCGTGTCCTGC
>CAVXJU010000062.1:0-10061 GCA_963761935.1 Terriglobia bacterium | reverse complement strand
AAACTTCCGCCGCGCCGCCGCCCGCGCCTCGCCTTCCGTCATCCCGCGCGCGATGTTCTCATCCGTTTCGAGCTGGACATAAGAATCGATCTCCGCCGTCCGCTCCCGGTCCCACTCCCGCCCTCCGGAAAAAACGCCACCAACTCATGGCCTGCCCTCTTGCCGGCTTCAGAATCCGCCCGATGGCCCGAACCATTTGTTCCCAACGCGCCGTTTGCGCCGTCAATTGTTTGCGCCCCTTGGGCGTCAGCCGGTAATAGCGCGCCTTGCGATTGTTCTCCGAAGTCCCCCAAAACGACGCGATCCAGCCGCGATCCTCCAGCCGGTGCAGCGCCGGATACAAAGATCCATGTTCAATCTGCAGCACGTCTTCGGATCGATGCTCGATCACATGCGCGATGGTATGCCCATGCGCCGGCCCCAGCGCCAGGGACTGCAACACCAACATGTCCAGCGTCCCCTGGACCATTGCGTTCTGAAAAGGCGATTCGGTCTTTGCCATCGCCTTCTAGTATATTCCAGAAGACGCTCTACTGGAAGATAGACCTGTTAATTCAGGCCTCTAATTCAACCCCTAAGCAGTTCGGTAGGACATCTAGTGGTCTCGCCGCCTCGGATTGTCGGCTTTGCCGCTCGCTGCGGGCGTTCCGATATGGTCCGCCAGTTGATCCCCGCTGAAGCTGCCCGTATGGCTCTCGTCGATCTCCGGCAGCATGGCCGCATTCCATTCGTTCCACTCCGCCACCAGCCGCTCGTACACGCCCTTCTTCCGCAACTTCAGATTGGCCCGCTCCATCGGATCCTCAACCACGTTGAACAAAAAAGTGTTGTCAAGAATCTTCAGATATTTGTAGTCCCCGTCCCGGGCCGCTCGCTGAGCGTTCGCCTTGTAGCGCCAAAACAGCTTGCGCGTAACCACGGGCCCGCCCTCCGCCAGCACCGGAAGCAAGTTGATCCCATCCGACGGATACGCCGCATCCACCGACGCACCCGCGGCCGCGAGCAAAGTCGGCATCCAATCCATCGTGATCGCCACTTGCTCCGTCGTTTGCCCTTGCGGAATGCGCGCCGGCCACGATACGATCGCCGGTATCCGCAGCCCGCCTTCCAGAAGTTCCGTCTTGCGCCCCGTGAACGGCCACGTATCCGCGAATCGTTCCCCGCCGTTATCGCTGGTGAAAATAACAATCGTGTTCTCGGCCAGTCCGTTCGCGCGCAGCGCTTCCACCACCCGCCCGACCTCGAAATCCATTTCCTGAATCATCCGCCGATAAGTCGCCTGCGACCCGCCGTCGAAATCCCCAAGCCCCCGGCCCGCCGCGAGCAGCCGCTTCGATTCCGCTTCATCGCCTGGCGCTTCCCAGGGCCAATGCGGCGCGTTGAAATGCAAGCTCAGCAAAAACGGGCGCCCCGCCTTCGCGTAACCATTCACCACCTCCACCGCGCGACTTCCCAGTAGATCGGTCAGATACCCCATCTGATGCACCTGTACGTCGTCGTCCCACAAATCGTCGCCGCGATTCGAGTGCGTATAGTAATCCAGCGCTCCGCCGCGGAATCCATAGAAATGGTTGTAGCCACTTTGAAGCGGCCCGAATTTCGGCAGTTGCCCCAAATGCCATTTCCCCACCAGCGTCGTCCCGTACCCGGACTTCTTGAGTAACGACGGCAGCGTCGGATGCTCCGGCGGTAGACCCACGTCGCGTAGGATGAGCGGCTCCTCCAACCCGATCGGCAGCCGATATTGATACCGCCCCGTGATCAATGCCGTGCGCGTCGCCGAACACACCGCGGAGTTGGCATAAGCCTGCAGGAACCGCACGCCCCCGGCCGCCAGCGCATCGATATTAGGCGTGCTCAGATCGGGCCGCCCGTAACAAGACACATCGGCATACCCCATATCGTCCGCCATAATGAAAACGATATTCGGACGGGCCGCCGCACCTTGACCCAACAAATTGTCCGACGCCATCGCCATCGCGCCGAGCGCAGTGTTGCGCAGCAGCCTTCTGCGCGTCATCCCAGAGGGAACAGGCATGCTTCGCTCCTCAGTTCCGGCCACGGCCTCGCCTCGACCCGCGCGCGACCCTCTACTGCGCTCGCCCGCGCCCACGCCCCGCCGGCAACGGCCCCATCGTGACGATCTCCAGCGTCAGACCATCCGGCCCGCTGCCGTCGAAGTGCGCCTGATTCGCGAAATCCTTCACGATGCTCCCCGGCCCCAGCGCCACCGTGTTCTCTTTATCAAATTTGGACCCGGTGCCAATCAACATAGTCCCCGCCAAGACCGTAAGAATCCGATCGTTGGGATGAGTATGCGGCTGGGCCCAATCGTTGGGTCCGCGCTTGAGAAGCTGCACCACGAAACCGGGCTTGGAAGGATCGCCAAATAAAGTCGCCGATTGGTTAGCGCTCCCAGGCCGCCCCTTCCACTCAATCTGATCCGGCATTCTGTAGTCCCGCGCAGCCCGGTCGATCTCGGGCGCGTCGGCGCCGGAAAGCACCATAATGGCCCGCTTATTCGACTTCGCCGCCGGATCCGAAAGAACCACCAGCGCGAGAATTCCCACCACCGCCGCCGCGCGAAAACCAACCACTCTAGACATCGTCATGGATCGTCTCCTTTTCACTGGACCAATTCAGAAACAGGTGAGGCTGGACCTATGTATCTTACTTCTTCCGGCGCGATCCGGACAGGGTTGCCTATGGAAAATTCATTCGGCGAAGCAGAGCCTGGAAGCGCGGCTCGGACCGAATGAAATCGAACTCGGGAGCCGTGTTCAAGTACGTAAGGAACCAAGCCCGCTCCTCGTAGGATTTTTCCAGAGCGTCCAGCGTCTTCGACTTATCTTGTAGACCGGCATAAATCTCGGCAAACGTGAACGACGGAACCCAGCCGCGGCTGGCTTTCTGATTCATCTCCGCCAGCACCTTTTCAGCTTCTCCACGCTGCCCATCGGCGGCATAAGCCATGCCCAGCACAGCAGTGGACCAGTCGGCCAGCGGCTCATCCTCTCTCGCGCTCCGCGCCGCCGCAATCGCATCCCGCGATTTGCCCTGCGCCATGTAAATCAAAGCCAACTGAAGATGCGCCAGAAAATATTTCGGATCCAGATCGAGCGCCTTGCGAGCCTGCTCCGCCGCTTCCGGGTAGCGCCGGGCCACATACAGATCCTGGCTCAGGACCTGAGGTGGTTCTGTCGCGAGCGGGTCAAGTGCTTTAGCCTTGATGCCTTCCGCGATTCCTTTCCCGGGTTGGCCAAGGCAGGTCAGATACCATCCGTAAATCGTATGTGCTTCCGCCAGGTTTTCGTTCAGCTCGATGGCTCGCCGAAATTCCTTCTCCGCTCCCGGCCAGTCGTATTCGTACCAAAAGAGAACCGAGGCCAAGGCTTCGTGAGCCTCGGCCAGGTGATCGTCGAGTTCGAGCGCTTTCAATGCCGCGGCTTTGGCCTTTGGCTCCGAGTCGCGCGACGGGACAAAAACATCGTCGATTACGCCATAGTAATCGGCCAGTCCTTGGTAGGCCAACGCGTAGTTCGGGTCGGCCGCAATGGCCTGCCGGAAGTAATCCACCGCTTTGTCTGCGCCGTCCTTGGTGAACCTGCTAGTAAAGTAGAGCCCTTTTAGGTAGAGCTGATAGGCCTCGGGATTGGCGGTCTCGCGCCGCGCTAGTTGCCGCTTGTCTTCGCCACTGAGCCGGAGTTTTTCTGAAATGCGGGCCGTAATATCCTGCTGGATGCCGAGAACTTCCGAAGTTTTGCGTTCGAAAGTCTGGCCCCAGATCTCGCTGTTGTCGCGACTGTCAATCAAGTCGGCGCGGACGGAAAGCGCATCGCCGTGCTGCGTGATCCGGCCCGTCAGAACGGCTCCCACATCGAGTTCCCGGCCGGCTTGGCCCGCGTCGATGTCCCCGCCTTTGTATTTGCGGACGGCATTTTTCGACTTTACCTTTAAGCCTGGTAAACTCGATAAATTGCCGATGAGGCTGTCGGTGATGCCATCGCTCAAGTAGTCCGCATCCGCGTTCTGGCTCGCGTTGGCGAAGGGCAGTATCGCGAGAGAATCGATCGCTGCGGTCCGGCGCGGCAGAAAATAGGCCAGCGCGGCGCCCACCAGGATCAGTCCAGCCGCGGCGGCGAGCGCGTACCTCGCCCAACCGCGACGGTGCGGAGCCATTGACGGCGAAGCCCCGGCGGAACTCGAATCCCGGTCCACTCGCTTCAAGTCCGCCAGAAGATCCTGCGCCGATTGATACCGGGTGGCGCGATCCTTTTCGAGAAGCCGGGCGACGATCCTCTCCCACTCCCCTGGAATCTTCGGATTTCGTGCGCTGGGCGGGACGGGTCTCTTCGAGAGGATGCCTTCGAAAATTACCGCCTGGGTGGCGCCTTCGAAAGGGCGCGCGCCGGTCAGCAACTCGTAAAAGATTACGCCGATGGACCAAAGGTCGCTGCGCGCGTCCACTGTTTCGCCCCGCGCCTGCTCGGGCGACATGTAGCCGACCGTGCCCACTGCGGTCCCCGCGTCGGTAAGGCCGCGCGTGAGCGTCGCGTCCGTTGGCGCTACAGCTTGCAGGGTGGCGAGCCCGAAATCCAGAATCTTCACGAGGCCGTCGGGCGTCACAAGAATGTTCCCCGGCTTCAGATCGCGATGCACGATACCCTTGGTGTGCGCGGCCGCAACCCCATCGGCGATCTGCAGAGCATACTGCATCACTTGTTCGACCGAGGAGCTAGCGTTGACCGGCTGGCCCTCGACGTATTCCATCACCAGATAATTCGCCCCGACGTCGTGCAGAGTGCAGATGTTGGGATGGTTCAATGCGGCGACGGTTCGCGCCTCCCGCTCGAAGCGCTCTGAGAATTGGTCTTTCGAGACCTTCACCGCGACGATGCGGTCCAGGCGCGTATCGCGCGCTTTGTAAACCTCGCCCATGCCACCGGCCCCGATAATTGCAAGGATTTCATATGGGCCAAGTTTATCGCCGGCGGAAAGGGACATCTTCGTGATCAAGTTAAGTTTAGCCGATCGCGAAGAACCCAACTTCTGCCGAATTTCTGAATCGTGCAACGCAAGTTGTCCTGACAGTTCAAACTTGCGGAGTTGCGCCCCAGATAGAGTAGGAACACAGGCGAGGTATCCGACAAGGTGCGCCGCGAGAGTGCCCTATCCGTTCAGGCAAATTGCCTTCGATAGAATATTGCTACCCACTCCAGGAAAACATGCCTCAAGGGCCGCATCCCTCCCGATTCCCCGGCGAATCCCCCGCTACCGAACTTCCCGCAACCGCCTTCTGGCCGCCGAAACCGACCTCCGCCGTCAAGTCGAGCGCGTCGCCCGCATGCGCCGCAAACTGCCCCTGGGCGGCCAAGTCGCCGAAGACTACTTATTCGATGAGTCCGCGACCACCTCGACACCCTGCTCCTCTACAGCTACATGTTCAGCCCGCAGATGAAGCAGCCCTGCCCCATGTGCACTTCGTTTATCGATAGCCTGGACGGCGCCGCGATGCACCTCGGCCAGCGCGCCAACTTGGCCGTGGTCGCGAAATCGCCCATCGCCCGCCTCCGCGACGTCGCCCAAACGCGCGGCTGGCGCCATCTCCGTCTGCTTTCTTCAGCCCACAACACCTACAACCGCGATTATCACGGTGAAGCGCCCGAGGCTGGCCAATTGCCGATGCTCAACGTGTTCGTCCGCCGCAAGGGCAAAATTTATCACTCCTACGCCACCGAGCTCCAGTTCATGCCTCCCGACAAAGGCCAAAACCAGCGCCACATAGATATGCTGTGGCCGCTCTGGAATCTCCTCGACCTCACTCCCGAAGGCCGCGGCGCCGATTGGTTCCCTTCCCTCACCTACCAGTCCTGATTCCGCCCAGTCACCGCTCTCTCGACCATTTCTTTCGCTTCGAATCAGCAAGCTCCACGCGCAACCTGCCGCCACGCGCGAGCCATCGTGTTATTCCAAACTCGAAAGGACCATCCTAAATGTCAGCTCTTCCAGCCATCGACCGCGCCACCATCAATCGCGCCAATTCCGAACATTCCACCGGCCCCCGCACCGAAGAAGGAAAAGCGCGCTCTTCCCAAAACGCCCTCCGCCACGGCCTCTTGAGCCGCACCCCGACCTTGCCCTCCGAAGACCAAGCCGCTTACGAGCAACACTGCCGCCATTTCTTCGACCAATGCAGTCCGGCCACCGCGATCGAAACCCAGCTCACCCAGGAACTCGCCGACACCGCCTGGCGCCTCAACCGCATCCCCGCCCTCGAAGCCAATCTGCTGAAACGCGCCGGCCAAGCCGTGGAAGTCGACGTCACCGAGGCTATGCGCAATCTCTCGATGCTCGGCCTCCACGCCGCGCGCCTCTCGCGCCAATTCCAAAAAGCTCACGATCATCTCCGCGCGATCCAAGCCGAGCGCCTCGCGCACCGCGAACGCGACCTCAAGGACGCCACCTCCATCTCCGAACTCCATAAACACAAAGGCATTCCCTACGACCCGTCTCAAGATGGCTTCGTTTTTTCGCCCCAGGAAATCGACGCCTTCGCCCGGCGCCAGATAAACATCAACACCTCGCGCGCGTTCGATTATTCGCAAAATGATGAGGCTCGCAAACTCCACGGCGCCATGCAGGCTGGAAAATAATCCGCCCTCACCACCCCAGAGCCGCTATGTTCGCTTCGCCCGCAGATATTGCTTCGGCCAAGGACCGTCTTGCCGCAACTCATCCGCCGCCCGCAGCGGCCAATAAGGATCGCGCAGCAATTCCCGCGCGAGAAAAACCAGGTCAGCTTGCCCCGTCCGCACAATATGATCGGCCTGCTGCGGCGAAGTTATCAACCCCACCGCGGCCGTCAGCACGCCGCTTTCTTTCCGAATCTTCTCCGCGAAAGGAACCTGAAATCCCGGCCCCACCGGCACCTGAATATGCGGAAGTATCGCAGCCGATGAACAATCGATTAGATCCACGCCCAACGGCCCCAACTGCGCCGCCAGTCGCGCCGAATCGTCGCCCGTCCAACCTCCCTCTACCCAATCGGTCGACGAGATCCGCACAAACAGCGGCTGGCTGGCCGGCCAAACTGTTCGCACCGCCTGCACCACTTCCCGCAGGGCGCGCGTCCGGTTCTCAAAGCTCCCGCCATAACTATCGGTCCGAAAATTGCTCAAGGGCGACAAAAACTCGTGCAGCAAATACCCATGCGCCGAATGGATCTCGAGAATCTTCGCGCCCGCTTCTAACGCCCGCCGCGCCGCCTGCGCGAATGCCTCAACCACACGCGCGATGCCTCGCTCATCCAACATCTCCGGCATCGCATATTTATCCGAAAACGCCACCGCGCTGGGCGCGAAAATCGGCCGCCATCCGCCATCCGATTCCCCTAGCGGCTTTCCACCTTTCCAGGGAACATCCGTGCTGGCCTTGCGCCCGGCGTGCGCCAGTTGCATCGCCGGAACCGCACCCTGCTCTTCGATGAACCGGAATATGCGCGCCAGCATCGCAACGTGCCCGTCCGACCAAATCCCCAAATCATCGGGGCTGATGCGCCCCTCCGGCAAAACCGCGGCCGCCTCCGCCATCACCATCGCCGCGCCACCCACCGCCCGGCTTCCCAAATGCACAAAGTGCCAATCGTTCGCGTAGCCGTCCGTGCTCGAATACTGGCACATCGGCGAGACTCCGATACGATTCCGCAATCGCACTCCGCGAATTTCCAGCGGTGCGAAAAGATGCGCCGGTTCCGCTGCCGGCTTAGTGGGCGCGGGACTGCGCGCTTCCGAGATAGTTGCCATTCTCTCTATTCTGCTACACTAACCCACCGATGCCCCCTCGCCCCGTCCACGAGAGCCTACCTTGAGACCAAAACCCGCCACCGTTGTCGCCATCTATCCCGGCTCGTTCGACCCCATCACCAGCGGCCACCTGGATCTCATCCACCGAGCGTCCGCGCTATTCGACAAGCTCATCATCGCCATCTTGCGCAACGACGAAAAGCAACCGCTCTTCAGCGTCGAAGAACGCATCGAAATGCTGCAAGAAGTGATCCAAGGCGTCGCCAATGCCGAAGTAGTTTCCTTCGACGGCCTGCTGGTGGACTACGCAGCCGAGCGCGGAGCCAGTGTCATCGTGCGCGGCATCCGCGCCATTTCCGACTACGAGTACGAATTGCAGATGGCCCTCATGAATCGCCGCCTCGCGGCCCGATATCGAAACCGTGTTCCTCATGGCGGGCGAAGCGCACTCCTTCATCAGCTCGCGCCTCGTCAAGGAAGTCATCCGACTGGGCGGAAACATCCGCGGCCTCGTTCCGCCCTCCGTAGAAGGCAGACTAAGAAGAAGACTTCTAGGAGAACCCTGAGAACCTTGACACACTTCCATGCACGCCACTTTAGATCTAGCCGAACGCATTTCCTCGGATCAGCGAATCGTCCACCATGAAGGTCGCGGCCGAAGCCGACCGCCTGCGCCGCGAAGGAATCGACGTGGTCGACTTCGGCGCCGGCGAGCCCGACTTCCCGACGCCCGACAACATCAAGCGCGCCGCCATCGCGCGCCATCGATGCCGAACTTCACCAAGTACACGCCCACCGGCGGCATCCGGAGCTGAAGCAGGCCATCTGCGAGCGCCATCGCGACGACTTACGGCACCAACTACGCGCCCGGCGAATGCATGGTCACGGTCGGCGGCAAGCACGCCATCTTCAATCTCATGCAGGCGCTCATCAATCCGACGGCGACGAAGTCATCATCCCCGTGCCCTACTGGGTCACTTATAAGGACGTCGTCAACTACGCCGGCGGCAAGTGCGTGTTCGTCGAGACCGACGAAGACGAAGGCTTCACAGCTCACCGCCGACATGATCGAGCGCGCACATCACCGACAAGACCAAGCTGATGATCATCAACTCGCCTCGAATCCCAGCGGCGGCGTGCTCGAGCCGCGAGGAGTTCGAAAAGATCCACCAGCTACGTCGCAGCGCGGCATCTGGCTGATGACCGACGAGTGCTACTGCCGCTTCCTCTACGACTGCGAGCCGTTCTCCATCGCCGCCATGCCGGGCGCGAAGGACACCGTGCTGGTCGCCGGCTCGCTTTCGAAGACCTACGCCATGACCGGCTGGCGCATCGGCTTCGCGCTCGGTCCCGCGCCGTGATCGACGCCATCATGAAGCTGCAGAGCCACTCCACCTCGAACCCGACTTCGATTGCCCAGAAGGCCGCGATCGAAGCGCTGCGCGGACCGCAGGACTCGGTTCCGTGATGCTGGCCGAGTACCGCAAACGCCGCGACTTCGTGGTGCAGCGCCTGCGCTCCATTCCCGGCGTGAAGATCGCCGAACCCAAGGGCGCCTTCTACGCCTATCCCAACATCTCGTTGGCTCTCGCAAGCGGCATCACGTACCGCGCTTGCAGTTCGCCGAACACCTGCTCGCCGAAGCGCACGTGGCCGTCGTTCCGGGCGAAGCTTTCGGCACCGAACGAGCACGTCCGCATCTCCTACGCGACTTCTATGACAGAACTCGAGCGCGGCCTCGACCGCATCGCACGTTTTATCAGTGAGCGCTAAGCGGCCCGTAGTCCGGCTCGCCCCACGAATTTCTCGAAAAGATCTGGGGCAGCCAGGATCTGGCGCCGTGGTTTCCGAATTCCGCAAAAACAAAATCGGCGAAGTTTGGTTTGAGGCCGATCTCCGCTTTCTGGTGAAATTCATCTTCACCTCGGAGCGCCTTTCGGTCCAGGTCCACCCGGACGACGCCTTCGCCCGGCGCACGAGTCGCCGGCAAAACCGAGATGTGGCACATCCTGCGGCGCCGAACCGGGTGCGCAGATCGCCCTCGGGTTCCGCCATTCGATCAGCCAGGAACAGCTGCGAAGCCGCGCTCGATCGGCGAGATCGTAGATCTGTTGAATTGGTTTGACGCTCGACGCCGGCGATACTTTCTTCATTCCAGCCGGAACCGTGCACGCCATCGGCGCGGGACTCGCGTTGTGCGAAATCCAGCAGCATTCCGACGTCACCTACCGGCTCTACGACTACGGCCGCCCGCGCGAA
>CAVXJU010000061.1:0-53407 GCA_963761935.1 Terriglobia bacterium | reverse complement strand
GCGGGCTTGGTTTGGGCGCTGAGGGAGTGGTATGCTGCCTTTACTATGAGCAGACTAACGCTTGGACTGGTTCTGACGGCTTGCGGTATCGCGCAACTGGGTGCGCAGGAGGCGGCCAAAATTCCCATGACGCCGGCCGAACTGCTGGCGCGCAATCTGGGGCCGCGCGATCATATCAACGATCCATTTCCACCCTATAAAATTATCGGCAACCTTTATTTCGTCGGGCCGCGGGCGCTGGGTTCGTTCCTGGTCAGCACGCCGGCGGGGTTGATTTTGATCAACAGCGACTACGAGAGGACTGTGCCGGTGATCCGCGCTTCGGTTGAGAAACTGGGCTTCAAATTCACCGACATCAAAATTCTGCTCGGCAGCCACGCCCACGGCGATCACATGGAAGGCGACGCGATGGTGAAAGAACTGACCGGCGCGCGAGTGATGGCGATGGCGGAGGACGTTCCGGCGCTGGAAGCCATGAAGCCGGGCGGAAAACCGCATCCGATCGATAGAGTTTTGCACGATGGCGATCAGGTGTCGCTAGGCGGATCGACGCTGGTGGCGCACCTCACGGCGGGGCACACCAAGGGCTGCACCACTTGGACCATGAAGGTGCAAGACGGCGGCAAGAGCTACGATGTGGTGATCGTGGGCAGCGTGGGCGTGAATCCGGGCGTCAAGCTGGTGAACAATCCGGACTATCCGCGGATCGCCGAGGATTACGCGCGCAGCTACAAAACATTGAGATCGCTGCATTGCGATATTCCGCTGGGTTCGCATCCCGGAATGTTTAGCATGGAGGAGAAGTATGCCAAGCTGGGCAAAGGGCCGAATCCGTTCATCGATCCGAAAGGGTATTTGGCGGAGATTCAGATCAACGAGAACGTGTACCGGACGGAGCTGGAGAGACAGAAGAAAGCGGCGCAGTAAGAGGTTAGTGTCCGGCACCCGGCGTGTGGTCGCGATAGCGGTCCCAGTGTGAGGCGAGTTCGTCCACAACGACGCGTCCCACGCGAAAAGCCGCTTCAAGAGCGGGCAGGTACGCTACGTAGGACACGATTTTGGTTTCCGCCAGGCTCTGGGCGGCGGTGAGGCCGGCTCGCTGTTGATCATAATTGGACGCTGTGCGCAGCACCAACACGCGGTTGATATCCACTCGGCCGGCGTGGTTTAAAAAAGTGAGCGACTGCAGAGTGCCGGTGTCCTCCATGCCGGAGGTGACGTAGTTGCCTTTGCCGTCGGTGTAATACTTCACCCAATCGTTAGCCCATTGGTCGAGCAGCTTGCCGTGCCAGAAAGTGCTGGATGAGAGCGTGTCGCCTTTGAGGACGAAGGGCGGGCGGCGGGCGTTGGCGCCTTCGAACTGCTGGCGGCGCTGGCGCATGGTGTCGTTATCCGGAAGCGGGACGTTCCTGGTAAGCTGGAACGCCCAATCCACCAGAGCGGGATTGAGATGATACACCTCGCCTTCATCGGGAACGTCGCGGGGCTGCTCGTAGGGGATGGATCGACGCAGCGGGACATAGCCGGTTTTCCAGTTGGCGGGGATCTCGCGTGCGTCGATCTCGTGGCCGATGTCGCCATCCACCACCCATTCGGCCCAGGCCGCCGAGCCTAGCGAGCCATCCGCCGGATCGATTCCCGCGATGCCGGCCACCAGCCAGTAAGCGCGGCGCAAATCGAAGCGCGGATCCAGTCCCAGCGCCATGATGCTCGCGGCCGCTTTGGCGGTGCCAACGCCCGTAAGTATCCCCAGGACGCCGGAGCCGTTCATCCGCAGATCGTGATAGCCGGCGGGAAACGGCAGCACGCGATCGAGCTTTTCGCGTTCCACCCAATACTGAAATTCGCCGGGCGTGTCGCCGGTGTCGGCGCCGCGCTCGAACATGGTGACGACGACTACCTTGATGGGGATGCGCTGGTCCGCACGCCGCTCCGGGGCCTGCGCCCAGCAGCTCGCCAGCAAGGTTCCCGCCAGTATCGCTCGAAACATCATGCAAGCATCGTAGCGCACGGGGTCCTGTACAATACGGTGCATGATCACTCGACGCGACGCACTCCAAAGCGCCTCGTTGCTGCTGCTGCTTCAAGCCGCGGCGAACGGCCAGAACCCTGCGGCGCAGGTCGGACAGAAACCGGTGTTTCAACAGGACCTGCCCCATCTGAGCATGGACGATTGGCAGGTCACAGTGAGCGAAATTCACGAAGCGCCCGGACAAGTGGGCAAGCCGCATCGCCATCCCGGGTTCGTGCTGGTTTACGTGCTAGAAGGTGCGGTGGTAGCGAAGATTTCCGGAGGGGCGGAGAAAACTTACCGGGCCGGGGAGATGTTCTACGAATATCCGGGCAGCACGCACGAAGTTTCGCGCAATGCGAGCGCGACCAAGCCGGCGCGGTTTCTAGCGTTCATTTTCGCTAAGAAAGGCCTGCCGCTCACCACGCCAGTGTAGCCGGGCCGGGAAATTTTCGATTCACGCGCAGAGTTTCGAAGGCGCGCGCGGCTCGGAATCCTCCGAAAACAGTTCGTCGAGCAGGCGGCAACTAGCGGCCAGCAGGTTATCCACGTCGTGACGGCATAAGCTGGCACGGCCGATCGACGCCAGGCGGCGCGAGATTGCTTCGGCGGTGGCTCGCTTGCGCCCGGAGGCAGGCCAGCCGCTGATAACATCCAGGCGGTATTCGAGGAAGCGAATCTCGGATTCGGCCGGATCACAAACAGAGGCGTGTTCCATCACAGTTCACATATCGTCCCGGATTTGCCTGGCAACACTGCTCCTTTCCGGCTATTATTTTCCGGCACCGCGACGATGAGAAAAAAGACTGCCCTCGGTGTAGTCGTCGAAGGCGGAAAGCTAAGGAGCAGCATGAACAGTGTGAAGAGCCAAGATAGTTGCGTTATGGATCGCGCCGCGGCCAAGGAAACTCCCTGGGCGCTGGATCAGTTGCCGCCGTTTCCATGGATCGCCACGCGGCTGATGCAGATGTATTTGGAGCCGGAGGTCAGTATATCCGAAATCGGGCGGGTGATTGCGATGGAGCCGGTGTTCGCCGCGCGGGTGCTGCAACTGGCGAATTCTCCGCTGTTTGCGGCGCGGGCTGAAGTGAAGACCTTATCGCACGCCATCATCCTGCTGGGCTTAAAGCGCGTAAAGTCCATCACGATCACGCGAGCGCTGGGCGACTACGTGGCGCCGGCTTTGAAAATTCAAGCGCTGCGGGCCTGCTGGCGGAACTGCCTGGCGACCGCGATCCTGTCGGAAAGGCTGGCGCGGGCCTGCAAACTGGATCCGGACTTTGCCTACCTGGCCGGGCTGATGCGCGACATCGGAAGGCTGGCTTTGCTGGTGAAATACCCGGAACCGTACGCGAACCTGCTGGCGGTATCGCAGGAGAATTCCTACGATCTGCTGGCAACCGAGTACGATTTGTTCGACGTCGATCATTGCCAAGCCGGCGCGTGGATCGTGGCCGATCTGCCGTTTCCTCCGGAGCTGCGGGAAGTGATCGCGTGGCATCACGAGACGCTCGGGCCCCGGCCATTTCGCATGGTTCATCTGGTGCACATCGCCGATCGGATGGCCGACGCGCTGGGGTTTGCGGTGGTAACGCCCAAAGAGCCGCCCAGCTTCCAGGAGGCGCTCGAATTGCTGCCGGCGGACGCGCGCGGCCGATTCTCCGAGGATGCCGACGCATTGACGGCCGATATCGACTCGCGCATACGGGACTGGACGGAGAGCGAGCCTGAAAAAGGCCGGCCGGCGAACTAATCGCCGGTGGGAATGATGCCGGCGTTCTCCACCATCAGGATGATGGTGCGCCGCGGCGCCCGAGTGCGATGCACGACGCCCTTGGGGATAACCATGCCCTGCCCCGGCGCAAGCGTGACCACGCGGCCTTCGAGATCGATCAATAATTGGCCGTCGACGACGTAAAAAAATTCATCGTCGGCGTCATGCTTATGCCAGTGGTACTCGCCTTCGATCACGCCCACGCGGACGACGGACGCGTTTACCTGGCAGAGCGTCTGGTTGAACCATTGGTGCGTGACCGAGCGGGCCAGAGCGTTCACGTCGATTAGCTCCAAAGGTTGGTGCAGGATGTTCAAGCGCGTTTCATAGGGGAACGTTCGCGGGCTGCTCATGTAGCTATCATGACGCAGCGCGCGGCCATCAGGGCTACTGCTGCTGTTGTTGCTGTTCAGAGGCGATCTGATCCGATTCCGCACGCTCGCCTTGGAGCACCGCCGACCAGTCTTCGGATTCGAGCTCGGCTTCCGGAGGCGGGGGCTTATCGGAAGGCGCCACGCGGACCGCGACAGTAAGTTCGCTGGAGGCGTCGCCCTTGAACACGCCGCGCGTGGGCGCGACATCGGCGTAATCACGGCCCACCGCGGTACGGACGTGGCTCTCGTCAGCCAGAACGTCGTTGGTGGGATCGAATCCGACCCAACCTAATTCCGGCAGGAATGCTTCCACCCAGGCATGCGTCGCGCCTTCGGTGGAGCGGGTTTTGCTGCCAGCCTGACGAAACAGATAGCCGCTGACGTAACGGCAGGGAATGCCCATGCGGCGGACCAGCGCAATCATGATATGCGCGAAATCCTGGCAGACGCCCTGACGACTAAGCAGAGCATCGTCGGCGGGCGAATCGACGCGGGTGGTCTTGGGTGCGTAGGCGATCTCGCGCGGCAAGGCAGAATTGATCTGGCGCAGTAGTTGAAGTGGGTCGCGCTGGTCGGCGGCCTCGGGGTCCGGGACTCCGATGTGCGCGGCGAATTCCTGGGTTAGCTGGGTCCAGTGCGCGAAATGGCTGGGCGCGAGCATTTCCCAAAAATCGGCCGTGGCCAGATGCTCGCGCAGTTGCTGCCAGCAGCCGGCTTCCAAGCGCTCCGGCAAAGGCGAGCTGGGACTGACGTCCACCATGGCTTCGGCCAAAATGGTCAACTGGCGGTGGGCGCCGGGGACGTCGAAATGATGCACTACGTTGCTCAAGTGATCGCGATAGGATTGCACGCGGGCGCGGGGCGTAATGTTCAGCTCGAAGCTCAAACAGCGCTGCACGCCCTCTGAGCGCGGGTGCATACGCAGCTCCATGATGCTCTCGCTGACCGGGCGCGAGTAGCGGAATTTGGTCAAGTGGCGGATGGAGTAGAACATCAGGCCCCCAGGGCAGCCTCGACCGGATAGCTGATATAAACCTGATAAATTCCAGCGTGGATATGGCCGCACATACGGCGAATGTTAACGGAGAACTCGTGCAGGTTAGTCATGATTTCTTCGAGCGGCGTGTAGCTGAGCGCGGCGGCCAGACGTCCGGCCTGTTTGGCCAGGCGGTCCGATTTGCGGGCGGTGGCGGAGTTGATGGCGGAAAGGGATTCGCCCAGGCGGTCCACGCCGAAGCGCACGGAATGTGGAAACTCGGCGTTCAGCAACAGAAACTCGGCTACGCGCTCGGGCCGCAACTCCGCGGTGTAGACCTTGCAGTAGGCTTCAAACGCGGTGCAGCTCTGCAGCAGTCCGATCCATTCCATATGCTCGGCCGCGCTGGCGGGCTCGGCGCCGGTCCGATGGAACTCCTCGAAATGCGAATCGATGAGGCGCGCGGTGTGCTGCACGCGCTCGATGAAGCGGCCGGTTTGGATGAATTGCCAGCCTTCGCCGTGCAGCATGGTGGAATCGGTGATGCCGTGGAACAAATGCGCGCTCTCTTTGGCGGCGTTCACCAGGTCGAACGGCTGCGCGTGAAAACGTTCCGGAGCGCCAATGCGTTTGCACTCGTGAAAGAGCCGGTTGATTTCTTCCCACATTTCCGAGCTGATCTGTTCGCGCACCTGCCGGGCGTTCTCGCGGGCGGCTCCGATGGCGCCGACAATCTGATCGAGGACGTACATTTCGGCGGCCGCGAAGTCTTCACCCTGGGACTTATCCTTCGCAGCCAGCGCCGCGACGATGCGGGGCCAACGGCTGCTGGCGGGGCCGGGATCGTGCTCCAGCATCAAGTTCAGATGGACGCCCATGACGCGCGAAGTGTACTCGGCGCGCTCCAGGTAGCGGCTCATCCAATACAAACTGTCGGCGACGCGAGACAACATTTAAGCGGTCCTCAAAACAGCACCCAGGTATCCTTGCTGCCGCCGCCTTGCGAGGAATTCACCACCAGGGATCCTTTGCGCAGCGCAACGCGGGTCAGGCCGCCGGGCACGATGGTGATTTTGTCGCCGTAGAGGACATAGGGGCGCAGGTCGACGTGACGCGGCTCCACGCTTCCATCCAGGAAACAGGGTGCGCGGGAAAGCTGCAGAGTGGGCTGTGCGATGTAATTGCGAGGGTCGGATTGGATGCAGCGGCGAAATTCCTCGCGCTCCTCGGCGGTGCTGTAGGGGCCGATGAGCATCCCATAACCGCCCGACTCGCCGACGGCCTTCACCACGTACTGATCCAGGTGGTCCAACACGTGTGCGCGCTCGGTGGGCTGGCTGCACAGAAACGTCTCGACATTATCGAGCACGGGGTCTTCGCCCAGAAAATATTTGATGATTTTCGGCACGTACGCGTACAGCGCCTTGTCGTCGGCCACGCCGGTGCCGAGCGCGTTGGCGAGCGTGACGTTGCCGGAGCGATAGGCATTGAAGAGTCCGGCCACGCCCAGCGTGGACTCGGGACGAAACGCCAAGGGATCGACAAAGTCGTCGTCCACGCGCCGGTAAATCACATCCACGCGGCGCAGGCCGGCGGTGGTGCGCATGTAGACCAAGTTGTCGTGCACCGTGAGATCGCGGCCTTCCACCAGCTCGATGCCCATCTGACGCGCCAGAAATGCATGCTCGAAGTAAGCCGAGTTGTAGATGCCCGGTGTCAGCAGCACGATGTTCGGATCGGGACGGCCTTCGGGAGCCAGCGCGCGCAGGGTGGCGAGCAGCGTCTCGCTGTAATGATCGATGGAGCGCACGCCGGCCTTGCGAAACAGTTCCGGAAAGATGCGCTTCATCACCTGGCGCGAAGTCAGCATGTAGGAGACGCCGCTGGGAACGCGCAGATTGTCTTCCAAAACGACAAAGCGTCCGTCGGGCAGGCGGATCAGGTCGCTGCCGACCACTGCGATGTAGATGTTCTTGGGAACGGAAAACCCGCGCATCTGGCGGCGAAAATGCTTGCAGGAATAAACGATTTCGCGCGGCACGACGCCGTCGGACAAACAGCGGCCGTCGGTGTAGATATCGCGCAGGAAGAGGTTCAGGGCGGTGATGCGTTGCGCCAGGCCGCGTTCGATGACGTCCCATTCCGAACGCGTGATGATGCGCGGCAGCAGGTCGTGCGGAAAAATGCGCTCGGTGCCTTCCTCGCGGCCGTACACGGTGAAAGTGATGCCCTGGTGCAGGAAGGACACGTCGGCGGACTGCTTGCGGCGGCGCATCTCGGCCAGCGGCATTTCCAAAATGAGATCGTGCAGGGCCTGATAATGCTGGCGCGGAACGTGTTCGGCCTGGAACATCTCGTCGTAGGCGGTGTCCAGCCAATAGTTTTGAAAGCGGCTGTGTTGCGAGGTGTCGAAAGCGGGGGTCATGGAACCCTCCTTCGACTGGGAAGGATTTGGCTAGTTTAACACGGGGTGGGAACCGCGTTTCATTCGCCGGGTT
The DNA here is from genome assembly GCA_963761935.1 of Terriglobia bacterium. GTDB lineage: Bacteria > Acidobacteriota > Terriglobia > Bryobacterales > Bryobacteraceae > Palsa-89. Next base: position 45,774 of record CAVXJU010000061.1, on the reverse strand, counting down.
CCAGCACGATGCGCATTTCGTTGGTGCGCCGGAAGCCGAGCGCGTCATAGAGCGGAGCGCCGTCTTCGCTGGCGTGCAGGATCACGGCGCGGATTCCGTGCGCGCGGCACCAGGCTAGCGAGGTTTGCATCAACTGGCGCGCTAAGCCTTGCCGGCGATGCTCGCGTGAGGTGTAGACGTTGAGGATATTGCCGCGGCGCGCTCCCGGCCCGATCATGTGCGGCGGCCAGTCCATCAGCCACAGGCCCAACCCGGCCGCGATGGATCGGTCATCTGCGACGGCAAACCAGGCCAGATACTCGCCCGAGTGCATCATCCGCAGCAGCCAGGGGCGAAAGGCTACGGCCATCGCGTCCAGCACCGGCTCGTCATGATGTCCCATTTCATAGAACATCGCGCGGCGCTGTTTGACGATGGTGTCGGCGTCTTCGGCGACGGCACGCCGGATGGTGTAGGTTGCGCTCACGATCGAGGTCAGTTGGCTGACTTGCTCGCGAAATAACCTTTGCGCGCCTGGACCTTCAAGTCTTTATTGTTGGTCCTGATTTCGATGCGGCGGAAGCTGCCATCCTTGGCGCCGTTCGTAGGCGTGTAGCCGATGGCGTACTGGCTGCGCATCTCGTCCTGCAATTGGCGGAAGGCTTCTTGCAAGGGCAACTTGCGATCGATGTGGAACACGTGGCCGCCGGTGTCTTCCGACATCTGGCGCAGCGCGGAGTCGCTTACGCCGCCGAAGGTGAGGCCGTGACCCATGTAGAAGGCGCGATCGACGTAGTAAAAGCCGTACAGGATGGCGTCGGCCCGCTGGGCGGCATCGATGGCGTCTTTAATTTTGTAATGGCTACCCTCGTCTTCACCGTCGGTGATCAGTATGAGAACTTTGCGGCCCACCTGTCCTTTGAGCTGATCGGAGGCGGCGAGGTAGACGGCGTCGTAGAGGATCGTTCCCTTCGGTTGGTAGACGGTTGGCACCGGGCCGGGCTCGAGGCCGACGAAGTCCGTGTTGACCTTCAGACCATCCAGTCCGGCGCGCAGGAGCCTGGCTGAGTTGGTGTAGTCCTGAAGCAGGTCGGCATCGGGGCCGAAGCTGATCAGGAAGGCGAGATCCTTGTTGCGCAGAACCTGGCCGAAGAACTGGGAGGCAGCGTCTTTTTCGATCTCGATCAGGTTGCCCTGGCTGGCGCTGATGTCGATCAGCAGGCCGATGGTGAGGGGCAGATCTGTCTCACGATTGAAATACTTGACGTCTTGCTGCTTGCCGTCTTCCCAGATGCTGAAATCGCCTTTTTCCAGATTTCCGATGAGGCCGCCCTTCTTGTCGCGCACGTTGAACAGGATGTTAACGACGTCGACATCCACCTTGATGGTGGGCGGCGTGTCCTGGGGGCTGGGGGCGTCCTGACCTAGCAAAAGGGCGGGCGCGAGGAGCATGACAAGCATTCGCATATCATGGATAGATGCACGGTTTCTAATTCTAGTTGCAATGCGCAAGGCCATCCTCCATCTCAAGAAAGCGGACCCCGTGCTAGGCGTGGTCATCGAGCGCGTGGGCGCCTACCGTATAGAGTACCGCGATCCGGACTTTCAAACCCTGGTCAGATCCATTGTGTATCAGCAGCTCAGCGGCAAGGTGGCGCGGGTGATTTTCAACCGGCTGGCGGCGCTGCTGCCGGAGGGTCAGGTCACGCCGGAGGCTTTGCTGAAACTTACGCCGGTCAAGATGCGGCGGGCGGGTTTGTCGAAGCAGAAGACCGCTTATATTCGGGATCTGGCTCGGAAGACGGTGCGCGGGAAGGTCCAGTTTGAAGCGTTGGCGAAGCTGGCCGACCACGAAGTGATCGAACATCTGACGCAGGTGAAAGGCATCGGAGTCTGGACGGCGCACATGTTCCTGATCTTTGCGTTGCGCCGGCCGGACGTGCTGCCGACTGGCGATTTGGGCGTACGGTCGGCCATCCGCAAGGCATACGGATTGGAAGAGCTGCCGCACCCCAAACAGATAGAAGAACTGGCGGCAAACTGGCGGCCGTATTGTTCGGTGGCGAGCTGGTATTTGTGGCGGAGCTTGGAAAACCAGGCCGCGCTCTAGTCGGGAATGCGATCAGGCGACGGCTTCGGTTCGGCCTGCCGAGGTGACGCGTTTTCCGGCCGTGACGCCCAGGAAGTTCAGCAGTTCAGTGTTGACCTCAGCGGCGTGAGTCCAGGTGATGCAGTGCGGCCCATCTTTCACGACGGCCAGGCGGGCGCCTTTGATCAATTTGGCGGTTCGTTGGCCCGCGGCCTGGATGGGTACGATGCGGTCGGCGTCGCCGTGGATGACTAAAGTCGGGACATCGATGCGCGCCAGGTTCTCCCGGAAATCCTCGTGCCAGGTTGGAACGCACGCCAGGGTCGCGGTGGCCGACGAGATGGCCGCGACATTCCAGCTGGCATGGATGGCATGCTCGCTGACGCGCTTCCCCAGCAGCACATCCGCATTGTAGAAATTCTTGAAGAATTCGTTGAAGAACGCGTAGCGGTCCGCGACGATCGCTTTTTGGATTCCTTCGAAGACCGCGGCGTCGACGCCCTCCGGATTGTCGGCTGTTTTCAACAGAAAGGGCGGGACGGAAGAAATGAAGACGGCCTTGCTCACTCCTTTCGATCCGTACTTCCCAATGTAGCGCGCTACTTCGCCGCCACCCATGGAGAAACCTACCAGGGTGAAGTCTTGCAGTTCGAGGTGCGACAGGATTTTGTGGAGATCCTCGGCGAAAGTGTCGTAGTTGTAACCGGTGGTGGGCTGGCTGGATTTTCCGAATCCCCGGCGATCGTAGGTGATGACTCGGTGGCCTGTTTCGAGCAGCGCCGGAAGCTGTTTCTCCCAGGAAGCGCCGCTTAAAGGATATCCATGGATGAGCACGATCGGCTTGCCCGAGCCGTGGTCCTCATAGTGGAGATTGATGTTGACGGAATTTTCTTTTCCGACGGTGATGTATGACATTACAGTCCTCCTTAGGGTGGGTCCGTGGGATTGGATGCAGTTTTCAGACGCCGGTAGCGGAAAAATGTGTCGTCAAGTTCGGGTTTTCAGGATTTCGCGCGCGGCGTTGTAACCTGGCGCACCCATGACGCCGCCGCCCGGATGCGTGCCGGAGCCGCACAGATACAGGCCGCGAATAGGCGTCCGGTAACGCGCGCAGCCGGCTATGGGCCGGAGCACGAACATCTGATCGAGACTCATCTCGCCATGAAAAATGTTGCCGCCGGTCAGGCCGAAGCGGCGCTCCAGATCGAGCGGCGTCAGCACCTGCTTGTGGACGATTAACGAGCGGAATCCGGGCGCATATTCTTCGATCAGCTCGAAGACGCGGAAAGCGAACGGCTCGCGCAATTCGTCCCAATGGGTGTCGCGCAGCGTGTAAGGCGCGTATTGCAGAAAGATTCCCATGATGTGCTTGCCAGGTGGGGCGAGCGAAGGATCGTACATGGTGGGGATAGTGAGCTCGAGCAGCGGCGATTGAGACGGGCGGCCGTACTTGGCGTCGTCCCAGGCGCGTTCGACGTAATCCATGGACGGGCAAATGTGCATGGTGGCGCGGTGCTGCGGTGCGGGCGTTCCCGGCAGAGCGCGGAAGTCGGGCAGGCCGTCGAGCGCCAGATTGATTTTGCAGGACGTGCCTTCGCTGCGATACTTGCGGATGGAATCGAGCAGGTCGGCGGGGAGTTCGCGCTGATCGAGTAGGTGCAGGAAGGTGGTCTGCGGCGTCAGGTTGCTCGCGACGATTGCGGCTTCGATTTCTTCGCCCGTATCCAGCACGACGCCGCGAGTGCGGCCGTTTTCGATGCGGACGCTTTTCACGCCGGCGCTGGTGCGGATCTCGGCGCCTCGGCTGACGGCGGATTGCGCGATGGCGTTCGAGACCGCTCCCATGCCACCGCGCACGAATCCCCACAGGCCGCGATTGCCGCCCACGCCGCCCATGACATGATGCAGCAGAATGTAGGCAGTTCCAGGCGAGCGCGGTCCGCCGTTGGCTCCGATCACGCCGTCGGTGGCCAGCGTCACTTTGATCTCGTCCGATTCGAACCATTCGTCCAGGAAATCGGCCGCGCTCTGCGTGAAAATCTTGACTAGGCTGACGATCTCTTTCGGACGCAGGCGGCGGAATTTTCCGGCGAGTTTGAGATATTCGACAAGATCTCCGACGCCTTTGGGCGGAAATTCGGGAGGCGTGGTGAGCAGCAGGCTTTCGACGACTTCGGAAAGACGCTCGAGATGATCTTCGTAGGCTGGGAAGACTTCGGCGTCATGGCGCGAAAATTTGGCGATTTCAGCCAGCGTCTTGGCGCGATCCTGCCACATGAAGAGGTAGCGGCCGTCGGGATAGGGCGAGAAGAATGCTGGATCCTTGGCATCGACGCGATAGCCGAAGCGCTCGAGTTCCAGGTCGCGAATGATGCGTTCCTGTAACAGGCTGGAGAGATAGGCAGCGGTGGAAACGTGGTAGCCCGGCCAGATTTCTTCGGTGACCGCGCACCCGCCCACCAGTTCGCGCTTTTCGAGCACCAGAACTTTGCGGCCGGCCCGCGCGAGGTAGGCGGCGCAAACCAGTCCATTGTGGCCGGCGCCGATGATGATGACGTCGAACTTTTTCAAGTCCCGATTGTAACGTTGTGCGATAGCGTCGCGGCGGTTTGACGCAGCGCTGCGCCAGTCCCTAGACTTGAAATATGGAAGTAAAGTTGTCGCCGGAACTTCAATCCAAGCTCGAGCGCAAGGCCGCGCAGGAGGGCCGTAACAGCGAGGCGTTGGTGCAAGAGGCAGTTGAGCGATTGGTCGACTACGACGCGTGGTTCGTCCGCGAAGTGGAAGCCGGGCTGGCGGCGGCTGACCGTGGCGAGCTCCTCGACCACGAAGAAATTGGCAATCTCATAGACACCCGTTATCCGGGCTGATGCGCATCAGATGGACGCAGCCTGCCGTCAATGACCTGACAGGAATTTGCGATTACCTCGACGAGCGCGGCAGCGCGGCAATTTCACGCCGCGTCGCCTTGATGATCTATCGAAGCGCCACTTCGCTCCAAAAGTTCCCAAACCGCGGTCGACCCGGGCGGCAAGCTGGGACTCGCGAATTGATCTTGACGAGCTTGCCCTACGTCATTGTCTACAGAATTCGCGAAGACGCTGTGCAGATCCTTCGGATCCTTCACGGCGCACAGGCTTGGCCCTGAAGACACCGAACGCATATCATGCCGGCGATTCGAACACCACCACCGCCAGCGGCGGGAGCGTACCGACGGGCTATGGTAGCGGAGCAATTTGCCGATGGTTAAACCGGCTGATAGGCTGAAGACGTGACTAGTCTGCTTGAAAAAGCGCTAAAGAAGGTCGACACGCTGCCGCAAGACGAGCAGGATGCTATCGCCGCGCAAATTCTCGATTCCCTGGCGGACGAAGACGCCTGGAGGGAGAAGTTCGCCATGAGGCACGATCGGCTACGCCAAATGGCACGAGAAGCGCTCGACGAGGATGCACGGGGCGAGACTCGATCATTGGATGATCTGCTTTGATTGAGCCGAGCACGACTCGGCAATTCTGGAATGCTTTTGTCGAGCTACCCGCGGACGTTAAGGCCGCCGCTCAGAGCGCATACCGCTTGTTTCGAGACAATCCGGCCCATCCCAGTTTGCATTTCAAGAAACTCGAGGGACACGACGAGATTTACTCGGTCCGAATCGGTCTTAACTACAGGGCACTTGGTGCGATGAAGACAGCAGCCGCATCGTATGGTTCTGGATCGGAAGTCACGCCGATTACGATCGGCTGGTCTAACTTAGGAGCCTAATATGACTACGGTTGGTCAGTGTAGCCTTTTTCCTTGGCGCTGGCCCTCCTCTGACAATTCCGTGTTTACCGCGACCTGCTCGAAATGTGTATCTCTCCAAGCGAACGTCACGACATCCACGGCGGAAATGCAGCAATGGGCATCGCCGGGCATTTAGTGCGAGGAGCGGATCACAAGAGTGTTGGTGGTTGCGTCAAACGTGTAGCGCTTCGGCCTGTCCTCGCTTCTGGTAGCGTCCGTGTCCCATGTGATTCTCTGAAGCAGGGCGAGCCTTCGCCCGGTTAGGTTGAATAGTTGCGCGATGCTACTGTTCGTCGAGCTGCCGCCGCCTTGAAGGTCGTCATAGAGCACTAACGCATACGATGGCGCGAGATAGTAGACGGAAGTCAACTCGATCGACTCAAAAAACATCTCGCGCCGATTCTCAAGGTTGTATCGCCCGTTCTTCAATCGAGATCCGCCCGGCTCGAACGCCCACATGTTGCGAAAATCCACGTCCCCGATCGTGCGGTCGCGCGAGGGTTGCGATACGTCCGTCGTCTTGATCGAAAACAGAGGGCCCATTCCTTGCGCGTAAGGCACGCCGGATGACTGCGCCTCCAGCACAGCTGCGAACAAGAACAAAAGCGCCGGACGCATCACGCCGGCGATTCGAACACCACCACCGCCAGCGGCGGAAGCGTGATCGACAGGCTGTGGTAATGATTGTTGTACCCCATCGGCTCCGACATCACCGCGCCGCCGTTGCCTAGGTTGCTACCTCCGAACATCTCCGCATCGCTGTTGAGAATTTCGCGGTAAAGGCCCGGGTCCGGCACGCCGACCCGGTAGTTCATGCGCGGCACCGGCGTGAAATTGCAGACGAACAGCAGAAACGGCTTGCCACCCTCCGGCCGCCGGAGGAATGAAATGGTGGAGCCGTCCACGTCGCGGAAATCCACCCACTCAAAACCTGCCCAGAAGAAATCGACTTGATAAAACGCCGGGTGCGTGCGATACAGCTTGTTCAACTCGCCTACGAAAACCTGCAGCTTGCGGTGAAAGTCGAAATGCAATACCTCCCAGGGCAGGCCGCGCTCGTGGTTCCATTCGTCCCAATTGCCGATCTCGGAGCCCATGAAGAGCAGCTTCTTGCCGGGATGCGCATACATGTAAGCCAGAAACGCGCGCACGTTGGCGAACTTCTGCCACTCGTCGCCCGGCATCTTGCTCAGCAGCGCGCCCTTGCCGTGGACCACCTCGTCGTGCGAAATCGGCAGCACGAAATTTTCCGTGAACGCGTACAGCATGCTGAAGGTGATGTTGTTGTGGTGAAACTTGCGGTGCACCGGCATCCTTGGCGAAATAATCCAGCATGTCGTGCATCCAGCCCATGTTCCACTTCATCGTGAAGCCCAGGCCGTTCATGTACGTAGGCCGCGAAACGCCGGGGAATGCGGTGGATTCCTCGGCCATGGTGATCGCGCCCGGCACCTGGTGCGCCAGTTCATTGAAGCGCCGCAGAAAATCGACAGCTTCCAGATTTTCGTTGCCGCCGTACATGTTGGGGATCCACTCGCCGGCCTTGCGCGCGTAATCGAGGTACAGCATGGAGGCCACGGCGTCCACACGCAGTCCATCAATGTGATACTCGTTCAGCCAGAAGAGCGCATTCGAGAGCAGGAACGTGCGCACCTCGTTGCGGCCGTAGTTGAAGACCAGCGTGCCCCATTCGTGGTGCTCGCCCTTGCGCGGGTCGGCGTGTTCATAGAGCGCGGTGCCGTCGAAACTACGCCAGGCCGTGCGCGTCCTTGGGGAAATGCGCCGGGCACCCAATCCACGATCACGCCGATGCCGGCCTGGTGGCAGCGATCGACGAAGTACATGAAGTCCTCGGGCGTGCCGAAGCGCGACGTGGGCGCATAGTAGCCGGTGACCTGATAGCCCCAGGAGCCGGAGAACGGATGCTCCATCACGGGCAGCAGTTCGAGATGCGTGTAGCCCACGCCGCGGCGTATTCGACCAGCTTGTCGGCCACCTCGCGATAGCTCAGGTAGGTAGTTGTGCGGGCCGCGCAGCCAGGAACCCAGGTGCACTTCGTAGATCGAGACCGGCTCCCGCAGCAGATCTCTTGCGCCCGCGCGCGTCCATCCAGGCGTGTCGCCCCATTGGTAAGTCGCCAGATCCCAAACTATGGACGCGATCTTGGGCGGAACTTCGCTGGCGAATCCGTACGGATCGGACTTCTGCTGCCGGTAGCCGCGACGGGCGCGCGCACGGAGTACTTGTAATTGGTCCCGGTCGCCGACGCCCGGAACGAACAGCTCCCACACGCCGAGCGCGAGCGCATGGGATGGCGGCGCTCGTCCCAATCGTTGAAGTCGCCCATCACGCTGACCACTTCGGCGTTGGGCGCCCACACCGCGAATCGCACGCCCGCGACGTCTTCGCACTCGACCGGGTGCGCGCCCATGGTGTGGTAGCTTTCGTACTGCGTGCCTTCGCCGTGGATGTGCAGATCGAAGTCGGAGATCATCGGAGCGAAACGATAGGGGTCTTCGATCTCAGCCCTGGTGCCGTTCCATAGCGTCATCCGGAGTAGGTAATGCTCGGGATCCCGTTCCAACGACGCAACGAAAAAGCCTTCGGCGCGCAGTTTGCGCATGGGATGCGACGTTTCGCCCAGCAACACCTCGGCATCCATGGCTTGGGGAGGAAGGCGCGAATCTCCCAGCCATTCTCGGTTTTATGGGGTCCGAGGACGCTGAAGGCGTCGCCATGATTGCCGCTGAGAATGTCGTCGATGTCCTGAGAGGTCATGCACAGTTATTATGGCAAGGAGTCTGTTAGAAAAGCTGAGCTGCACGTGCATCTGGAGGGATCGGTGGAGGCCGAGACGCTGCTCGAGATCGATCCGGGGCTTGCGCGCGAGGAGATCGAAGCCAATCTGAAGTGCGGCACGTTCGCGGAATTTCTGCGCGGCTACATTTGGATTACCGGGAAACTTCAGACGCCCGAGCATTACGCGCTGGCGACTCGGCATCTGCTCGATAGGCTGGCCGCGCAAGACGTGACATACGCCGAGATTACGTTGTCGGCGGGCGTGGTGTTGTGGAAGCAGCAGGATCTCGCGGCGGTTTACGAAGCGGTTTGGACGGAGTCGCAGCGCTCGCCGGTGCGGACTTTCTGGATTTTGGACGCCGTGCGGCATTTCGGCGTCGAGCATGGGATGGAGGTGGCGCGCTTTGCCGTTTCGCGCCGCGATCAAGGCGTGATTGCCTACGGCATCGGTGGCGATGAAGCGCGCGGGCCCGCGGAGTGGTTTCGCGACGTTTTCGCGTACGCCCGGGATGGCGGGCTGCGCCTGGTTTGCCACGCTGGCGAAACCATGGGACCGGAATCGATTTGGGCCGCGCTCGAGATCGGAGCCGAGCGCATCGGCCATGGGATCGCGGCGGTTCGAGATCCGGCGCTGCTGGCGCGATTGCGCGAAGCCAATATACCGCTCGAAATCTCAATCACCAGCAACGTCTGCACGGGCGTCGTGCCTTCGCTGGCCGAGCACCCGGTTCGGCAGATTTACGACGCCGGGGTTCCCATCGTGCTGAACACCGACGATCCGGCGTTTTTTCACACCTCGCTTGAGCGCGAGTACGAGCTGGGAAAAAGCCTGTTCGGATTGCCGGTGGAAGAGCTGGCGGCTTCGAGCTTTCGCTACGCTTTCGCGGCTTCGGCGGCTTCTGCCCGCTAAACCCGGCTCGCAAGTTTGCCGATGGAGGATTGGGATCGTGTCCTTTGCGGAATTTCGCCAGCACTGCCGCCAAATCGTTTCGACGCCTCGCGCGCAGACGGGTAGTCGCTTGCTTCGCGGTGGCCGCTTTTGCGTTGCTCGCGCGGCTCGCGCTGCTGCCGTGGCTCCCGCCTCCTAATCCGGTAATCCACGACGAATTCAGCTATCTGCTGAATGCCGACACGTTCGCCTCCGGCCGACTAACGAATCCAGTACATCCTTTCTGGATTCATTTCGAATCGTTCCAGATCATCCAGCAGCCCACCTACGCCTCGAAATATCCGCCCATGCAGGGCCTGGTGCTCGCTTTAGGCCAGATACTGGGACATCCCTGGATTGGCGTCATGCTGAGCATCGGCGCGATGTGCGCGCTCACCTGCTGGACGCTGCAAGGGTGGCTGCCACCGGTGGCGGCGTTGTTCGGTGCGCTGTTGGTCGCGATGCGTCTGGGCATCATCGATTATTGGATGAACTCCTATTGGGGCGGCGCGGTGGCGGCGATCGGAGGCGCGCTGGTTTTGGGTGCGCTGCCACGGCTGTTGCGCCGAGTACGCGTGCTCCACGCCGCGCTTTTCGGACTCGGCCTGGCGATTCTGATGAACAGCCGTCCTTATGAAGGCGCGATCATGGGAGCCATCGCCGGCGTCGTGTTGATTGTTTCGCTCGTTCGCCGGCATGCACCGCTGGCCATGTTCGCGCGCGTGCTGCTGCCGATGGGATTGGTGCTGGCCGCCGCGGCAGGCTTGACGGGATACTACAACTTTCGTGTCACTGGCAACGCTCTGCGCATGCCCTATCAGGTTCATGAGGCGCAGTACGTCATGAGTTCGGTCTTCTTGTGGGAGAAACCCAAACCCACGCTGGTTTACCATCACGAGCCGATGCGCCGATTCTGGGCCGTCTTCGACATGCAAGTGGACCAGTACATGCGCATGCATCCCATCCTCAGCACCGCGCTGAAGCTCGGCAACGCTTACGAGTTTTATCTGGGCAACGCGTTGTTCGCGCTTCCTCTGCTGGGTCTGATTTTCGTGTGGAAGAACCGCAGGGTCCGGCTAGCCTTGCTGATGTTCGGCATCTTTTTGCTCGGCCTGATTCCGGAGAAGACGGTTTGGCCGCATTACCCCGCTCCCTCGATGCCGCTGTTTTTCGTAATCGTCATGTACGGCTTATTCGGATTGCGATTCTGGAAAATGGGACGCGCGCGCGTCGGCATGGGGCTGATCCCGCCGCTTGCGCTCGGATTAGTTGCGCAATTCCTGGTCTATGTCGTTTTCTCCTGCCTGCATCTGGACTGGCTGCATTCGGACACTTGGGCGACGTTCGGGCCGCAACGGGCGGCGATCGAGTCACGGCTGGAAAAGGAGCCGGGGGAACAGCTCGTGATGGTGCACTACGCGCCGGATCACGATTTCTTACGCGAATGGGTGTTCAATCGAGCCGATATCGACCATGCGAAAGTGGTTTGGGCGCGGGAGGTGAGCCCGCCTGAGGACCAGCGGCTGATGCAATATTTCCACAACCGCAAGATCTGGCTGGTGGACGCGGATGCCAAGCCGCCGCGGCTGATTCCCTACCCCGCTCGCGCGTTCGCGGCATCGGCCGCAGTTAAATTGGACCGTCTTCGCTGAGTTTCACTTGGATGTTGGTGGTGCGCCCGTTGCGGAAAATCGTCAGATCTAGCGTGTCCCCGGCGCGTTTGCGCGCGAGCGCGCGGCTGATGGCATCCTCGCGATCGATGGGGTGCCCATCGATGGCCGTAATCAAGTCCCCACCAACCACCAACTGCACGTTGCCGATCTGCACCGTCTGCCGGCCGCCTCGCAAGCCAGCCCGGCTGGCCGCGGATCCCGCTTCCACTTCCTGAATCAGCAAACCGCCCTGCGTGGGCAGATCCAATGCATCGGCATAATCGCCCGATACCGGCACCACCGTAACACCCAGCCGAGGCCGTTTCCGTCCGGCCTGGTAATCCTCCAAAAGCGCTTTGGCACGATTGATCGGCATCGCAAAACCGATGCCGATGCTGCCGCCGTTGGGCCCGAGAATCGCGGTATTGATGCCGATCACATCGCCGGCCGAATCGAGCAGCGGCCCGCCGCTATTACCAAAATTGATGGCCGCGTCGGTTTGGATCAAACCCTCCAGTTGTTCGTTGTTCTCGCCGCGAATGCTGCGTCCGAGCGAGCTGACGACGCCGGTGGTCAAAGTGCCGTTCAGGCCGAACGGATTCCCAATAGCCAGCACCTTCTGGCCAACTTGCAAGACATCGGAATCGCCCAGCCGCAGGAATGACAGCTTCTTGCGCGGCGAGATCTGAATCAGCGCCAGATCGTTGGCTTCATCGCGCGTGACCAGCTTGGCCGGATAGCGGGTCTGATCCGACATCGTAACTTCCAATTGGCGATCGTTGGTCACCACGTGATTGTTGGTGAGAATCTTGCCGTCCGCACTGATCAGAAATCCCGAGCCTTGATCTTTGGAAGGATAGATTTCGAGGAAAATCGTGCGGCGGTAGACGGTGCTGGTGATGTTCACGGTGGCCAGATGCGCCCCTTTATAGATCTCGATGTTGTTGGTCTCGTCCGCGCTCAAGCCCGCGCTGCGAGCCACGCTGGGCCCGGACCAGATCTGGCTGCCGGCGCCGCGAATCGGATCGAGGATGCGCTGCCGCCCCCAGTTGGTCTTAGAAGTGACGATCAGAAACCCGCCCACTAGCAAAGCGGCTACTACAAAAACACGCAATCTCATACTGATAAACTCCGAAGCGAGTTGTACACGGCGCGCACTTGTTCGAGCGTATTCTCCTTGGTGCCCGAGGTATCGATCACATAGTCGGCCAAGCGGACTTTTTCTTCCAGCGGCAACTGGCGGTTAAGGCGCGCCACTACCTCTTCTCTTGAATGCGGTCCGCGCTTCATGGCGCGTTCGATCTGTTGTTCCAAGGTGCAGGTCACCACAATCAGCCGGTCAAATCGCCTATAACTTCCAGTTTCAACCAGAATCGCCGCCGCGACAACTACGATCGCTTCCGGATCGCGCCGGGCGATCTCGGCAATCATGCGCGCCTGCCGCTCGCCGACCGGCGGATGAACCAGCCGATTCAGTTTCTCCAGCCGTTCGCGATCTTCGAACACCAGCGCAGCCAGCTTCTTGCGATCGATCAAACCCTGGGGGTCCAGAATGCCGCTGCCCGAATTCGCCAATTACGCCCGCGTAAGCTTCGCCATCCGGTAGAAGCACCTGGTGGCCCAATTGATCGGCTTCGATCAGATAACAACCCAGATCGGCGAGTGCCTGGCCGACGAAACTTTTGCCGCTCGCGAGTCCCCCGGTCAGCCCTACCCGCAGCATAAATGCTGCTCGGCGGCTTGCACCGTGTTCGCCATGAGCATGCCGATGGTCAGCGGTCCCACTCCGCCTGGCACCGGCGTGTAGGCGCTAGCCAACTCCAGAGCCGCCGCTGCGTCCACATCGCCGACCAGGCCTTTGCCATCCGCGCCGCGATTCTGTCCGACATCGATCACCACCGCGCCGGGTTGGATGAACTCCCGCGTAACCAGATTCGGTTTGCCGATGGCCGCCACCAGAATGTCGGCCCGCCGGCACTCACCGGCCAGATCCACGGTTTTGGAATGACAGATGGTCACGGTCGCGCTCTGGTGCAGCAGCAGCAGAGCCATGGGCTTGCCGACGATGTCGCTGCGCCCCACCACCACGGCTTTTTTTCCGGCAATCGGAATCTCGTAGCGCCGCAACAGCTCCATGATTCCGGCCGGCGTGCACGCGCGCGGCGCGGGGATATTGGCCACCAGGCTGCCTACGTTCACGGGATGAAAGCCATCGACGTCTTTATCGGGCTTCACGCTGAGCAGGATTCGGCGGCTGTCGATTTGCTTCGGCAGCGGCATCTGCACCAGAATCCCGTCGATCTCAGTGCGCTGGTTCAGGCCTTCGATGATCCCCAACAGGTCTTCGGTGGAAATGGTTTCGGGCGGCGTGATTTTCTCGCTGTAGATGCCCAGTTCGCCGCAAGTTTTGATCTTGCCGCGCACGTAGATTTCTGACGCCGGATCGTGGCCAACCAGGATCACGGCCAGGCCCGGAGCGCGGTGGCCCGAGGTCATCTTCGCTACGCGGGGCCGCAGCTCGCTCAGAATCTGTTCACGCACCCACTTCCCATCCAGGATTTTTGCGCTCATTCATTCGTGAGCATAGCAGACGAAGTGCTCGGCGGGACGGCAAAAACCTGCGCGTCACTTCGCCGGGCGCGTGCTTTTCTTTTTGCCGGACGGGGTCGCGCTCTCGGCCAGCAGCTTTTGTGCGACCTCGCGGATGTGCTGATCCTGCTGATCGTCGAAAAACTTTTCGTCCAGGCCCGAGTACTGCGCGCGAATCATGCCTTTGCGATCGATGAACACCATCAGCGGAACCAGCGGGCGCTGATCTGCGGGCCACTGCAAATAGTCCAGCGCGGTCTGACTGGCCGCGGTTCCGATGGGGAAAGGCGGTTGGAAACGCTGGATGAACCCGGGCAGGTCCGGGTTGTCGTTCACCGCTGCCTCCACTACCGCGAAACCTTTGGGACCGAGTTCCTTTTCAATGCCACTCAAGACCTGAGTGGTTTTTTGGCAGTGCGGTCAAGTGGTGAGTATGAAGACCAGGCACAAAACCTTGCCCCGGTACTGGCTCACCAGCAACTGCTTGTTCGGTCCCATCTCGATGACGAACTCGGGGGACTTGCGTGGAATCTCGATCGCCAGTGCGGAGGTCACGGCCAGGGCCAAGGTCAGGATGAGGATGGCGCGACGCATGAAACTTGAGTATAGCGAACCAAGCGGGCCGTGCGCGATTTCACTCGTGTGCGATTTCACGCAGCAGCAGTACTGCTTTCGAATTTTTCTGAGCTGCTTGGTCAGAATAATGGGCTCCAGCGCGCGCGACCTCCGTTATAATTGAGTTTCCCATGCACATCATACGTCGGGTTGCCGTCCTCGGAGCCGGCACAATGGGCGCGCGGATTGCCGCGCATTTCGCCAACGCGGGCGTGCCCGCGCTTCTGTTTAGACATCGTCGTGCCCGGCCAGCCGAATCGCAACGCTGCCGCGCTGAAAGGCATCGAAACCGCGCTCAAGCAGCGGCCCGGCGGATTTTTCACCGACGACAAAGTCGCGCTCGATCACGCCCGGCAACTTCGAGGACGATCTTGGCGAAGCTCGCCGAATGCGACTGGATCATCGAAGCCGTCACCGAAAATCTCGAGATCAAGCGCGATCTGTGGCGCAAAGTGGACGCGGTGCGCAAGCCCGGCGCCATCGTCTCCACCAACACCAGCGGCATTCCGCTGGCGCCAGATCTCGGAAGGCTTCTCGCTCGAATTCCGCCAGCATTTCCTGGGCACGCACTTTTTCAATCCGCCGCGCTATCTGCACCTGCTGGAGCTGATCCCGGGCGCCGATACCGATCCGCGCGATGCTCGAAGTCGTAGAGGATTTCGCCGACCGGCGGCTGGGCAAAGGCGTGGTCCGCGCCAAGGACACGCCGAACTTCATCGCCAACCGCATCGGCAGCTTTTTCGGCGGCACCATCGCCAAGACGCTGGTCGAGGACGATTACACCATCGAAGAAGTGGACGCGCTCACCGGCCCGCTGATCGGGCTGCCGAACAGCGCCAGCTTCCGCCTGCTGGATATCGTCGGCCTGGATGTTTGGGCGTTCGTCGGAACGAATCTCTACACGCCGTTCCGAACGACCCGTGGCGCGACCGCTTCCTGCCGCTCGACTTCGAAAAGAAGATGATCGAGCGCAATGGCTGGGCGACAAGACCGGCCAGGGTTTCTACAAGCGCGTCGGCAAAGGGACGCGAAAGAGATCCACGCGATCGATTGGAAGACGCTCGAATACCATCCGGTCGCGAAGCCCCACTTCCCTTCGGTGGAAGCCGCGCGCAATATCGAAGATCTGGGCGAGCGGCTGCGCACGCTGGTGACGCGCAGACGATCGCGCCGGCCGGTTCCTGTGGAAGCTGTTCAGCGATCTGTTCCTCTACTCGGCGGAGATGATTCCGGAGATTTCGGATCGCATCGTCGAGATCGATCGCGCCATGCGCTGGGGCTACGCCCACAAGCTGGGGCCGTTCGAGCTGTGGGATGCGCTGGGCTTCGTGGATGTCGTCACGCGCCTGGAAAGCGAAGACCGCGCGATTCCGGAAAACATCGAGAAGATGCTCTCGCGCGCGGCGCGATTTCGCTCTACCGCCAGGCCGGGCAAGCGCATCCGGGCACCGAATATTTCGATTTTCATACGCAACGCAGTATCAGCCCCTGGAGCCGCGCCGACGGCATCGTATCGCTGGCCGATCGCAAGCGCGCCAATGGCGTGGTCGCAGAAGAACGCGGGCGCGTCCCTGGTCGATCTGGGCGACGGCGTGCTGTGCGTCGAGTTCCACAGCAAGATGAACGCGCTGGGCGAAGACAATATCGGCATGCTGTACGCCGGCCTGGAAGAGACCAACAAGAATTTCGACGCCATGGTCATCGCCAACCAGGGCGAGAATTTCAGCGTCGGCGCCAACCTGATGATGGTGCTGCTGGCCGCGCAGGAAGGCGAATGGGACGAGCTGGACGCGCCGTCCATCGCTTCCAGCAGGTCAACATGGCGTTGAAATATGCCGCTAAGCCGGTGGTGGCGGCGCCGTTTGCGCGCACGCTGGGCGGCGGCTGCGAGATCGTGCTGCATTCGACGCGCGCGCAGGCGTCGGCCGAAACGTACATGGGGCTGGTGGAAGTGGGCGTGGGCCTGATCCCTGGCGGCGGGGGATGCAAGGAGCTGCTGCTGCGCCTGAAAGACCCGCGCAAAGTTTTCGAGCTGATCGGCTACGCCAAAGTTTCTTCGAGCGCCGAGGAAGCCAAGAAGCTGGGACTGCTCGATCGCGCCGATTCGATTTCGATGAACCCCGAGCGCCTGATCGGCGACGCCAAGGCGCTGGCGCTGTCGCTGGTCCCGCGCTATGCTCCGGGCGTACCGCGCACCGACATCAAAGTCGCGGGCGAAGACGGATTCGCGCTGCTGAAGCTGGGCGCGTGGACCATGCGGCAAGGGCATTTCATCAGCGACCACGACGTGGTGATCGCCGAGAAGCTGGCGCAATGTTCTGAGCGGCGGCCGGCTGACGGGCGAACAGACCGTTTCCGAACAATATCTGCTGGATCTGGAGCGCGAAGCGTTCCTGAGCCTGTGCGGCAATCCGAAAACGCAGGAGCGCATGGAGTATATGCTGAAGACGGGCAAGCCGCTGAGGAATTAATCATAGGAAAAATCATGGAAGCCGTCATCATCGATTGTCTGCGCACCGCCGTCGGAAAAGCGCCCAAGGGAAGCCTGCGCAACACGCGTCCCGACGACCTGGCCGCCACCGTCATCCGGCGTTTGCTCGCGAAATATCCGTCAGGTTCCCGCCGTCGGAAATCGACGACGTGATTCTCGGCTGCGCCATGCCCGAAGCGCGAATCCGGCATGAACATGGCGCGCGTGGCGGCGCTGCGCGCTGGGCTGCCCGATTCGGTGCCGGGCGTCACCATCAACCGCTTCTGCTCTTCCGGACTGCAGGCCATCGCCATGGCGGCCGAAAGAATCCGCTCCGGCGGCGCGCACATTATCATCGCCGGCGGAGCTGAATCCATGAGCATGGTGCCGATGGCGGGCAACAAATTCGCGCCGAATCCCTGGATCGTGGATCACATGCCGCAGATCTACATGGGCATGGGCCTCACCGCCGAGGAAGTCCAGCGGAAGTACGGATGTCAGCCGCGAAGACGCCGACCAGTTCGCCTACCGCAGCCATCAGAACGCCCTGCGCGCGCAGGCGGAAGGAAAATTCGACGAAGAGATCGTTCCGGTGGAAGTGGAATCCACGGTGTTGGACAACGGCAAGCCGGTGCATCGGCAGATGCGTATTCAAAAAAGACGAAGGGCCGCGCGCCGACACGTCGGTCGAAGCGCTGGCGAAACTGAAGCCGGTGTTTCGACGCTAACGGCACCGTCACGGCCGGCAATTCATCGCAGACCAGCGATGGCGCGGCAGCCGCGCTGGTCATGTCCGAAAAGAAAGCCAAGGAGCTGGGGCTGAAACCGATGGCCCGCTTCGTCAGCTTCGCCGTGGGCGGCGTGCCGCCCGAGATCATGGGCATCGGGCCCGTGGTGGCGATCCCCAAAGCGCTGGCGCTGGCGGGTCTCAAGCTCGATGACATCGGCGTGATCGAGTTGAACGAAGCCTTCGCGGCGCAGGCGCTGGCCGTGATCCGCAAGGCCGGGCTCGATCTGGAGAAGCGTCAACGTGAACGGCGGCGCCATCGCGCTCGGCCATCCGCTGGGCTGCACCGGCGCCAAACTTACCGCGACCATCCTGCGCGAAATGCAGCGCCGCGACTTCAAATACGGCATGGTGACCATGTGCATCGGCGGCGGCCAAGGCGCCGCCGGCATTTTCGAACGCTTGAACTAAGCAAGTGTTCACATGGCTGTGAACATGGCACGCCGAAGCGCGCGCCACGAAAGGAATTATATGGCTACTTCAACTCTCTCCCCACCAAACACAAGGGCGGCTCGTTCCTGCTCGGAACCACCACTTCCGATGAGATCTTCACGCCGGAAGACTTCACCGACGAACACCGCGCCATCGCGCGCACCACCGAGGAATTTTGGAACAAAGAAGTCGCGCCGCAATGTCGACGCGATCCAGCACCAGGAGCCAGGCGTCGCGGTCTCGATCCTGCGCAAGTCCGGCGAACTGGGCCTGACCGGCGGTCGTGATTCCCGAAAAATTCGGCGGCATGGAAATGGATCTCACCTCGGCCATGATCGTCGCCGAGGGCGTTTCGCAAAGATGGCTCGTACTCGGCCTGGCACGGCGCGCACAGCCGGCATCGGCACGCTTTGCCGCTGCTGCTGTTCGGCACCGAAGAGCAGAAGCAGCACTATCTTGCCGAAGCTCGCAACCGCCGAGATGGTCGCGGCCTACTGCCTGAGCGAGCCGCAGGCCGGTTCCGACGCGCTAGCCGCCAAGACGCGCGCCGACCTGTCGCCGGATGGCAAACACTACATCCTGAACGGGCAGAAGATGTGGATCACCAACGGCGGCGCGGCCGACCTCTACACCGTCTTCGCCAAGGTCGGCGGCGAGAAATTCACGGCGTTCCTGGTGGAGCGCGCGTTCCCGGGCGTCCAGCCTGGCGCAGAAGAAAAGAAGATGGGCATCAAGGGCAGCTCGACCACCGCCGATCTATCTCGACAACGTGAAAGTGCCCGTCGAGAACGTGCTCGGCGAAATCGGCCGCGGGCACATCATCGCTTTCAACATTCTGAACCTGGGCCGCCTGAAGCTGGGCCCGTTCGCCGTGGGCGGCGCCAAGGAAGTGCTGCGCGTTTCGCTGAAGTACGCCAAGGAACGCAAGGCCTTCGGCAAATCCATCGCCGAGTTCGGCATGATCCAGCACAAGCTGGCCGAGATGGCGATCCGGATTTTCGCCGCCGAATCCATCGAGCTACCGCGTGGTTGGATTGATCGAGAACGAGCTGGAAGGTTTCTCCTGGAGCCAGCCCGACGCGGCGCAAACCATGCTCAAAGCGGTGGAAGAATTCGCGGCCGAATGCTCTTTCATCAAAGTCTTCGCTTCGGAAATGCTCGATCTACGTGGTCGACGAAGGCGTGCAGATCCACGGCGGCTACGGTTACCAGCCAGGATTATCGCCGTGGAGCGCGCGTATCGCGATTCGCGCATCAACCGCATTTTCGAAGGCACGAACGAGATCAACCGCCTGCTAGCAACCGGCATGCTGCTGAAGCGCGCGCAAAAGGGCCAACTGGGCCTGGTGGAAGCTGTCAAAAAGCTGCAAGCCGAACTGTTGGCTGGGCCGGCGCTTGCCTCCGGCGGCGACGAAGAAACGAAATTGGTCGAGAACGCGAAGAAGGTGGCGTTGTTCGCCTTGGGCGTCGCTTACCAGAAATACATGACCGCGATCGAGGACCAGCAGGAGATCCTGGCGGGCATCACGGATATCTCGATGAACGCTTTCGCCATGGAATCGGTGCTGCTGCGCACGCAAAAGCTGGCCAAGCACGGGAAGGGCGAGAACGCCCGCGATATGTCGGCGGTTTTCCTGCGCGAAGCCATGGAGACGGTGGAAAGCGCGGCGCGCACGGTGCTGGCCGCATGTTCGGAAGGCGACGCGCTGCGCACCAACCTGGCCGTGCTGAAGCGCTTCACCAAATTCGAGCCGGTGGACGCCATCGCAACCCGCCGTCGAATCGCAGCTCGCCTGCTCCAAGCCGACCGCTACGCCGTCTAAGATCGTCATCACGGTCGGGTTGCCGGGGTCGGGTAAGACCACCTATCTCGCCAAGCTGGGCGTGAACGCGATCTCGTCCGATGAAGTTCGGCGCCTCGTGGCCGACGATCCCAGCGAGCAATCCATCCACGACCGCGTGTTCGCGACCATCCGCTATCTGGTTCGACAGCGCATCGCCGTGGGACGTCCGGTAACCTACGTAGACGCGACGCATCTGACGCGCTGGGAACGGCGCCCCTACGTCCAACTCGCGCGGCGTTACGGATGCACGCTCGAAGCGCTCTACTTCGACGTGCCCGTGGAAGTTTGCATCCAGCGCAACCGCAATCGCCGCCGCATCGTGCCAGAAGAAGCCATTCGCGAAATGGCAAGTAAGCTAGAGCCTCCGACTAGACAGGAAGGTTTCACTAAGATCAAGCGAATCGCCGATCTTTGACTTTAGCCCGCGCTACTCCGGGCTGGCCTGAACGATCAGCTTTCCAGTATTCGATCCGTCAAACAGCTTCGCCAAGGCTTTGGGGGCGTTCTCCAGGCCTTGCACCACATCCACGCGGTACTTCAGTTTCCCTTGCAGGTGCCAGCCGATCATCGCCGTGAATGCTTCCTCGGCCCGATACAGATAGTCGGTGCAAAGAAAGCCTTCCATTCGCGCACGCTTCATGATCAGGTTCGCGAGATTGCGCGGCCCAGGCATCGGATGCTGGCCGTCATTGTAGTGCGAGATCATGCCGCAGACCGAGATGCGCGCCCGCAAGTTGATCAAGTCCAGCACCGTCTCCAGCGTCTCGCCGCCCACGTTATCGAAGTACACGTCGATCCCTTCCGGGCAGTGCCGCTCCAGCGCCTGGCGGACGTTTTCGGTTTTGTAGTTGATGGCTGCGTCGTAACCGAGTTCGTCCTTGATCCAGCGGCATTTTTCGTCGCTACCCGTTAAGCCGACCACGCGCAGACCCTTGATTTTCCCGATCTGCCCCACCAGCGACCCCACCGCGCCGGCCGCGGTTGAAACCACCAGCGTCTCGCCGGGCTGCGGCTTGCAAATATCCAAAAGCCCGAAATAAGCGGTCAGGCCGATGTGGCCGAGCAGTCCGAAAAAAGCCGTGATAGGGACCGGAAGCCCCTTAGGAAGTTTGGTCAGCGCCGGACCGGGCAGGACGGCATAGTGCTGCCAGCCGAGCAGGCCCTGCACCAGGTCGCCCACCGAAAAGTCAGCATGCCGCGATTCCTCGACGATGCCGATTCCCCCGCCGCGCATGACCTCACCGAGCTTCAGCGCCGGCAGGTACGAATCCGCCTCGTTCATCCAGACGCGATTGGTGGGATCGAGCGAGAGATAGACCAGCCGTACCAGCACGTGGCCATCGGCCAAAGCGGGCGCCGGCGCTTCCATCCAACGAAAATCCGATTCTTTCGCCGCACCTTGAGGCCGCGCGGCAAGCAACCACTGATGATTTGTCTTCACTCGGAGCAGTATACTGTGCCCGAGCCGCGCCGTCCAAGCCGCGCCCAGACTAGCTTGCGAGCAACGGCCTGTAACGTAGCTCCCCGATACGCATCTAACCCGATGGAACGCCGCCGTTGCGCCAAGCCACATGGCGTGCGGCCGGCACCCGGAATGGCCCGCACTCCCAAGCCGGCATCCAGGCGCGCTGTTCTGTTTCAGCCCTAGGACAAAAGATGGTAAACACTTCACTGAGCTCTCGCCTGCTGACGGACGTTTCCGGATTGGACGAAATTCTTTACGGCGGTTTGCAAAGGAATAACGTTTTCCTGGTGGAAGGCGATCCGGGAACGGGGAAAACGACGCTGGCGCTCCAATTCCTGCTATCCGGATCAGCGCAGGGAGAGAGGGGCCTGCTGCTAACGCTGTCCGAGAGCCGGCGTGAACTTAACAGCATCGCTCGATCGCACGGATGGTCATTGGACTCGATCGATATCGTGGAGCTTATCCCGGCCGAGGCCAATTTGAATCCGGAAGAGTCTTACACTTTTTTCCATCCGGAAGAAATCGAGCTGGCCGACACTGTCCAAGCGTTGAACCTGGAAATCGAGAAAGCCCGGCCGGCACGGGTAGTGCTGGATTCCTTGGCCGAGCTGCGCCTGCTGGCACAGGACACCCGGCATTATCGCCGTCAGATCCTGGCGCTGAAGAAGCATCTCACGGGCCGCGACATTACGGTCTTGCTTTTGGACGACCGCACCTCCGCCGCCAAGGAGAGGCAGCTTCACAGCGTGGTGCACGGAGTGATTTCCCTGGAGCGCCTGTCTCGCGAATACGGCCGGATTCGCCGGCGCGTGGAGATTTCTAAAATGCGCGGCGCGGCATTCATGGAAGGCTTTCACGACTACACCATCGAGACCGGCGGGCTGCGTATTTTTCCGCGCCTGATCGCGGCCGGGGATCACGCCCCTTTCGATCGCGAATCCATCCTGAGTGGCGTAGAGGAACTCGACAACCTGCTGGGCGGCGGCCTGGATCGCGGCAGCAGCACTTTAATTACCGGGCCGGCCGGTTGCGGAAAATCGACGCTGGCATTGAAATACGCGATCGGCGCTGCCAACCGGGGCGAACATGTCGGCATGTATACGTTTGAAGAGAGCAAAACCAGTCTCCTGGCGCGCACCGAAACTCTCGGCATACCTTTGAGAGCCGCCATTGAAGACGGCCGCATCGACGTGGAACAGATCGACCCCGCGGAACTATCGCCCGGCGAGTTTGCGGCTCGCGTTCGCCATAGCGTCGAGAACCAGGGCGCCCGCATGATTGTCATCGATAGTTTGAACGGCTACCTGGCCGGCATGCCGCAGGAAGAGTTCCTTACGCTGCAGATGCACGAGCTCCTCAGCTTTCTGAACGAGCGGGGAGTGGTGACAATCCTGGTGCTGGCGCAGCACGGCGTTTTCGAACTGGAGAACTCGGTGGACCTTAGCTACATGGCGGATACCATTGTTCTGCTGCGTTTTTTCGAGGCTCGCGGTGAGGTGCGCAAAGCAGTGTCGGTGGTCAAAAAGCGCACCAGCGGCCACGAGCGGACCATTCGAGAACTCGAAATCGTGCCGGAGGCGGGTATCCGCGTGGGACGCCCGCTGACGGCGTTTCAAGGAGTGCTGACCGGGGTCCCGGAATACACCGGAGACGTTGCATCTTTGGGCCACGCCGAGGGGAATGAACAGCGCTAGCGCCAATTCGGATTCCAGCGTGCTCGTGTTCGCATCGCGCAAATACGATCAGGACCTCGCGCTGGCAGTGCTGGAGAAAGCCGGATTCAAGGCGGCGGCCTCCACCGGCATAGCCGACCTCTGCGAGCATATTTCCAGTGGCGCGGGCGCCGTCCTGGTGGCCGAGGAGGCTCTGAGTCTGAGCGGCGTCGAGCGTCTTCTGGATATTCTTCGTGCCCAGCCACCCTGGTCCGATCTGCCATTCGTCATTCTGACTTCCGGAGGGCGCCCCACCGCGCAAAGCTTGCAGCGCTCGAAATTGCTGGAGCGTTTGGGACACATTACGCTGCTGGAGCGTCCCATTCGGACCGTTACGCTGGTGGCCAGCATCCGGGCCGCTCTGGCATCGCGCGCGCGGCAATACGAAGTGCGCAACCAGTTGGCTGAGCTGGTGCGGCAGCGCGAAGAGCTGAGCCGCTCGAATGCCGCGCTCGAGCAGTTCGCCTACGCGGCCGCGCACGATCTGCAGGAGCCGATCCGCAATGTAAGTCTATATACGCAGTTGCTCGCTCGCGCGTATGACGAACAGTTGGACGCCGAGGCTGAGAACCATATGCGTTTCATCGTGGAAGGAGCTCAGCGGATGCAGCACCTGGTGGAGGACCTGCTGGCCTATACTCGCGCGGTGAAAGCGCCCGAACACACCGGCACTTGTGTAACCGATTGCGAATCGGTGTTAGACCAGGTAACACTTACACTGGACAGCCTCATAAAAAAGACCAACGCCCACCTGACTCATGACCCCCTTCCGAAGATTCCTGTGTACTCTCCGCACATGCTGCAGGTCTTGCAAAATCTCATCAGTAATGCCATCAAATATCGTTCTAAGTGTCCGCCTCAAATCCATGTCGGCGCAGAACAGGAAGGACAGCTCTGGCACTTCACCGTGAAAGATACTGGCATAGGAATTGCGGAAGAGTTTCAGGGCCGGATCTTTGGAGTTTTCAAAAGGCTGCACGGCCGCGAAATTCCGGGAAATGGTATCGGTCTGGCGATTTGCGAGCGGATCGTGCAGCATTACGGTGGAAAGATCTGGGTCACGTCGATTCCCGATCGCGGTTCGGAGTTTCATTTTACACTGCCGGCTCTTGGCCCTACCTATGAACGTATCGCGACCCATTAGGATCTTAGTAGCCGAGGACAACGACGCCGACGCCTACTTGTTGCGAAAGGCTCTATCTTGCGAATTCAATAACTGCGAACTTCAGGTTCTCAGCGATGGCGATGAAGCGTTCCGGTTTTTGGGCCATCTGTATCCGTACCGCCAGGCGCCGCGGCCGGACATCATCGTGCTGGATCTGAATCTTCCTAAGCGTGACGGCCTGGAGCTGCTCCAGTTCATACGCAATACGGAGGAATTGCGCAATTTGCCAGTCGCGGTTCTTAGCTCGGCTCCGGAAGATCTTGCCCGGCCCACTTTGCAGCAGGCGGACTGTTACATCAAGAAGCCGATGAATCTCGATGACTATCTGGGAATCGGCCGTTTGGTGATGGAATGTTACCGCTCTGCGCACAGGTCCGGATCGGTCGAGACCGTGATCAGCGATCTTTGATTCTCGCAGCGCGGCGCCTTGGCAGTATACTGTCCCTGAGCTATGCCGTCCAGATTGCGCCTGCTAGTAGTGCTGATCTTCGCCGCCCTGGCGCTCGCTTCCTGTCAAAAACGCACCAAGAAACTGATCGGCGTGGTGCCCAAAGCGACCTCGCATCTTTTCTTCGTGTCGATTCATGCCGGCGTGGATGCGGCTGCCAAAGAATTCGGCGTCGATATCCTCTGGAACGGCCCGCGCGAAGAGACCGAGTACTCGCGCCAGATCGAGATTGTGGATTCGATGATCGCGCGGCACGTGGACGGGCTGGCCATTTCCGCTACCGATCATTCGGCGCTAGTGAAACCGGTGGAACGCGCCATCGAAGCCGGCATTCCGGTGACGGTATTTGATTCCGGCCTCGACATCACCGGCTACGTAACCTTTGTCGCCACCGATAACTACGCCGCGGGACAAACGGCCGCACGCCGCCTGGCCGCGCTGGTCGACGGTAAAGGCAAAGTCGCCGAACTCATGCACAAGCCCGGCGGAATGTCCACCGTGGATCGCGAGCGCGGCTTTGAAGAGGTCATGGCCAAGGAATTTCCCGCAATTCAAGTTGTCGCCCGGCAGTACGGCATGGCCGACCGCGCCAAATCGCGCCAGGCCGCCGAAGACATCCTGACTGCGCATCCCGATCTCAATGGCATGTTCGCGTCCGCCGAAGCCAATTCCATTGGCGCTTTGCAAGCCATCAAGGCGCGCGGCCTCTCAGGCAAGATCAAGCTGGTGACGTTCGATTCCAGCGACATGCATATCCAAGCCCTCAAGGATGGAACCATCGACCTGATGTTGGTGCAGGACCCTTACCGCATCGGCTACGAAGCCGTACGCAGCCTGGTGATGAAGCTCAACGGCCAAACGCCCGCGCATCAGATTAATTTAGAAGTGCACGAAATCCGCAAGTCGGATCTGGACCAGCCGGACGTGCAGGCGCTGCTGTTTCCGAAATGGTTGAACGAGCAGCAGCCCTAGCTCTCGACAAATTCAACCCGGTATTCTTCAATGACCGGATTGGCCAGCACGTCGCGCGCAATCTGATCCAGCTCGCTGGCGGCTTTTTCCCGATTGGTTCCGGGCTCCAGAGTAATGTCGAAAAACTTGCCCTGTCGAACCGCGGCGATCGAGCTATGCCCCAGACCTGCCAGCGCTGAACGAATGGTCTGGCCTTGGGGATCGAGGACGGTCGCTTTCATGGAGACGTAGACGCGTGCTTTCATGGAACTCTCATTGTAACGGGCATCGCTAGCGAATATCGTAGTACGTTCGGTGGCCACTCGCGGCCTATAAGATTATGACTTTCGATATATAGCTGCTTCGCCTCCGAAAAGCTTAGATAGAAGGGACGAGACATTCCAAGACCTGGAGGAAAGAAATGAATTTGATTCAATTGATACAGTACGGCTGCGCTCGGCTGGCCAAGGACGTGCGCGGCCAGGATCTGATCGAGTATGCGCTCATGGCCGGTTTCGTGGCCGTGGCCGCCGGCGCAGTGATGCCCTCAGTTGCGACGAGCATTAGCACGATCTTTTCGCAAGTTTCGAGCGTGATGGCCGTCGCGGCCTCGCAGAGCTAACCAAGCAAGCCGATCAATCAAGGCTGGACACGCAGCGCGCGACTGTCCTAACCTACAACTTAGGCCTGGAGGCGCATTATCGTCAAAGTTTGTGTGCTGGCTAGCAGCAGTTCAGGAAACTCGACGTTCATCCGCACTGAACGCACGCGTGTGCTGGTGGATGCCGGGTTGTGCAAGCGCGATGTGCTGGCGCGGCTAGCGGCGATCGGCGAATCGGCCGAGAGCCTGGACGCAATCCTGATCAGTCATGAGCACTCCGACCACGTCAGCGGGCTGGTGGCTCTGGCACGCCAACTCGACATTCCGGTTTACATCACCCGGCTGACCGCGCCTTCCATACCGTGGGGCGAATATACGCCCAAGCTGGACTGTTTTCAGGCTGGCGCCAGCTTCACCATCGGCGATATCGACATCGACAGCTTCACCGTTCCTCACGATGCCATCGATCCGGTGGGATTCTGTTTTCGCGCCGATGGGATCAAGGTCGGGGTCGTAACGGACTTAGGCTACGTGCCTGACTCCATCAAGTTTCATCTGCGCGGCGCGGATCTTTTGATTCTGGAATCCAACCACGATCTGGAAATGCTCAAAGTAGGGCCATACCCGTGGTCCGTGAAGCAGCGCGTCATGGGGCGCAAGGGACACTTGTCCAACGAAGTGGTCTCGGATTTCATTTGGCGCGACTTGGATTCGTCGGTGAGCACGCTCGTACTCGGGCACCTGAGCGAGCACAACAACCATCCCGAAATCGTGCGCTGCATGGCCGAGCGGGCGCTGGATCGCGCCGGGCGCTCGTTGTTTACGCGGCTGGTTGTCGCCGAGCCGAAAGGCCAAACCGAGGTCTTCGCGTACTGAATGATCCGGCATGATTGATCGGTATACCAGGCCCGAGATGGGCCGCATCTGGAGCGAGGAAAACAAGTATCGCCAGTGGCTGGAGGTGGAGCTTGCCACCGCCGAAGCTCTGGCTGAAACAGGCGAGGTGCCGGCCGAGGCGGCGCATCTTCTGCGCGAACACGCCAGCTTTCAGTTGGCGCGCATTCACGAAATCGAGCGCGAAGTACGGCACGACGTGATTGCGTTTACGTCGGCCGTCGCGGAAAGCATGGCTGCGGCGGGACATGCCCCAGCCTCGCGCTGGCTGCATTACGGGCTGACTTCGAACGACGTGGTCGATACCGCGCAGGCGTTGCTGGTTCGCGCCGCGTCCGAGATTATTCGGGCGGGAATCGACGCGTTATCCCAGACCTTGAAGACGCGCGCCTTCGAGTTTAAGAACACGGTGCAGATCGGGCGCACGCACGGAATCCATGCCGAGCCCATCACCTTCGGGCTGAAGCTGGCGCTTTGGTACGACGAAATGCAGCGCAACCGGACGCGCTTCTGCGGCCGCGGCGGAGGGGATGCGGGTCGGCAAGATCTCGGGCGCGGTGGGAACCTTCGGCCATATTGGTCCCGAAGCCGAAGAGCGCATCTGCCGGCGGCTCGGTCTGCAGCCTGCTCCAATCGCATCGCAAGTAATCTCGCGCGACCGGCATGCCGAATATGTCGCTTCGCTCGCGCTAATCGCCGCCACGCTCGAAAAGATCGCGCTCGAGATTCGCCACCTGCAGCGCACCGAAGTGCGCGAGGCTGAAGAGCCGTTTTCGGAGGGCCAGAAGGGCTCCTCCGCCATGCCCCACAAACGCAATCCAGTGGTCTCGGAGCAGATCTGCGGCTTGGCCCGCGTGGTCCGTTCCAACGCGCAGGCCGCTTTTGAGAACATCGCTCTGTGGCACGAACGCGACATTTCCCACTCCTCGGTGGAGCGCATTATTCTTCCCGATTCGACAATTCTGGTCGATTACATGCTCGCGAAAACCCACTGGTTGATCTCGGGCCTGCGGGTCAACGCCGAACGCATGAAGAAGAATCTGGACTTGACCCGAGGTCTGGTTTTCTCCGGTCAGCTGCTGCTGGACCTGACTGCAGCGGGCGTACTTCGTGAGGAAGCTTACAGACTTGTCCAGGCTCATGCCATGCGGGCTTGGGAGACGGACGGGGATTTTCGAGCCGCAGTGTCAAATGACTTACAGATCCAAGCTTATCTCCCACCGGAGCAATTAGCAAGGATCTTTAGTGTTTCCAAACAGTTAGATAACGTAGATCTCATCTTCCGACGCGTCTTCCAGGAACCTTAGACCGTTTCCCCTAAATCAAGGCTTCCATTTCTCTGGTCTTCGATTAAACTATAGTTGGATTGGATAGGGCCAGATGAGAAATATGAGCCTGGAAGATCGCTGCACCGAACTGGAACTCGCTCGAGTGCTTTTGGTGGACGACGATCCTACCTCGCGCTTGACTCTGCAGACCGTCCTGCAAGCCGGCGGCTACCATGTGGATGCTGCGGCGTCCGCGGCCGAAGCGGTCGGCAAGATGGATGAGCAGGAGTATCAACTGGTTCTGAGCGACCTCCAAATGGAGTCGCCCGAGGCCGGGTTGAAGGTGCTGGCGCATGCCCGCATGATGGATTACAAACCGGCTACAGCCATTGTAACCACCTACCAGAAAAAAGAGCATAGCATGAAGGTGGTCACGCAGACCCGGATGCTGATCAAGCCCGAGGACCTTCCCGGGCTGCTGGGTAAGGTGGCCAATCTAATCAGCGAGCGCGCCGCACGCCGGGTGCAGCGCGAAATGCGCCACACCACCTAGGGCGCTTCCTAAGATCTCCTAAACTACGTCGACGCCCATGCTGCGCGCGGTCCCTTTGACGCTGCGCATCGCCGCCGCCAGATCGAAGCAATTCAAATCGGGCATCTTGATCTTAGCGATCTCTTCCACTTGCTTTTCGGTGATCTTTCCGACCTTGTTCTTGTTCGGCTCCGCCGATCCCTTGGCCAGGTTGACCGCGCGCTTGATCAGCACGGGTACCGGCGGGGTCTTGGTGATGAAGGTAAACGACCGGTCGCTGTAGATCGTAATCACCACCGGGATGATGAGCCCTTCCTGATCCTTGGCGGAGGTCTTGGCGTTGAACGCCTTACAGAACTCCATGATGTTCACGCCTTGCGGGCCGAGCGCCGTACCCACCGGAGGGGCCGGAGTCGCTTTGCCGGCCGGAATTTGCAGTTTCACCTGCGCGTTGATTTTCTTTGCCATGTTTTTTCTAGATCTTTTCTACTTGTAGGAAATCCAACTCCACCGGTGTGGCCCGGCCGAAAATAGTCACCAGGACGCGCAGCGTGTTCCGCTCCGGATTGATCTCGTCCACTTTGCCCGAGAAGTTCGCGAACGGTCCATCGATGATCTTTACGGTTTCGTTCTTTTCGAAGGTCATCTTGGGACGCGGCGTCTTGGCCGAAGTCTGCTGGCGGTAAAGAATCGAATTCACTTCGTCGGATGAAAGCGGTACCGGGCTGTTGCCGCCGCCCACGAAGCCAGTGACGCGCGGCGTATTCTTCACCTCGTGCCAGAGCTGATCGTTCATCTCCATTTGCACCAGCACGTATCCGGGATAAAGCAGGCGTTTGCTGGTGACCTTCTTGCCGGCGCGCAGCTCCATCACTTCTTCGGTAGGGATCAGGATCTGCCCGATTTTGTCGGAGAAGCCGAAGGCTTGCGCGCGCGACCGCAGGGAATCGGCCACCTTTTGCTCGAAGCCCGAGTAGGTGTGGATGATGTACCAATTCTTGCTTTCGTCAACGGGCGCAGGCGTCTCAGCCGGTGCTTCCTCTGACGATGCGGCCTCGGCTGGCGCTTCTTCCGATGACTCGGGTTCCGCTTCGGCCTCGGCCTCGGCTTCTTCAGTGGCTTCCGCTTCAGGCTGGTTGTCGTCGGGTTCGGACTCGCTCAGCTCCGCCTCCCGCTCGCTTGCCTCACGCTCGAGCTCGCCCGTCTCTTGTGTTGAAATAATCTCGTCCTCAGCCATTTCGTGTTTCCGCCTAGTGGGAGAATGTCGTGAAGAGCTTCTGGATCGCGTTGTTCACGATTTCATCCACCACCATGAAATAGGCAGCCAGCAGGAAGACCGCAACGATCACGACGCCGGTAGTAGCCCGCACCTGTTTCCAGGACGGCCAGGTTACCAGGCGCATCTCGGTCTGCAGCTCTTCGTAATAATTCTTGATGCGAATGGGCCAGGTGGCGGCCCGTTGCATGAAGTTGCCGCTATCGCCCTCTTGTATCTGTGCTGTCGCCATATTTCTGCTTCTTCCTTGACGTCCCGACGCTCTGATTGCTTACTGGCAGGGGCAGAGGGATTCGAACCCCCAAAGGCGGTTTTGGAGACCGCTGGTTTACCGTTAGCCTATGCCCCTAAAATCCCTTTAGTTCGAGGGCTCAATCGCCCGATCCAATTCCAGTTTACTTGATTTCCCTGTGTGCCTGATGTTTGCGGCAAAACGCGCAGAACTTCTTCAGCTCCAAGCGCTCGGTCATGGTTTTCTTGTTCTTGGTTTTGCTGTAGTTCTTGCGTTTGCACTCGGTGCATTGCAACGTTATGATTTCGCGCATGCTTCGCTCCTATACCAAACCGTTATTCCAAAATCTCGGTCACGGTCCCGGCGCCCACCGTCCGGCCGCCCTCGCGGATCGCAAACCGCAACCCTTTGTCCATGGCCACCGGCGTGATCAGCTCGACCTCCAGGTTCACGTTGTCGCCCGGCATCACCATCTCGGTCCCAGCCGGCAACTGCGTCACTCCCGTCACGTCCGTGGTCCGGAAATAAAACTGCGGCCGGTAGCCCTTGAAGAACGGCGTGTGCCGCCCGCCTTCTTCCTTGCTCAATACGTAGATTTCGCCCCTGAACTTCTTGTGCGGCGTGATCGACCCAGGTTTCGCGATCACCTGCCCGCGCTCCACGTCGTCCTTTTCAATACCGCGCAGCAGCAACCCCACGTTGTCGCCGGCTTCCCCTTGATCGAGCAGCTTCTTGAACATCTCGACGCCCGTGACCACCGTCTTGCGCGTATCGCGGAAGCCCACGATCTCCATTTCCTCGCCGACCTTGCAGATGCCCTTCTCGATTCGGCCCGTCACCACCGTGCCGCGCCCTTGGATCGAGAAAATGTCCTCGATCGGCATCAGGAACGGCTTGTCCTTCTCGCGCGCCGGCTGCGGGACGTAATCGTCCACCTTGTCCATCAGCTCCAGCACCGTCTTTTCCCACTTCTCTTCGCCGTTCAGCGCGCCCAGCGCGCTCACCCGCACCACCGGCAGCGTGTCGCCCGGAAACTGGTATTTCGACAGCAGCTCGCGCACTTCCAGCTCGACCAGTTCCAGCAGCTCCGGGTCGTCCACCATGTCCACTTTGTTCAAAGCCACCACGATGCAGGGCACGCCCACTTGCCGGGCCAGCAGCACATGCTCGCGCGTCTGCGGCATGGGTCCGTCGGTCGCCGCGACCACTAAAATCGCGCCATCCATCTGGGCCGCGCCCGTGATCATGTTCTTGATGTAGTCGGCGTGGCCGGGGCAATCCACGTGCGCGTAGTGCCGCTTGGCGGTCTCATACTCGATGTGCGCCACCGCGATCGTAATACCGCGGGCTTTTTCCTCCGGCGCGTTGTCGATCGAATCGAACGAACGGAACTTTACCTTGGGGTTGTTCTTCCCCAGCACTTTGGTGATCGCCGCCGTCAGCGTGGTCTTGCCGTGATCGATGTGCCCGATCGTGCCGATGTTTACGTGCGGTTTGCTGCGGTCAAATTTTTCCTTAGCCATGGATGTTTCACTCTCCTAATAAACTCGCTGTTACCTCGTAACCTTGCCCTGAACTTTCGCCACAATTTCTTCCGATAAGTTTTTTGGGACTTCCTCGTACTGCCCGAAATGCATGGTGAAGCTGCCGCGGCCCTGCGTGCGCGAGCGAAGCTCGGTGGCATAGCCGAACATTTCCGACAGCGGAACCATCGCCTTGATCAATTGCGTGGTGCCGCGGACCTCGGTGCCTTCCAGACGGCCGCGCCGGGAATTCAGGTCGCCATTCACGGTGCCCATGTACTCTTCCGGCACCACCACTTCGACGCGCATCACCGGCTCGAGCAGTACCGGCTTGGCGCTTCTGCAGGCTTCCTTGAAACAGATCGAGCTGCAAATCTTGAACGCCATTTCCGACGAGTCCACTTCGTGATAGGCGCCGTCGTACACAGCCACCTTGACGTCCACCATCGGATATCCCGGCCAGAATTCCGCCTTCCAGCGCCTCGCGCACGCCCTTCTCGACCGCCGGGATGAATTCCTTGGGGATCGCGCCGCCCGTAATCTCGTTTTCGAATTCGAAACCCTTGCCCGGATTGGGCTCGACGCGGATCTTGATGCGCGCGTATTGGCCGCTGCCGCCGGTCTGCTTCTTGTGCGTGTAGTCGTACTCGGCCGTCGTGCGAATGGTCTCGCGATACGCCACCTGCGGCTTGCCGACATTGGCGCCGACGTTGAACTCGCGCTGCATGCGGTCGACGATGATTTCCAGATGCAGCTCGCCCATCCCGGCCAGAATGGTCTGCCCGGTATCGGGATCGGTATTCACGCGCAGCGTGGGATCTTCCTGCACCAGCTTCTGGATCGCCATGCCCAGCTTTTCCTGATCGGCCTTGGTCTTGGGCTCGATGGCCAGCTGAATCACCGGCTCGGGAAAGTCGATCGACTCCAGAAGGATCGGGTGCTTTTCGTCGCAGATCGTGTCGCCGGTGAGACGTTCTTCAACCCACCGCCGCGCAGATGTCGCCGGCCAGAATCTCCTGGATGTCCTCGCGCTTGTTGGCGTGCATCTTCACCAGGCGGCCGATGCGCTCCTTGCGGCCCTTGGCGACGTTGTAAACCGACTCGCCCGCGCCCAGCTGGCCTGAATACACGCGAATGAACGCCAGCTGCCCGACAAACGGGTCGGTCATGATCTTGAAAACCAGCGCGGAAAAAGGCGCGTCGTCTGTAGCCGGACGCTCTTCGGCCACCTCGGGATCGTCGGGCAGCGTGCCCTGCACGGGCGGAATATCGAGCGGCGACGGCAGATAATCCACCACCGCATCCAGCAGGTTCTGCACGCCCTTGTTCTTGAACGCCGTGCCGCAGATCACCGGGAAAATCTTCTGCGCGATGGTGGCCTTGCGGATGCCCTGCCATCAGCTCTTCCTCGGAGATCGGCTGTGCCTTCGACGAACTTCGCGAACAGGTGGTCGTCGGATTCGGAGACCGCCTCGATCATCTGCTCGCGATATGCCTTGGCCTTTTCCAGCAGATCCGCCGGAATCTCGACCTCGTCGAATTCGGCGCCCAGCGTTTCGTCGCGCCAGACTACGGCCTTCATCTTCACCAGGTCGACGATGCCCTTGAACTGGTCTTCGGCGCCGATCGGAATCTGAATCGGCCACCGGCCGGCACTTCAGCCGATCGACGATGGTATCGACGGAATGATAGAAATCCGCGCCCACGCGGTCCATCTTGTTGATGAAGCAAATGCGCGGAACGCCGTACTTATCGGCCTGCCGCCACACGGTTTCCGACTGCGGCTGCACGCCCGCGACGGCATCGAACACGGCCACCGCGCCGTCCAGCACGCGCAGGCTGCGCTCCACCTCGGCCGTGAAATCGACGTGACCGGGCGTATCGATGATGTTGATGTTGATGTCGCGCCATTGGCAGGTGGTGGCGGCCGAAGTGATGGTGATGCCGCGCTCCTGCTCCTGCTCCATCCAGTCCATGATGGCCGTGCCTTCATGCACTTCGCCGATCTTGTGCGTGCGCCCGGTGTAATACAGGATGCGTTCCGTAGTGGTGGTCTTACCGGCATCGATGTGGGCCATGATGCCGATATTCCTCATTCTCTCGATTGGTACGGTACGCGGCATAAAACTGCTGCTAGTTCTCACTTACCAGCGGTAATGCGCGAAGGCCTTGTTAGCCTCCGCCATGCGGTGCACGTCATCCTTTTTCTTAATCGCTCCGCCGCGCATGTTGGCGGCGTCGTTCAACTCGTTGGCCAGCTTCTCGGGCATGCCCTTTTCGGGCCGGGAACGCGCGTTCTGCAAAATCCAGCGAATCGCCAGACTGGTGCGGCGATTCTTGCGGCACCTCCACCGGCACCTGATAGTTGGCGCCGCCCACGCGCCGCGTCTTCACTTCGAGCAACGGCTTGGCGTTCTCCACCGCTTTCTTGAACAGCTTCAACGGATCGTCGGCCGTGCGGTCCTTGATCTTGTCCATGGCCTCATAGAAGATCCGCTGCGATGTGTTCTTCTTGCCGTCCCACATCATGGAATTGATGAACTTCTCGGCCAGCGTCGAGTTGTACACCGGATCCGGAAGGATCTCTCGCGGTTCAGGTCTGCGTCTGCGTGGCATACTTTACTTCGCCGGTCCCTTGGGCCGTTTGGCTCCGTATTTCGATCTGCCCTGTTTCCGGTCCGCTACGCCGGCCGCGTCCAGCGTCCCGCGCACGACGTGGTATCGCACGCCGGGCAGATCCTTCACGCGTCCGCCGCGAATCAGCACGATCGAGTGCTCCTGCAAATTGTGTCCGACGCCCGGAATGTACGTTGTCACCTCGATCCCGTTGGTCAGCCGCACGCGCGCCACCTTGCGCAGCGCCGAGTTCGGCTTCTTGGGAGTGGTGGTGTACACGCGCGTACAAACGCCGCGCTTCTGCGGACAAGCCTGCAACGCCGGACTCGCGGTTTTATAACGCGGCGGTCTGCGCCCATTTCGGACGAGCTGATTGAACGTCGGCACGAATTTCCTCTTAGACCTTAATTTCTACGTTTGCGCACGACGGCAGGCTCAAAGCCAGCCGCAAAATGATCGAACCTGCAAATCAGCGAGGTACTTGCTGTGGACTAGCCCATACCCAGAACGCTTATTTCCATTCCAGACATCGGGGCCGACCCCCGGACGGACTCCCTAAATAAGGAAGGGGTTTCCGGGAGCAGAAGACACGACTCGCGAAACTATATCAGGATAACGAACGGTCGCGGGTTTGTCAAATCAAGGAAAGGAAAAGTTGCACAATCAGGCTGGAGGAGGTTGACCTTGCAACCCCCTGGTTGGATGCTTCTCTGAAGGATGAAATCTGCCGGCGGATAGGCGATCAGGCGCGCGCGCGGCGCCGGCGCGCAACGATGACGGCGCCCAGCCCTGCGATCAGCATGCCCACGGTGCCCGGTTCGGGAACGGGGCTCGTCGTTGCCACCACCACCACATCGTCCAGCGCTATGTACGCTGGATCGTCCCGAAAGTCGAATTGAATCGTGTCTGACCCTGTGCCCGTTACCGAAAACGATTCCTCAGTAAACCCCGTACCGGTATTGGGATCCGTCAGGGATAGGACCGGAGTCCCGTCCCACAGCGCTGAGAAATTGCTGGGGTCGTCTCCGACGCTGGCGAGATAGAAAGAAAACGTGTAGTCTTCCCCGTTGGTCGTCGAAAGGGTCTGAGAAAGAGTGCCGTCCGCGCCGACCGGCCCAAGTACCGCATAGTAACTGCCGGAATTGGCACCACTGTAGACATAAAAGGCACCACTTACAACTTCATTATCCTCAAAGTTGCCCCCCTCGGTCCAACCGGTGAAATCCCCGGCTTCGAACCCGCAGTTGGTAACCAAATTTCCCACCACGCCGGTGTCGCAAGGGGCGAGTGTGTCCGCAGCTAGTGGCGCTGCCGCTATTACGACCAGGCCAAACAAAGCAAGTAGTTTCAGCACGGGTTTCCTCCTGGCTTTCCTTCCAACACCGAGGAGTATACATCACGTTGCACGAATCGGGCTAGCCCTCCGCCGTGGATTCGGTACTGCATTGGTACGGTGGACGGTTATAGTACCGAGTAACCTTCGCCTAGCGTGACGCACCGGATAGGAGGCAATTGGCGGGCTGGGTTAACGAGTAAACAACCAGCCGCGAAGGTGGGCCACCTGCAGCCGTTTCCTGGATGGGGCCGGGGTCGAGAGCGCACGGCTAACGCGCTGCTTGGCTTCGCCGAATCGATGCAATTCGGAGTGAGCGTTGGAGGAACCAATCGCAAAGATGGTATGGAGCAGTGTGATCAGCAGCATCAGGACCGCGATGACCCCAACCAGCACGCAAAAAACTTCCAGGAAAGGAAGGCCTGCTTGAAGCATGCTGTCGGGTGAAACCGATTCCGATACGAACCAATTCATCGCTCTATCTCCGCCGCGATGTTGCTCATAGCATTGAGCGCAATGATACAGCCACTGCCTGCCAACGTCAAGCCCCCTGCCGGTCCCCTCCGGCCGGCGCGCGGGAATGCGCCGGGCACGGGACATTCTGTATAATCGAGCTTTATGAAATCACTGATCGTAAGCACTCTGTTGTGTTCCTGCTTGATGGCACAACCGGCGTCCAAGAACACGCCCAAAAAAGCTCCGGCCGCCAGCGGCTCGTTGATGAATCCCGCGTCGCTGCACGCTGTGGCGCCGGCCGACTACAAGGCCGAGTTCGTCACCACCAAGGGAAACTTCGTGGTCGAGGTGCATAAAGACTGGGCGCCCCAGGGCGCGGACCGTTTCTACAATCTAGTTCGCGGCGGGTTCTTTACCAATGCCGCCTTCTTCCGCGTGGTGCCCAATTTCATGGTGCAGTTCGGCTTGAACTCCAATCCCGCTGTGAATGGCGCCTGGCGCAATGCGAACCTGCGCGACGATCCGGTGAAGCAGAGCAACAAGCGCGGCTACATCACCTTCGCCACCGCCGGTCCAAACACACGCACCACGCAGGTCTTCATCAATTTCAAGGACAATTCCTTCCTGGATTCCCAAGGATTCGCGCCGTTTGGCGAAGTAGTGGAAGGCCTGGACGTGGTGGATAAAATCAACAGCCAATACGGCGAAACTCCGGATCAAGGCGCGATCCAGTCGCAAGGCGACGCCTACATATCCAAGAATTTCCCCAACATCGACAAGATCAAGAGCGCGCGGATTCTGCCGGCCGCCGCTGCCACACCGAAAAAATAGCGGCGCGCCCTAGCGGTGGTAATCCAGCGGGATCTCGAAGTACAGAATGTCCTTGCCCGTGGACGCTACTTTGATTCCGGTCAAGTAAAACTTCGCTCCGGGCCGATGCTCGGTTTGAAAATAGAAAAAGCCGTTGGCCGACTCGTGCGGCGGAAGCATCTGGGCGGCGAATCCGCGACCCTCGATTTCCCAAGTGTTCAGCGGGCTCTTGTGTTTGATATGAATGGGCGTCCCGTTGGGCAGTGAAGGCCGGCGCCCGCCGCCCAAGGTTTGCACTTCCGAGGGCGGTGTCGCCTCCACATGCTGCCGGTCGAATGAAGTGTACTCCACTTCCAGGTGGTCCAACTTCAGCGCCTGTCCCGTGTCATTCTGGATGATGACGAGCACGGGCAGTACACCATACTGATTCGGGTCCAATTTCCCAAATGCCGTGTGAGCCAGCTCTTCAGTATCATAAGCGGATACCGCGACAGTCACGTTGTCATTGGTTTGCTTGGCGGTGTAGGACGAAACCGGGCCAGGAGAAAACTTGCCGTCGCTTTTTTTGTCGGCGAGCAGCAGGGCCGAGGCTGTGAAGACCATCAGGCAAGTCCAAAGCGTTTTCATTCGTTTCCTTTATGCGGCCTGTCGCGTTGCCGCGTCCCCGCTGCTTGTATTTTATTTCGTTTGGCGCTGCGCCCGCGAGCCTCGCTACCTGCGCCATTTCAACGAGCGGCTGGGAGGCGGTCCGGGTTCGTTTCGAGCGACGCCGCCCGGCTCGATTTGGTTGCATGCGGTATCGGTGGGCGAGGTGATGACCGCGGCCGGTCTGATCCAGCAACTGCGCGAGCGCAGCCCCGGCCTGCCGCTGTATCTCTCCGTCAGCACGCTGGCCGGACGCGCGCTGGCCGAAGACAAACTCACCGGAGTTGTGGACGGGATCTTTTTCGCGCCCATCGATTATCCGTTTGTGGTGCGGCGCGTGCTGCATCGCGTGCGCCCGGCCGTGGTAGTGGTGCTGGAGACCGAAATCTGGCCGGCCCTGTATCGCGAAGTGAAGCGCGCTGGATGCGCGCTGCTGGTGGTCAACGGGCGGATCTCGGACCGCACTTACCCGCACTATCGCACCTGGCGATTCTTTTTTCGAGACGTCCTGGCATTACCGGACGCGATTTACGCGCAGAGCGAGGAGGACCGCAGGCGTTATCTGGCCTGCGGCGCGCCGCCCGAGCGTTTGAGCGTTCTGGGGAACTTGAAGTACGATGTCGCGCCGCTGCGCGGTGTGCCGCCGAAAGCGGTCACGGACGCGCTGGATCAACTGCGTCCGAGCGCGGTGTGGATCGCCGCCAGCACCATGCCCGGCGCGGACGCCTCCGATGTCGATGAGGATCGGGCCGCGGTCCAGGCGTTTGGAAGGCTCGCGCAAGCCAATCCCGGACTGCTGCTGATCCTGGTTCCGCGCAAGCCCGAACGTTTCGATGCGGCCGCCGAGCTGTTGCGCACGGCACAAGTGCGCTTCTGGCGGCGCTCGCGAACGGCGCTGGATCCCAACCTGGCGCTGCCCTGCGTTCTGTTGCTCGACTCCATCGGCGAACTGGCCAGCCTGTTTCCGCTGGCCGACGTCGTATTCATGGGCGGAACATTGGCGCGCCGTGGCGGACATAATCTGCTGGAACCGGCGGCTTCCGGGCGTGCCATCGTTAGCGGACCCCATCTGGAAAATTTCGCAAGCATCGCGGCGGAGTTTCGCGAGCATGGCGCCATGCGTGAAATCGCGAGTCCCCAGGAGCTGGCAGGCGCGGTGCAAACGCTGCTGGACGAGCCGGACCTGCGCGATCGTCTGGGCACGCGCGCTGCCGAGTTGGCCGCCAGCCATCAGGGAGCAGCGCGCAAAGCGGCCGAAGAAATTTTGCGGCGGCAGGATCTCTTTGTTCCGACCGGAAAGCCGCGCGGCGTGTTCGGGCCACTGCTGTGGATGCTTTCCCGGCTCTGGATCGCGGGCGGAAAAATCAAGCAGCGCGTCGATTTGTCGCGCGCGCGGCGGCTCCGGACGCCGGTTGTGAGCATCGGGGCTATCAGCATGGGCGGCGCCGGCAAAACGCCCATGGTGGACTATCTGGCCGAGCGCCTGCGCGAGCGCGGCCATTATCCGGCGATCCTCACTCGTGGATACCGGCGGCGATCTATCGAGCCCAGCATCGTGGTGGAGGCCGGCGAGCCGGTGCCGGTCAGCGTAACAGGAGATGAGGCGCAGATCTACATCCATTCCGGCTACGCGCACGCCGGAATCGGAGCGGATCGCTGGTCCACCGGCACGCTGATCGAAACCAAATATCAGCCCGACCTTTTCTTACTCGATGACGGCTTCCAACACCGGCGGCTCGAGCGCGACCTGGACATCGTGTTGCTGGATGCCTTGAAACCTTTTGCCGGCGGGGCTGTTTTCCCGCTGGGCCTGCTACGAGAAACGCCCGCCGCGCTGGCGCGAGCCGACGTTTTGGTCATCATGCGCGCCGCTTCCGAACGGAACTACACGGGCCTGGTGCAGCAACTTCGCGCCATCAATCCGGGCGCACCGATTTTTCGCGCGCGAGTGGAACCGCGCTATTGGGTCAGCCAGAGGACCGAGCGGCTGGCGCATCCTCCCGAGGGCGCGGTAGCGGCATTCTGCGGCCTGGGCAATCCGGCCAGCTTTTGGACTACGTTGAAGCGCGCCCGAATCCAGCCCGTGTTCACCTGGTCGTTCAGCGATCATCATCGCTACCGCTGGAGTGAACTGCAGTGCCTGGCGGCGCAGGCTCGCATGCACGGCGCGAATGTCCTGCTGTGCACCGAAAAAGACGCCGCGAACTTGCCGGCCGGATCGCTCGAGTTGCTCATGGAGGATTCCGTGGAACTTTATTGGTTGAAGGTGGGGGTCGAGATTGAGAATGAAGACGCGCTGCTGCAGTTGATTGAATCCAAGCTCAGGCGGTGATGCGCTCCCTGTCAGCGATTGACAGTGGACATGGTCGCCGCCGGGTATCGTTCGCCTGCTACGGCGCCGCGCGGGATCTCGCGTTCGATCTGGTCGAGATCGGCGGGCGAGAGTTGAAGATCCGCCGCGGCAAGATTCTCCTGCAAATGCTCGCGGCGGCGGGTCCCGATGATGGGCACGATGTCGCGACCTTTGGCCAGTACCCAGGCCAAGGCAAGCTGCGAAGGCGTCACGTTTCGCCGATCGGCCAACTGCTTCAGCTTGTCCATGAGCGCAAGATTGGCCGTCAGGTTGTCGCCTTGAAAGCGCGGGAAATGGCGGCGCATATCACTCGGCGCCGCTGTGACGCTTCCGCCGAATAAACCGCGCGACAGCGCGCCATAGGCGGTCAATCCGATTCCCAATTCGCGCAAAGTCGGGATCACATCGTCTTCCGGATCGCGCGACCAAAGGGAGTATTCGATCTGGAGCGCGCTGATGGGATGTGCGGCGTGCGCGCGACGCACCGAGGCCGCCGACGCCTCCGACAGACCGGCATAGCGCACCTTGCCCTGCCGGATCAGATCGCCCACCGCGCCGATGGTGTCTTCGATGGGAACATTGGGATCGACGCGCGAGGGGTAATAGAGATCGATGTGATCGACGCCCAGCCTGCGCAAGCTGTAGGCGATGGAAGTTTTCACGAACGCCGGCCGTCCGTCGAAGCCGAGGAAGGCGCCGTTAGGATCGCGCAGCGCGCCGAACTTCACCGACAGAATGGCCTGATCGCGCCGGCCTTCAATAGCCTGGCGGATCAGCATTTCGTTGTGGCCCATCCCGTAGAAATCGCCGGTGTCGAGCAGCGTGACGCCGAGCTCGAGCGCGCGCTGGATGGTGGCGATGCTTTCAGGTTCGGTGGAGCGGTCGGCGCCATAAAAATCCGACATGCCCATGCAGCCGAGTCCGATGGCCGATACCGCGAGTCCTTGGGAGCCGAGCCGGGGCTGTTCCATGTTCATCCTCCCGACTGTTCGTGCAACAACGCATCCACGTCGGCGCGGAAGGCCCTTTCGCTCGAACCTCCGACGTAGGTCTTGGCC
Source organism: Terriglobia bacterium (assembly GCA_963761935.1). Lineage (GTDB taxonomy): Bacteria > Acidobacteriota > Terriglobia > Bryobacterales > Bryobacteraceae > Palsa-89. The sequence continues at coordinate 4,469 of CAVXJU010000061.1, read as the reverse complement.
ACCCGGCCTTGCTTATCGATCAGCAGCGTGGTTGGCAAGCCTTCAATGCTGGATGCCAGCGGGAGGTCGCCGGGCATCGCAACGGTATAGGGAATCTTGAATTGAGAAACGAACTGCCGGACCACGGCCGGACCACCCTCGTCCATGGATACGCCGACCACGTCCAGTTGGCTTTGCGGGTACGATTTCGAAAGCCGCACCAAATCCGGCGTTTCCTCGCGGCAGGGCGGGCACCAGGTAGCCCAGAAATTCAGCAGAACCACCTCACCGCGATGATCGGTTAATCGCCAGGAATGCCCGTTCAGATCCCGAACCGCTACGTTGGAAAGCGCTTTACGCTGGGCGGCCGGAGCCAGGTGACCCGAGTCGTTGGATTCCCTTGAGTCGATCACATACAGTGCAGCCACGACGATCGCGACAAGAGCGATGGCTTTGGCCGGTTGCCGGAAGTTTTTCAGCATGGTCGACAAGAAGGAACTGGCCACAACTCATTTTCTCACGACGCATCGTCACATACGACCATGGCCATAAAGCCTATGCAGGATTGATGACACGAAGTGACGTTGGTATTCTGTTCCCGCCCGGATCGTTCTGACCAATGAGGTTGGATGATTTCTGGCGGGTATTAGGCAATAAACCGTAGCCCAAGTTTAGCCATGAGCAAGTCAGGAGAACTTGGCCAATTCGAGCGACGTTTGCATCGGCGCTACTCCATCGCGTTAGAAGCGGAATACAGACTGGTCAGTCGAGACGGGACCCCGTGTCACGGATCTTGCCGAACAGTAAACATTAGCAGCGGCGGAGTCCTGTTAGAAACGAAAACCGCTCTGTTTCCACTAGGCTCGATTGAAGTATCTATCAAGTGGCCCTGCTTTTTGCGAGACGTGGTTCCTTTGAAGTTGATGGTGCGTGGAGACATCGTTCGGGTTGACGGCAACAGCATCGCCGTAGAAATGACCTGGCACGAGTTCCGCACTACGAGGGCAACTTGAGAATCGTCGCCAAACCGACCGCCTCGGTTCCCATGGCCCGGAGGTACGAAAATGTCGAAAGCCAACAAAAGCACTAGCCACAAGATGGTTCGAAGAAGTCTGGAATAAGGGAAGGCGAGACGCTATCGCTGAAATGTTGCCGCCGAGCGCAGTGATTTACGAAAGCTGCCAAGCCATCCAGGGGCCGGAAGGATTCTACCCTTTCTTCGACCGAATGCAGGCAACTTTTTCCGACATTCACGTTTCTTTGCATGATGCCGTCGCCGAGGGTGACCGAGTAGTTCTGCGGTGGTCAGTTTCGATGCGGCACACAGGCCACGGTCTTGGCGTTCCGCCTACGAAGAAGGTGGTAACAACAACGGGGATTAGCGTGCTGCGTATAGCGGGCGACAAGTTCGTTGAGGGTTGGCAAAACTGGGACATGCTCGGTCTGATGCAGCAAATCCGAGGCGCGGCGTTGGGTCCGAACTACCATGACGTGAACGCCACGATTGACAAGATGTTTCGCGAAAAACATGGTGAGCCTTTCAGTCGCCGCGCATGTGTAGGTGCTGGTTAAGTTGGCGTCCCCAAGGGGATTCCACCTTCGCCTGAGCGCCGGCGAAGAACGATCCGCCGGCTGGCCGGTTCTATTTGCCGGCAGCGTGAGCAAGCGCGTCGTGAACGATGGCGTTCTCTTCCTCGAAATCCGGGCCGCCTCCTAATGGTTCCGGCCACGCTGAGGTCTGCACGATCACGACGTGCGTCGCCGGATTCACGTAGATGGACTGCCCGTAGATCCCAATGGCCTGGAAGGCCCCATCCTTGCCAGGGGGAATCCACCACTGATAGCCGTAGCCTAGCGGCCCTGCACCTTTACTCGCGCCGGGCTTGAGGAAATCCGCCCGCGGGGTGGTCGACTCATGCACCCACGATTCGGGCACGACATGCTCCGATCCCAAGATGCCGCCCCGCATCATCATCAGACCGACACGCGCATAGTCGCGAGCGGTGGAATTGAAGCACGCGAATGCGCACGTATCCGGCTGCTGCTTTGATTCGTAAAAGAACGCGTCATTCTGCGCGCCGATCTTCTTCCACAGCTTTTCTTCCGCGTACTGATTCAGCCGTTTGCCGGTGACTCGCTCGAGCAGAAGCCCAAGCACCTGCGTGTTCACGCTTTGATAGTTGAATTGGGTTCCCGGCTTGATGTTGGTCGGCTTCATCGAGGCTACGAAGTTCCTAAACGTAGGCTTGCCGGTAATCAACGCCGCCCCGATAGTCGCGGCTCCCGATCGCGGATCGCTGTAGTCCTCACTGTAGTCGACGCCGGTGGCCATTTCCAGAATGTTTTTGATCGGGACTCCACGATATCCGCTGGAGGCCAGGTAAGGCAGGTACTTGTCGACGGGGTCGTCCACGCTCTGGATCTTTCCTTCGGTGAGCGCGGCGCCGATGAGAATCGAAACGATCGATTTGCTGACCGACTGCGAGACGAATCGGGAGTTTTGATCCGCTCCATGCAGATATTTCTCATAGACGATCTGGTCGCCGGCGAGAACCACCAGGCTAGTCACATCGTTGCGCCGCAGATAGTCGTCCAGCGAGTACTCCTGGCCGTGGAATCTGTATTTGAGCGAGAACGCGCGCGTCGGTTCCTTCAGCGGATAGGCCGCGGACGGCTTTCGGACGAGATCCGTCCGGAAACCCAAATCATCCACGTGGTGGAAATAGTAAAAATTGTACGGCTGCGCCATGTAGCTGTACTTGTCCACCAGCAGCCCGGTGGGATTCATCTTGCTCAGCTCGATCTTGCCGGGCGGGGTATCCTGAGCCGGCGCGAAATTCGCAGCGGCCATAAACAGAGCTAGAAGCAGCACTGCGAATTGTTGCCGGCGCATGAAGCGAATGAGATTAGACATTGGATAGCTTCAAGGTACTTTACCATTCGCGAGACGTGAAGCCCTGCCGTAAGCCCTGGTTTTTCTCCGCTGTTATCATCGTATGGCAACAACCGGCAGCGTCCGGCACGCGGCCCCGGACACTAACCGACAATCACGGCACCACCCGCGGACGTTGGGTTCGGTAAGACCTTGGAACGCCTCATTACCAAGGTGGCTCTGGATTCTGGCCGCCTCTGTTGAGAACGTGAATCGCTTGGTAGCTGTGTCCGCTCCCCTGACCTTGCGTGGGGCTGATGAAAGCTAGGGCGTGGCAGTACATGAAGTTCGTCACCGCGATGACGTATCCCTCGAATTCCGGCATCGGCGGCACTCCCCCGCAGCCAGTCGATACGCTGAACGCAAACGTCTGTCCCGCCTGAATTGGCCCCGTCTCGATGCCAGGCGGGCAACTTCCGGGCGCCATTGGCCGGTCAAAGAAGTATAGCCTCATAGGGCCAGACTGCGGCATTGTCCCGAATGGGTCAAGAGAGGTGTTGGCGATCACAATCCGGGTGTCGAATCCGCTTCGGCTTGTGACGAACGGGAACAGCAGATGACACGCGGGAGGTTGAATGCGGAATGCGTTTCTGAGTTGCGGTTCGACAGCTGTCGCGGTCGACGCTGGCGCGAAGCCCACGCTAATAGTCGTAGTGCCGAGCTCTGGAAGGTTGGATGCGGTGTTGGTATGGAACGTCACGTAGACGTCAATATTGGCCTCCTGAAGGACCTTCGGATCCGACTGCTCGACCTCGTAGGTGGCGTATCCCGTTTTGTTGAGTATCGGGATGGCTGCGAGCCGTCCGTCGGAAGTGGCAGCTACGGATTTGGATTCGGGCGCAAACAGACCAGTGGTCGCGTCGGTGGGAACTAGCTTCAGGGCTCCCGTAACGGAGCCCTGGTATTGTTGTGGGACAGTTCCGGGGCTTGCTTTTGAGGACTCGGCACCGACTAGGGGCACGCTAATTGGAACAAGGAGCCCTACGCCCCGGCCGACGTTGTTGAATCGAATTCTAAGCCGTGTTCCTGGTATCCGGGTCACTTGCGGAGACTTGGAGTACCGGAGTTTGGGTTTTGTTAGCGACGAAGGGGAGCTCTCTCTTACCAAGACTTGGAAATCTGACAGTGGAAGGTCTGGAGCCTGCCTGAACTTCAAATTCTCATTATGGTTAAAGCATTGTACGATGGCACTACTACTGTTGCACACGATCAAGCTGGGCCTAGATGATTTGCTGGCACCTTTGCCAGATCCGCAGACCTCTCCGATTACTGTTTGGTCTGGTTCCCAGCGCTCTTCGTAACTATGCGTGGGTTCATATGGGAAGGTTGACTCCAGAGGGCCGTGGGTCCTGAGCCAAGCGTCAAGTGATGCTGAAAGTGATGCTGAGCGATGCCAGTTCATTTCGGTTTCCCGTCGAGTCGCCTGCCGACGTGGCGACAGCTCCACTCCGGTCTCTTTTCCCCGAGTCTATCCCAGATTTCAGCACCGCCCTTGTCACCCTAGCGTCAGCAGATCTTGGATGAGCGTAAACCGGATCGTGGTAAGCCGCTGAATGTG
>CAVXJU010000060.1:0-16211 GCA_963761935.1 Terriglobia bacterium | reverse complement strand
CATCTAAACGTTCCTTGATTGCGTATTGCTGCCCGGTCGCCTGCCTTGGGCAACCCAAATTCTGGAGCCGTTGACCAGGATTGAACTGGTGACCTCGTCCTTACCAAGGACGCGCTCTACCAACTGAGCTACAACGGCCAAAAACTCTCTGGTGGACAGGGAAGGATTCGAACCTTCGTACCTCGCAAGGAGGGACAGATTTACAGTCTGTTGGCTTTAACCACTCACCCACCTGTCCAAAGCTGCGAATCCCCGCTCCAACCCTTCAACAAATCAGCCTTGAAAAGGGGAACAACAGGGGAGCCCGCGGAGAAGTCGGAGCTTATGAATCCATTGAAGAGTGTAGCACAAACGCGGAGAATCGCCGATGGCCCACTACAACGAAAGCGCGATGAGCCTGAGCGGTCGACTCGGGTCCGCACGAAGTGGGATCCGGATTTATCGCTTGTTAGGCGAGACCCTGCACCCGATGTCAGTGCGGCAAACTAAAGTCTTACCATTCATATATTCTTCTTCAGTTATGGGTTTGAATCGATCTGCGGCAAAGATGTACGGAGCAGCGTCACTGGAGGAATGGAAAAACCATGGATCATTCCGAACGTAGATGAAGCTGAACCTCGCGCCGAGTTGCTCCTTGACCTGCGACATCAATTCTTTGCCATCTACTTGATCCAGTGGTTGATCCGTGACTATGAAAACATTCGCCATCCCATTTTCAGTTATGGAAAAGTGCCAGATCTCAGCCTCGCCAGATGCCATTTTGAGCTGTAAGGCGTTTCCACGGGGCCCGTACGACTCACTAAAATGGCCTTTATTGTCGCGGCAGCGGAACGCGTATCTGCCGTTCACGAAGTATAGGATGGCTCGCGGCGGCGGCGCTTGGTTTCGATAGGAGTTCAGCCAGGCCAGCGCCTGCCACAAGAAACCACCATCGTCCCGGAGGTCGTCCGATAAAAAAGGTAAGAATAAGGAGCGCTGGTCCGACGGGAACTATTCCACTGCGTACACCCAAAGAGGACTTTCATTCGAGAACTCCTTTGCGGAGGCCTCGACGTCACGGCAGCTTTCAAATGTGGCAGGCGGCACCTTTTGCGGAAAGTAGAGCGGACCGCCAAACCTTTGTCCACTCGCGCCTAGCGCCGTTACGAAACATGCGAGGATCAGCCTTATCTCTAACATTGAAGCAGCCCCATCATGCAGATACTTCGATCTGTTCAAACATGGCTGGTCGGCTCCGGGATCGCCTTCCCGCTAATCCGCATTCCCTCGATGTGGAACGTCTATGGCCTCTTTTATTAGGCGCCGTGTTTCCTCCAACGTGGAGGCTGCAGCAACACAGCCAGGCAGTTCGGGCACGTAGGCGCTGTAGCCGGTCGCGGTCAGCTCAAAAAAACAGTGTAGCTGCTCACTTTAACGCTACCTGTTTCAGTATAAAATGCGCAGTCTTCGGAACCAAGTCTGCTGAGGGATTCTGCCGCGCGTCCGCATTAACTTCCATCCATCCGATTCGATCAGTAGGTGCGCTTATCGTAGGCTGGCTGCATCTGCGGGGGGTGGTGGAAGCGAACATATTCGACATGCCGGGCCTCGTTTCGACGCGTCATGCGCTCGGCGGCGCGTTCGACTTGTTCTTTTGAAAAAACGAACCCATGGTCGGCGGGCTGCCAGGGAAGTCCTTTGTGTTTATAAAGTTCGAAGATGGCAGCGGCGTCCTTGAGGTCGCGATGCTCGCGCTCGAGGCGATCGGTTTGAATCTCGCGGAGCTTGTCGAGGGCTTTTTGGAACTGGCGGGAGAGCCGATGGCCTTGCACATTGAGGTTTGCGATGAGGCGATGGGCGTCGACGATGTCGAAGTCGATACGCGCCTGCTCATTGGGCGGGTTCGCGGCCCGGGCAAGCAGGTCGGCCTCGAGGTGCGGGATGCGATTGAGGCGCCAGGAGGTGTCAATGAGTTCCTGGACGAGCTGGGTTTCGGTTGGAGTTGCCGGTTGGTGTTCTTCCATGAACTGGCGGCGGTGAGATTCGTAGGCGGCTGGATCTTCAGACGGCAGGACCGGGAATGCGGCGGTCAGGCCGTGGCGCAGGGCGTTGAGCGACGACCGTTGTTTACCGGCTTCGCTACGCGGGCCGGTGGAGTGCTGGGCATTCGCGCGATTGATGACCGCGCGATCGATGGCGAGATCCAAAGCGGGGACTGTGCCTGCGGACATGTGGTCACCTCAGCTAGGGTATAACACGGGGGCTGAACCGAGGAGCGCCGCGGGCGGCGGAAGTGATTGATAGGGAGGGAGACAGGAACGGGCGGGGTGGGTGATTGCGGCCCACCTGTTCTAGCGTTGGCATTTATCGACCGCCGGATGAAGGCGAGGCCATGCTGGGTCGGACTTGGACGTTCCGAAGCCCCACGGCTGCGCGATTCCAGCATGGAAGAGGCGTCCGTAATCGTTGGCGTATTTTGATTCCTCTTCGGGGGTCATCAGTTTGCGATACTGCGAACTAAGGCACGCACACCAACCGGGGGCATCCGACATGCTGAGCCGGGCATTGGCCGGGTCACGATAAAACGCGTTGCAGCCATCCTCAAAGCGCGTGAAGCCGCCCGGCGGGGCAGCAGCCGCAACCTGGGCTTGTCTCTTTTTCTCCTCCGCCGCGGCGTTCGCGATAGCTTTCCGTACCTGATTGCCGAAGGAATCGCCGCTACCGCCGGTCGGGGCGTCGGCGCCGCTTTTCGTCCCCTGCGTTGCGTGCAGTTCCCGAGTGGTGGCGCTGGGCGAGATGTTCAGATAATATTCGCAGGGGCCTTGGGACCCAAAATCCCCGCTCCTGCAAGTTTGGTTATCTGTCTCGAGAAACAGAGCGGAAGTGAGAGGAAGGAGTGGCCCGTACCTGGGGTCCGGTGCAATAAGATGTCCCCTAAAATCCGTAAGATATTTCAGACCCACGCAATTGGCCGGGAGATCGCCGGAGCTGCGGTAGCTGGTTGCATCTTTCTGGGCGCACAAAGGGACTGCGGCGCCGCTCAAAATTTTCTGATCGTGGAACCATCGGGCAAAATTACCAAAATCGGGCACCTGGGCGATTTTGCCTGATCCCCACTGGCCTTTTGCATCGGCAAAGCCAAATGCGATGTAAGCCGGATACCCCGCAGAACTTCCATAAACACTCTTACATTCCCCGGGAGCTATAGTGGTGCCATCGACGTCCCAGTACAACCCGACGATGACGGGTTCATTCTTCTGTGCGGCGACCACTTCGACGGGAATCGCGCCCTTATTGCAGACGTGGAGAAACACCGCAGAATTAGTGTTAACAGGCTGCGCGCGCAAAGGCACAGCGGCGGCGAACAGGAGCAACAAGAGTGCGGTTTGCAGTGCGACTTTACTTCCGAGTGCTTTCATGCGTCTCCTCCACTTTCCCCGGCCAGGCTCCGCGGAACGCATCCGAGCCCAGAGACACGTTCCCATCGGATGCGCGACTGATGGGTGTGCGTAAGTGTAGCAGATCGGTGAGAGGCTGCGCTTCTACCCGGGCCATTTCGGCTCTTCCTGCTTCAGTAGCGAGGCGTCGGTCTTCGGCGCCACGCAGCTTGGCGGCTGGATACTGGCTATGACTGGGGCTTGTTCGCATGAGCGACGTGGTCATTTTACGTGGAACGATCACGAGCTCTTTTGTGGCGAGGGATGGAACATCGCCCGACGCGACGGTGTCGAAATCAATATGGGATGGACCTCGTTTCGGGGCTGAGGACAATCTGCACCACCCATTGGCGCGTTGGCGGCGCACTTACTGCTGGCGCAGGGGAGTCCACCGCGGTTTACTTTGCCGCAGCGGTTTCTTCAGCCCGGCCAATTTTTGGAGATCTATGGGACTGGGTTAGCTCCGAGCGCTTTCTGCGACCAGCCGATTCCTAACAACGGACCATACCCGCTGAAAGCTTGCGACGTCTTTGTAACGGCTGGCGGCCTCGCGGCGGGACTCCTGTACGTCAGTTCCGGCCAGATCAATGTCAAGCTGCCGGAAAATCTACCAGATGCTCCGGAGCCGGTTCTGATTTGCGTTCACGGCCAGTGCAGCGAGCCAGTCGTCAAGGACTTCAGCAGCCACACTGCGTTCATTCACGTCAAAGAGCCCGCCTATGTTCAAATGCCGATCTGGGTCGACGTTGACCTGCCTTCCCCGTACACAGTCAGCTATCCCTGCCGGACCGATCCTTGGGATTTTCACAGCCCCAGCCTGGAACACAAAGCTGAACTTGTGGAATACAAACTGGAGCTGCGCCGCGAGGGCGTGCCGATCCCGGAGGCGCAGCCGCCAGCGCGGACCGCGTACGCGTGGCAACAGCCAGAGCCTCCCTGCATGATTTGGTTCAATGGCCTCTCCCGGCTGCCGCTACATCTGGCGTATAAGCTCGACACACCGGGCGCCTATTCGATTCGATTGACAGGAACCCGCGGATCGGAAATCGTCGTCCAGTCGGCATGGACGGATGTGAAGATCAAGCCACCTTCGGAGACAGTGCGCGATGAATGGCTCCGTTCGATGGCGGAAAAATCCAAGGATGCCCAGTGGAATGAACTCTTGCGAGATATTATTCCTTCGCTCATGGCATGGCCGGATGCCAAAGCGCTGCGCGACCTGCTGCCGCTGTATGCGAAGTGGCTCGGGTCACGAGGAGGGCTGATCAATAGTGATATTTATGTCGCTACCTTCCTTCGAAATAGTCTCGCGGCATTCGACGGTAGCGTACTCCGTAGCGTTGTCCCAGCGAGCAGCCTTACTGTAATTTGTCCACCCCAGGGAAATTGCCGAGACAGCGGGCAACGCTGATTAACCCCGTTCCAACTGCAGTTGTCTAAAGTACCGCCAAAAGCTTCGCTGGATTCCGTTATCTGAAGTGAAAGCCATTATGACAACGGAAAAAATCTCGGCAGTTCACGTATCTCATTTCTCTGCGGTTCTGGCGGCGCTCGGCCTGATGCTGGTAGGAGCAAACTCGGCCAGCGCACAACTTACGCTGGGGGTTATCGATAGCGCGACGATCGATTACACGGGCAAGACCATCACCGCCATAGGCACGGGCTTCGGCGCTGGTCCCAAAGTATCCGTTGGGGCCGTGAATCTTACGATCTCATCGTCGTCCGCTACGAAAATCGTGGCGCGATTTCCGGCCGCGTCGCCGCCTTCCGGCTTCACGCCTGGCGATTACTTGCTGGAAATCACGTTCAACTCGGGACTCCCGGCAGTGAGCGTGGTCACTTTCGGTGCGGCAGGACCAGCGGGGCCAATAGGACCGGCGGGACCCATAGGACCAACGGGACCACAAGGGACGGCCGGCGCAAGAGGAGCCACTGGTTCGCAAGGACCGGCTGGCGCGACTGGCCCGGCGGGCCCGGCGGGGGCGCAGGGTCCGGCTGGCCCAGCAGGATCGCAAGGACCGGCCGGTGCACCCGGCGCGACAGGTCCAGCCGGTTCGCAGGGCCCCAGTGGCTCGCAGGGCGCGACCGGTCCAGCGGGACCGGCTGGAGCGGCCGGCACGACCTACGCGTACTCCAATTCCGCGGAGCCAGTCGTTCTTGGAGTGAACAGCTTCAACACCAACGCAACCCTCCAAGTGGCCTCCATCACGGTTCCCACCGGCTATTACCTCCTCTTCATCACCGTCTACGGACAGGATCTAGCCACTTCGCCAGCCCAATTCTCACAAAACAGTCTGCAATGCAGTTTGTTCCAGGACGGAGTGCAGTCGGACAGTAATATGATCGCCTCCTTCGCTTACATCAACGCGATCCAGATGCTGAACGACACCTCGTGGGCCATGGTCACTGCTCCCAGCAGCACTCTGTCGGTGTACTGTGGCACGGCGGGACTCGCAACCGCTGAAGCAGCCGGGCGCATTCAGGCCATCAACCTCTCGTCGCTCGCCCGTCAGTGAGGTCAGTGAGCAATGGCGCGACGCAGCCAGGCGCGCGCCAGGCGGAGGTCGTGGCGGATGACGTGCACGGACCGGCCCTCCACCGCAGCCACTTCTTCCGCGGTCATGCCGCCGAAATAATGCATTTCGAGCACCTTCGCCAGCGACGGGTTTTCGCCTTCCAGAAGCGCCAGCGCCTGATCGAGTTCCAGCATTCGAAGCTGCCGGGGATCGCCTCCGGACTCCAGCTCCACCACCGTGTCCCAGTCGACGCGGTCGCGCTCGCCGCCGCGTTTGATGGCCGCGGCCGCCCGGGCGTGATCGATGAGCACCTGGCGCATCACGCGCGCCATGACCGCGAGAAAATGCGCGCGATCGACGAATTGAGGTTCGCCGTTATCGAAGAGCTTGAGGTACGCTTCGTGGATCAGCGCGGTGGGCTGGAGGCTTTGATCGGCGCGCCGATTTCGCAGAAACGCTTGGGCGATGCGGCGCAGCTCGCTGTACACCAGCGGCATGAGCTCATTGAGAGCGCCAGTGTCTCCGCCGCGCCAACGCTGAAGGAGCTCCGTTACGTCTGCTGCCATCCCCGGTATTTCCCATTGTCGCGCGAGTCGTGCGCCGCGGGGCCGGGTCCGGGTTGCGCCCCCGGCTGAGGGGAAATACTATTCTGGTTTCTGATGCGTGAGGATGTAATCGCGGTGTTCCATGAAGTGGCCGATCTCGCGCCGCGGGCGCGCGCCGATTACTACACCAGCCGACAAGTTCCATCCAACGTTCGCGACGAAGTGGAATCACTGCTGAAGTTCGATCGCCAAACCGAGTCGCTGACCGCACACATCGCCGAGTCCGCCGAAGAAGTTCTCGGTACCACCGAGAACGTCCCGGAAGGGACCGTGTGGGGCGCGTATCGAGTGATCCGTCCGCTGGGCCGCGGAGGCATGGGGGCCGTGTATCTGGCCGAGCGGGCCGATGGCGAAGTGGAGCAGCGAGTAGCTATCAAAGTGGTACTGTCCGGCGCCGATCTGCCCGCGTTCCAGGAGCGCTTCCTCGAAGAGCGCCGCATACTTGCATCGTTGAACCATCCGGGCATCGCGAGGTTGTTGGACGCCGGGCACACCAGTCAAGGCCGGCCCTACCTGGTCATGGAGTACGTGGAGGGCGTTTCGATCGATCAGTATTCCGCGGGACTCGACCAGCGCGCGATCCTCAACTTATTTCTTCGGGTCTGCGACGCGGTTTCCTATGCGCATCGCAATCTCGTCATCCATCGCGATCTGAAGCCGTCCAATATCCTGATCGACCCCAGCGGCCAGCCGAAATTACTGGACTTCGGGATCGCTAAGATCGTGGATGCGACCGAGAATGCGCGCACCTTGGTCCGCATTCTGACGCCGGAATTCGCCAGTCCCGAGCAGATGCGAGGCGAGGCGCACAGCACCGCGACCGACATTTACTCGCTGGGCGCGGTGCTAGGCCGGCTGCTGACGGGTGCTCCTGGTCCGAATCCCGCTGACAGCCATATGGCTGGGGGGATTCCGCGCGACGTCGATTTCATCCTGCGCAAAGCGATGCGAGCCGAACTGGAGGAGCGCTATCCAACGGCTGACGCTCTCGCCGACGACCTCCGCGCGTTTCTCGAGAATCGCCCGGTTCGCGCCCGGTCCGGCAATGCGTGGTACCGCGCGCGAAAATTTCTTCGACGGTACTGGATCCCAGTGACCGCGGCGACGGTTGCGCTGGCAGGGCTTTCGGCGGGCCTGTACATTGCCAATCGCGAGCGAATGGTCGCGGAAGCGCGCTTCGCACAAGTGCGCGATTTATCGAATCAAATCTTCAAGCTGGACGATGCGATCAACGATCTGCCCGGATCCACCACGGCGCGGCACACCCTGGTGAGTTTATCGCTGAACTATTTGGAGCGGCTCGCGCAACGAGCACGCGGCGACCAGGATCTGGCCCTCGAGCTGGGGTCGGCGTATCTGAACGTCGCGCGGGTTCAAGGCGTTCCCGGCAACAGCAACCTGGGCGAAATCCCGGAAGCGGAGGCAACATTGGGGAAGGCTGACGCGATGATCGGTACTGTGCTCGCTAAGTCGCCACGAAACCGGCTGGCACTGCTGCGTTCAGCCGAAATCGCGCACGACCGCATGATTCTGGCCGATACCATGGGGCGAAACGATGAATCCCTTACTTATGCGCGACGCGCCGCCGAACGCCTGGACACGTTGATCAGCTTGGGGACTCTGAGCAAGGAAGAGGCGGCTTCAGCCAGCCATCTGTATGGAAATATCGCGCTAGCCAATACGAACCTGCATCAACTGGACGATGCCATCCGCTACGCGCGGCGAGGTGTGGAGATCGGGCGCGCCGCCAACGATCCAACCTTTATCGCCGGCGGCCTGAGCGTGCTGGCGAACGCACTTCGCCTGCGCGGAGACCTGGAAGAAGCGCTCCTGACGACACGCGAAGCGAAGACATTCCAGGAAAGCCGCCCGAACGACTTCGCCCGCGCGAACAATCTCATCGTGGCGCACTGGCGCGAAGGGCGAATTCTCGGCGAGGACGATGAGATCAACTTGGATCGTCCGGCGGACGCTGTCGTGGAGTTGCAGACCGCCTACGATCTGGCGGATCAACTGGTGCGGCGCGATTCGGCCGATTACGCGAGCCGCGCCCGGCTGGTGGCGGCCGCGCGAGACCTGGGCGACATCCTGCGGCATAGCGATCCCCCGCGCGCTTTGGCCATTTACGATTACGGCTTGCAGCGCTCCGCTGAAATCAAGAACACCGAATCTCTCAGTGATCGCGCCCGATTGCTGGCGGGCTCTTCCTATCCGCTGATGGCTCTGCACCAAATGGACGAAGCGAAGCGGCGAATCGATGCCGCCTTCGAGTTGCTGCACACTTTGAAGCTGTGGCCCTCACAAACCATTCGCCCGGGCGATCAGGCTACGTACGCAATGCGCGCACTGGGAGATTACTACGCGGAAAAATCCCAGACCTCCGACGCGGCCCGAACGTACCGCGAGCTGCTGGACAAGATCACCGCCTCCAAACCGTCTCCGGAGACCGACCTGCGCGACGCCAATAGCATTTCGGTGATCGAGCGGCGGCTGGCGGAGCTGGAGCGCAAGGCCGGCCAAAATGAGGAAGCCGATTCACTCGATCGCAGCCGGCGCGAGCTCTGGCAGCGCTGGGACCAGAGGCGACCGAATAACAGTTTCGTTCGACGCCAATTGGCCGCCGTTGAGCCGAAGTAGAATCCTGTAACCTGTAGTACTTCGCTTCGCGAGGCCTCGCCAAAACTACCCGCCGATTGCGTTTTCCATTGTAGAAGGCATCGGAGCGAACAGGTTCGGAGCGGAGAAATATTTTAAATGAAAACGATTCTAGGCGGTTTCGCGCTTGCTGCGGTGCTCTTTTCCGTGCCTGCGTCGGCGGATATCGCGTATACGAATGGTCCGATCGCCGGGACGATTGCGGCCTGGGACATTACAGATTACGAGGTGGCGGACTCGTTCACACTGGGGTCCGCTGAGACATTGACCGGCGGGACCTTCGGCGCGTGGACGACTTTCTCGGACACGGTGACAAGTGTCTCTTGGGCTATCGTGCTCGATCCGGCAACGTGTAATCCAAGGTGCACGTCGACGTTGGCCAACGGTCTGTCCTCGGTGTCGCAAACCCTGGACTTCAATACCACCAACTACCACGTTGACTCTGAGACCTTCTCTTTGCCCGATATAGTTCTTGGGCCGGGAACATTCTGGCTGGTTCTCGGGGACGCGCAAGATACCTACCACGATCCAGTCTATTGGGACGAAAACGACGGACCTTCGGAGGCCTGGGATAGCTACGCGGCCGGATATCTCACCCCACCCGATGGCTGCGCGACCGGGGGATCCACTGGATATTGTTCAGAATCGTTCACGATCAACAACAACCTTAGCAGCGTACCCGAGCCGAGGACGTCCGCTCTGGGCGGCTTCGGACTCCTGCTGCTCGGAGCTTTGCGCCGCAGGTTGCAGCGTTAACGTCACGAACCCCAGCGGCTCTGGAATTGCGTATGGCACCGGCGACCCGAAGCGGACACGACTTTCCTGCTAGTACCGGAATACCAAAGGCGAGTCTGCTTCCGGAACGAGCTGCCCAGTCCTTCCGGCCATCGAAAATCGGTACCCCTGGACCTTGGGCCAACCCTTGCGGCCTGTCACAATCGGGTCGTCTGGGGGAGGAAATAGACCATGATGCTGCTGTGGAACGCAATTCTCAAGCTCAACATATGGAGCGATTCGTGCGGTCAAGATGTGATGGAATACGCGCTGGCGGCCGGCTTCGTCGCCCTTGCGGTTGTGGCGCTCTCGCCCGCCCTCGGCTCCTCAATCGTCAATATTTTTACCAAGGTCACGCTGGATCTTCAAGCCACTGGCGGGGGAACCGCGGCGCCCATCAACTAAGGCGTTAGCGGGCCGTCCGCATATTCTGGTGCAGCAGTTGTTCCACGCGCGCCGTGAAGTCTTCTTTGGCCTGCTTATACATCGCGCCGCTGGCCGAGCTGGGGAATCCTGCGTGCACGAACTTCACTAAGCCGTCGCGCCCCACAAAGAACGTGGTCGGCCAGGAATTCCAGTTCACGGCCTGCGTCAGCTTATCCTTGGCCTGATCCGGCTCGCCGCACAGCAGCACAGTGTACTCGATCCCGTAGCGCTTTACGAACGCGCGCAGGCGCTCCGGGTTCTTCAGTTGATCGCCTTCTTCGAACGAGAGCGTCACAATCTCCAGGCCCTTGATCGTGAAACTTCTTGTACAGCTCCACCAGGAAAGGCGATTCGTCGTGGCAATTGGGGCACCAGCTCCCGCTGATTTCGACCAACACAACTTTGCCGTGGAAGCGTGCATCGGTGTTGCTGACCAAGCCCCCGTGCAAGTCGGGAAAACTGAAAGCGAAGGGCACCGACGGATCTTTCACGCTGGTGTGCTTCAGCGGATCGGTGGGCTCGGGAAGACCCTTGGCTTCGGCCACCTGCTCACGCACGGCGGTCAGTTTCGTCTTGCCATCTTCGAGAATATCTAGCGATCCATCGGCAGCCAGGCTTACCTCCAGCAGCAGCGGGCGCACGCCCGAAAAATGGCTTAGAACGAGCTTGCCGTTCCGGTAGGTGCCGGTGAGAGCTCCGGTGTCGCCGTCAATGCGCAGAATAGCCGCCGAGACGTCCGCGCCGTTCTGACGGACGATAAAATGCCAGGCCGATTCGCCCTTCGGACTCTTGTTGGGGATCACCCACTGGCCCCCGATCTTAGGCGCGTTCGCATCGCCCGCCGACGCTGCGTAGCGCTTAGCGTGAAACGGATATTGCACCTGCCCCACGCGGCGGGATTGAATGTAATTCCCATCCAGCGCGCCGTCTTTATAGGTGGCTTCCAGGCGCGAGGCATAATAGTCCCAGCCGAGCGTGAGCGATCCATTCTCCAGGCGGCCGGTGGTGGAATTGAATCGAATGTCCCCATTGAAGAATGTCCCCTTGACTCCGGCGCCCTCGCCGGCCAGCTCAAAGCGGAAAGGAATGTCCACGCCGTTGACGTTGACGGTTGCGTCCCAACGTCCTGCGAGCGATTGCGCCATCGCCACGGGAGCCAGCGCGAGAAAGGCAGCCAGGGTGAATTTGCCGTTCATACAGCGAAGCATATCACTTTGCCGATAGCCTGGCGCTTTCGTCGGCTATCGCCGCTCTTTCCAATGAAGACATGCGTCGCTTTCTCGCCGGCTATGGTCTTCAACGCAGCGTAGCCCAGTTTAGGAAGATCGATCCCGGAGAATAGATTTTCACCTTCACCCAAAAGGACCGGAGAAATGGCCAGATGCATCTCATCGATCAGGTTGGCCTTCAAATATTGGCGAATCACCGAGACGCCACCGCCGATGCGAACGTCTTTGCCTTGGGCGGCTTCCTTCGCTTGCTTTAAGGCACTTTCCAACCCCTCTGTCACGAAGTGGAACGTGGTGCCACCCTGCATTGTGACTGGAGGCCGCCGATGATGCGTGAGCACGAAAACAGGCGTGTGGTATGGCGGATTGTCGCCCCACCAGCCCTTCCAGGAATCGTCCTCCCAGGGGCCTCGCACGGGTCCAAACATGTTGCGTCCCAGAATCCAGGCGCCGACGTTTTCAAACGACTGCGCGGCAAAATCATTGTCGATGCCTCGCTGTCCGCCGGCTTGGCCGTGCACCTGCTTGAATACCTCGGTATCTTGAAACCACCCGTGCAGCTCCAAACCGCGAATCCCCAAGGGGTTCTTCAGATCCTGGCGGGGCCCAGCGCCGAATCCGTCGATTGAAATCGAAAACGCAGCCACTCTCACTTTGCTCATTCCAGGGTTCCTTTTGGCGGGCGGGTAAGCGCCTCTCAGCCTCCACTTTACCGTGAACGCAGCAGGTTCCCGGCAGGTAGAATCGAACCAATGGCTATGCGGTTGAAGATCGTGCAAGTGGGAGAGCCGGTGCTGCGTAAGGCGGCGCGGGCGCTTTCGATGGAAGAAATACGGCACCCCGAAATCGAGCGCCTGATCGACATGATGCGCGACACCATGCGCGATGCGCCGGGGGTCGGTTTAGCCGCTCCACAGATCGGCCTGCCGATTCAACTCGCGGTCATCGAGGATCGGGCCGAGTATTCTCGCGACGTGGCGGCTGAGCGCCTGGCCGAGCGCGAACGCCAACCCATCGATTTCCACGTTCTCATCAATCCGGTCATCGTGAAGCGATCCGGCGATCAGGCCGAATTCTACGAGGGCTGTCTGAGCCTGGCCGGGTTCAGTGCGCTTGGTGAAACGATCGAGCGCCGTCACCGTCGAGTGCCTGGACGAGCACGGCTCCGAACGCACCATCGAGGCGCGAGGCTGGTACGCGCGCATCCTGCAGCATGAGATCGATCATCTGAACGGGCACCTCTATATCGACCGCATGGAGCCGCGCTCGTTCACCAACATGGAGAACCTCGGCCGGCACTGGCAAAATTTGCCCGTGGAACAGGTTCGCGCGGCGCTGGGATTGTCACGCTAATCCGGCCTGGGCTTCGGCGTCTGCTACTAAAATAGAAATAGGGGTGGCCCCCGCATGCGCACCACGCTCGCCATCTGGATTGCATTCGGGACGGCTGCCTTCGGTCAGTTCTCTGCTACGGTCGCGCTCAGCAACGGCGTCCGGCTCGAAATCCAGACGCAACCGCAGCCTGGCGCCGCCAGCGGACTAAAAGCCGAAATTCAACCTGCCTCGGGCGACAGCTTCTTTCGGATTTATCGGGATCAGAACAACCTGACCGTTTTCGCTTACGAGCTAGCGGTGGAGCGCACCTCCGATGGCACGCAGTTTCGTTTGACCGCCCGGCCCACCGGAGATGAGTTCGCCGCCCGATTCCCGAACGCCGACTTGGGAAAGCCCACCCCTACGCTTGCAGCCCCGCTCGCGTCCGCGTTGCTCAACCCCGGCGAGCAGTTCACCATCGACATTCCCACCGATCCCGGATTACAACTGAACGTTGCGGACGTAGTCGAGGTGCAGCTCAATCCGCGCGGTACGCCGGCCGATACCGGAGCGCAGAGTTCCGCACCACTTCGCTTTGTGGCGCTGCAGGTCCGCGCGGATGGCAAACTGCTCTCTTCAGGCCCGGGCGGGGCGGTTGTGGCGGGACGCTATGTGATGTTCTATCTTCCAGGCCGGGGCGGCTATTTCTTCTCGGCGGAACCCGTGACCGGACCGGCTTTCGCTCAGATCGGCATCGTAGATGGCGCCAAGCTGCACTTCACCTTGCAGAACCAAGAGTACGATTGTGAATCGGAAGCGCCGATACTCGTGAAATCCGATAGCGGCCAGCTGTGGGTCTATCACGATCCCAACTATAAACCCGCCGGGAACTGGACCAAGAGCAACACGCGTGAAGAGCGCGATCAGTTCTTCACTTCGGCGTCAGATTCACTGAATTGGTGGCTGCCTTAGGCAGTCCATATTTCCGAGATCATCGGCTCGCGGCAAATCTTGAGAATGTCGCGGGCCAGGGCAATCCAGCTGTCCAGGTCGCCCGGCTTCTCGCAATACATTCGCACCCCAAGGGAGTGGATCTCAGCTTCGTCTCGAGGGCTGGCGAAACTGGAAAGCGCCACTACCCGGATATAGCTCAGCGACGGCTCCCTCTTAAGCGCCGTCAGCACCGCCAAGCCGTCGTGTTTTGGCAAATGCAGATCCAAAACAATAACGCAGGGCGGGGGTTCCGGGCTGAAGTCCCGTTGCGCTGCAATGAAAGCAAGCGCTTCGGCGCCATCTCTCAGCACCTCTAGTTGGTATGCCTCTTCGTGCTGGTTCAATGCGTGGCGAAGAAGCAGGACATCGGCGGGGCTGTCCTCCACTACCACAATTCTTGCTGGTTCGATCCCAGTTGATGTCATATTGTGCTTCAAACTCCGCGTGGCGCGATAGACGCTCGCTTTAGGATTGGACGCGGATGTCAGCGGAATGTTACAGGGCTCAGATTGGCTTTTCAGGGAATTGCGCTGCGATCGACAACGACCTGAAATAACCCATCAACATCTCATCGCTGCTGTCGCTCGCCCCAATGCACTTCTTGGGTGGGATCGGGATTGCGAGGGTTGTTGGCCGAGTTGTCATAGTGGAGCGATCACTTGTATTTTGGTGCCTTTGGTCAAATGAATCGGCTGCTGTAAGTAATACGTAATTGCCAATGAAAATCGTATCTCGGCACGCTTAGCACTGTTTCCGCGTGCCATCCGGCCGGAGGATGCGATACTCGAACGATTTGCCGCGCAGGTGCGCATGGGGCGTCATGCTCACCAAATCGCAATCGTAGGGCAAGGTGGAAATTGCCTCCGCCTTATAGTCGGGATCCTCCGGAGGGATGGAAAGACGGACCAATGCGGCATTGCGTGCGATGAGCCGCTTCGCGGGAGGACCCTTGGCAAAGACGATGCCGACTTTGGTCCTGTCCGTGGTGGCCTTGCCGTTGGGCGGGTAGTGCAACTGCAAGACGATGTCCGAGCCGGCTTTGAGCAATACGGCGCGGCGAGGGCGATCGCCCGCGGGCTGAAGCAGTTGTCCGGGCCGATAATTGGTCATGCCCGCACTAAAATCTACCGCGTAGAATCCGTTGACTGGGATAAATGGTACGCCTGGTTTCGCATCGGCGAACCAGGCAGAGCCTGGCTCGCGTAGGGATGCGATTACATGGTGCATCACGGCGCGATTGCCCGGCCGGATTTCGCTGGCCAGGACCCAGTGATCTTCTTTCAGGTTGGTCGGCAGAACAATGTACCTGTACTCGAACGGACCCGTGGCCGGAATATCAATCGCAATTGGCATTTCCAGCACCAGGTCCGGCTGGCCGATGGTCCAGCCTTCGACGAACTTGCGTGGAGGCGGCGCATCCTTGGGGTCGCCTTCTTTGGCACCGCCATCGACCCAGTCGACGATGGTATCTATCTCAGCCTGGCTAAGCGATAGATCGTTGGAAAACTTGCCGTAGTGCGGGTCGGCGAACCAGGGCGGCATCTTCCTGGTCAGCACCGCCTCACGGATCGATTTGGCCCATGGCCGCGCGTCTTGATAAGTCAGCAAAGACATTGGCGCCACTTCGCCGGGCCGGTGACAATCCTGGCAGCGCTTTTGGAGAATGGGCAGGACTTCTTTGCTGAATGTGACGGAATTGGAGCTCGTCGCTGCCGCGGCAGTGGTCACAAGGATTCCAGCGAGAGCGAAGAGACGCATACCAGCCGTCGTGCACGTTATAGCACGGCGAGTCTCACGGAAGCAATCCACCGCGCGAGCGTCTAGAGGACTCAGTTCACTGGGATGTCGACAGCGGGCCCCGTCGCTGCGCCGGTTGAGATCACCACCGGCGCGAGACCGGCCGGGGTCTGTTGCGGAATTTCGAAATCCACACGGTACCGATTCACTTGTTCCGGCCAACCGATTTTGTCGGCAATCTGCGCGGGCTGGCCGGCGACGCGCACCTCTACCGGTCCTACAACTTGCAGAAGCGGCTCTTTCGGAAATGGCTGGCCAGGCGCCACTGGAGGCCGGGTCTCGCCCAAATCCGCGACCATGGCGATGACCATTTCTCCTCGACGCGCGGGACTATGAGCGGTGACGCGTTCCCAACCTTGGTGAAACACGCCCAGCTGCCCCCACTCGAACGCGATAGCCGGCTGTGGTCCCTGCGGCCGCGGCTGCACCGAGGGAAAGAATCGCCCGGAGCGGTAGTCGAAGATGTAATCAGAGGAGGCGATTAGT
>CAVXJU010000059.1:0-7053 GCA_963761935.1 Terriglobia bacterium | reverse complement strand
TTTGCCTGCCGCCGCTCGACCGATTCATGCTTCTCGCCGAGCAGAAGAAAGCGCAATTCGCCACGCTCGCGCCGCTGCTTGAATGGGAGCTTCCGGACGAAGATCCGGCGCAGCTCGCCAGCGCCTGGGTGGAGGAACTCAACCGCCGCGGAGTGGACAAAGCGGCTCTCATCGCGAGCGTCCCGGGCGACGCGGATTCCGTCATCGCGGCAGTACGAAAATTCCCGCAGCGTTTCTATGGCTATTCGATGCTGAATCCGCTCGCGCCCACCGCTCTGGCGCAAACCGAGCAAGCGCTCGCAAGCGGCCACATCCATGGCTTGTGCTTCTTTCCCTCCATGCATCGCTTCTCCATCCAGGACGATCGCGTCAGCGCGCTGCTCGATCTGGCCGCCGCGCGCACCCGCGTCGCCATCTTCGTCCACTGCGGCGTGCTGAGCGTCGGCGTCCGCAGAAAGCTTGGCCTGCAGTCGGATTTCGACATGCGTTATTCCAATCCGATCGATCTGCACGCGGTCGCGCTTCGCTACCCCACGTTGCGATTCATCGTGCCGCATTTCGGCGCCGGATATTTTCGCGAAGCCCTCATGCTGTGCGATCTATGCCCCAACGTATACCTGGATACGTCGAGCAGTAATAGCTGGATGCGGTACGAAGAAGCCAACATCAATTTGCGCACCGTGTTCCGCCGCGCTCTCGATGTGGCAGGGCCGCGCCGGCTGCTGTTTGGCACCGATTCCTCGTATTTTCCTCGCGGCTGGAACGCTCCAATCTTCGAGGCGCAGAGCAAAATGCTGTACGAAATTGGCGTCGACGCGGAAACCGCGCGGCTCATCTTCCACGACAATCTCGAGCGGTTGTTTTCCTGAGACGAAGCAAATCGCCGCCGCACTTTGTAGGCGTAATCACCATGATTATTCGCATCCGACTTCAGCGTCCTGACCAAGCTGCACAGTTTGTGCACCCCATGGACCCGGCGCCCAGAACGGCGATTCTCGCGCCCGGTTTTCAGGCCAACAAGACGACTCGTATATTTCCGCGCGGGTGGGACGAGCAGGCTGCCCGCTTCCAGCCTCAGTCCATCGCGGCGCCGATCGAAGAGCTGCACCGGCTGGCCGCGCAAGGCGTGCGCCTGGAAAATGCGGTGATCGCATTCACCTATGCGGGCGACCACGGACTTTCGAGCGACGATCGCGAGTTATTCTGGCGCGCGTTCGGAGTCCCGGTCTTCGAGCAGTATCTGGACGCGCATAACCGATTGCTCGCCATGGAGTGCGATGCGCATTCCGGCCTGCACGTCCTCAATGGCTGCGACGATCTGCACCTGGAACGGGAACCCTGCGCCTGTGGCAATCGCTCTCCGCGAATCTCGCGCGGCGCCCGTGTCGACGAATTGGTCGAGCTTTTGGCATAAGCTCCTAGGCTTGTTATCCTGAGTCTGAAGCCCCGCGCGCGAACGTGGCGGAACTGGCAGACGCACTGGATTTAGGTTCCAGCGGCCGCAAGGTCATGGGAGTTCGACCCTCCCCGTTCGCACCAGCGCTCACCTGGCAATCGAAATTGAATCCACTTTAAGGGTGTCGCCCGTCATTTCGCCGGTCACAGCCACTTCGCGGACCGATTTCTTGCCCGCGCTTCGCACCAGTTCGGCCGCTTTCGCGTTTCCACTGGCATCCAGGTTGAACCTCAGCCCGTCCTGGTCCAGCATCGCGAAAGATTTCGTCTTCGCACTCGGGCGGCAGTAGCGAACTTCATCACCCTTGTCTCGATCGATGTAACTTAATGTGTCGGTCGGGCTCTTGTTGCGTTCAAGAGCCGCATAACATTTGGAATCCACCAGCAATCCGGACCAGCTCCCGGCGAAGCTCAGCGCGGAAGCTAAACAGAAGAGGGCGGCGAGCCGTGCCGTCAGCTCCATGGTTTCCCTCCTGGTGAGTTGGATTCCGCCACGCGCGGCCAAGTTTCACTCGGCACGTTCCAGACTATTTGTATTAGTGTAGTTCTTGCTAGGTATTCAACGAAGGATGCCAGAGCCCGAGACTCGAGCCGTAGCCGACAACCTGGTGGAAGCATTGCGATTCTTCGGGCGCGCGCGCCCGGACGCCGAAATCCGCGATCTGGCCGGCGTGACGCTGATCTTCTGCGGCTTGAACTACGCGGCCTTCAATGCGGCACTGCTGACACAGCCCATTGAAAGCGAGGCCGAACTCACGCGCCTGATCCAGATTTCGGCGGCGCAGTTCGAATCGAAACGGCTGCGCTGGACCTATTGGCTGTGCGACGGCTTTCTGAGCGGTCCGCTGAGCCGGCAAGCTCCCCATATCTTCAGCCGGCATGGTTTGCGCCAGCTGACTAGAGCGCCGGGAATGTACACCGAGCAGTTGCGCGCACCGGAACGAGAGTTGCCCGCGCTCGAAGTGCGCGCTGTCTCAGACCCCTCGACGCGCGCCACCTTCGCCCAGATCATGTCCATCGCTTTCGACATTCCACTTACGGTCAGCTCGGCCGTGTACGCTTCCGAGTGCGGATGGACTGGCGGTTTCCAAGGCTTCATCGGATACTCCAACGGAAAGGCCGTGACGACCGCGGCCACTATGATCACCGGCGACGTGATCGGCCTGTACTCGGTGGCCACGCTGCCGCAGTATCGCCGCCTGGGATTTGCGGAGGCCATTATGCGCGAAGTGATCGAACAGGCGCGCGTCAGTGCGGGCGTTGAACGCACCGTACTGCAATCCACGCCATCAGGCCTTTCGCTTTACGAGCAGATGGGCTACCGCACCGTGACCAATTTCGACGTGTACATCGCCGATTAGAATTCCCAGAGCGCGCCAGTGGCGATCCAGGCCGCGGTTTTTTCGATGTCGGAGCCCAGCGAGCGGTCAGAGGTCCAGGGCGGGCTCACGTTACGAAGCGATGCGCGGACTCGCTCGATCGCGGCGCTCGACCGCAAGGGGCTCAGACAATCCAGCGCGCGCGCAGCCGTGAGCAGCTCGATGGCCAGCACGTGACGCGTGTTCCGCACCACTGGCTTCAGCTTCAGCGCCGACGTCATCCCCATGCTGACGAAGTCTTCTTTATTGCCGCTGGTGGTGATGGAGCCGGTGGAAGCAGGATGCGCCAGCACGCGATTCTCGGCCACCAGCGCGGCCGCGGTCACTTGCAGCATCATGAATCCGGATTCCAGGCCGGCATGATTGGTGAGGAACGGCGGCAGCTCCTCGTTGAGCGCGGGATTCACCAGCCGGTCGATGCGCCGCTCGGAAATCCCGGCCAGCACCGTGAGCGCCACTGCCAGCGAGTCAAGCTGCAAGGCCAGTGGCTCGCCGTGGAAGTTGCCGCCGGAGAAAATCTCGTCTCCGATCACCAGCGGATTGTCGGTGACGGCGTTGAGCTCGGTCTCGAACGCGCGGCGTGCCGTGGTGATCGCATCGCGTACCGCGCCGTGCACCTGCGGAGCGCAGCGCAGCGAATAGGCGTCCTGAACGCGGCGGCAGGCGATGTGGGATTGCCGGATTTCGCTGCCTTCCAGATACCGCGTCAGGTTGCGAGCGCTCTGTATTTGCCCGGCGAAGGGCCGCGTTTCATGGATGCGCGGATCAAAGGCGCGCGGCGTGCCACGCAGCCCATCCACCGTCATGGCGCAAATCAGGTCGGCGGCATCGGCCAGTTGTTCGGCGTCCAGCAATTGGAGCACGCCCAGGGCCAGCATCGCCTGCGTGCCGTTTACGAGCGAAATTCCTTCTTTGGATGCCAGTGCGATGGGTTCGATTCCGGCGCGCCGCAACGCTTCAGCGCCCGATTGCCGGTGGCCTTCGAAATCCGCCTCTCCCTCGCCCATCAGCACCAGCGCGATGTGTGCCAGCGGCGCGAGATCTCCACTGGCGCCCACGCTGCCTTGCGAAGGAACAATCGGCGTGACACCGCGATTCAGCAGGCCGCACAAGCGCTCCGCAACCAAAGGCCGGATTCCGGAAAAGCCCTTGGCGAGCACATTGGCGCGAATGAGCATCATGGCGCGGACTTCGTCGCGTGCGAGCGGCGGGCCCACGCCGCAAGCGTGCGAGCGAATCACATTGCGTTGGAGCTGTTCCAGGTCCTCGGGGGAAACGCGAACGTCCGCCAGCAACCCGACGCCGGTGTTCACTGCGTAAACTGCGTCGTCACCCGAGGCGAGCTTCTCCACCACCGCTCGAGATCGGCGCATCCCCGCGACCGCGTCCTCGGACAGCGCTACGTGTTCATCGTGCGAAGCAACTTGACGTACTTGGTCAAACGTCAGATGCGAGCCGTCCAGAAGGACCATCTCTCTTATCTTAGTGACTGAGCTGGTGAGGGGACCAACGCGCCATTCGCACTGGCTTCAGGTTGGGATCGAGCATCCAGATGGTGCGGTCGCGGAAGTAACGCAAAAGCTCGGCATTCTCCCGCGGACCCATGTCGCGCGCCCAGACCACTCGCGACGCATCGATGTCGGCGTCGTTGTAAATCCATTGGAAGACGTTGTCCGGATCGGTTTTCGGCTTCACCAGCACGAGGTGCCGGCCGCCCATGCGGTCGAGCGTGGCCAGAATTTGCGATTTCTCCGGATTTCCGGGCGGCACACAGCACCATGACCCGGAGTTGACGTGCTGGGTGAACGGCAGATGAAGTTGTTCCAGGCCGATGCGCGCCGCGAGAACCACCAGCAGGATTACCGGCGCGGCGGCCGCGTACCGGACTCCCCACGGTCGCGCGCAAAGCCTGCGGAACCCGGCCACGATGATTGCCAGGAAGCATCCCGTGGCCACAGCCGCATAGTGCGGCGAGGAGCCCACTTCGATGAGCGTCGCGAGTAGCGTCAGCCCGGCCGCGATGAAGAGAAGCCGCATTCGCCCCTTGCGCCACAGCAGCGGAAGCATGATCAGAGGAACCGACAGGGCAGGGCCGAAATAAAAGCGCCAAAGTTCCTCCGTGGTTCGTGCTCGGAACGCACCGGGATGATCATGCACGTCGCGTTCGTAATCGTAATAGCGTTCGAGTTCCACGTGCCGGAAGTGCGGTGCCGGAGGATTAAACCACGGCAGTGTCATCGGCCAGCCATAGGTTGCTTGATTCACAGCGTAGGGAGTGCGGAGTGGGTCGCCTGTGACGGCGCGATTGTAGATCAGGAGGCAGGCGAAACCGGCCGCGATCACGCACGTAACTGGAATCGCCGTCCAAACACGGGCACGCTTTTTCAGGATGGCAACGGCCAGCGCCACGATCGCCGGAACCGCCACGGCCAATCCCTCGAATGGACGCGTGAAACCGATGATCACGACACCCAAGCCGAAGAGCAGGGAAGTGGTAAGCCGAGGCTTACGCAACAATCGCGGATAGGCGCCAATCGCCAGCGCTCCACCCAGCGCCGCCAGACATCCTCCGTAATAGCCGTTCACCCAATAGCTGGCGATTCCGAAACGCAATATCGCCAGCGCGCCCCCGAACAGCGCCCACGCCGGAGGAACCCAGGCTTGAAGCATCCAACACAGTGCCGCGCACATGGCCGCGCACAGCAGCCACACCGCGATCCAGGGATGCCCCAGCAATTTTCCGATCGCCAGCACCGCGGCTTGTCCTGGAAAATAGTCGGAGGTATAAGTCGGCTTTTGAATGATGTGGATACTCTCGAAATGCACCCACATCGGATGCGTGGGATTGGTGAGCCGCCCATGAGCGAGCGTGTCGGCGGCCAGCAGATGGCTGAACTCATCGGTGATCACTGGCTGCGGCACCGGCAAGACGGGCAGCAAGGCAGCGCGAATAATCAGTGCCGCGAGAAAAACAGACGCGACCGCCAGCCGGGGACGCTGCGCCAGGCGCACGCATCGCCGCCAGATACGTTCGAAAGGAAACGCCGGAAGCGACGCTCGCCGTGCTAGCAACACCGCCGCCACCACTAGCGGTGTCTCCAGCAGATTCAAATCGAAATAGAACCCGTAGCCGGCCGCGGCCACCAGGTATAGAAAAAATTCCAGCATGCTCAGTGCTGCGGATAGCAGAACGTCACCGCGCCGGGGTGCGCGCGAGCTTCATCTTCAGTCCACAAGAGGTTATCGGATGGCTGCAGGCCCAGCATGAGCTGGACCGCGGCGTCGGCGATGATCCGCTGCCTCGGAAAACATCGCACATACACCGGCCCGTGGGTGCTGCGCACTATCGCCAGCAGTTGCTCGGTGGGAGCGGCGCGCTCCAGGAATTGCGAACGTTTTTTGGTCCATAGGTAAATGACGTTTTCCGCTACGATCAACCCGCACAGAGCGATCACCATAGCTCGATGCCGGAACCAGTAGCGCTGATAAACCTGCAACAGCGCGAATCCCACGATGATCGCCAGACCCACGCTGGCCAGGTGCAGCTGCCGGCTGGGAATGCGCCGCGAATAAGTAAGAAACGAGTAAGGAATCAAGCTGAGCGCCGCCCAGGCACAGGCAATCGCAAGGATTCCGCGATAACCCACCGGCTTCCAGATGAGAATCGCGACCAGGCTAAGCAGACCCCAAAACCAGAACAATCGTGCGAAATTCAGTGGCCAGATCAGCCAGAACGGCGCATGCAGCGAAAAGCTGCCGTCCTGAAAGCGGAAAGAATCGGAACGTCCGCTCAGAACGGACGCGACCGCCAGCGCCGCCAAGACTGCATGCGGCAAAAGCCACGGCCACGCGCTGCGAAGCTTTTGATCCAAGGCCAGAGGCAGCGCCAGCAGCGCAAGCAGAATCACGGCGGACTCTTTCGACAACAGTGCCAGGCAGAAGGCGGCGATGGAAACCACATACCAGGCCGCGCGTCGCCGATCCAGAAATTGGATCCAACATAGAAACGACACCAGGCCAAAAAACAACAACAGCGGTTCGGTGGATCCCGACAACCACATGACGGCTTCCTGATGTCCTTCGAACACGGCGAAGAATCCGGCCGCCCAGACCGATAGCGCAAAGCCCAGCTGCCTCCAGATTCCCAGCAGGTACACCAGCCAGGTGTTGAAAATGTGCAGCAGAATCATGCCGGCGTAGTAGCCCGCGGCACGCATGC
>CAVXJU010000058.1:0-58784 GCA_963761935.1 Terriglobia bacterium | reverse complement strand
CCTATCGCTAGCGCCCGACTTCATGCAGCGCTGGATCGCTAACTCACGCCTGTCAAATCCCCAAGCGTTCGGGCGAGGCAACGCCGCCCCACCACGGCCGCCCGCGCCTCCCACACAGTCAAATCAGCCCTTCTTCATGGCGGACCTCGATCTGATGACCGACGAGCTGAAGGCCGCCGAGCAGGAAGGCGTGACCTGTATCGTCGACGGCGGTCACGCCGACATGGGCCGCGATCTGAATTTTCTGAAACAACTCTCGGAAAAATCCGGCATGACCATCGTCGCCGGAGGCGGCTTCTACTCCCAGCCTTTTTACCCGCCCGAGATCTCCCAGTGGAGCGAAGATCGGATCGCCGAGGAAATGGTGAAACAGGCGAAAACCCAGCCCATCGGCGTGTATGGCGAAATTGGAAGCTGGGACTTCATGACCGGCGACGAGCGCAAAGTTTTTCGCGCCGTCGCCAAAGCCCATCACCATACCAACCTCTCCATCTTCACCCACACCGGAATTCCCGGAAAATCGGCCATGGAGCAGCTCGACATTCTGGAGGGCGGCGGCGTCAAAACCGACCGCATCGTCATCGGCCATCTCGGCAACCTAGTCGACCCCGACGTCAAGGTGCAGAAGGAAATCTGTAAACGCGGCGCCTTCATCGGATTCGACCGCCAGGGTGGCCCCGGCGACGCGCGCCAGATTCCCATGGTCCTGGCCCTGCTCGAAGCCGGATACGCTGGCAATTTGATGTTCTCCTCCGACCTGTCCAGCGCCAATCAGATCAAGCACAACGGTGGCGGCGGCTACGGCAAAACGGTGGCCATTTGGGGAAAGAAACTGACCGAAGCCGGCGTCAAAGATGAAACGCTGCACAGCATTCTGGTAGACAATCCCCGCCGCTTCCTGGCCTACGTTCCCAAGCATAAACGCGCGTCACTCTAAGAGCAGTCTCACACCCTCCTTTCGAGTGCTGCAGGCCCGTTGGCGGTACAATGGCCTGGGAAAACGATCGACCAGGAGGTTCACGTGGATATCGAAAATCGCGACCAATTTGCCGGAAATTCCAACCGGCGCGCATTTCTAAAAGGCTCGTCTTTAGCCGCTGCCGCCATCGCCGCCGGTTCCGCGACGGCCTCCAAAGCTCTCGCGCAAGCCTCGCAAACTCCTTCTCGCGCGCCATCAGCGCTGGGCGGAAGCTCCGACCGGCAGCTTTTCTGGGAGGTCGAAACCACTAGCGGAAAAGTCCAAGGAATCGCCAATACCGGAATCAAGGAATTCAAGGGCATCCCCTACGGCGCGCCCACCGGCGGCAAGAATCGCTTTCTGGCGCCAAAAAAGCCCGCATCCTGGACCGGCGTGCGCGAGTGCTACAACTACGGCCAGGTCTGCCCGCAAACGCTCTCGGACTTGCGCGGCGACTACGGCATGATGATCCAGTGGGACCTGCAGTCCGGCGGCTTCGGCGAGGACTGCCTGACCCTCAACGTCTGGACGCCCGGTGTCAACGACAACGGCAAGCGCGCGGTCATGGTCTCGTTCCACGGCGGCGGCTTTGCGACCGGCTCCGGCAATGCTCCCGGCTATGACGGCGCGCAACTGGCGCATTTCGGCGACGTCGTTGTCGTTACGGTCAACCATCGCTTGGCGGCCTACGGCTATCTGCATCTGGCCGACCTGGGCGCCCCGCCCGAATTTGCCGAAGCGGGCGTCACTGGAATGATGGATCTGGCCGCTTCGCTCGAATGGGTTCGCGATAATATCGAACGCTTCGGCGGCGATCCGAATCGCGTCATGATTTTCGGCCAGTCCGGCGGCGGCGCCAAAACATCCACCATGCTCGCCATGCCATCTGGCAAAGGTTTGTTCCACTGCGCCGGCGTTCAAAGCGGTTCCACCCTGCGGCTCGCCACGCGCGAACAAGGCACGAAGATGGCCGAGGCGCTGCTCTCCAAACTCGGCATCTCCAAGAGCAACATCGCCGACCTCCAGAAAATTTCCTGGCAACAGATCCTGGAGGCCCAAAGCTCGCTGGGCTTCGGGCTCGGCGGATTCGGACCAGTGGTCGACGGTAAAGTGATCCCGCATCATCCCTTCGATCCAGTCGCGCCGCCCGAATCGGCCGACATCCCCGTGATCATCTCCACGGCACTAGAAGACGCGGCTCTCGCTCTCACCAATTTCGACCTCGACGACGCCGGCCTGAAGCGCTTGCTGAATGGGCGCTTCAAGGCTAAAGGCGATGAGATTTACGCCCTCTACAAGCGCTCCAGTTGGACCGAGAAGAAGACGCCGTACCTGATCCAGGCCCAAATTTTCACCGACAGTGGATTCCGCCGCGGCGCTATCACGCAGGCCGAGCGCAAAGCCGCACTGGGCAAAGCGCCCGCGTACATGTATCTATGGACCTTCGCCAGTCCCGGATTCGACGGGAAATTCGGCGCGGTTCACGGCACCGACGTCTCGGCGTCGTTCAACAATTACCGGGACGGCATCGGCGGCGCCGGCTCCCATCAGCAACGCGCGCTGTGGAACACCTTCGCCTCGGCTTGGGTGTCATTCGCCAAAACCGGCAATCCGAACAACCCCAAAACTCCCAACTGGCCGGCTTATGAAACCGCCAAGCGCGCCACCATGATTTTCGACAACGATACGCGTGCCGAAAACGACCCGCGCAGCGAGATCCGCAAATTCTGGGAGCAAATGCCGCAACCAGCTGGCCCGCTCGGCTAAAAGGAGCACCCGACATGAAGCGCAGAACGTTTATCGCTGGAATGGGCGCGTCGGTTTCGCTCGCGCCCGGTTTCGCATTTGCTCCGGCGCGTGAAGAAGCGACCGCGCATCCCGCCCTCACCAAAATCAATCCGAAGTTCATGGCCAGCCCCAAGGAAGTGCATGACTGGCACGTCGTCAAGGACTCCAAAGGCGGACCCACCATGACCGGCAGCCCGTCCTGGAAAAACTACGTCGAGTTCGCCGAAAAAAGCTGGCGCGGAGCCGGCGTCACCGACATTTTCCGCAACTCGTTCACCTTCACGCGTTGGTCGACCACCGAATACCCGGACGATTCCAACTGGTCCCTGCACGTCGACGGCAACAAAATCAAGGTCGCTAGTTACGGCTGTAACTCCGGCCAGACGCCCGCGAATGGCGTCACCGGCGCGCTGGTCGTATACAAAGAAGGCATGCCCGCCGAAGCATTGCGGGGCAAAATCGCCATCGTCGTCAAAGCGCCAGGCCGCGGCGGCAGCAACGGCTCGGACGACTACGAGTTTTTATCCAATCCCGAGACGTTCCCCAATCCGCTGATCCCTCGTGCCGAAGAAGGAGCGCTCAGCCCGTTCCCCATCATGGGACTCGGCGCGGCACAGAAGCCTCTCATCGAAGCCGGCGCGGCGGGCGCGGTAATCGTGATGCCGCTCTCCTACGACGTGCTCGCGGGCGTCTACACGTTCGGCGTTCCTGCCTTGCACGACATGCCGAGCCTGTATCTCGACCGCGATACCGGCGCGCAGTTGATTGAAGCCGCCGGCGCCGGAAAAACCGCCACGCTGCGCCTCATCTCCAAAACCGAACAAGCCGAAGCCTACCAGCTTTTCGGCTACCTGCCCGGCCGGGACTACGGCAAACCGAACGACCAACAAATCCTCCTGATTACCCACACCGACGGCCCTTCCATCTCGCAAGAAAACGGCGGCCTGGGCATTCTCGCGATGGTGACATATTTCTCGCACATCCCGCAAGCCGAGCGCCCGCGCACCATCATGCTGTTCTACGATTGCCGTCACTACATGCCCGGCGCCGAGCGCGCCTTCGCCGCCCACGACTACGCCACCACGCATCCCGACGTCTATAAAAAAGTGATCGCCGCCATGGGCATCGAGCACCTCGGCCAAATCAAGGTCGAAGAAGGCAACGGAAAACCATTCCACAAAACCAAAGAAGTGGAATTTTCCTCCATCTGGGTCACGCCCAATGAGCACCTGATCGACCTCGCGATCAAAGCCGCCAAGGACAACCACTACCGCCGCGTCCAGGTTCAAGCGCCGGGGCATAAGGGAATCCACGGCGGCGAGCAAGGTCCGTGGTACGGCTTGGGAGGAATCGCGCGCCGCATCGGAGTGGCGGGCGCTTCCACCATGGGCTCCATGACCGGCTACTGGACCACCAAGGCCCGCATCGACTATTTGGACGCCGACCACTTCGTGAATCAAATGTCCGCCATGAGCCAGATCTGCGGCGAGCTGATGGTGGCCGATGTGGAATCCATCCACAGCGCGCCCGCACCCACGCGTCCCCCGCGCGCCTAGATGCTGTCGGTCGGAAACGTCAAGATCACCCGCATCGTCGAGTTGGAGATGCCGGGCCTCAGCTTCGTCTTACCCGACGCAATTCCGGAAAATCTGCTCCCGATCCGCTGGCTGGCCCCGCACTTTATATCGCCGGAAGGCGAGGCCATCGCGAGCATTCAGGCCTTCATCGTCGAATCGCAGGGGAAGCGAACCATCGTCGACACCTGCCTCGGCAATGATAAAAGGCTGCCCATCCGCAAGTGGGCCAATCGCAAAGGACCGTTTCTAGAAGATCTCGCCGCGGCCGGATTCCCGCGCGAGACCATCGACACCGTGCTATGCACGCATCTCCACATGGACCACATCGGATGGAATACCATGCTGGCGGATGGAAAATGGCAGCCGGCATTTCCGAACGCGCGCTATTTGTTCGGCCGCATCGAGTGGGAGCATTGGGACCGCACGCGCGAGAAATGGACGCCCACGCTGATCGAAGAATCCATCCAGCCGATTTTAGACGCCGGCCTTCACACGCTGGTAGAAACAAATCATCGCATCACCGACGAGATCTGGCTCGAACCGACTCCAGGCCACACACCCGGCCACGTTTCCGTTCGCATCTCATCCAACGGCGAGCAAGCCGTAATCACCGGCGACTTAATGCATCACCCTTGCCAGATCGCGCATCCTGAATGGAACTCAGTAGCCGATTCCGACCCGCATCAAGCCTGCGCCACTCGCCACACCTTCATCGCTCGCCGCGCCGAAGACGGCATCCTGGTAATTGGCACGCATTTCGCCGCACCAGTAGCAGGCCACATCGTGCGCGACGCCGACGGCTTCCGTTTTCAAGTCTAAGACTCAGCGCTAATTGCCGCCGGTAGCCTTCGCGGCCGCCGCTTTCGCCGGATGCTCGGCCAGAAAGCTTTTCAAGTTGTCGATAAACACCGGACTCGCAAACGCAGTCAAGTGCGTGGCGCCCGGAACCACAACCACCTTCAAGTTCGGCATCATCCCCGAGAGCTGATCCACGCCTGCCTTGATCGGATCCAGCTCGCCGATCAGCGCCAGCGTCGGGATTTTATTCGCCCGGATCTTCGCCTCCGAGGCATGCGGTATCCCCGCCCGCGCAATCGCAGCCAGTGCCAGCGGATCGTTAAACGACAAAATCATCTTGTTGGCCCCATCCATCTGCTCTGCCGTCAAGGGCGGCTGGCCGGGAGGATTCAACGCCGCCATTAGCGGCCCCAGTCCCTTACCCTGCTCCAGCGAATCGGCCAACTGTGGAAGCATGTTGTCCAGCGAGGGCATGGTCCAGCCGGCGCCGCCCATGGTCGCGCTCCAGAAGCGATCCGGATGCTCCGTGATCAGCACGCTCGTGAAAAATCCGCCCATCGAGTAGCCCACCACATGCACCTTGCGCAGCTTCAAGTGATCCATCAGTCGAATGCTGTCGTCCACCATCTTCATCCCGTAAGCCTGCGGATCGTGCGGCTTCTCGCTTTGCCCGTGCCCTCGGTTGTCGATGGCAATCACCTGGTAGTTGTCCGCCAGCGCCTTGATCACACCGGGCGCCGCCCAATTCACCGCAATGTTGGCGGTGTAGCCGTGAATCAACAGCACCGGTTCACCGCTGCCTTCGACCGTGTAGTGTATCTTCACCCCGTCGGAGTCGAAAAACAAATCCTCCGCATGGAGGAGCGGAACGAGGAAAAGCGCACAAACTGGCGCGACCCGCAGCATTTTTCTGAGCATACTGTCTAAAAGGATAACCTAGCCGCTTCCGGCCCACCGCCCGCTGCGCTATGATCGCTTTGCTCGGAGGAGCGCAAAGGGTGCGGCGCGCACCGCCATACGTGTTAGGAACTGCTTCGCGCCGCACTCCGTTTTGCGCGAGTTCCTCAAGCAAAGTGCCGCCTGATGCCAACCCACTCGCGCTTTCGGCCCCTGGCCCTGTACTTACTCCTGGTCTTTGCGATCTCCTCCATCGGCTACGCACTGGTGATCGTCTCCGGCCACGTCGGCGGAGCGAACGGCCTTTACGTGCGGCAACTGATGTGGTCGCCGGCTATCGCCGCAATGCTTACCATGGCGATTTGCCGGCGTCCGCTCCCTCAATTGGGCTGGAAGTGGGGCGCTTGGCGGTGGCAGATCCAAGCCTGGCTGGTGCCGCTGCTCTACGCCGCCATCGCCTACGGCATCGTTTGGACAAGTGGCCTCGGACACGTCCCCAACCCCGAGTACCTGAGCCACGCGCACCAAGCCATCGGCCTTCCCATCTCGTCAGGTGCCGCGGCAGCGCTCACGGCCGTGCTGACCGGCACTATCGGAACTTTAAACATCTCCAACGCCCTGGGAGAAGAGATCGGCTGGCGCGGCTTTCTGGTGCCCGAACTGTACCGCGTCACCAACGGTAACTTTACCGCCACCGGCTTGATCAGCGGCGCCATTTGGGGACTCTGGCACACACCCGTTCTACTGCTGGCCGATTACAACAACGCCGGCGTTCCGCGCTGGTTCTCGCTGGCGAACTTTTATGCTGATGGTGGTCGCTTCCGGCGTCATCTTCGCCTGGTTTCGATTGCGCTCCGCCAGCCTCTGGACCGGCGTCGTGATGCACACCAGCCACAACGTATTTATCCAGCAGTTTTTCACCCCCATCACGCAAAATACCGGCCGCACCAACTACTTCATCGACGAGTTCGGCCTGCTGGTCCCCGCCATCGTGCTCCTGTTTGCGATCTATTTTTGGACCCGCCGCCGCGAACTGCCCGCCGCACTCGAGCATTCTCAGAGCGGCCACTCAGTAACTGCGGCCGCCCCCGCACAGTAACTCCCGCAAGCCGCCTGTAACATCCTCTTACTGGTGCAAGTTCCAGTTACAAACAATGCGGAGTAATCTTGTTACGAAGCTGGTGGTCGCTTACGTGCATCTAACAGAGGCTGGCAACCGAAGTACCTTCGGGAGTAGTAAGCTGGCTTGAGAAACGCTATGCAGACCGGTTCTAACTCGCTCCAAGCGCATCTGCTGCGGCGAATCTCCGAAAGTATCGGCGCGGCCCCCATTCAACTTGTTCTAGGAGACCAACGCTTCTGTCCGCCTAACGTCAATCCCGTGGCTACGGTGACCATCCGCGATCGCCAGACATTAGCCGGCCTGATCGTGGATCCCGAAATCGCGTTCGGCGAGGCTTACTCCGACGGCCGCATACGCGTCGAAGGAGATTTGGTTCGGTTCCTCGAAGCCGTTTATCGTTCCATGGCGAACGCGCCCGCCGCGCGTCGCTGGTATTCCCGGCTGGCGTCTAAGTCGATGCAGCTCTGCCAACCCAACAGCCTGGGAGGCTCGCGCCACAACATTCATCGGCATTACGATTTGGGAAATGAATTTTACAAGCTGTGGCTGGATCGCGCTCTGGTCTACACCTGCGCATATTTCCCTTCGCCCTCCACGACACTCGAAGCCGCCCAGTCCGCCAAGATGGATTATGTTTGCCGCAAGCTCCGGTTGCAACCGGGCGAGACCGTCGTGGAAGCCGGATGCGGTTGGGGCGCTCTGGCGCTGCACATGGCTCGCAATTACGGCGTATCCGTCAAGGCTTTCAACGTTTCGCGGGAACAGATCGCCTACGCGCGCGAGCGAGCCCGGGAAGAGGGGCTGGACGGGCAAGTCCAGTTCATCGAAGACGACTACCGCAACGTGTCCGGCAAATTCGACGTCTTCGTCTCGGTGGGCATGCTGGAGCACATCGGACTCGAGCATTACCGGGAACTCGGCAATATTATCTACCGGTCCATCGGCGACAGCGGCCGCGGTTTTCTCCATTTTCTGGGCCGGAATCATCCCGCCCCGCTCAGCCGCTGGATCAGGAAACGGATTTTCCCCGGCGCCTTCATCCCCACCTTACGGCAAGCTATGACCGTGCTCGAGCCCTGGAGCTTCGCGGTTCAGGATGTCGAAAATCTGCGCTGGCATTACGCCAAAACCATGGAGCATTGGCTGGAACGCTTCGAACAATCGCAGCGCCAGGTGGAAGCTATGTACGATTCGCGCTTCGTCCGCATGTGGCGCTTGTATCTGGCCGGCTCGCTGGCCGCCTTTCGAACCGGCACGCTGCAACTGTTCCAGGTCGTCTTCACCGGTTCGCGCTGCCGTCCCATCTCCTGGACGCGCGATCGTTTGTATCCGCCCGCCACTTTCCCGGTCGAGGACGAGACATGGACGCCTGCGATGTCCTGATCGTCGGCGGCGGCCCGGCCGGCTCCTCCTGCGCCTGGAAGCTGCGCGGCTCCGGGCTCAACGTCGTAATCCTGGACCGGCACGTCTTCCCACGGGACAAAGTCTGCGGCGGATGGATCACGCCCGAGGTTCTCTCGGCGCTCAAAATCGATCCCGCCGAGTACGCTCTCGAGCACGTGCTGCAAACCATTACGGCCTTCCGAACCGGCTGCATTCAGGGATCCGCAATCGAAACCAATTACCACGCAGTCGTCAGCTACGGCATCCGCCGCCGAGAATTCGATCATTACTTGCTCCAGCGCTCCGGCGCGCGCCTGATTCAAGGCGTCAACCTCACCAGCCTGGAGCGATCCGGCGAGCATTGGATTGCGAACGGACAAATCCGCGCCAGAGTGGTCGTCGGCGCCGGCGGACACTTCTGTCCGGTCGCGCGGCTCACCGCCGCCAAACCCGAGCCCGAATCCGTAGTCGTCGCCCAGGAAGCCGAGTTCGAAATGGACGACTCCCAAATCGTCGCCTGCCGCGTCCAACCCGAAACCCCGGAACTCTACTTTTGTCCGGATATGAAAGGCTACGGCTGGTGCTTCCGCAAGCGAAACTTCTTGAACATCGGCCTCGGCAGAATGGACCCGCACCGCCTTTCCGACCACGTCTCCGGATTCTTGCGGTTCTTGAAATCCGCCGGCCGCATCTCTTTCGATCTGCCGGCGTCCATGTGCGGCCACGCGTACCTCTTATATGGAAGATCGCCCCGGAAACTCGTGGACGATGGCCTGCTACTGATCGGCGATGCAGCCGGCTTGGCCTATTCGCAAAGCGGCGAAGGAATCCTGCCGGCCGTCGAATCCGGATTGCTGGCAGCACAGACCATCCTCGCGGCCGAAGGCACGTTCAGCCATGCACAGCTCAGCGCCTACCCCGATCTGCTGCGCCAAAGATTCGGCTCGTCCGACGAGCATTGGGCCACTCGCCTGGGACGCCACCTTCCCACGGGAGTGATCCGCGCCGTTAGCCACCCGCTCCTCGCCAGCCGCTGGTTCGCACGCCAAGTCCTGCTCGACCGCTGGTTCTTACATGCCAACCAACCCGCATTATCTTGTTAAGCGAGATCGTTAACGTCGGTGTTTCCAAACACCCTTGCGACATACGAGGCCCTAGGGCGTCCAACTAAATAGGGAGTGAGCTACATATGCGAAACATACTAACCGCGCTCGCCGGTGCCGCACTTTTGCTGGGTTCGACTGCTGGCGCTCAGCCCCCCATCGCGAGCTACAGGCAAAACGGGTTGCCAAACTACGCTCCCGATGCGTACCAGAGCGGGCTCACTCTGATGAGCAAAGTCAAAGCCGACATCGATCGCGCAAAAAACAATCCTGATCCGTATCCCGGCGATCACTATCGCTTCGCTACGGCTCGCGGAGAAATGGACCGCCTCCAACACACCTGGCAAAACGGCTCGTATACCCGCAGCCAACTAAACGATGCAATTTTCCACCTCGAGCTGGTGTTGGACAATAACCACATTTCCCCGAACAGCCGAGCTCTTTTAAACGGTGACTTAGAACGCTTGCGCGACCTTCGCGTGAGGCGTTTTTACTAGGAATCGTTCAATCAATACGCTGGCCAGCGCGGCCCGCACAATGAAACGCTTGGGAGCCGACCCGACGTAATAGAACGGATAGCACGTCACCAGCGTCAGGCTCGCCGCAGTCGACGGTCTCAGAACTTGAACGTCGCGCGGCCCGACAATCTGCGTCGATTGGACTAGATATCGATAAGTTCCATTTGCAGTCTCAAGTTCGATGTCATCGTTCACCTGAATCGCGCGCAGCCCTCGAAAGAACGTGTCCCGATGGCCTGCCAAACCAACATTGCCTTTCCCACCCGGCAGCGCCGTGCCTGGAATGTGGCCCACCGCGCGGCGTAGCGTGCCCGCATCCGCTCCTTCCTCAACCATTGCCACCAGGTGCAGATTGGGAATCTCCAGCCGCCCGATAACCCCGGAGCGCGCCCTGGGCGCTGTGTCCATCGTTTTTGCGCTTGACTGCGGCTCGCGGTTGACCGGTGCGAGCGCCAGCGTGTCCCAGGCAAATCTCAGAGGCGTGGGCGCCAGCCCGCGCAAGTCCTGATCAAACGCCCAGCCTTCGTACGACTCATACACCATCGAGCTGGTATTGACCCAAATGTACAGATCCAGCGCAGCCAGCCCGAACAACAGAAAAATCCATTCCACTCCCGCAAGCATCCGAATCCAACCTCGCGGCCGCGGTTCTGCATCGCTCCATACGGCGTGCACTCTCATCTCGCGCCTGCCTCATTCGCGTCTGGAGTATACACGTAACTCGTGCGTGTCCGAACCACCAGCTTCTGCCCGCCCGCCGACCACGCCGTAACTTTAATGTGCCGCTCCGGCTTCCCTTCCCCGGGCGCGGGAACGTACCCGATTGTGTATCGCGTCCGAATATCCTTCGCGATGTCGCGGCAAATCGGCACAATATCATCCAGTTTCCGCGGAAAATACGCCCCGCCTCCGCTGACCTGCGCGATTCGCTTCAACACCCCGGGATTCTTGTCGGGATCGTCCTGGTCGAAGACGCCAATCGTGTAAATTGTCGTGGCCGAGTGGAGCACATCGCGCATCACCTCCGCCAGCGTGTGTGTGCTGACGTTGTCTCCTCCATCGCTGATCACGATCAGAGTCTTTTTGTCGCGCCGGGCGAAATCCAGTTGGTCGAGCGCCATTTCGGTCGCGTCGTACAAAGCCGTGCGTCCCTCCGGCACACCTCGCCACAACGCCGCCCGCAATTGCTCCACATGGTCGGAGAACAACTGTGCATCGGGCAACCCGCGCCGCGCCTTCTCATTGAAATTGATTACGAATGTCTCATCCTGCGGATTGCTGGCCCCGATGAAAACTAAAGCGGCCGTGATCACCTCCCTCTGCTTCCGCAGCATGCTGCCACTCTCATCC
This sequence comes from Terriglobia bacterium, assembly GCA_963761935.1. GTDB lineage: Bacteria > Acidobacteriota > Terriglobia > Bryobacterales > Bryobacteraceae > Palsa-89. Next base: position 47,289 of record CAVXJU010000058.1, on the reverse strand, counting down.
ACCACCAAGCCAACCGTCACTGGAACATCGGAGTGCGCGAATTGAGTAATCGGCTGCAGCTTGCCGTTTTCGCGTACTTCGAAATTCTCCTTTCCCAGTCCACCCGCTAGCCCGCCGGAAGCATCTTTCACGCTCACGTCCAGCAAAACCAGCCGCGACGTCGTTCGGATGGTGTATTGGCTTAATTCCTGGCTCTGTCCGGCTAACTGGCTTACGCACAGCCAGCCGGCCCAAGCCATCGCCAACGCCCATCCCAACGCGTCGCAGCCTCGTTTCATTACTTCGCCTCTATAACGCTAGGAAGTGCGAACCGTTCGCACCACCGCGAAAACAACCAGCGAAAGTAGACCCATCAATCCGATCAACGGATATGGGCTGGCAGTCTTGGGAAGCTCCGGTATAACGGCCGGAGGAATCGCCTTGGCTACCTCTGGGATCACCATCGGAGCCGGCGCCGGCGGAAGCTCCGCAAACGGTTTTAGCTCAATGATCGGTGCGGTCTCCAACTCAGCGGGCTTCTTAGCCTCGATGGTAGGAATTTCAACATGCGAGACCGCCGCAATCGCTACCGCCTTGGTCTTCGGATATGCGAACTCCTGCCCGAAGTTATCGCCAGGATAGAACCACGCCCGCAGCGCTCTGGGCTGGCCCGGAGGCATTTCCCAAAACATGAACATTGTCTTCCCAGTCGGTTCCAGCCGATAATTCGGAATCGCCAGTATGGTTGTGATCAACTCGTTCTCAGCGGCGTTGAAGATCTGCACGATGTGCCTGTCCGAAGGTGAGTCGAGTAGCTTCACCACGTACGTTCCGGGTGGAAGCACCTTGTTCGGAACCTGAATCGTCTCATTGATCGTCATCACGGTTCTCTTGTTCCATTGGTCCGCTCGCAGGCTAGGAGTCAACCCAATCGCAATCAGCCCGATGGATGCAACTGCAATCAGAAAACGGTTCATATAATATTTCTTCCTTTCTGTCCACACTCAGCTTTCCAGGCCAAGGGCAGACCAATTCTCACTATGTGTGCGGCAGCTTGTTTACCAAGAAATGCCGATAGCTGAAACGCGACGGGGTTGCCTGCTAACCGGTGAGCAGACACTAGATATCATGGGTGAAAAAGTGGCCGGAACCACGCAATCCGGGTGCGCGCTATCCCACAACGCGGCTTGGGATTACGGGCGCCGCGGTGCCTTCAGTTCCTTTTGAAACCAGTCACACGCCAGCGCCGCCACTTCTTCCAAAGTGCCTGGCTCCTCGAACAGATGCGACGCGCCGGGAACAATCGCCAGCTCCTTGGAGGACACGCGCAGTTGCTCCAGCGCGGCCCGATTCATGGCGATCACCGCCGTGTCGTCGCCACCGACGATCAGCAGCGTGGGAGCTTTCACCGCTGCCAGCGTCGCACCCGCCAGATCCGGACGCCCGCCGCGCGATACCACGGCGTACACATCCTGGGGACGCTCGGCCGCCGCAACCAGCGCTGCCGCCGCTCCGGTGCTGGCCCCAAAATATCCAACCAGCATCTCGCATGTGTCGGCATCTCTCTTCAGCCATGCTGTTGCTGCCGCGAGGCGCCGCGCCAGCAGCGCAATGTCAAACCGCAGGTGCGCCGTGCGCGCGTCAATGCGCTCTTCGTCGCTGGTTAACAAATCGAACAGCAGCGTAGCCAGCCCGGCTTGTTCGAAAACGCGCGCGACACACTGATTACGCGGGCTGTGCCGGCTGCTTCCGCTGCCGTGCGCAAACGCGATCACCGCCGCCGCATTCGCCGGAATTATCAAGTCCCCATGCAGCCCGATCGGTGGAATTACAACTTTGCGCTGAATCAGCTGACCCGTTTCGATGGCGCCCCAGCCTGCTCGGCGCTCTATCACGCCAGCGCCTCCTCATAGGCCTGCTCTCGCGCGATCAGCTTGCCCAATTCGCCCATCTCCTCGGCCAACAGTTGGATCATGTCGTCCAGCGAGATGATCCCAACCAGCGCACCGTACTGGTCAACCACCGGCATTCGGCGGATTCCGTGCAGCCGCATATGCTGCAGGCATTCAAAAATGCCCAGATCTTCGCTAACCGTCACCAGCTCCCTGGCGCCCAGGTCTCCCAGCGTGAACACTCGCGCATCCAGAGCTTCAGCCACCACGTTGCGGACGATATCCCGATCCGTGACAATCCCAATCGGAACCACTCGTCCTCCGGCTTCTTCCTGAACCACCACCAGATTCCCTACATGCTGCTTGGCCATCAACCGAGCCGCTTCCCGCACCGTCGTTTCCGGCCCAGCCACCACCACCTCGCGCACGCAAACATCCCCTATCGGCATTTCACACCTCCATTAATTCTTACGAACCCCGCTTGGACTGCACGCGACTGACCACCCGTCCATCACACGCGCTCGGCCGCCTCCAGCGACTTTACCTTTAGAAGCACCGCCTCCAGCGTCGCCAGCCGCTCCTTCAAACTCACGCGGAAATTGGCCGTGTCGGTGTGACGAATCTCCACCAACAGTTCTTTTTGCTCGCCCTCCAACAATTCCAGAATCAGATTCAACTGCGCCTCCGACAAAGCAAGTTGCTGTATCATACGTCCTCCACGCCAGCCTGTTATGCAACGGCAATGCCACAACTGTTTGAATGCCTCACCAACACCGCAGTCACTGTTAGAGTGGAAAGAATATGCCGGCTTACCAACCCACCGAAAGAACGCAAGTCCATCGCCTGCCCAAGCGAGGTGTCTACGACCAGGCGCAAGTCCACGCGATCCTCGATGAAGGCTTCATCTGCCACATCGGCTTCGTCGTCGACGGCCAGCCCTACGTCGTTCCCACCGGATATGGCCGCGTCGGCGAGCGGCTCTTCATTCACGGCTCCTCGGCTAGCCGCATGTTACGTAAGCTCGATCAGGGAATCGACCTATGCTTCACCGTGACCTTGGTCGACGGCTTGGTGCTGGCGCGCTCCGCCTTCCATCACTCCATGAACTATCGGTCCGTCATGGTCCTCGGCAAAGCTCAAACCGTAACCGGCCGCGAGGAAAAGCTGGCCGCACTGCGCTCCATCACCAATCACATCGTCCCCGGCCGCTGGGAAGAAGTTCGCCAGCCCGACGACCGCGAGCTCAAAGCTACCAGCGTCCTGGCTCTCGACCTCGACGAAGTCTCGGCCAAAGTGCGGACCGGCCCGCCCATCGATGACGAAGAAGATTACACGCTGCCCATCTGGGCCGGAGTTGTCCCGGTGCGCTGCAAGGTAGCCGCCCCACTCCCAGACCCACGCCTGCTGGCCGGTCTCGCTACTTTTGACACAAACCGCCTGCCTAGATTCAACGGCGTACCGAAGTCCCCGGAATCCGAATAAACGCGGAAGTCTGCCGCCTTACTTACGGCCTTCCTCGTACTGCTCGCTACCCAGAACCAAAGGTAGTGTCCTAATTTGCCTTTTGGCCGTTGTCGGACTCCTGTTATGTATGCGTGTTGTAGTCGCGAGGGCCAGCGACAATCCACTGCGGCTTAAATTCCAACTCACTTCCGTCGCCCTTCCAGCCAACCCATTGATTCACGTATTGGTAGCAAAATTGAAGCTTTCTCTCCTTCTTAGAAAAGTCGAGGTACCGCAAGAATCCCCATACGTAAAGCACCTTATCCCCGTTTTGGATGGATTGCACGTCGGAGGCGTCGATGAGCAACCTATCTATCGAGATCCACGCATCAAGCGTTTCTTCTGGAGTCAATACGCCCCCATATTGAAATTTGAGTTCATCAACAGGGCGAGAGCCAGCGTAGGACGGTTGACGGGGCAGAACATAATTGCGCGGGACAAGGTGTGGTTCCCCATTGAATTCCATAAGCCTAGCCACGGTTTTGCCCCCATTCTTAAAGGTGAATCGAAACGCATTATATGGGCGTGGCACGCCAGGCCCAGAGGACACGGCCATCAAGGCGGCGGAATAAGTCTTGAAAATCACTACCCAAGCGCGCTCGCTGCTAATATAGGCCGCGATATTGTCTCTTGTCGCCCTGGTCTGTTCCCCGATTTCCCCAAGAGTATTATTGGCGGCGTTTACGCCACGCCAGCCGACTATAACCAGAAGTCCAGTAAAGAGAGCGGCAGCACCTGTGAAGATGAGCATCCATCGCTCAACATTCGCTGCGTGACGTTTATCGTTCTCTGCTTCGGTGGCATCTTCCTCGCTTTTGGCCCTGGGATGAGTCTCAACAATCAACGGAGAGTCCTGCGTACCTCTCTGGTTATTTCGGGTATCGGGTGTTGCGAGATTGGACTGTTGTTTTGGTTCATGACTGGTGTCTTTCCTTTTAGCTGGGGCTTGCCCCCGCGATGGTTGCCCGCAAAGTGGAATCCATGCAAGCAGAGCCACCACAGCCAAGCGTTTCCGCATGGAGTAACTGTAGCACAAAAACTATTGACTCCTCCGTGGTTTTCGTATTACACTAACTACATGGCAAACGTACTCAGCATCGACAAGAAAGTCGCGGTTATTTCTGCTCTCTGCGAAGGCTCTAGCATTCGCTCCATCGAACGGCAGACTGGTATTCATCGCGACACAATTATGCGCCTTGGGGTGCGAGTCGGCAACGGCTGCACGGCCCTAATGAACGCCAAGATGCGGAATCTCGATTGCCATCGGATCGAGATGGATGAGGTGTGGGGATTCATCGGCAAAAAGGATAAGCACGTTCATCCTGATGATGATCCTCAATATGGAGATGCCTGGACTTTTTGCGCCGTGGACTCAGATACCAAGCTTGTCCCTGCCTTTCGGGTGGTCAAATATCGCGACATCGGCACGGCAACCGAATTCGTATGCGATGTTGCCGACCGGATGAAGAATCGGCTTCAAATTTCGACGGACGGACTGTCCGTTTACGTCGATGCAATAGAGCGTGGTTTTGGCCGTGACGTTGACTACGGCCAGATCATCAAAACATATAAGGCCGAGAGATCCATTGAGGCACATCGGCGCTACAGCCCACCGAGAATAGAAGGCATCGAGAAAAAGGCTGTCTTTGGGCGTCCCGATTTTGACCTGATATCCACTAGCTATGTGGAACGCCTGAACGCCACGACGCGCCTACATATGCGAAGGCTCACGCGTCTGACACTGGCGTTTAGCAAGAAGCGTGAGAACTTTGAGGCCGCTGTCGGACTGCACTTCGCCTACTACAACTTTGTGCTTCGTCACAGCACGCTTCGATGCACTCCGGCCATGGCCGCTGGTGTGGAGCAATCCTTTTGGACCGTGGGCGATTTGATAGAGGCTGCGGCGTGACGTATATCGAGGAATTGCAGGGCGTGATTCGGCATCTACATGGTGTGGAATCCAAGCACTTAAAAAGCGTACACATCAAAGAGACGCACAACGGGCAGACCGTCTGGGAAGGCGTAGTGGAGGTCTTCGAACTGATCGGGCATCCGAAGGCATCCAAGCTTTATGCTTGGTCGCATGAGAAGTGGGATGGAGAAGGCGCAAGCGGCAGCAGGACGGTTACGGTACTTCATGTTCACCCGATCCAGTCAGCAAGAGACGCGGTTCGCGCCGCAATCGTACAGGAGTTTAGAAGCTTTGAGCCAACAGAAGAAGCCTAAGAAGATCGGACGGCCCCGCTTACCGAAGGGTGAGGCCAAAGGAAGGATTGTACCGGTACGGTTTGATGCCGACACTTTGAAGCGTATTGCGGCCTCCGCCAAGGCAAGCGATCAGACGGTTTCGGAATGGATCAGGAGCACGTTGAATGCCGCAATCCAGGCGTGAAGCCCTAAAAAAAGTCGTAAGGCGCGAATTAGGACACTACCGAACCAAAGGGGGCTTGACAAGCCGGTACGCATGCTTAGAATAGTGAATAATCTTCATTTATGCAGCACTGCCAACACTCTCGGACCGAAATTATGGCGAGGCGCGATGGCGTCGACTACGTCCGCTGCTTGGATTGCGACCAGGTGTTCGAAGCCGAAGACCTGGAATCCGTCCCGGCCTACGACGAAGACGACGAAACCACCGCCGCCTAACCAATCCGTCCAACTCCTCCACTGAGATGTTCCAACGGAATCCAGTACCACATTACTATCGCTACGGTTCCATTCAAAATAGTCTGATCGGCTCAGGAAACAATAGCGTGGAACCTGCGATCCTATAACTTGATGGAGCCGCTTCGCATCGTCGCAATCGGAGGAGGCACCGGCCTCTCCACCTTGTTGCAAGGCCTTAAGCGCTATGCCCGCGCTCCCCGCGAAATCGACATCACCGCCGTGGTCACCGTCACCGACGACGGCGGCAGCTCCGGACGCCTCCGCCGCGAACTGAACATCCTGCCCCCAGGCGACATCCGCAATTGCATGGTGGCGCTCTCGGAAGACGAAGCCTTGTTATCGCAGCTCTTCCAATATCGCTTCTCCCAGGGCCGCGGCCTCAAAGGACACAGCTTCGGCAACCTCTTCTTGACCGCTTTGACCAACCTCACCGGCGATTTCGCCCAGGCCGTCAAATTGTCTTCCGAGGTTCTCGCCAGCCTGGGACGCATCTACCCTTCCACCGCCGCCAACGTCACGCTGGAAGCCGAACTCGAAAACGGACGCATCGTCACCGGCGAGACCAAGATCAGCAAAAGCCGCTCCCGCATTCACCGCATTCGCCTGTCGCCCCGCGTCTGCAAACCGCTGCCGGAAACATTGGAAGCCATCGCGCAAGCCGATCTCATCACCTTTGGTCCCGGCTCGCTGTTCACCAGCCTGATTCCCAACTTGCTGGTCCAAGGCATTCCCGAAGCCATCCGCCGCAGCCGCGCTTTGAAAGCTTACTTTGTCAATCTCATGTGGCAGCCGGGTGAAACCATCGGCTTTCGCGCTTCCGACCACGTCGAAGCGTTGCTCCGCCACGCCGGTAAGCCGTTCCTGGACGTGGTGGTGGTAAACACGCGCAGCATCAGCGCCCGCCAGCGCCGCAAGTATGCCGCCGAAAATGTCAAATCGGTCTTAAACGATGTGGATCGCCTCGCGCAGATGGGCCTGCAGGTGGTGCCGGCGGATTTGCTGGGCGAAGGGGAAATCGTGCGCCATGATCCTCGGGCCGTGGCCGACGTCGCGCTCAACCTGGCTCGCCGAGGCCGCGCCGGCCGGGACAAAGTCCGGATCCTGGGGTGAATCCAACCGAAATGAACGCTCCCGTAAACGTGGTGATCCTGGCCGCGGGCCTGGGCACGCGCATGAAGTCCAAACGCGCCAAAGTTCTGCATCGCGCCGGCGGCCTGTCTTTGATCGAGCACGTGGTCCACGCCGCCTGCAGCATCGCAACGCCTGAACACATCACCGTAGTGGTGGGACACCAAGCCGACCAAGTCGAGTCGCTTCTTTCGCCGCTCGGAGTCCGCTTCGCAAAACAAGCCGAGCAGCATGGTACGGGCCACGCTGTCATGACCTGCCGCGATGCGCTCGCCTCGCACGATGGCCTGCTGGTGGTGCTCTACGGCGATTGCCCACTGCTATCTGCCGGAACCCTCCAGGCGCTGGTCGATCAACAGGCTGCCAGTTCCGCGGCCGCCACCGTCATCACCACCGAGCTCGACGATCCCACCGGCTACGGCCGCGTCATCTTCGGAAAAGATCGCGCCATCGAGCGGATCGTCGAACAGAAAGCCGCTACAGCCGAGCAACTCCGCATCCGTTTCATCAACTCCGGAATCTACTGCTTCCGCGCCGAGCTTCTGTGGAAGCACATCGCCGAAATCCGCCCGGACAATCCCGCCCACGAATATTTCCTCACCGATATCGCCCAAATCCTGACGCGCGCCGGACACCACGTGGACGCCATGAACGTCCCCGATCCGCAACAGCTGCTGGGCATCAACACCCGCGCCGAGCTGGCCGCAGTGGACAAAATCTTTCGCGACCGCAAGGCCCAGCAGCTCATGCTCGCCGGCGTCACCATCGAAAAGCCGGAAACCGTCAGCATCGACGCGTTGGTCAGCATCGCGCCCGACACCATCGTCGAACCCTTCGCGCAGATCCTTGGGCGCACCGAAATCGGCGAGGATTGCCGCATCGGCGCCTGCTCCATCGTTCGCGATTCCACTCTCGCCAATGGAGTCGAAGTCGCCCCTTTCACTTCTATCGTCGACTCCCGCATCGAAGACGGCGCGCACATCGGCCCCTTCGCACGTCTGCGCGGCGGCACCGAAGTCGGCTCCAACGCCCGCATCGGCAACTTTGTGGAACTCAAGAATACTCAGTTCGCGGCTGGCGCAAAAGCCAATCACCTGGCTTATCTGGGCGACGCCGAAGTCGGCCCGAACACCAACATCGGCGCTGGAACCATAACCTGTAATTACGACGGAGTCAGCAAGCACCGCACCCGCATCGGCCGCGACACATTCGTCGGAAGCAACTCCACGCTAGTCGCTCCCGTCGACATCGGCGAGGGTAGCTACATCGGCGCGGGTTCCGTAATCACCGATCCCGTGCCACCCGATGCCTTAGCCCTTGGGCGCGCGCGCCAGGTAATAAAAGAAGGCTGGGCCGCCAAAAGGAAAAAGAAGAAGTAACTGCTTCTTGTCAGTGCTTCTGCGATGTCCGCACCACGATCAGCCGCGCCACGTTGCCTTCATCGCCCACTACGTACCCCACCGTCACCCTGACTCGCATCCGCAAGTTGCCTTCAATCTTGGTATCGGGCTTGATCCAGAACGTCGCCTTCTCAGCCGGCTTCCCCAGAATGCTGCGCGAAACCGTGATGCGCGTAATCGCATCACCCGGATGAACCTTTTTGGTGCTGTCGCCGGTGTAAAACACTTCTACGATCGGCCCGGAAAAAGTATCGCTGTACTTGGGCTCGCTTTTGCCAGGTTCGCTTTTGCCAGGCTCGGTTTTCGCCGCGCTAGTCTCTTCCTGCGGCTTAGCCGGACCACCCGCCAAGCCGAGCAAGCACACAAATAGAGCGGCAAGACGGCGCACAATTGAATGATAAACCAACCAGCCCAAAGGGTTGCTAACGCTGGTATTAAACTTGCTTCATTCAGCGCGCTACAAAACCAAAATCGGATGGTAAACAAGCGGCAGCCGCGCCTCGCCAATCGCCACCAGATCCCCGTCCGGCCCAATAGCCTTAACATATTGACCCCGGCCCAGGCCCAAAAAGGGCGATAATCGGAAGTCTTTGCCCTGCCGGATCTGGCCGGCCGTCATAGCGTCCACCGTGGCGCACGGAATCTGCGGCAGTACCCGCGAGGCCGGGATTAGCGCCTCTTGGAACTTTCCCTCGCTGGCCAGATTCTCGAGCTCTTCAAACGTATGCGCATCCTTCTCGCTGAATTCCCCGGAAGCCGTGCGCCGCAATTCCTCCAAGAAAGCCCCGCATCCCAAGCGCTGTCCCAGCTCATGCGCGATGCTGCGCAGATACGTGCCCGCCGAGCAGCGCACCCGCACCCGCGCCCTGGTCCCGTCGAACTCCACCAGCTCCAGCGCGTGAACCTGGACCTCCACCGGCGCCAGTTCCACCGCAATCTGTTTGCGCGCCAGCCGGTAGGCCGGTGTTCCGGCGATCTTCTTGGCCGAAAACGGCGGCGGCGTCTGCAGAATGGTCCCGCGAAACTCCGCCAGCGCATCCTCCAGCTCCCGTCGCGTGAACCGCGGCTCGACCGCCGCGCAAGTCACCGCGCCATCGCGATCGTAGGTATCCGTCGCCCATCCGAAACAAATGCGCCCGTCGTAGCATTTTTCGCTGGCCGAGAAGAACTGCGCCAGGCGTGTCGCGCGGCCAACCACTAGCGGCAGTACGCCCGTAGCCATCGGATCCAGCGTCCCCAGATGCCCAACTTTGCGCGTGCCCGCCAGCCTTCGAACGCGGTCCACCACATCGTGCGATGTGATCCCCGCCGGTTTGTCCACCACCAACACCCCGTCCACATCAACACTGTAACAAGCGCGCCGCGGCCCGAAACCGCGCCGCTCGTCTGCTATGATCTGAGCTTGCCGGCCGTCATGATCGTTGTGCCTTGTTACAACGAGGCTCAACGCCTGCCCACCGCCCGATTCCAGGAATTCCTGGACCAATCCAGCCTCCAGTTTGTCTTCGTGGACGACGGCAGCCGCGATGAGACCGCCCAGGTGCTCGAAAACCTGCGTGCGTCACGAGAAGACCGCGTCACCGTACTGCGCCTGAAAACCAACCAGGGCAAAGCCGAAGCGGTGCGCCAAGGCATCAACTTCGCGCTCCAACACCAGGCCGAATACACCGGCTATTGGGATGCCGACTTGGCCACGCCGCTCGACGCCATCCCGTGCTTTCTGGCGATTCTCGACCAGCGCCCGTCACTCGACATGGTCTTCGGCTCGCGCGTCAAACTGCTCGGCCGCAAAGTGCACCGCCGCCCGATGCGCCATTACTTAGGCCGCGTCTTCGCAACCATTGTTTCCCAGATGCTGCGCCTGCCCATCTACGACACCCAATGCGGCGCCAAGATTTTCCGCGTCCGCCCGGAAACCTCGGCACTGTTTGCCGATCCATTTTTGGCGCGCTGGGTCTTCGACGTCGAAATCCTGGCCCGCTACATCCGCCAGCTCGGCTCCCCGGACCTGGCTGCCACCCGCATCTACGAATATCCTCTGGAAGAATGGGAAGACGTGGCCGCCTCCAAGGTAAAGAGCACCGATTTCCTGATCGCCCTCCGCGACATCGCGCGCATCTATTGGACCTATCTGCGCCGCTAGTCGCTATCCATTAGCCCGATGTCGCGATCTCCGCCCCGGGGAACCAATGCCGCGTGCGATTACAGAAAGCACAGATCGACAACATCACCGGCACTTCGATCAAGACCCCAACCACGGTGGCCAGCGCCGCTCCCGAGGCCGGCCCGAAGAGCGCGATGGCGGTCGCCACCGCGAGCTCGAAGAAGTTGCTGGCCCCGATCAGAGCTCCCGGCGCCGCAACCGCGTGCCGCACTTTGAATAGCCGCATCAACCCGTACGTGAGCGACGAATTGAAGTAGACCTGAATCAGGATCGGGACCGCGATTAGCAGTACATGCAGCGGTTTGCCGAGGATGTTGTCAGCCTGGAATGCAAAGATCAGGACCAGAGTTGCCAGCAACGCCAGCATGCTCACTGGCGCGAAGCGTGGCAGAAGTTCCTTCTCGAACCAGTTCTGCCCGTGTGCGCGAATAAAGTACACGCGCAAGAGGGTTCCTGCAACCAGTGGAATGACAATAAAAATCGCAACCGCGTACAACAACACTTGAAAAGGAACATGCAGCGAAGAGGCGCCGTTCACCAGGAAGCGAACGATGGGAGCGAACAGCAGCAACATGATCAGGTCGTTCACGGACACTTGGACAAGCGTGTAGGCCGGGTCGCCTTGAGTCAAGTAGCTCCAAACAAAGACCATCGCCGTGCAAGGCGCCGCGGCCAGGATGATGCAGCCGGCGATGTACTGATCCGCGTCGGCCGATGGTATCCATGCCGCAAATACGTATCGGAAGAAAAGCCAGGCGATGAATGCCATCGAAAATGGCTTCACCAGCCAGTTGACAAAAAGCGTCACGAATAACCCGCGGGGCTGCTGGCCGACCCGCCGGATCGAGGCGAAATCGACTTTCATCATCATTGGAACGATCATCAGCCAAATCAGAGCGGCAATGGGAACATTGATCTGGCTGCCTGCGCCAAATTCAAGCTGGCGGAGATTCGCAACCAAGCCCGGCACAGCCTTGCCGAGCAGGATTCCCGCGCCCATGCAGAGCGCCACCCACAACGACAAGTAACGCTCAAACCGGCCCAATCCCCCCGCCGATTCTGCTTTCACCGCGATGTCTTCTGAAATCATGAGCGTATTTCTCCAAGTCGTCCGCTGGTTTTCGGTGCGCGATTACACCCCGCCGGGGGAAATACACGCACAAGTTGCTCTTTAAGCGCAGCGGTTACCAGTAAGACGACGTACTCGCAAGAAAGGCGCCAACCTCTGAGAGCGCCGGTAATGAAGGCTCCTCAAGCAGGCGAGGCCATTCCCGAAGCGCAGCGTCCGTAGTCTCACAAGACGGAAACTTCCGTCCGGCCCGTGGTTTATCAATTGCATTGCTCTCTAAAGATTCAAGAAGCCCAGGTCTGTCTGTCACGACCGGATGAAGGAGCGACTGTTATGTCTAGAATGGGCAAATCCGTTTGCAGAGTATTGGTTGTTATCGGACTCACGATCTTGCTGGTACCAAACATTGCGGCAAGAAAGAACCCACCGATTGGCCCTAGCGGCCACGACATCTTCATGAACCGATGTGCCGCCTGCCATGGAGAGGACGGGAAAGGCAACGGTCCCGCGGTCGGTGCGCTCAAGATTGCGCCCGCCGATCTAACCTCGCTTACGCAAAGGAATGGCGGTGCGTTCCCGGCTGCACGGGTGAAGGAGATTTTGGGTGGCTGGGCGGACATTGCCGCGCATGGCTCCCGGGAGATGCCCATTTGGGGCGATTTATTCAACGCCAAGAATCCCCCTAGTCAACAGGCCGCCAACGAACAGTTCAAGAGTCTCGTTGTCTACCTGGAATCGATCCAACAATAAATTGCTTCCGCCGGAAGAACGACATCAACGGGAGAAAATCATGCAGCGCGCATATGTGCTGTCCATAACTTTTGTGTTTGCCTCGATGGCGGCGGTGGCAACCGCACAGCAGCCCACCACGCCGCCGGGTGGGACGCCGGGGATGGGAGCGGGCATGATGTCCCACGATTCCTCATCCATGGCGGAGATGCGCGCGATCCACGAGTTGATGGTCAACCACGATAGCATCCACAGAACCGTCACTAATCTTGCCGACGGCATTCGCACCGTAACGGAATCAGACGATCCGGAAATTGCAAAAATCATCCAAGCACATGTTTTGGGGATGGATCGGCATATGAGCGCGGGAAAAGACCCCAGCTTGCCGATGGAGACTCCGTCGGTGCACTTACTTTTCCAAAATGCCGATAAAGTTCATACCTCCATTCAGACCACCGCCAAGGGCGCCATCGTCGTCCAAACGTCAACCGATCCGGAGACCGTGGCAACGCTTCAGAAGCACGCCTTGGAGGTAAGCGACCTTGTCAAAGGAGGTATGGCTGCCATGCATTCAGCGATGATGCAGAACGGCATGCATTCCGCCGCGGCACCACACGTTCATGACCAGGATTCTACGGCTCAAAGCCACGACCAGCACCACGCCGATATCAATAGAAGAGGCGATCAAGTGATGGGCTTTGATCACCAGAAGACTACGCATCACTTCCACCTGATTTCCGACGGTGGGGCAATTCAGGTAGAGGCGAATGACCCGAACGATACCGCAAGCCGCGATCAGATTCGGGAGCATTTGAGTCACATCGCACAAATGTTTGCGGCCGGCGATTTTACGGCGCCCATGCTGATTCATGCCCAGAACCCTCCGGGCGTGGCTATGATGAAAGCGCTGAAAGCGGAGATCCAGTATCGTTTCGAGGAAACCGAGCGCGGCGGTCGAATTCGCATTACCACTGCAAACCATGAAGCGCTGGCTGCGATCTACGACTTTCTCCGTTTCCAAATCAGCGATCACGGAACATCTGATTCCGGCGTGGTCGAATGAGCTGTTTCACTCGCTGCCTCCGACATCCACGGTAGCTAAGGAGACGGCGTGCCCGCGCGGAAGCCTCACCGACAAAACCGCGGCCGTGAGCACCAGCACCGCCGAACCCCACAGACAACCCTCGAATCCTGCGAACTGGAAGACCAGGCCGGAAAGCAAGGTGCCAAGCAGCCGTCCGCCGGCATTCGCCATGTAGTAGAAGCCAACGTTGAGCGCCACACTATCCTCATCCGTGTACGCCAGCACCAGATAAGAATGCACCGCCGAATTGATCGCAAAAACAACCGCGAAAACAGCCAGGCCGACGATGAGCGTCAGGCCCGGTGGTGCGCCACTTTGCAAGGCGACGGCGATGCCGATCGGAACAAACAGCAGCACGAAGGCCCACTGGCGAGCTGCGGCGCCATCGATCGCGTCACCCCTCCCCAACGTCCGCAGCATCTCCGGCACACCGGCCTGGATAAAACCGTAACCGATGACCCAAAGCGCTAGGAACGCCCCCACCGCATAAAAGGACCATCCAAGTTGGCTGAGGAATACCGGCAAGCCCACCACAAACCACACATCTCGCGACGCAAATAGGAACAAGCGCGCCGCGGAAAGCCAGTTGATCTCCGAACTCTTCGAGAAGAGCGCGGCAAACTTCACTTTCTTCTTGGAACGTCCCAAATCGCCCGACAGCGACGCTACGGTGGCAAGCAGGACCAGCACCAGCGCTCCCGCCATGCCCACCAAAGCACCGACGAATCCGAACGCCGCAAGCAGCACGCCGCCGACGAAAAACCCCACGCCTTTGAGCGCGTTCTTGGAGCCCGTGAGGCGCGCGACCCATTTGAACAGTGTGCCGTCCGCACCGTCCGGCACGATGACCTTGATAGCGCTTTTGGCGCTCATCTTCGTCAAATCTTTCGCGATGCCGGACAGCGCTTGTGCCGCCATCACGTAGGCCACCGAAACGACCTCGGACCAATGCGGGTTGAGGAGCGCGAGCATGAGCAGCGCAAAGATTTGCAAACCGAGCCCGCCGTACAGCGTCACCTTCACACCGGAGCGCGCTGCGATCCATCCACCGAAAAGATTCGTCACGATCCCGAAGAACTCGTAGAACAGGAACAGGAACGCGATAGAGATGCTGTCGTAGCCGAGTTTGTAAAAGTGCAGGACCACCAGCATCCGTAGCGCGCCATCGGTGATGGTGAAGCCCCAATACGCTCCCGTTACCAATGCGTAGCTGCGAATGTTGTTCATCGGGACGACTAGATCACGATGCAGCCGCGGGTACCTGCAATTGCGCCGCCACTTTTTGCGTGAGCTCGACCATGCGATTCACATAGCCCCATTCGTTGTCGTACCAGGCCAGAATCTTCACTTGCGTTCCGTCAATCACCATCGTCGACGGCGCATCGACAATCGCCGAGTGCGGGTCGTTCAGGAAGTCCACCGAGACTAGCGGCCGTTCTTCGTACGCCAGAATTCCTCGAAGAGTGGTTTCGGCTGCCCGCTTAAAGAGCTGATTCACTTCGGCAACATTCGTGGGCCTCGCCACTTCAAACACACAATCCGTCAGCGAGGCGTTTAGAAGCGGAACCCGGATTGCGACGCCACTCAGCTTGCCTTGCAACTCCGGATAGATCAGGCCGATCGCAGTCGCGGAGCCGGTCGTGGTTGGAATAAGCGACATCAGGGCGGATCTGGCCCGCCGTAGATCTTTGTGCGGCAGATCCACGATGGTCTGCGTGTTCGTTACGTCATGCACGGTGGTAATCACCCCGTGCCGAATCCCGATTCCTTCATGGATAACCTTCACCACCGGGGCCAGGCAGTTGGTTGTGCATGACGCGGCGGTGACGATGTGATGCTCGGCGTGCGAATAAAGTCCGTCGTTCACGCCCATGACTATGTTCAGCGCGCCCTGGTGTTTGACCGGCGCGGCCACAATCACCTTGCGCACGTGGCGCTCGAAGAAGGGCTGCAAGGACTGTGGCGTCAAAAGTTTCCCAGAACACTCCAGCACAATGTCGACCTGGCTGCCTTCCCAGGGCACCTCATTCGGCTTGGATTCCGCCGTAAACTTGATCGGACGCCCCTCGACTGTCAGTCCCTCCGCTTCGGCCCTGATCGACTTCGACCAGCGCCCGTGGACGCTGTCGAATTCCAGCAGATGCGCGGCTGCGGCTGGTCCCCCCTTGATCTCGTTGATGTGCACCACCGCGACATCTGTGCAATCCCAGGCGGCCCGAAAAGCAAGCCGTCCCATCCGGCCAAATCCGTTAATTCCGAGGCGAGTCATTTTTGCTTTGATCCGCTCCCAAAATGGCGCCCGTTAGCTACAGCACGCCGGACCGCAGCAGGGCTCTCGCGAA
Source organism: Terriglobia bacterium (assembly GCA_963761935.1). GTDB lineage: Bacteria > Acidobacteriota > Terriglobia > Bryobacterales > Bryobacteraceae > Palsa-89. The sequence goes on along the minus strand of CAVXJU010000058.1, from coordinate 31,332 downwards.
TCGACACTCTCTAAGGAGGGTTTTTCAGCGCGGATAAACGCACTCATGAATTTCCCCTCAACCTGCGGCGCGATTGCGTCTACATCGATGCCTTCGCCGGTGAGAAACTGGCGGGCGTCGTCGATGTTATACACGCGCGTCGACTCGACATCAATCCCCGCGAACCCGGCCTTCGCCAGCTTGTGAACGTACTCGTATTCCTCCAACGCACCCGCGATGCAACCCACCCACAGCTCCATGCTGCGGCGCACCTCAGCGGGCACCTCGCCGCGGACAACCACGTCGGAAACCGCAAATCGTCCGCCTGGCTTGAGCACGCGGAACGCTTCTCCGAGGACGCGATCCTTATCGGCGGAGAGATTAATGACACAGTTCGAAATGATCACATCGACGGAGTTGTCGGGCAGCGGAATATGCTCAATCTCGCCCTTGAGAAACTCCACGTTGTCGACGCCGGCCTTGCGTTGGTTTTCCCGAGCCAGGGCTAACATCTCGTCGGTCATGTCCAGCCCGTAGGCTTTGCCGGCCGGTCCGACGCGCCGGGCGGACAGCAGCACGTCGATGCCGCCGCCGGAGCCGAGATCGAGGACAATCTCGCCAGGGTTGAGCTTGGCCAGCGCGGTCGGGTTGCCGCAGCCGAGTGAGGCGAGCACGGCCTCTTCCGGAACATGCCCGGTTTCGTTTGCGTCATAGAGGTTCGAAGTGATCGGATCGCAGCAACCGCGCGAGCTTGCCGCCGCGCCGCAACAGGAGCTTCCGCCGGACTTGACGCGAAGCGCCGCCTGGCCGTACTTCTCACGTACTGTTTCTTTTACGTTCATTCCGATTTTCCTTTCCCTGATTGAGGTTGGTGGTGGTCTCTGACGAACTCGCTGACGTGACGGCGGATCGCGTCACGCGCCTGACGTACCGCATGCCCGTGATCGAGACCTTTCGCCTTCAGCTCCGCCGGGCTTTCGACCGGCCATTTCTGGCTCTGGGTCTAGCTGACCCGCCTCCGCACCCGCGCTCACAATTTCGAATTCGTCGCCCGCCAGCTCTCGGAGAAAAGCTTCCGCCATCTGGGCACGGCAGGAGTTCTCCGTGCAAAGAAACAGCATCTTCGTCTTGATCGCCATGTTCTTCTCCTACCGGCAGAATTGCGTGATCTTGGTAGGCTTGATCGCTTTATTGCGCGTACAGCACTCCGCGTAAAGGAATCCGAGCAACGCCTCCAGCACTTGGGTATTGGCTGTGTACCGAAGGAAAGTGCTCTCCCGCCGCACCGCGATGAGATCCTCATTCTTGAGCTTTTCCAGATGATGCGACAGAGTGGAAGCCGCGATGCCCAGTTCGTTCTGAATCTCGCCAACCACCATGCCTTCAGGATGAGCGGCTAACAGCAAGCGCAGAATTCGCAAACGTGGCTCGGCTCCCAGCGCGGCAAACATGTCCGCATAGGTCGCCGTCTGGTCGGTGTCAGGCGCTAGCTTGGATCGTGACGGTTCCATAGTTCTATTATGGCCGAAATATAGAACTTGTCAAGAAGGTTCACTCCGCTTCCGCCGGCTCAGCGCAGCGGAATGCGGAATAGATTGGCCTGCGTGGACGATTTTACGTACGCATACACGGAAGGATCCAGGCCCGGCCCGATCCCGGCGTGTTCTACAATCTTGGCTCCCTTGAGCCTGGCCCAATTTTCCGGGCGCAGCACCTCTGCGGCAGGCACGGGTGGATAGGAAGAGCCACCCGGTACTCGGATCGCGACCGTCTGGCCGGCTGGATTCTCGCGCGATTCCGCGACTGTTTCCACATAAAAGTAGCGGCCGTCGGGAGACCACGAGACGACGCAAATGCCGTCGCAGATCCATTTGGGAGGGCCTCCCGCTAGAGGAAGGGCGAAAGCCGCGGGAGCATTGAGCTTTGTCATGCCGGGCAGAGCAGCATCAATAATCAAGAACCTTCGATCCGGCGAAATCCGGTCGACATTTAGTACTGGGCTGGGAAAACTTCTCCTCACGCCGCTGCCGTCCGGCTGCATAGCCGCCACATAATACGCACTTCCATCCTTTTGGCGGAAGACGATCTCATCATTCGGGCCGAAATGCGGATTGGCTTCACCGTTGGCCGCAATGCGACGCGGCGGCGTACTCCGGTCCAGAGCGGCAATCCACAGCTCGGAGGGCTTTCCGGCCGGCTGCGTGGAAAAGACAACTTCCCGCTCTTCCGAAGAAAGGTCATAGTCTTGGATCGAGACCCCGGGCAACACTGCTTCACTTTTGCCCGACGCGATATTCGTCCGCCACAATTCCGCCGGCGACCCAGGCGAATCGTGCCGCAGCAAATAGTAGACTCTTTTCCCATCTCGGGAGAACACGGGCGGCCGATACGCGGCGTATCCCTCCGTCGATAGCTCACGCTCACCTCGCAAATCGTGAACCCACACGGCGCTCTGTTCGGTGAAGATCGACGTGATGAGGGAGCGGCCATCGGGAGCCATGGCGATGCCGCTTTCTTCCGTCGAGCCAAAGGTAATCTGCTCCGGCTGTCGATCGGGAAAACGCTCACGCCACAAATGGTTTCGCCCTGCGACTCGAGCGCCAACGTAAATCCACTTTCCATCGGGTGACCAAGCCGCCGAGGTGCACGGCGCGCCCAGAGGCCCTACTGGTCTTCCCTGCGATCCGCCCGCAAAAGGAACCACGCGGCACGGATGCCACTGTGGGTCCATTTCCGCCAGCAGAACCCATTTGCGGTCCGGCGACGGATACGAATAATGCGCCATGCCGCGCTCTCGTACCGGGAAATAGATCTCCCGAAGTTGCGAACGATCCGGTTCCGCAGTCATGATTCCCAGGTGGACGCCGGTCTTGATCTGCGAGAACAGCAAATGCCGATCGTCCAGCCAGCTCAGGCCTGCGGAATTGGGCAACATGAGATGCGATTCTCCGCCCAGCGACGACACGCTGTCGGTCTCAAAAGGAAACCGGGTGTCGCCTTCATGAAAAGCCGTATAGGCGATCCGCGCACCGTCTGGAGAAAACGCAATGTTGTACTTCTGGCGAGGATCGTGAGTTAGTTGAATAGGCTCGCCGTTGGGAAGCAGCTTGACCCAGATAAGATCGGGCGTAAACATTTCTTTGTCGCTTCGATAGAAAGCCAGCATCCGCCCATCCGGCGAAAGTGTGGGCCACACCGCCGAGTCTGTGAAGCTGGTGAGTTGCGTGTAGGAAGCCGGGTTATTTCCGATTGGCGTTTGGCTTCGGGGCGATTCCGCTCGCCGCTCGAGCCACAGTCCGGCGAGTCCTAGCAGAGCAACCAAAGCGATTGCTGGAACTGCATATCGCGGCTGCGCCAGCGAACGCACGCCGGACCGCGGAACAGCCTGCCGGTCTGCGATCGCCAATAGCTCGCCGGCCACCTCCTCCGCCGATTGCGGGCGTTTGGACGGGTCCGGTTCTAGAAGCCTCCCGATCAGTCCATCGAAATCCCTCGGTATGCCGGCACGCACCCGCGACGCTGTCGGGATAACCGGTTGCGACCCGCTCGTCAGCATCTGCCCTAAGGATGCACCCGGAAACGGCAGGCGCCCGGCCACCATCTCATACAGCACCAGGCCCAGCGAGAACAGATCGGTGACATTGCTCGGCTCCCTGCCCTCCACCTGTTCGGGCGCCATGTACGCCGGTGTGCCCATGACGCCACCGGCTTCCGTAATGCTGGGTTCTGAAAGCGCCTTACTCCGCGACAAAATCTTCGCCAGCCCAAAATCCAAAACCTTAACGCCATGCCGAGTGAGCATGATGTTGGATGGCTTGAGATCGCGATGTACGATCCCCAGCGCATGCGCCTCAGCCAGCGCGTTGGCGATCTGCGCTCCGTAGCGCGCGCTCTCCATCGCGAGCTGCCCCTTCTTGATCTCGGCCGCCAGCGTGGACCCTTCCAGAAACTCCATCACCAGGTAATTCGGCCCGACGTCGTACAGTGTGCAGATATGCGGATGGTTCAACGTGGAGATCGCCCGCGCTTCCCGCTGGAACCGTTCGCTATATCGCTCCGCCGCGATCTTGATGGCCACCACGCGTCCCAGCCGCGTATCGAGGGCGCGATACACCGTCCCCATGCCGCCCGCCCCCACTTGTCGTTCAATTTTGTACGGACCAAGCTGCGCCCCGGGCGTAATTGCGGTTTCAGCGGTATCCGCCGGAACGCTGCCCGCCCCGGATTCCAGAATGCCACTGCCCGACTCGACCTCCAGCATCCGCTCGACCCGCAACCGGATCTCCGGATCTGTACATTCGAGCAGGGCCGCTCTTTCCTTGGGATGGCAGTTTTGCGCGGCCTGGTACAGCTCTTCGATCTGACGCCACTGCTCTGGTGTCATCATGGGTTCTCGGCGGATCTCTAATTATTACTCCACATTCTATAGCGAGTGAATTCGTCGAGGACCGCCACTCTGTTTTATACTTTCCCAAGACGCCCCACATGCCGGATTCATCCAGCGCCGACACGACGCAGCTGCTTCGCGCGTGGGCTGGCGGCGATTCCCAAGCACTCTTGCAATTGACCTCTCGCGTGTATCGCGAACTGCGCCGCATGGCCGCCCGCTTGCTCCAGAACGAACGCCCCGGCTATAGCCTCCAGAGCACCGACCTGGTTCACGAGGTGTATCTGAGGCTGGTGAACGCCAATGAACTGAACTGGCAGCATCGCGCCCATTTTTTCGCCGTATCCGCTACCTTGATGCGGCGTATCCTGCTGGATCGGGCGCGGCGCCGGGCAGCCGCCAAACGCGGCGGAAAACCTCAGACGCTCGATCTCACCAAGACCCTGGACGTCGCCCAGACCAAAGCGCGCGAACTGATCGCTCTAGACGACGCTCTCAACACCTTGGCTGAAGTCGACCCGCGCAAATCCCGCATTGTCGAGCTGCGCTTTTTCGGCGGCTTGAGCGTTAAGGAGACCGCTGAAGTAGTGAAAGTCTCCCCCGACACCGTGATGCGGGACTGGAAAATGGCCCGCGCCTGGCTTTTGACCGAGCTCGGCGGCCAGCGCTAGCACTCTGTTCGACATATTTCAAAATATTTTCTTCCACCGCGCCAGTTTTTCGTTCCCGATTGCGCCTTGGAGAATGCACGCGGATCTCCGCGGCAGAAAGAGGAACCTCATGAAAGCCATCTCTCGAGTAATGACCATCACTCTCGGCGCGGGCGTGTTATGCACCATGTTTGTCTCCCAGGCCAGCGCCGGTTGCGGCGATCTGTCCGGCTTGCAGGGCCCGTTTGTATTCGCCTCAGCCAGCTCCCGTTTACGCGCGGCGGCTACATCGGCGCAGCAAGAAAGCGCCCTCTCCCGCGGCTCTTCTAGCGCGTCCATCGTGGGGCTGTGGAACGTTCAATTCATCTCCCAAGGCAACACCAGCCACAATCCCCCCATACCGGACGGCGCCGTGATTGACTGGGGATTTACCCAATGGCACAGCGATGGAACAGAACTACTCAATTCCGGCGGACACGCGGCCAACACCGGGAACTTCTGCATGGGCGTGTGGGGACAAACTGGATTCCTGACTTACGAGGTCAACCACTTCGCGCTGAGCTACGACGCTACCTCCGGAACGCTTCTCAACGTCGTGAACATTCGGGAGCAGGCCACCCTCTCTCCCAGTGGCGACAGTTACACGGGCACCTTTACGCTAGACGTCTACGATCCCAACGGAAGCCATGTCGATCACCTTGCCGGAAACATCACCGGCACCAGAATCACCGTGGATACGGGCGTGACGGCAGTACCGTAGTCGCATCGAAGAACAGCCCGGGCGCGCTAACTACGTCGATTGGAACTCATGCGCGCCCGTCGGCTAGCCGGGCGCATCAGCCTGGCATGCAATCCCTCGATCAGCGACCGCACCACCAGCTCGAACTCCGCTTCACGATTGCGCTTGCGCTCGAATACCAAGCGGGCGTTTGGCAGCCACGCCAGCGTCTCTTTGCCAGGATGCTTCATCTCGGCGAGGACCAGCTCCTCCTCCACCAACCCGATGATCGCCATGCTGCTGGTCGTCGCCGCGATCACCGCCTGGTCCATTGCGAGTCCGCTCTGCCGCCACAGGCTCAGCCAGTGCTCGGTCATGTGCAGCATATCCGGCGTCCAAACCTGATAGGCGCGCCGCAGATGCGCAACCACGGGATGAGCCAGCTTGGTCTCCCACATCCAGCGCGCCATCGCCCAAAGATCGTCCTGCCAAATTCCAGTGGGCGGCGGCAAGGGGTATTTCTTAATCGTTGCGTCCGCCAGTAACGCCACCAATCCAGCCTTGTTCTGCACGTGATGGTACAAGGCCATGGGCGTCACTTTGAGTGAGGCCGCCACGGCTCGCATCGTAAATCCCACGACGCCGCGCCGGCCTGCGACGGCCAACGCCGCTGCGGCAATTCGATCTTTGTCTAGCTCCGCCACACTGAGCCCGTTCAGCGAACCACAACCCGCACCCGCCCCATGTTCTGAATTCGCGCAAAGCTGGTCTTGAAGTCGCCCTGCCGATGCGTGGAGGCACGCACGACAGGGAAGTACGTGCCCGGCTTCGAGAAGGCGTAGCTGGTCTTCAGCGCGACACGAGAAAAGGACGAGTTGGAGTCGTCGAAAGCCTCAGCCAACGGGTATTCACCGCCGCCTTCAAAATCCCATTCGGCGCCAACCACCGTCCCTCCGCCCGGCGGCGCTTCGATCACGGCGCAAAACTCCACGGCCTCTCCAACCGCAACCTCAGTCCGAACTCCACCATTCGCGGTCAGCGTGACCACCGGTTGAATTCCTTTACGTATGGCTGGTCGTATAAAGGATCGCTGGATCCGACCGGTCCACGTAAAACGCCCGCCATCCTGGTTGCCTCCATCTGCCCTACTCGGTCTTAGCAGATGCGTCATCTCGCACTGACGCCTGGCACGATTCTAGTACAGCGTATAGGCTACAGTATACTATGTAAGAATCCTTGGCCGACCACTTCGCGCACGCGGAGGAATCAGCTCACTTGAAAACGGTGGGCACATCAAAGGACACGACGCCGGTCGCCAAGCCCACCTCGACACCCGAGGCTGAGACTGTTTGCGTAGCAGTAGCATTCATGACGATCAGCTTGCCGCTTCCCGGCGGCAGCGCCAACAAGGTCGCGGATGGAATCGTGAGTTGCCCAGCGCTAGAGGGGGCATGGCAGTAGAAATTGATACTCCCATTTTGGCTCGCGCCCGCGCCATTAACCATTACATCGCCCCCTGCAAAGCCGCCAATCCAGGTGACGGTCGCACCCTGTGACCGATCGATCGATGCCAAAGCGCTCTGGTTGGTTAAGGAAAACGGCGTTTGCACGTTGATGGCGACGTGGAAGCTTCCCACGTCCTTTCCACCTGAGGCAGTAAACGTGTAGGTGCCGGCGCTGGCGGTCACCGAGCCCACCGGCAATTGCGCAACGTAAGAGCCCCCTCCCGCTCCCAAATCCAGCGCGCCGGCGGGTCCGGCCAACTGGACTGTCCCCGCGTCTAAAGGCGCTTGGAATGGGAATCCTGTTCCGGGCGGAAAGACGCTGCAACTTCCCTCGGAAGCATAGTAGCTCCCGGACCCGAATTCCGCGCTCGTAGCGGAAGCTGCCAGGACAAGGGCATGGTCGGAGACCGTTCCAGCCGAGTTGGTGTACTGAGAAACAGTTACGGCGACGGACTGGACTGGAGTGGCGCCCTTGGCAGCCAGCGATTGAAGCTGAGTGCCGCTCAGGCCCAGGGCTGGATCTGAGCACGCCCCACCTTTCGGGCTCACCGGAACCGTCACCGTGTTGCTCACGACGGAACCTGTCTCCACCACCACGGACACGTAGCAGCCGGGCGAGACATTAGCGGGAATCACAACGTCAATCTGATCCAGGCCGGGGTACTGGGACCGTCCGCGGTACAGAATATTCGCGGAGATTCCGCCGATGTAGATCTGCATCGGAATATTGGTGAGATTGTTCTGATTTTGCGGGTAGGTGCTATCGTCGTTGGATGTATCGGCGCCGACGCCCGAGCCCCATAGGATCACGGTCTGTCCCGGCATTGCCGAGTTCGTGAGTCCGAGAACATTGAAGTCCGAATCGGTGAGGACACCCGCGCCGGATCCAGCTCCGTACAGGGTATCGAGCCCCACCGCGCTAGCAACCACCTGAATCGGAGCTTGCGTGCTCTGCCCATTGTTCGTCAGAGTGATGGTTCCAGTTCCCACGGGGGTGGTGGACGGAAGCACAGCGGCGACGGCATTCGACGATGCGTAGTACAACGCCGGCGTTGTCGTGACACCGTTGACGGTCACCGAAAGGCTGGTCTGGTTCAGGGTGGTGGGCAAACCGGGGGCGGCGCTGGACTGCAACGCCGGCGTCGGATTGCCATTCAAGTTCATGCCTTGGATCGCGAACAGGCTACCAGGCGCGATACCGTAATTCGGCACTCCGGGGAGAAGATAACTATAGTTGTTCTGCACCTGATAAATGAAGGGCGGGGGCCCGAAGGCGGACGGGTGAGTCGCGATGCTCGCAACGGCCGCGATAAACGTCGTGTACTGAACAGAAATAGACGTACCGTTTACCGAAGTGACGGTTACTTTGGCATAGTGCCCGCCGTTCGTGCGCACTCCGAAAATATCCCCTACGATCAGCGCGCTCGAGGGAATGGGAGCCGCGCTATAAGGGGCGCGCGCCGCGGAGCGGGCGGTGATGGATTTGAAGACGCGGGAACCGAATCGTCCCAGGTTATAAAGCCCGGCCTGCCCCTGCGCCGTGAGTGCCGTCCCATTCCAAAAGACGTCGCCGCCGGCGTTGGAAATCGCGCCGGTGTCCAGGTTCAAGTGACTGCTCGCCGTGAGCGCGGCATTACCGGACTGATCGGCCAACGCAACAGTAGAAAGAGCACTCGCCACAACGGCGGCCGCCAAGCAATGCTTTCGATAACACGACGACATCATTGTTCCTCCCCGTGCTCTGTTCTGCTTCCCGCGGACCACTATCGATTTAATCCGGCTTCATAAATCCGGCTCCTAGCTGAAGCTCCGCAGCCTGCTGCCCGGCTGGCGCGAGCGCGAGCAATACGATGCCGATAACGATGAGGACCGCCACGCCCACCAGTTCCCCCCCTGCAATCATGTTCCGCAATGCCTGAGTACCCATCACGGCGGCATGAGCGAAGCTGGACCAGGCTGCAAAAGCGATCAGGCTGCGATTCGCCATCGGGTTGCGTACCGCCAGAAGCAAGAAAACGCCCAACGTGACATAAAGGCTGAACATCATGGACGTCCCCGGGTCTTGCCGCACAAACAGCACCAAGGGATAAGCTAAAGCCAAAAAGAGCACGCCTACCAACGCTAAGACTATCTTCAGTGCCACTAATCGATTCATGGATTCCCCCCGTATACTGTGCAACGCGCTCGTATCCAGTTCCGTTCCGCAAGCGCTCTGCCGCGAAACTCACGCGTGGGAGTGCACGACCCAGCCCGAGTCACGCATTTCGACCTCGATCCCCTCCGCCACAATTCCCAATTCTTCGTTGTTAAGATGTCCAGGAATTATACTATTTTGTTAGGGACGATTCGACGACTGGGGTCGGTGTAAGTCCAGCGGAAGGGCTTGGCGGATTTTGAATAGGCGCGGATGTACTTACGAAGTTTTTTGGCCAGATCGGCGACCGAGGTGAATACGCCACGAGCGATGACGTCGCGTTGGATTTTGGCGAACCACAGTTCCACCTGATTCAGCCACGACGAGTAGGTCGGGGTGAAGTGAAATCGCACTCGCGGATGCTCGGCGAGAAACTGTTCCACGTCCTTGGTCTTGTGTGCCGAAAGATTATCGAGCACCACATGGATCTCTCGTGCGTGTTCGGCGCGCTCGACTAGGCCCTGGAGAAACGTGATGAACTCGCGACTGGTGTGCCGGGCGGCAGTCATGCCGTGCACCGCGCCGGTCTTCACATCCAAGGCCGCGTACAGCGACAGCGTCCCGTGGCGATAGTATTCAAAGCCATGCCGCTCGGCGCGACCCGGCGACAAAGGCAGCACCGGATCCAGCCGGTCCAAGGCTTGAATCGCCGTCTTTTCATCGACGCAGAACACAGCGGCGTGCTGCGGTGGATTCATGTATAGACCGATGATGTCCGCGGCCTTCTCTTCAAAGCGCGGATCGTCGGATGCCATGTAGCGATCCAACCGATGCGGCTTCAAGCGTGCCTGCGCCCACACCCGCTGCACCGTCGATTTACTCAACCCCAGCGCCTCCGCCATCTTCCGGCAGGACCAATGCGTGGAACCATCGGAAGGCTTCTGCTGCGTCTTGCGCGCGATGCGCGCCTGCACGGCCGCATTGGCCACGCGCGGTTGGCTGCCTTTGTGACGAGGGTCGAGACCCGCCATTCCTTGCTCTGCGAAGCGCTGTTTCCATCGGGAAATGGTGGGCGCCGTCGTCTGCAGCGTCTGCATGATTTTGCTGTAGCTGGCACCATCCGCCAAGGCCAGAATCAAACGCGCCCGGAAAACATCACCGGCAGGCAGCGTCCGCGACTGCGCCCACTTGCTCAACTCGCTCCGCTGTTCGTCGGTGATCACCGGCACGGTCTGATTCCGTCTCATAATTATCAGACGGATCAGAAGCAATAACGTTATGACCGGGACATCTTACTAGATTCCACCCGTACACCCGAATTGGTTTATTGGACACTCTTTCGACACAAGGAGAAAACAAATGAGCTGCCGCTCTTACAGGCCAACCCTGGTTTTCCACAATCTCGTCGTATTTCTCTTGATTTCCACCGCCGGCCGCCTAGCCTTCGGTCAAGTTAAGAGTTGCACCGAACCGATCCCGGCGGACGTTGCGAGAATCGCCGCAGCTTTGGACCTCTGCGCCCAGGTCAGCCGTGTTACCGGGCCGCAGATCGGCCTTCGAGCCTTTGATTACTCAGGAACAACTGCGACTGAGGCTTCCGATAAAAGTCTCATTCAATCGAGGGCCGCGGAAGAGTCGGTTGAGATCCGTGAGCTGAGCCAGCAGCTTGTCAGCATGGAATCTAAGATACGGAAGGCGAACGCTCGCCAGACCAAGAGCATGCAGATCGCTGGCATCATTATCGGCATGGTTGGAGGAGGCCTGGGCAGTGGGCTTAAGCTGATCAGCAACCCGCAGGCTGGGCACGCCGCGTACGTTCTCGGAATGACCGCGGGGGCAACCGGTGGAAGCATTAACCTGATCGCCCTCCTGACTAAGACCGATACTACTGCGAAGCTGAGTGCTTCCATAAAGGCTTTCGCTGGTTCATCCGCCAACGAGGTTGCTAAGGACCCATTGAGTCTCGTGCTGATGTTAACCGACTTGAAAATAGAATTAGCAGCCCTTCAGAGTAGGCTGAGATAGGTACCGGAATCTCTCGGCTGGCGCGGATCGAAACGTCGGGCCAAAGCCCCTCGCGTTCACCTCTTGTATCGAACGAACCGCAGCGAGGATTCGTTGATGCAGTAACGCAAGTAGCTCGGCTCGGGTCCGTCGTTGAACACGTGTCCGAGATGCGCATCGCAACGCTTGCACGCCACTTCCACTCGCTCCAGAAACAGGCTCATGTCCTTGTGGGTATAAATGTTCTCTTCGGCCACAGGGGCGGTGAAACTCGGCCAGCCCGTGCCGGAATCGAACTTCGCATCGGAGCTGAACAGCGCATTGCCGCAGCAGATGCACCGGAAGAGACCAGCCTCATGAAGCTGAAAATAGGTTCCCGTAAAGGCCGTATCGGTACCTTGATGGCGCGTGACGTAGTATTGTTCGGCGTCGAGCGCTTTTCGCCATTGAGCATCCGAACGAATCAGCTTCTGCACGCTCACTGGCGCTAATTTCTCGCCCGCATCGGTAAACGGCACGATCGTGACTTCTGACGCCGGGCCGCTGGCCGCCTCGCGGTCCTCCGCGCGATTCCCTTTGCTGGACGACACCGCAACCAAGCCGGCAAACGCGAACGGCGTGATCAACAGAGCACGACGCCGTGTGATCTCTTCCTTAAGCGCTTCCAACACCGACTCCATTATCCCAAAGTTGAATCCTCCGCCATCGTCTCTTCGTCTCATACCTGATGGAACAGAACCATAGAGGTAAAATTGCTCTAATCACCGGCGCCAACAAAGGCATCGGCTATGAAGTCGCGCGGGAGCTTGGCGAGCGGGGCGTGACTGTACTGGTCGGCGCGCGCGACACCGGTCTCGGCCAGAGCGCCGCTGCGAGCTTGCGGGCCGGCGGCGCGGACGCCACTTTCATTGAGCTCGACGTCACCAAGCCCGGAACCATCGCCGCGGCGGCCGACACCATTCGACAGCGTCACGGCCGTCTGGACATTCTCGTCAACAACGCCGGCATCGCGCAGCCGGGCGATGGACCACCCAGTATCGCCGATCCCGACGCCGTGCGTCGTATTCTAGAGGTCAATTTCTTCGGCGTCCTGGCAATCACTCAGGCTATGCTTCCCTTGGTGCGCAATTCCGCTTCCGGCCGCATCGTAATGGTTTCGAGCGGCCTCGGTTCGCTCGCCTGGAATGCCGATCCGGCCTGGCGTTTCGCTACCGTGAGGCTGCTCGGTTATAACGGCTCGAAGGCCATCCTGAATATGTTGACCGTGCAGCTTGCCGGGGAGTTGCGCGACACCCGAATCAAAGTGAACACCGTAAATCCAGGTTATACCGCGACGGATTTGAACCAAAACCGCGGCACGCAGACCCTGGCGGAAGGGGCCGCCGAGACGGTGCGTCAAGCTCTGGCTCCCGACGACGCCCCCACGGGTGCATTCTTACAAACCGGTAGTGTGGTTCCCTGGTAGGCGGCCGCCGCTACACAATTCAGCGCGCCTTCACACCCGCTTGCTACAATCCTGGTTTATGTTCCTCGGTTTAGAGCATACCGCTATCGCCTCGCCCGATCCCAAAAAACTGGCCGACTGGTACGTCCAGCACCTCGACTTCCGCATTAACCACACCTACGACGGCAACTACTTCGTGCGCGCGGCTGACGGCACCATGCTCGAAATCATCCCTTCGGCCGGCGAGCGCACTCCCGCGCAAATGAAGGACCCCGGCATCCGCCATCTGGCCATCAGCGTCGCCGACTTCGATTCGGCCACCGAGGAACTCAAGCGCCGCGACGTCAAATTGCTCGGAGAACCACTCAACAATCAAGGCAACCGCTTGGTGTTCTTCACCGACTGCGACGGCAACCTCATACACCTCATCAAACGCGAACGGCCTCTGCCTTGATCGGAAGTTTGCTTTGCTAAGGCGAGTATTCAAAGGGTTCGCCTACCGCGATTTTCGCATCATGTGGATCGGCGCCTGCACCTCGCAGGTCGGCACACAGATGCAAGTCCTGGCGCAAGCCTGGATGGTGCTGCAAATCTCGAACAATCCAACCCTGCTGGGCCTCGATTCATTTCTGGCCACCATTCCCATCGTCTTGTTCTCGCTGGTAGGCGGCGTCCTGGCGGACCGCACCGAGCGCCAGCGGCTCCTCATGGGATCGCAGGTCGTTCAAATGGCTTGCGCCTTCCTGCTGGCCGCCTTGTTCGCCGCCGGCGTCGCGCACATCTGGGAAATCCTGGCGCTTTCCTTCATCGTCGGCACCGCTCAGTCCTTCGGCGGTCCGGCCTATTCAGCTCTCATTCCCACCCTGGTCAAGCCGCAAGACCTGCCCAATGCCATTGCGCTCAATTCCATCCAGTTCAATCTGGCCCGCGTCATCGGCCCGGTGCTCGGCGCGCTGGCCCTCGCCATCGGCGCCGCCTGGTGCTTCGCATTGAACGGCATCTCCTTCATTGCCGTCATCATCACCCTGCTGATCATTCGCCCCCATTTCGTGCCCACCAAAACCGGCGAATCCGTCATGAACAGCATGCGCGAAGGCTTTCAGTTCATCCGCAAGCAGGGCGCCATGGAAGCGCTCATCGTCCTGGCCTTTTCCATGACGCTGCTGGCCTTCCCCCTCATCGTGGTGCTCCCTGTCTTTGCGCGCAACGTCTATCATGGAGATCCGATACTTTACTCCCGGCTCCTCGTCAGCCTCGGCGTCGGATCCATCCTCGGCGCGCTCGTAGTCGCCGGTTTGGGCAAATACAAACACCAAGGCCGCTATGCTCTTCTGATGCTGGTGCTGCTGGGCCTGTTCATCACCGCCTTCGCGCTTTCGACCCGGCTCATCGTCAGCTCCATCTTGCTGTTCTTTTGCGGCGCGACGTTACTCGCCGTTTTCACCACCATCAGCTCGCTGGTACAAATGATTACAGGCGACCAGATGCGCGGCCGCGTGATGAGCGTCTACAACGTCGCGTTTCGCGGTGGGACGCCGTTTGGCAGCCTGATTGTAGGCGTCCTGGTGAAGCAGTTTTCCGCGCCCAAAGTAATCGCTTGTAACGGAGTCCTTTTGGCGATTTTGGGGTTATATTTCCTGTTGGTCCAAAGAAAAGTTGCAACGCTCTAGGCCGTTCAAGGCGTCTTAGAATTGAAAAAATATGAAAGCGCTTCTTATCTTCTTGCTGATCTGCGCCCCGGCCGTCGCGGACGAAACTTCCGATTTGGTCAAAGCGCGCGACCACCAGGACCGCGCCACGCTCGACAAAATCCTCAATGAGCGGCGTATGGCGGCGGACAAACAGCCCAAGGATGCAGCCGCGCAGTATCGCCTGGCCTTGGCGGCGTCCTATTCGGCCGAAGTCGCCATCGAGGTCCGCGACAAGGGCGCGATCAAAAGTTTGGCCCAAACCGGCATCGATGCGGCCGAGCGCGCCGTCAGCCTTCAGCCCGATTCGGCCGAACACCAGCGCATCCTCGGCACTTTATGCGGCCAGATCATTTCAGGAAATTCGCTCAGCGCCATCAAGTACGGCAAATGCGCCCTCGAAGCGGTTAATAAGGCGATCGAGCTGGATCCCAAGTCATCTGTCAACTACGTTAGTCACGGCGTCGGCAATTACTATCTGCCTCCGGCTTTCGGCGGCGGCACGGATCTCGCCATCAAGGATTTTCGCAAAGCAATCGACTTGGATCCCAAGAACGCGGACGCCTGGTTATGGCTGGGCATCGCGCTGCGCCGCGCCGATCAACCGGAAGAAGCGCGCAAAGCCATCGCCAAATCGCTCGAGCTGAATCCCGGCCGCATGTGGGCCAAACAGCAGCTCGACAAAACCACCGGACCATAGAAGCCGAACGCGATCCGGCTCTACCGTCTTCTGCTGCTTTTCCGACCGTGGGATGTTAGCATGCTCATATGAGCAAGCTGCTCCAGTTCCCATTCCCCCCGAGCCCCTGGCAAAACTAGGGTCACTGAATGGGCCCACCGCAGACATTAAGCAGATGTTGTCGGAAATCGAATCGGGCCGTGTTGGCCGAAGTCACCGCAAAGCAGCCAGTTCGACGCCTGCACTAGCACCGAAGTCCTCCGGGAAATCCTCGCCGGCATTCTTCGAGAAATAAGCTGGATCTCGCGCGCGAGGCGTATCATCTGTCCGTGGAGATTTGCCAGTTAGTAGGCCGAAGATCCTTAGACGATTTCTTCGCGCGCGGCGTCCCAGCGTACGGTCCGGCCCAGGCGATAGCTTTCGAGCGCCATGCGGCAAGCGATCGAAACTCGATAGCCTAGATCAATGGGACAGCTTGTTTCCCTGCCCGAGCGGATGCAGTCGATGAAGTTCTGCATGTGCGCGTTGGGCGACGTCAGCGTTCTTCCCAGCGATTCCACGCCGTCCGGCCGGTTCACCTTTTGCGGCGTGTAGCGCATAGCCTGCCCGCGCGAGATGGTTCCGTCGGTTCCCAGCACATCCTCGGTGACACCAAGCTGGTTGTTGCCGAAGCCCGAGTCCCAGGTGATCAGCATCTCCTCAGGCTGCTCCAGCGTCACGCTCATCGTGTCGGGCAACTCGCGGCCGTCCTTCCAAAGATACACGCCGCCGCTCATGCTGACAGCGGCCGGAACTTCGAGCTTCAGCGCGCGGTACCAGAACGCCAGTTGCTGCGACATATTCTCATGCACGCTTCCGCCCGAGTAATCCGAGAAGAGCCGCCAATTGACGTAGCGATTGGCATCGAACTCGCAGCGAGGCGCTGGACCGAGGAACGCATTCCAGGCGATGTTTTCCGCCGTCATGGCTGGATAGACCGGCCGCGACCAGGCCGCTTTGCCGCGCGGCGTGTTGCGAAACGAGCGCATGTGAATCGCCGTGATCTTGCCAATCTGCCCGTCGCCGAGAAAGTGCTCAGCGTCGGACATCTGTCCGGAGGAGCAAGCTTGATGTCCGATCTGCACCGTCAAGCGTGGGGCCTTAGCATGCGCGGCACGCATGCGTTTAGCATCGGCCAGCGTGAACGCCATGGTTCTTTCCTGATAAACATGCTTGCCGGCTTCCATCGCGTACACGAAATGATCGCCATGCAAGTGCGGCGGAGTCGAGATGATCACCGCGTCGATGCTCTTGTCATCCAGCAAACGGCGGTGATCCAGGTAGCCTTGAGCGCGCGGGATCAGCCGCTGCGCGTCTTCCAGATTCCTGGCGCAGATGTCGGCCATGGCCGTTACCTCGACGTTGGGACAAGCCGAGGCCCAGCGCAGCAGTTCCACGCCGCGCGCGCCAGCACCGATGACTCCCAGACGGACGCGGTCGCTTGACCCCAGCACGGTCTGAGAGGCGAGCGTCGTCGCCAGACCGGTGGCCATGGCCCCGATGAATTTACGGCGTGAGTCCATACTGCTTTGCTATGCCTCAATCTTAGCGGATCTGCTCGCTCAGCCGTCTCTAGCGCAGGTAGAACAAGCTCAAACGTGGCAGCCCAGCCGATTCGAGCAACTGGCGCTCCAGGTATTGTTTCTCCAGCATCGAGAGCTGTTCGGCCGTCATTTTGCCGCGATAAGGGCGCAGTTGGTGATCGAGTTCGCGCCGCGCGCGCAGCAGGTCGTCGTCGGTTTGGCGCGAGCGGGCGATGGCGATCATCTTGTCTTCGAGCGCCGTCAACCGGCGCTCCAGGTCTTCGAGATCCGCAAAGTAGCCGGCGACTCCGTCAGCCAGGCGATCCAAGGCAGCCGCGATCTCTGCATATCCGTTTAGCTTTCGAATCTCGGCCGCGTTGGTTCTGAAGTACGCCTCCAGCTCCTCGACGCTGAACGGCGCGGGCGCTTCCTTGCGCGTGCGGCCGGCTTGAGCTACTCCGGCCATGACCTGCGCCTCGCTCATGACGGCTTGGGTGCAGTAAGCTACCGAGTTGACCATCTGGATGCGGCTTCGCTTGCTGCGCCAATTCTCAAACGCCAGATCGATGCCGCGCAGCACCGCTTCCAAAGGAACTCCAGCATTCTTCCAAGCTTCCACCAGCGCCCAATCGAGCGGCGACATCAGAAAAAACCCAGTGCCGCGCGCTTTTTGAAAGTGTTCTTCCACCTCGGTGAAGTAATTGAAGTAATTGGAAGGCCAGCTTATTTCTTCTGATTCCGCCGCCATATGATTTCCAGGCCTTCCAGCGTCAAATCCTCGTTGATCTCTTTGATGAAGCGCGAGGACGCCGCGATGAGTCGCGCTTGGCCGCCGGTGGCGATCGGCTTGGTCTCCGAGCCCAGCTCGTCGATCACGCGCTCCACGATTCCATCGATCAGCCCGACGAAGCCGTAGTACAGCCCGGAGCGAATGCTGTCCACGGTATTCTTGCCGATCAGGCGCGACGGCTCGCGGAAATCTACCATCGGCAGCTTTGCTGTACGGCCGAACATGCCGCTGATCGACATGCCGATTCCCGGACAGATCATACCACCCAGATATTCAGCGTTCGCAGAGACGACGTCGAAGTTGATGGTGGTGCCGAGGTCCACCACCACGGCCGGCCCGCCATAGCGGTGGAACGCCGCGACGCCGTTGACCACGCGGTCGGCGCCGACTTCGCGCGGGTTGTCGTACAGCACCTTGATGCCGATGTCGGTATCCGGCGTAACGAACAGCGGCTTGGTCTGGAAGTACCGCTCACCCATTAGCGCCAGCGGCTCGTCTACCATCGGCACCACGCTCGAGATGATGATGCCATCCACCTTCGCCAGATCCAGCGACGACAGCGCAAAGAGGTTGCGCATCAGGACTCCCCATTCATCGGCGGTTTGCTCGTGAATGGTGCGCAGGCGCCAGCGCCGGATCAGCGCGCTGCCGTCGAATGCGCCGATGGTGATGTTGCTGTTTCCCGCGTCAAGAGCTAGGAGCATGGGCGCACGCCTCCTGCCACGATCACCTGTTCGCTTCCGTCGTCGCCACGCAGTAGAAGAAAGCCGGACTCGGTGAGGCCCGCGGTGGTTCCGCGCACAACTTCGGAGGCAAGATCCACATCCACGCGGCGGCCGGATACAAAGCTGGACGCGCGGGCAAACAGTTCCAGGATCGGCCGGCGCCCTTCTCTTTCTAGCAGTCCGCAGTAGCGCTCGACTTCAGAAATCAATTCCACCAGCAGACGCTCGCGTGAGTACGTGTGGCCTCCTGAAGCGATCCGCAGCGATGTGGCGATGTTGTTCAGCTCATCCGGAAATTCGGTCTGATTCACGTTGATCCCGATGCCTGCAATGATAGCCGAGCCTTCCATCAGGGTCAGGATGCCCGCGCATTTCTTGGAGTGGATCAGCACGTCGTTCGGCCAGCGCAGGTCGCAGGCGAGATCAGTGGCCTTCCGGATTGCTGCAACCGTGGCCAGGCCGAGCGCGAGCGTGGCCACGGGAATGTCATTGGGCGCGAGGGTGTGCCGCAACACCATAGAGCAGTACAGGCCGGAGCCCGCTTCGGAGTGCCACGCGCGCCCGTAACGCCCATGCCCCGCGGTTTGCTCTTCGGCGACCACCACGGTACCGGATTCGCAGCCTTCGGCGGCCAGACGGCGCGCCTCATTCATGGTGGAATCTACCGAAGTATGCCGATCGATGCGGCGAGCCCGGGTCATTGCAGGGTGGTGAGCGTAGCGCGGCTCTTTTCGAGTTGGGCCGCTTGTTCGGCGCGCTTGGACCGCAGCGATTCCACCACGTGCGGGGGAGCGCTGCCCAGGAATTTCTCGCTCGCCAGTTGCCGGTCCTTATCGGCAATGGCTTTTTCGAGCTGCTCGATTTCCTTGGTTAGGCGCGTGCGTTGGATGTCGCTATCCACTTCGGGCAAGCGCAACACCAGGTCGAATTCCGGCGTGGAACGGACTGCGCCGCTAAGATCCGGAGCCGCGCCAGTGCGGACGTCGAGTTTCACCGTGGCCAGCTTCTCGATCACCGGCAGCTCGACGCTCTTCGAACCGTTGCGGCAATACAGCACACCTTCAAGCAAGAGCTTCTTGTCGAGGCCGTGATCGGCACGCATCTGGCGCGCGGCGGTGATCATCTCCTGCATGAGCGCCATCTCGCGTTCGGCGGCTTCGTCGGTCGCGCCGGGTTGAGGATAGGCTGCCAGCGCGATCGACGGCGTTTCCCCGAAACGGTGCCACAATTCTTCGGTGATGAATGGCATCACCGGATGCTCCAGGCGCAGATAGGCGCTGAACACGCTCAGCAGATTGCGCCAATCGTTGGTCAGACCGGAATTGGGAGTGAAGCGCAGCTTCTTAATTTCCAAATACCAATCGCAGAAATCGTGCCAGAAGAATTGCCACAACTCTTCAGCGACTTCGTGGTAGCGGTGCTGTGCCAGCGCGCGATTCACGGATGCGGCGGTGCGGCTGAGCCGGCTGAAAATCCAGCGGTCTTCCAGCGTCTCGGGCGATCCCGGCTCCGGGAATGAAGGTGTAACGCCGCACGCGTCCATATTCATGAGGATCAACCGCGCTGCGTTCCATATTTTGTTGGCGAATTGGCGCGCTGAAGTCAGGCGATCCTCGGAATAGGTGATGTCGGTGCCCGGCGCGGCTGCGCCCATGAGCGCCAAGCGCACGGCGTCGGTGCCGAAGCGTTCGTTGATGTCGAGCGGGTCCACCACGTTGCCCTTGGTCTTGGACATTTTCTTGCGCTGCGGATCGCGGACCAGCGTGTGGAGATGGACTTCACGAAACGGCACGTCGCCGGTCAGCTCCAAGCCCATCATCATCATCCGCGCGGCCCAGAAAAACAAAATATCGTAACCGGTGATCAGCAGCGCAGTCGGATAATACGTCCGCAGGTCTTCCGTGTCGTCCGGCCAGCCCATGGTCGAAAAAGGCCACAAGCCGGAACTGAACCAGGTGTCGAGAACATCCTGGTCCTGTTCAATGCGTGACGAGCCGCAATGCGCGCACTTCAAAGGCGCCTCGCGAGCCACAGTGATCTCCTGGCAATCGGCGCAATGCCAGGCGGGAATGCGATGGCCCCACCATAGCTGACGCGAGATGCACCAGTCGCGGATGTTCTCCATCCAATTGAAGAAGGTCTTGTTCCAGTTGTCGGGAACGAAGACGATGCGGCCGCTGTTCACGGCGTCCAAAACTTTGGCGGCCAGCGGCTTCGTTTTCACGAACCACTGCGTGGAGACCAGCGGCTCGACTACGGTGCCACAGCGATCGCACTTACTGATGGCCAGCGCGTACGGCTCAATCTTATCGAGCAACTCGATCTTTTCAAGGTCGGCCACCACGCGTTTGCGCGCGGCGAAGCGGTCCAGGCCGGCGTACGCCCCGGCTTCCGCCCTCATCTTGCCGTCTTCACCGATCACTTTGATATGCGGCAGCTTGTGCCGTTTGCCCGCTTCCAGATCATTCGGGTCGTGAGCAGGAGTTACTTTCACGACGCCGGTGCCGAACTGCGGGTCGGCCACTTCGTCGAAGATGATAGGGATCTCGCGATCCATAAGCGGCAAGACCGCCGTTGTTCCGGCCAGATCGGCATATCTGGGATCCCGCGGATTCACGGCCACCGCGGTGTCGCCCAACATGGTTTCCGGACGCGTAGTGGCCACCACCAGATAGCGCGATCGGTCTTTTAGCGGATAGCGGATGTGCCACAGCGACCCTTGCGTGTCCTCGTGCTTCACTTCGAGGTCCGACAGCGCGGTGTGGCAGCCAGGACACCAGTTCACCATGTAGGTGCCGCGGTAAATGAGGCCGCGCTCGTAGAGGCGCACGAAAGCTTCCAGCACGGCGCGAGAAAGTTCGGGACTCAGCGTGAATCGTTCCCGGCTCCAGTCGCAACTGTCGCCGATGCGTTTCATCTGCTCGGTGATTCGGCTGCCGTACTTTTCTTTCCATTCCCAAACGCGGCGCACGAACTCTTCGCGACCAAGCTGCTGCCGAGTCAGGCCTTCTGCGGCCAGGCTGCGTTCCACCAGCATCTGTGTGGCGATCCCGGCGTGATCGACGCCCGGAAGAAACAAGGTGTTGTCGCCCGACATGCGACGCCAGCGGATGGCCGCGTCGATGAGGGAATGCTCCAACATGTGGCCGATATGCATGGAGCCGGTGACGTTGGGCGGCGGGACGACCAACGAAAATCGCGGTCCGGGAGCTCTGGCGGCGGCGTGGAAGATGCCGGATTCGACCCACTCGCGAGCCCAATGCGGCTCGAAGCGCTGCGGCTCGTATGTTTTTTCCAACTCCATGGCGAGACTTCCAGTTTAGCAGGCAGGCTTCGCGAACCCTCTTAGTCCGCCAGACTGAGTTCCGCCACCAGCGGGAGATGATCGGAAGCCACCAGCGATAGCCGGTCTCGTTCGAAGCCGCCTTCCTGCAGCTTGAAGTGGTGATCGTAATAAATGTGATCCAGGTGCAAGAGAGGCAGGATGGCGGGATAGTTGCGCTTTCTCGGAAGACTGACGGCCAGGTCGCTGAAGTGCAATTCAGCGTGGAGCGTGCGAGTGACCAGGCCATGCGTCCAGTCGTTGAAGTCGCCCAGGACGACGCGCGGCCCGGCGATATCGACGGCGCGAAGCAGATCTTTATCCATCAAGCGCACGGCCTGTCTCCTACGCTCCCGCTGCGCTGTCCCTAAGTGCAGGTTGAAGACGTGCAGCAGGCGCTGGTGCACCCGGATGTCGGTGCGCAGAGCGCCGCGCCGCTCGCGCCCCGAGACCGTCAGGTCGATGGGCTGGACGCGCTCGAAATCCCACCGGCTCAAAGTGACGTTGCCGTATATTCCGCCGCGATACTTGCGCGTTTCGCCTATGGCGTAGAATCGGCCGAGCCGGTTGGCCAAGTAGCTGGCCTGATGGTCCTCGATGGACTCTCCCTCGCGGCTCACCACTTCCTGCAAAGCGATAATGTCGGCGTCGATTTTCTCCAGCACCCGCGCGATGCGTTCCACGCGCGTCCGGCCATCCAGGCCCCGGCTCTTGTGGATGTTATAAGTAGCAATTCGCATAGATCGCACGCCAGCCGGCTACACCTGATCCTCAATCAACGCGGCCGCTAATTCCTTGACGCGCTGCATCAGCCCTCGTTTCCGCCAATCTTCGAGATCGATCCTTTGTGAGGAGCCGAGGTCAGCCTGAAACGTCGCGTCCAGTTCCGCGACTAAGACGGGATCGTGAAAGCAGATGTTGGTCTCTTCGCTGAGGGCGAACGAGCGATTGTCGAAGTTGGCCGTTCCCACGGTGGCCCAGACGCCATCCACAACCATAGTTTTCTGGTGCAGCATGGTGGGCTGGAACTCGTAGATTTCCACGCCTGCTTCGAGCAGTTTTCCATACAGCCGGAGGCTATTTTGCCGCGCCCACCAGGTGTCGTTGTGGCGGCCGGCGACCATCAGTTTGACTGATACTCCGCGCTGGCAGGCACGGGCGAGCATGTCGATGAGGCGCGGACCAGGAATGAAGTATGGATTCGAAATGTGCAGATAGCGGCGGGCGCACTGGATTGCGATCAAGTGCATGCTGGCGGCGGCGTCAGCGCCGGAACTGGGAGAGCTCAAAATCGTCTGAACCTCGACGTCGCCACACGGCTCGGGCGGCGGAAAGAATTCCGGGCCGCTCAGGATTTCCCCCGTCGACAGCAGCCAGTTCTGCGCAAAGCCGCTTTGTTGGACAGCCACCGCGGGGCCGGCGACTCGAATTTCCATGTCGCGCCACTCGTCCCGGTCCCGACCCGTACCGAGCCAGTGATCCGCGATTCCGGCGCCACCGGTGAACGCGATGCGCCCGTCAACGATGAGCGACTTTCGATGCGTCCGCAGATTGGCGCGATTCAACGTATACCAGTGGATGGGGCGAAACCAGGCCAGTTGGCAACCGCCGTCCTCCAAGATGCTTAATATCTCTTCGCCCAATGTGGACGAGCCGACAGCATCCACCAGCAGTTTCACCAGCACTCCTTCGCGCGCTCTTTCGGCTAAGGCTTCGGCAAAACGTCGGCCCACCAGGCTGTCCAAGAAGATGAATTGCTCGAGCGTCACGGAGCTTCGAGCGGACTCGATTTCTTCGAGCATGGCGGGATAGAACTCGTCGCCATTGTTGTACAGCGTGACGTGGTTGCCGTCGACCAGGGGCATGCCGGTCATTCCGGCCATGGTGTTGCGGAAGTCGGCCGAATCGGTATCGAAACTGGGCTCGAGTGCGTAGAGCGCGGGATGGCCGTTGGCCGAGGTGTGATAGAAAATGAAGGACAGCGCTCCAGCGATCAGCGCGACGTACCAGATTCCGAACATATAAAGGACGAGCGCCGCGGCCAGCCACAGCCACCACGCACGGATGAGGCGACGCGTACGTTCCAAGTAATCGACCAGGCCAAGGCGCTGCGGTTGGGGACGAGGCGGGGCCAGGCGATGAAGCTGCTCTTTAGGTACCTGCGGCTTAAGCCAGCGGCGCGATTCATGCGGCTTGGAGCCGATAGGGATCACCGGACCGAATTTGGTTGCAGGCAACAACAACGGTTCCTCGATTCGTACACTCTTGCAGAATTCTCAAGACTGCAAACAGCGTGCCAAGCCGTCGTCATCCTCTCGGGCTGCCTGAATTGGCTGTATCTCGGCGCCTACGTTGGACCTGCGTGAAATCACACATTTGAACGCGTGTTAAGACACGCACCGCGCCGTCTGTGATAGGCTCCTGAGATGGTCAAGGCTCTCGTTTTGACAGCTCTGCTGGCGCTGCCTGCGGGAGCGCAAGACGCCGATATTGACGCGGTACAAAAGCTGGCGCGGGAGTTGGAGCGAGCGCTCATCGCCGCCGATACAGGCACGCTGGAAAAGATCCTCACTGATGATTTCCTGCGGAGGCCGCCGGGTGGGACCGATACAAACAAGCGCGAATACCTCTCACTGCTCAGCACTGGCCGGTTGAAATACGTTTCCTTTAAAAACATAGAGGAGAAGTTCCGTTCTTACCCAAATACGGTCCTGCTGGATGACGTGACCGATATCCGCGCGAGCGGCGCGAACGGTCCGGAGCGCGACACGCGTCTCAAGTTGACTTGGATCTGGATCAAACTCGACGGCCAATGGCGGCTGGCCGGAGTCCAGGGAAGCCAGGCTCCCCGGCTGTGACGCGCGGCCAAACGGGCTCATCGCAAGCACGGAAACCGTTACTCGGTAACCTTCAGAACTCTGCGATTCTCCAAATAAATGGAGGTAAGAACGTGACTCCAACAATGGAAAAAAAAGATACGGGAACCAAAGTAGCCAGCACCATTTCTTTGCTGGTCGGTATTTGGTTCTTTATTTCGCCTTGGGTTTATGGTGCGGCCGGCGTCGCGAATTCATGGAATAGCTGGATCGTCGGAGCGGTAGTCGTAATTCTAGCGGCAATCCGCCTCAGCAATCCCATCAACACGGCGGCGGCAAGCTGGGTGAATTGCATCCTGGGCGTTTGGGCCTTCATTTCACCGTGGGTGTACGGATACACGCTCGATCATGGGCGATTCATCAACAGCCTCTGCGTGGGTGTGATTCTGTTCGTCGCTTCCATCACTAGCGCGAGCAGCACTCCTCACACGCAGCATCCCGTGGTTACACGCACCTAAGGACGGCGAAGCGTATGCGCGGCACGCAGCATCTACGCGCCGCGTTTACGCTGGGCTGCTCACCATACCTTGCATGGATTGGTGCGAACCATCGGCTGGCCGATGCGGCAGGAGAACGCCTTGCCAAATTCGGGCAAATTGGACACGACGCCGTTAATACGATACTCGTCCGGCGAGTGGGGATCGGTGACCGCGCTGAGGCGCTTGATTTCCGGACGTTCGTCACCGCAGGCCCATTGAGCCATTCCGATGAAGAAGCGCTGATCGGGCGTGAAGCCGCCGCTCGGCTGCAAGTTTTGATTTTTCGTGGCGTCCTTCCAAGCCAGGTACGCTAGAAATGTTCCTCCCAGATCGGCGACATCCTCGCCAAGAGTCAGCTTTCCATTGATCTTGATGTCGTCCACGATGGTGTATTGCGAGTATTGATCGGACACGCAATCGACGCGCTTTTCAAATTCGGTGGCGTCGTCCTTAGTCCACCAGTCTTTAAGATCTCCCTTCGCGTCAAACTGGCGCCCCTCGTCGTCGAAGCCATGCGTGAGCTCGTGACCGATGGTGGCGCCGGTGTTGCCGTAGTTGGGGGCATCGTCCAGCTTGGGATCGAATAGCGGAGGCTGTAACACGCCGGCCGGAAAATTGATGTCGTTCATCTGGTCGTCGTAGTAGGCGTTAACGGTGGGCGGCGTCATCTGCCATTCGTTGCGGTCCACCGGCTTGCCGATCTTGGCGATTTCGCGGCGGGATTCAAACTGGGTGGCGCGCTCGACGTTGCCGAAATAATCGCCGCGCAGAATTTTGACGGAGCTGTAATCGCGCCATTTGTCGGGATAGCCGATCTTGTTCACCACCGCGTGCAGCTTTTCGAGCGCGCGTTGTTTGGTGGCTGCTTCCATCCAGGGTAGCTGGCGGATTTCGCTCTCCATTTCCTTTTCGATTTCCTGGGTCATGACGAGCGCGCGCTGCTTAGTGGCGGCGCCGAACGTCTTTTGAACGAAGACCTGGCCGAGCGCTTCGCCCAGATCGTTATCCACCCGCCGCACACAGCGCTTCCAACGCGGCTGCATTTCCTTCTGGCCGCGCAGATACTTGCTGTAAAAATCGAAGTCGGCTTGAACGAACGGCGAAGAAAGAGTGCGGCCTTTATCGAGCACCAGGTGCCAACGCAGATAGGTTTTCCAATCCCCCAGGCTGCGCGATTTGAGCAGCGTTTCGACTTCCTTGTAGAAAGCCGGCTCGGTGACGTTGATGGCTCCGGTGTCCGGTACGTTGGCGGTCTTCAGGTAGGTGCTCCACTGGAAGGACGGCGTGAGGGCCTGTAATTGGGCGCGTGTGAGCTTGTGAAACATCTTGTAGGGATCGCGTTTGTCGACGCGCGTGAGCGAGGCTTTGGCGAGCGCGGTTTCGATCGCCATCACAGTGGCGGCATCGGTCCTGGCTGCCTGCGGCTGCTCGCCTAGGAGCTCGAACATTTTCTGCACGTGCTCGACGTACTTCTGGCGCGTCTCCACCGATTTGGCGTCGGTCTTGGTGTAGTAATCGCGATCGGGAAGGCCCAGGCCGCCGGCGCTGGCGAAGGCGATCACTTGCGAGGAATCGGCGTAGTCCTGGTTGGAGCCGAAGCCGAACAGCATATGTTCGCCCGTGATGCCGAGGTGCAGACGGCCCAGCAAAGCCGGGAGATCGCGGATGGATTGGAGCGCGGCAATCTGGTCCAGCTCAGGTTTCAGCGGCGCGGCGCCGGCCTTTTCTAAAGCCGACTCGTCCATGCAGGCCTGGAAATAATCGCCGATTTCGGTTTCGACTTTGTCGCGCGCAGGCGCGGGCTTGGACGCTTGGTCGAGAATGCCCCACAGGAAGCGCTCGTTTTCTTCGGTGAGTTTGGCGTAGACGTCCCAACGCGCCTGGTCGGGCGGTATGGGATTCTTTTTGATCCAGCCGCCGCAGGTGTAGTGATAGAAGTCGTTGCAGGGGTCGACTGAGAGGTCCATAGAGGACGGGTCCAGGCTGGGGCTGTAAGGCAGAGCGAAGAGCGGCTTCTCATCGTTCGTCTGCGCATGGAGCGCGGCGGACGCGAGTGCCAGGAAGACAAGGAGTGCGGTGCGTTTCACATTTTTCATGGTAGCCGCTCACTCGGGCTTTTGCGAAGACGTCGGATGCGGGATGTAGTCCCGTTTGATTTTGGCTTGATAGGCATCGCGATCGACCACCGCTTGTTTGAATTTAGCCTGGAGCGCGGCGCGATCGAGTTTCACGCCGGCTAGATACACGCTGTCGATTTCACGCAAGTTATGGATGTTCTCCAGCGGATTCGCGTTCAGCACGATGAAATCGGCGCGCTTGTCTTTGGCCAGCGTTCCGGCGTCCTTGAGATGAAGCAATTCGGCGGGGCGGGAGGTAACGGCGACAATTGTGTCGGCGGGGCTCAAGCCGAGCCTGGCATAAATGCCAATCTCTTGATGGTCGCCGAAGCCGAAGGAGTGGCGTTGCGAGAGGCCTGAGTCCGTGCTGAGCACGATGCGGGCGCCGGAGGAAATGTAGTGCGGGAAATTGTATTTGAGATTTTCCTCGCGCTGTGCGGCTTGCGGGCTCGGAGCCGCCGAGCAGGGGCGCGAAGGCAACCAGGTATGGCCGGCGCGGGCCTCGGCGACCACACTATCGGGGAGGACTTGCTCGATGAAGGTATTGTCGGGCTGGCAAATTTCATTGCCCTCGCCCAGGCCCATGACGGGCGCCCAATACGGCTTTTTTTCCGCGAGGATCGCCAGGAATTCGTC
Source organism: Terriglobia bacterium (assembly GCA_963761935.1). GTDB lineage: Bacteria > Acidobacteriota > Terriglobia > Bryobacterales > Bryobacteraceae > Palsa-89. The sequence goes on along the minus strand of CAVXJU010000058.1, from coordinate 3,637 downwards.
ATCGAGTTTCTGGTTCACGATGGTGTGGACCAGCACGTCCACGCCGGCCTTCACCACGCCTTTTTGGTCGTCGAGCGCGGTGGCGTGCGCATGCACCGTCATGCCATGCTTGTGCGCTTCGTTGATCAGCGCGGTATAAACTTCGGGCGGCATCTTCTTATGCGCGCCGCGGTTGTTGTCGCGATTGTCCACCCAGAACTTGACCTGCGTGATCTTCTTAGCCGCGATGGCTCGCACGGCCGCGACGGCTTCTTCAGGAGTCGAGACTTCGTGCACGGCATGCAACGCATTTGTACCTTGGATCAAGAGCGCGTCGGGGCCGCCGCCGGGAGGCGCGATGCCGGCGGCGAAGAAAAAGCGCGCCGCTGGTGGGAACTTGCCGGCCATTTGATCGTGCTGGAATTTGAGCGCGAAATCGTCGGGCTGGTCGCCCATGGTCATAGTGGTGCCGATGCCGTAGAAGGCCTCTCGTTCCAGATGATCCAGGATATTCTCGGGCGTGTGATTCTGGACGCTCCAACTGACGTAGCCCTCGTAGCCGATGTGGACATGCACATTGTTCATGGCCGGCATCACCGTTTTGCCGCTCAGGTCGACATGCGTGGCTCCGGAAGGCGCTTTCACGGAACCGCGCTTGCCGATGGCGGTGATGCGGCCATTCTGGACCACGAATGCTCCGTCTTCGATGGGCGCGCTGGAGTCGCCAACGATCAAGCGTGCGCCTTCGTAGATGGTGCTCTGTGAGTAAGCCGCGAGCGGAGCGAAGCACAGCGCCAGCATGCCAATGGACCGGATTTTCAGGACCATGGGGTAATGCTATCAGGCCCGATCAGGAAGCGCACTAAGAAGCTCGTCTGCTGGTCAGACCATCGAGCGGCATCTCAAAGCCGTCGCCTGGCAGATGTCTCAATTTGCGGTCCAGCGCATCCAGAGAAAATTGCGGAGAACGGCAAAACTCTTTTAGTTCGCGTTCTTCAGCCAGGATTCGCTCGGCCATTCTGGGGATTTCCGGAGCTATCGACAATGGAATAATGTGCACGCCGTGGCGATCGCCGTGTATCAGATCTCCCGGTAAAATTTTCAGTCCACCAATATCGACGGGCTCTCCGAATTCGGAAATGTGCGCATACATATGAGAAACGGCCACGTTGCCGGCGAAAAGTTGGAAACCGAGCGCTTCGACCTCGGGCAGGTCGCGCACCGCACCGTTGGTGACGTAGCCGATGCAGTGCAGCGCGAGACCGATCACGGCGTGGAGTTCGCCGACCAGCGCTCCCGCTCCTGGTTGCTCGTCCGCATCCTCGACCACCATCACGCGCGGCTCGGGGATGGAGGCCAAGTATCGCCACCAGTTCATATTCTCGTGATAAGCGCGGCCTGTGACAGGGGCGGAAGTTGAACGCATACGGCCGGTAACCGCATAACCAAGCACGGGCGGAAAGTTGGGAAATATGCAGTGCAGCGCACGGCCGGAAATGGAGCCCTCGTTCCGCAGTCTGGCCCCCAGCCGGTCGATCGCGTTGGAGACGGTACAGGTGTCTAATTCCTGGATTTTCTGGTAGTCGGTCTTCGTTAATGGCGAGTGGGCAACCATAAAGCACCCCTATTGTTTTGATGCTTTCTATTTGCAAAACAGTACGGCTTGCGGCTCCGCGCCGTGGTTACCTTGGGCGCGTAACGCGGCGGTACCTATTTGCTGACCAGGAAAACCGCGACTTCGGAAAGCAAGTTTGGCAAAAAGCCGATTTGGCGCGCGCCTTGCAAGTAGATACGTTTTTCAATATTCCAATGCTGATGGTGCGCCAGGGATTCGAAATCGTGGACGGTCAGGAAATGGATGTTGGGCGAGTCATACCATTCGTGCGGAAACAGTCTTGGTCTTGGGAGCGCGGCCGGTGAACAGATGCGCCAGGCGAACCGTCCAATGGCCGAAATTCGGGAAGGCCACAATGGCGCGGCGGCCCACGCGGAGCATCTCGCGCAGCACTTTCAGCGGCGCCTGGGATTCCTGCAGCGTCTGGCTCAAGATGACATAGTCGAAGGCCTGATCCGGCAGATCGGACAGCGCCTCTTCGATGTCGCCATGGTACACCGAGACGCCGCGCGCGATGGCCTGTTGGACTTTGGCGCCCACGATTTCGACGCCGCGCGCGTCCACGTTCTTGTTCTCGGCGAGCCAGGCCAGAAGTTCGCCTTCGCCGCAGCCCAGATCGAGAACGCGGGTGTTGGCTTCGACGATTTCACTGATGATGGCGTAATCGCTGCGGCCTAAGAGCGTGCGGACGAAGGCTTGCGACATGCTAAGCGACGGCGGCCGCCAGCCTCACTTAGCCGCGCCCCGGAAGGTGCTGGCGAGAAAGCCGCCGATCAGCTCGGGATTGCTCGGCGACGGTGACCAGGAATGCGTCGTGACCGTAGGTGGAGGGCAGTTCGCAATAGGCCACATCGCAGTTGCGGCCGCGCAAAGCACGCACCACTTCGAGCGACTGATAGCTGGGATAAAGCCAGTCCGATGTGAAGCTGATCACCAGGAAACGCGCCTTCACGTTTTCGAAGGCCGCGCGGAGCGAGGGCCGATCGGCGGCGAGATCGTAGTAGTCCATGGCCTTGGTGATGTAGAGGTAAGAATTGGCATCGAAGCGATCCACGAACTGAGTGCCGCGATAGCGCAGGTAGCTTTCCACTTCGAATTGATTCTGATCGCGCAGGCGCCGGCCGAATTTCTCGCGCATGGAGGCGTCGCTCATGTAGGTGATGTGGCCGACCATGCGTGCCACAGCGAGACCGCGCGCCGGGGGGTGCTTACCGTAGTAATTGCCTTCATTCCAGTCCGGGTCGGCCATGATAGCTTGACGCCCCACTTCATTGAAGGCGATCTGCTGCGCGCTGTGCCGGGCGGTGCCGGCGATGGGGATGGCGGCGGCCACGGCATCAGGATAAGCCACGGTCCATTCGAGCGCTTGCATCGCTCCCATCGATCCACCGGTGACGGCCAGCAGGCGCTCGATGCCGAGATGTTCGATCAGCATCTTTTGCAGCCGGACCATGTCGGGGATGGTGACCGGCGGGAACGTCATGCCGTAGGGACAGCCGGTGTCGGGATTGATGGAACCGGGCCCGGAGGTGCCGCGGCAGCCGGAGAGCACGTTGGAACAAATCACGAAGTATTTGTCGGTATCGAAACCCTTGCCCGGGCCGATCATGTTGTCCCACCAGCCCAGCGCTCCGGATTCTTTATCGGCGCCGGCGGCGTGGGCGTCGCCCGAGAACGCGTGCAGGATCAGGATGGCGTTGGTTTTGGAGGCGTTGAGTTCGCCGTAGGTTTCGTAGGCTATGTCGACAGGCGAGAGCGCGGCCCCGCAATCCAGAGGGATCGAGTGGAAGCGGGCGACCTGAGTTTCAGTGACCATGCTCTAGACGTGGAGACGTTATTTTTCATTGTAGCCGCCTGGGTGATTGAGTCAGAAGGGGCACTCATGACTGTTTTGCCTCCTCTGGTCCAGCGCACCTTCGACTAATCCATCGATGCGCTTGCTTCCTGGGACATTGACAATATGGTCTACTCCGACGAATCGGCGCCCCCGGCATCCTGAGCCAAGCAAGACGCAACTGAAGTTGAAGAAGTGTGGAGAAGAAG
>CAVXJU010000057.1:0-19806 GCA_963761935.1 Terriglobia bacterium | reverse complement strand
CTTTCGCTCGAATGTTTTCGCGTGCTGGCTCGGCAGCCGGTCGAGCGCAATCGCCTCGAGCAAAATTTTATGCCCGCGCCCGCGGTTGCGTTGGTCAGCGGGTCGATCAGGATCAGGCTGCCTGTGGCGCGGTTCTCGCGGTAGAGGTCGAAGCAGACGGGCGGTGTCGTCTCGATCGCACCACCTCGCCGATGTCGTTGAGTTCCGAGTGCTCCGGCCGGCATGCGTGCTCAAGCGTGTTCGACGTCCATCCGGTGGTCGGATCGCCGCGACTCGCGCCGCGCACCGTCTGGCTGGTGTGCTTCAGCAGATACGTGCGTTCCGGCTCGAGCGGCTTCGCATGCATCCACACCACGGTCGCTTCGAAACTGCCGCGCCACGTGCGGAACGTCCGCAGCCGGTGCGATCATGTCGCCGCGGCTGATGTCGATCTCGTCTTCGAGGCGAGCGTGACCGACTGGGCGCGACGCGCTTCAGCCAGATCGCCGTCGCACGTGATCGATGGCTCGACACGCGCGTGCGGCGCCCGAAGGCAGAGCAACCACGTTCGTCGCCCGGTGCGACAGTGCCCGAAGCGATCTGGCCCGGCAAAGCCGCGGAAGTCTGGTTCGGCCGGATGCACGCGCTGCACCGGAAAGCGCAAGCCGGCAGGTTCGAGCGTTCGATGGCTAGACCGGCACGGTTTCCAGATAGCTCCAGCAGGCTCGGGCCCGTGGTACCACGGCGATCGCGCTGGCTGCGGTGCACGACGTTGTCGCCTTCCAGCGCGCTGACCGGAATGAACGACGTTCGCGGAATCTCAAGCTGCTCGGCAAGCGCCTGCAGAATTCGCTGCGATGGCGCTCGAAGACCTCCTCGCGAATAGTCCACCAGGTCCATCTTGTTGACCGCCACACCAGATGCGGGATGCCCAGCAGCGAGGCGATGTAGGCGTGGCGCCGCGACTGCGGCGAGCACGCCGTTGCGCGCGTCGATCAGGATGATGGCCAGGTCGGCCGTCGAGGCGCCGGTCGCCATGTTGCGCGTGTACTGTTCGTGGCCGGGCGTGTCGGCGATGATGAACTTGCGTCTCGGCGTCGAGAAGTAGCGGTAGGCGACGTCGATGGTGATGCCCTGCTCGCGCTCGGCGCGCAAGCCGTCGGTGAGCAGAGCGAAATCGATCGGCCCGGCCGAGCGGTTGACCGACGCTTTGGTAACCGCGGCGAGCTGGTCTTCGTAGACGTTCTGCGAATCGTAAAGCAGCCGCCCGATCAGCGTGGACTTGCCGTCGTCGACGCTGCCGGCGGTGGAGAACCGCAGCAGATCCTTGGCCTGCTCTTCGGCCAGGAAATCTTCAATTTCGAAGGAGGGGTCCGCCAAGGCGCAAAGGGTGCGGCGCGCACCGCCATCCGTGTCGGGAACTGCTTCGCGCCGCGCTCCGTTTTGCGCGAGTCCCTCGGAAGCCGCCATCAGAAATATCCCTCGCGCTTCTTGATTTCCATGGAGCCGTCCTGGTCGTGATCGATCACGCGGTTCTCGCGCTCCGAGCGCCGGAAGGAGATCAGCTCTTCGATGATCTTCGGCATCGTGTCGGCGTCGGAGCGGATCGCGCCGGTGCACGGGCTGCATCCGAGCGACCGCATCCGGCACATCACCATCTGCGGCTTCTCGCCCGGCACCAAGCGGAATGAACGGCTGTTCCACCGGGATCAGCGTGTCGCCGCGCACCAGCATCTCGCGTTCCTTGGCGAAATACAGCGGCACGATCGGGATATTCTCGACGTGGATGTACTGCCAGACGTCCAGCTCGGTCCAGTTCGAAAGCGGGAACACGCGCAGGCTCTCGCCCGGATGAATCCGCGTGTTGTAGAGGTTCCACAGCTCGGGGCGCTGGTTCTTGGGATCCCACTGACCCTTGTCGTCGCGAAACGAGAAGATGCGCTCCTTGGCGCGGGATTTCTCTTCATCGCGGCGCGCGCCGCCGAACGCCGCGTCGAAACCGCCGGCTCGCAGTGCATCCAGCAGGGCCTGGGTCTTGAGCAATCCGCAGCATCGCTGCGTCCCCAGCCGGAACGGGTTGGCGCCGTCGGCGATCGCCTCCTGGTTGGTGTGAACGATCAGCTTCACCCCGATTTGTTTCGTATAAGCGTCGCGAAATTCGATCATTTCGCGAAATTTATAGGTTGTGTCGATGTGCAACAGCGGAAAAGGAATCGGCGCCGGGTGGAATGCTTTCTGCGCCAGCCGCAACATGACCGAAGAATCCTTGCCGATCGAGTAGAGCATCACCGGGCGCTGAAACTCCGCCGCCACTTCGCGCAGGATGTGGATGCTCTCGGCTTCGAGCAATCGAAGGTGTCCCAGGTGCGGCATCATAGCAAGCGTATCACGGTAATCTAGATGAAGTCCATCGACATTAGGATGCTTCTCATTCAAGTCCTTCTGCCTTAATATCTTCCAAGAGCTGCTTTCCGGCGTTCTGTGGATACCCGAAATCCCAAGGCGGATCGCCGGCGGACGTTTCCCAAATCCGCACGGTGCGGTTGGTCAGCAAGGTTTCAAAGCGGCGGTCAAGGTCCCGAACCTGGTCGTCCAGCCCGAAAAGGGCGATGATCCCGCGTAAGTCCAGGTCGTTGCGATAGTCCTCCAAGCCCAGTTTGTAGCCGTGTTCGACCTCCTCGACAAAGCGCCGCCAGCGTTCGATCAGGCCGGCGCGCCCGGCTCGCACCAAGTGCTCGGGGTAGCCGTTGGTGCGGAGATAATCGACGATTTGGTCGTCGGTCACGAACGTGGTCTCCGGGCCTGGCGCAAGAAGTAGCGCTCGCCGTCGTTGGGGATGAAGAAGGTGCGGATGGTGCGATCCGGATTATAGGCGCCGAAGTAGCCATGCCGGCGGTCGAATCGGCTAAATTCGCCATCCGGCCTTCTGGCTTCGAGGATGGAACCACCGGCCGGCTCATCCCGCAATTCCTGCGCCAGCCGTAGATAGTCCTGCTTGCTGATATGGCCGAATTCCGAGCCGTGCTTCTGATAATGTTCGTTGAGCTGAGCTTGCGAACGAAAGCCGGGTCCGGCGGCCCCGAGCAGCAGCGCGAGCAACCACGACAGGACGAATAGCCGGTTGATTTTCTTAAGAGCAGGCACGTTCAAGCCGATGAGGAGATTAGGGTGGAGTCCGTGGCCACATTTGAAACGGTGGTTGAGAAGATCCTGGCTGGACAGAGCGTTCCGGAGATTTTGCCATGTCTCGATAAACTGGCCAGCTATGATCGCCAGGCAGTGCTTTGCACGGCGTGCTGGCTGCATCGTGAAATCGCGACCAATTGCGTCCAGCATGGTACGGAAATTTCAGCCTTGCTGGCCGCGCAATGCCCGCGCTACCGCAACGGCGTCGCGACCTGTCTCATCGACATTCATTAAGGCACCGCCCATTGGCGTTTAATAGGCAGACCAAAGCGTTGCAGCACCGCTTCTACGTCCTTTTCGCTGAGCCGGGACGCGTCGTATTCCACTCGCAGTTTGTCCAGCGCGGGCGTGGGTTGCACCCGCAGAATGCCGTACCAGCTATGCACGTCGGCCACCGCGCGCGCGTCCTGATCGGTTAAAGGACGAACCAGATCGTACTCCGTTTGAATCTTTGTCATTCTTGGGAAGTCCGACCCTCAGGATATCACTCGCGCGTGAGCTTCCAATGAATCTGACGAATCATTCCCAGCCACACTTCGACGTCGTGGGCGGGTAGGTCTAGCCGGCGAATCAGGCGCCGGATCTTGGCATCCGCTCCGGTGGAGTGAATATAGCCGGACTGCTTCAGCACGCCGGTGAGCAAATCGGTCAGCCTTTCCAGGTCCTCGGCCGGGGCGCGTTTGCGCGTTTCGGGTTTCGCCAACGCGCGCTGGCGGGTCAATTCGTACAAACAGACCGCGACGGCCTGCCCCAGATTCATCGATCCTTCGGTGCCGATGCGGAGCAGCCAGTGGCAATAGCTCAAGTCGTCGTTCGACAGGCCGAATTTTTCCGAGCCAAAGAGCAGCGCGACTTTGGACGATGCGAGCTGTTTCGATATCAGGCGTCCGGCGTATTCGAGCGACCGCAGAGGATGCTGCAACTCGCGATGGCCGAGCGAAGTGGTGCCGACAACCAGGTTGCAGTCCGCAATGGCCTCGGCGAGCGACGGAAATTCTTCAGCTTCTTTAAGAATCTCAGCCGCATGCACCGCCGAGCGCGCTTCCTGATAGGCGACTTTATAAGGATTCACCAGCCGCAGATGCCGGAATCCAAAATTCCGCATGGCTCGGGCCGCAGCGCCGATGTTCAGGGGATTGCGGGTGGACACCAGCACCACGCGCAGGTTTTTGCGAACGATCGCGTGTTCTACAGCCCCGCTTTGCGAGCGCGGCAATTACTGCTCCAGGTAGGTATACCCGTTCAAACCCTCTTCGTAGAAGCGCAGCAGCCGGCCGGATTCTTCATAGCCGATGCGTCCTTCGCGCAGCGCGGTCTCCACATCGCGCCGGAACTCCTCGAGCAAGGTCTTGGCGCTGAACTGAACGTAATCCAGCACCTCCCGCACGGTGTCGCCGCGAATCACGGTGTCCAGGATGACGTCGCCGTTCTCGCCCAGGCTGACGTGGACTGCATTGGTATCGCCGAACAGATTGTGCAGGTCGCCCAGAATTTCCTGGTAGGCGCCCACCAGGAATGCGCCCAGCACGTAAGGCTCGCCGTTGAACGGATGCAGGGGCAGCGTTTTCTTGACATCCCGGCGATCGATGAACTGGTCGATTTTGCCGTCCGAATCGCAGGAAATATCGCCCAAGACCGCGGCGCGCGAAGGCATTTCGTTCAGCCGGTGGATGGGCATAATCGGGAAACAGTTGCTTGACGGCCCAGCTATCGGGAACGCTCTGGAAGAGCGAGAAATTGCAGAAATAGGTGTCCGAGAGCATGCCGTCCAGGCCTTCCAGCTCTTCGGGGAAGAACTCGAGCTCCTTGGCCATTTTGAGAATGCGCCGGCAAATAGCCCAATACAAGTTTTCAGCCTGGCTGCGCTGCGCCAGCGGAAGATAGCCGAGGTTGAACAGATTCAGTGCCGAGTCCAGCGCTTGCTGGGCGTCGTGAAAGCTTTCGAGCAGGTTCTTGGAGCTGAGCGACTTGAAAGTTTCCTGGAGATCGATCAGCGGTTGCTCGGCGTCTTCAGGAACCGGCGCCACCGTATCGTCGCCAAAGCCGCTTACGCCCAGGACGTTAAAAACCAGAACGCTGTGGTAGGCTGCGATGGCGCGGCCGCTTTCGGAAATGATGGTGGGGTGCGGGACGTCGGCTTCCTCGCATACGTTCTGAATATGGTAGACAACGTCGTTGGAGTATTCCTGCAGCGTGTAGTTGACACTGGACTCGAAGTCGGTCTGCGAACCATCGTAGTCGATTCCCAGGCCTCCGCCGACATCCAGATATTTGAGGCCGGCGCCGGCGCGCTTCAACTCGACGTAGATCCGCGCGGCTTCATTCACCGCGGCTTTGATCTGGCGGATGTTGGTGATCTGGCTGCCCAAGTGGAAATGCAACAACTCCAGGCAATCCTCCATACCGGCTGCCTTCATCTGATCCAGGGCTTGCAGGGCCTCACTCACGGTCAAACCGAATTTAGATCGATAGCCGCCGGAGGACTTCCAGCGGCCTGAGCCTTTGCTGGCCAGCTTAAGCCGCAGCCCGATCACCGGGCGCACACCGACGCGCTGCGAGTGCTTCAGGATCAGATCCAACTCGGTGTACTTCTCGACCACGGGGATGATCCGCCGGCCGATCTTCTTGGCCAGCATCACCATCTCGATATATTCGTCGTCCTTGAAGCCGTTGCAGATGATGGGAGTCTCGTTGTCGGCGATCGCCAGCACCGCCAGCAGCTCCGGCTTGGAGCCAGCTTCGAGGCCGAAATGATACGGGCGGCCGTATTTCAAAACCTCTTCCACCACCTGGCGCTGCTGGTTGACTTTGATGGGATAAACGCAGCAGTAGCCGCCTTTGTAACCATGCTCGGCGATGGAGTTGTCAAACGCCTGATGGAGTTCGGCTAGCCGATGCTTCAAAATTTCGGCGAAGCGGATCAGAATCGGCAGATATATTCCGCGCAGCTCCAGCTTTTCGACCAGTTCGCGCAAGTCGATGCCGCGCGCCGGCTCCTTATTGGGATGCACCCAGAGATGACCGTTCGAGCCGATGGAAAAATAGCCCTTACCCCAACTGGCGACGTCGTATAGTTCGCTGGCGTCTGTGATGCTCCAACGCTCGGTTGGCTCCCAAGCGACAGCTTCGCTTAGTTTCAACAGCAGCTCACCTCCCATAAATAAAGCTTCAAATCACAGTTTCCTTCGAATCGCCGCGAAGGGCAAGTAATTTTTCGTTACAGGTGAGTGGCGGCCGCGCTGGCAGACAGGCGCCGGTGCGTTCGCGAGCGCTAATGCGTCAGGCGATCGTAAATGAATCCGCCTGCACCGCCGGCCAGCGCGCCGATTCCAGCTCCCTTGCCTCCGCCAGCCAGCGCTCCGATCGCCGCTCCCGCACCGGCGCTGCCTGCTACGATCGCAACCGATTTGCCGGTGGAACGATGCTGGCGCTCATGAGGGTAAACATATTCCGCCCTGCCGGCCGGCGCGGGAGCTGGTGGAGGCGCGGGAGCATAAGCGGCTTGGCCCTCCGGTGGACGCACCACAATCGGGCTGGGGATCAAAGGGACGTAAGAGGCCTGCGCGTAACCAGGCTGCTGAGCGGAGCTCGGCTGAGCATAACTCGTGTCTGACTGGGCCTGCTGCGGCATCGGAGCCTGCGGAACTGCCGGTGCAGCGCTCTGATCCGGCTCAGCATATGACGGTGCTGTGTTCGATGCCTGCGGGTTCTTATTACGAGTCCAGCCAATGGCTGCAATCGCGGCCAGCACTACAAACGCCGCTGCTATTAATCCGTTCTTGAGATTCATAATTCCACCTGGAGCAAGCGGTAGCCATTTTCGTGCCAATTGGCCGGGAATGTGCTTTTAGGGATTTGTCGACCCCGCCAAGGGGGCCACATCTATGACTTCTCACATCGGACCTGTAATAACTACACGCCCGCCATTAGGGCTTGGAAAAAAACACCTCTTAGCCGCCGCCGCAGTGGCCGTATTGCTGATCCTGATCGGCATTGGACTTTGGCTTTTCGCCGGTCCTCGCACCTTGTACCCGGTGGTGCTCAACGGCCGGTACGGTTACATTACGAAATCCGCTAAGCTCGCGATTCAGCCGCAATTCGACCACGCGGATGCTTTCACCGACCGTCTGGCCGCGGTTGAAATCGGCAATCGCTGGGGATATATCGACCCATCCGGCAAGCTGGTGATCACGCCTCAATACGACCTGGCCGACCCATTCTCGCAAGGTCTCGCGCTGGTAGGCACCGGTCCGCGTCTCGGCTACATCGACAAAAGCGGCAAGTATGCGATCAATCCGCAGTTCGCCGGAGCCGGTCAGTTCGGCGACGGCCGCGCCCCGGTAATGACAAACGGGCAGTGGGGCTACATCGATACGGCGGGAAGAATGGCGATCAATCCGCAATTCGACGAGGCCGGCAATTTTTCGGAAGGCTTGGCGTCGATTCGGAGCGCGAACAAGTACGGCTACATCAATCCGTCCGGCAAGATGGTCATCATTCCCCAATTCGATTCCGCGGGAGATTTTCATGACGGACTCGCGGTGGTGAGGCTGAACGATAAGTTCGGCTATATCGACAAATCCGGAAGGATGAAGCTCAGTCCACAGTACGACGCAGCCGGCGATTTTTCGGACGGCCTCGCGCCGGTGGCAATTGCGGGCCGCTACGGCTACATCGACAAGTCAGGGCGCTTCGCCATCAATCCGCAGTTCGACCAGGGAGGCAGTTTCCGCGCCGGTATCGCGCCGGTCTGGGTTGGAAATCGCCAGGGCTACATCAATAAAGACGGCAAGTACGTGTGGAACCCGGTCAGCTAAGCGCGGCGATCACGCCCACTTCAGGATCACTTTGCCGGCATTGCCGGAACGCATGGCTTCAAAACCTTTTTCGAAATCCTGATAGCCAAATCGATGCGTGATCACGGGGCGGATGTCCAGGCCCGATTCGAGCATAACCGTCATCTTGTACCAGGTCTCATACATCTCGCGGCCATAAATGCCTTTGATGGTGAGCATGTTGAACACGACCGCCGTCCAATCGATGGCAATCTCGCCGGTGGGGATACCTAGCATGGCGATTTTTGCTCCGTGGCTCATGTTGGCGATCATCTCGCGCAGCGCCGATGCGGCTTGCCCGACATTTCCAGGCCGACGTCGAAACCCTCCTGCATGCCCAGCTCTTTTTGGACTTGGGCCAGTGGGACCTGGGAGGTATCGACCGCGCGCGTCACTCCCATCTTGCGCGCCAGTTCGAGACGGTAGGCGTTTCGGTCGGTGATTACAACGTGCCTGGCCCCGGCGTGATGAACCACGGCGGCGCTCATGATGCCGATGGGCCCGGCGCCGGTGATCAGGACGTCTTCGCCCAGCACTGGAAACGACAAGGCGGTATGCACCGCGTTGCCGAACGGGTCGAAAATCGCGGCGACGTCCAGATCCACGTTGTCCTTGTGACGCCAGATGTTGGTCATCGGGACCGCGATGTAGTCGGCAAAGGCGCCCGGCCGGTTCACGCCCACGCCCATGATGTGAGCGCAGAGGTGACGCCGTCCGGCTAAGCAGTTGCGGCAGCGCCCGCATACCACGTGCCCCTCGCCGCTGACAATGTCGCCGGGATGAAAATCGTTTACGTTGGAACCGGTCTCGACGATCTCGCCGACGAATTCGTGGCCGATCGCCATCGGGACCGGGATGGTGCGCTGCGCCCATTCGTCCCAGTTGTAAATGTGTACATCGGTGCCGCAAATGCCGACGCGGCGGACGCGGATGAGCACGTCGTTGATGCCGATGCTGGGCTTGGGGATGTCTTCGAGCCACAGTCCCGGCTCGCGTCTGCTTTTGACCAGCGCTTTCATGCCGGGTCGGACTCCGTGTGAATTTGCATGGCTAGCACCATCATAGCCAGCCGCTGTTGCCGTGACGCTACGCGGCCTGAGTGGCTTGCGATTTCATGCGGCTTAGCGTCTGGCGAATGCCATCTTCATAGGACGTCTTCTTGATCTTTCCGAGCAAGCCGTGGATCGCCGAATCATCCAGAAGCACCGGCGTTTCGAAGAGGTAGTTCATCTCCACCATTTCGCGCATGAGCGGATTGAACAAGCCCATCAGGCGCAGAATCATCTTATTGGCGACGATGTACTTCGGCTTGCGGCCCGCGGCGTGAAAGATACGTTCCACGAAAGCGCGCACTGTGATGACTTCCGGTCCGGCGAGGTTCCAAGCACGCCCGTAGGCCCTCGGGTCGCCGGCCAGCGCAACGGCCACGGGACCGACATCCGGCACATACACAAACTCATGCGGTGTATCGATGGGCCCCACCAGCTGCGCCCGCCCGCCTTCAATCGCCGCATGAAACGCGCTTGCAAGGAAGCTCTTCTCCACTCCGGGACCATAGAAGTCCGGCAGCCTGAGGATGGTCCCGCGAATCGAGCCGGCGGCATCGGCGGCGAGAACCAGATTCTCCTGCTCTTTTCGCATCCGCCCCTTGAACGTATGCGGCTCGCGCGGATGATCCTCACTCACCCGTTCCGAGCGCGGACGTCCGAACGGATACACGGTCCCGATCAGCACGATACGCTGCACGCCTTCCGCGATGGCTCCTTCGAGGGTTTTGCGCATGAGCTGCGGATGCAGCTCGAATTGCCAGTACGGCACGCCGATCAGATAGAAGATCGTATCGATCCCTCGCGCTGCCGCACGCACGCTGGCGGGATCGTCGGGATTCCAGGCGACGATTTCGGCGCGGGGATCCGATCCGAAATGGCGCTCCAATTCCGCGCGCCCGCGGCCCACTACGCGGTATGACAGGGCTTTGTCGCGTAGCTCCGCGGCAATGCTGGTACCAATAGCACCCGCCGCTCCGAATAACGCAATACGGTCCATGGAAGCCCAGGCGTAGCTAGGCGGTGGCGCGCGCCAGCTTCCAACCGTACAAGGGATAACGCTCGGCCAGGTTCGTGACGCGCCGCCGCACGGACGCTAGCGTCTCCTCCGAGCTGATGTTGTGCAACACGTCGGCGATCAGCGCGGCCACTTCGCGCATCTCCGTCTCGCGGAAACCGCGCGTGGTCACCGCCGGACTTCCCAACCGGATGCCGCTGGGATTCAGCGGCGGATTCGATCGAACGGAATCGCGTTCTTGTTCACCGTGATGTAGGCCTCGTCCAGCGCCTTCTCGGCTTCCTTGCCGCGCACGCCCTTGGCGAAAACGTCCACCAGTAACAGATGCGAATCGGTCCCGCCGGAGACGACGCGGCAGCCCTCCGGCCTGCAGGCTCTCGCCCAGCGCTTGCGCGTTGGCGACCACCTGCTTCTGATAAGCCACGAATTCGGGCGTCATAGCCTCCAGGAAGCAAACCGCCTTGGCCGCGATGACGTGCACCAGCGGCCCGCCCTGCATGCCCGGAAAAACGACTTTGTCGATGGCGGCCCCGTACTGCTCCTTGGAAAGAATCATGCCCGCGCGCGGACCGCGCAGCGTCTTGTGCGTGGTGGACGTGACGATATCGGCGTAATCGCACGGGTTGGGATACACGCCGGCCGCTACCAGACCGGAGAAATGCGCCATGTCGACCAGGAAGAGCGCGCCCACCGAATCGGCGATCTGGCGGAAGCGCTTGAAATCGATGATGCGCGGATAAGCGCTGCCGCCCGCGATGATCATTTTCGGCTTATGCTCCTCGGCCAGCCGGGCGAGCTCGTCGTAATCGATGCGCTCGTCGTCGCGCCGCACGCCGTAGGGAACCACTTTGTAGCGTCTTGCCCGAAAAATTGAGCGGATGCCCGTGCGTCAAATGGCCGCCGTGGGCCAGATTCATTCCGAGGATGGTGTCGCCCGGTTGCAGCACGGCTGCGTAGGCCGCCTGATTGGCCTGCGATCCGGAGTGCGGCTGCACGTTGGCGTATTCGGCGTTGAAAAGCTTCTTGGCGCGCTCGCGAGCCAGGTTCTCCACGACGTCGGTGTATTCGCAGCCGCCGTAGTAGCGCTTGCCCGGATAGCCTTCGGCGTACTTGTTGGTGAAGACGCTGCCGGTGGCTTCGAGCACGGCTTCGGAGGTGAAATTCTCGCTGGCGATCAGCTCCAGCCGGCTGTGCTGGCGCTCCACCTCGTGCTGGATCGCCTCGTAGATCTCCGGATCCACTACCGAGAGGGGACGCGCCATTCGTTCTTGATCGGTCATTGAGTTTAGTTTAGCTCGATGGTGATCGAAGTTTGTAGGCTTGAGCCCAAGCTGCCTAAGAGGTCCAGGACCTTCGGTACCGTTGCTGCCACGGGGCCCGAAATGGCATAGTAGGGCCAAGGACTGAATGAACCCTTCAGCGATCCAGAGCGCCGCCAGCGCACGGGCTCCCGGCGTCGAAGAAGCTCTGGATAAGCTGCCTTTCGAGCCCGCGCCCGCCTTTCGCGCCAGCGCGCTCCAGGACGACACGCCGTTCGCCGACAACCGCGGCCTGCGCATTGGAATCCTGATCGTCACCTATAACGCCGTCACCACGCTGACCAAAGTCCTCAAGCGAATCACGCCCAACGTTTGGAAGAACGTCGAGGAAATCGCCGTTTTCGACGATGCCAGCCAGGACGCTACTTACGAACTCGCCTTGGGCATCAAAGCCCTGCGCGGCGTTTCGAAGCTTCAGGTCCTGTCGCATCCCAAGAATCTAGGCTACGGCGGCAATCAGAAGGCCGGCTACCGTTATTTCATGGAAAAGGGCTTCGACGTGGTGGTGCTGCTGCACGGCGACGGCCAATATGCCCCGGAAATTCTGTCGCATCTTTATCACCCCATCGTCTCGGGCCAAGCCGACGCAGTCTTCGGCTCGCGCATGATGAAGGACTACGGCGGACCGCTGAAGGGTGGCATGCCGCTTTACAAGTACGTTGGCAACCGCATCCTGTCGGCGTTTGAGAACCGCGCGCTCGGCATGCACCTCACCGAGTTCCACAGCGGTTACCGGGCCTACAGCCTGGCCGCGCTGCGCAACATCGACTTTTCCTCAATGACTGACGATTTCCATTTCGACACCGAAATCATCATCAAGCTGCATCACCAAGGTTACCGGTTCAAGGAAGTGCCCATCCCCACCTACTACGGCGACGAGCTTTGTTACGTCGACGGGATGAAGTACGCGAAAGATGTAGCCCGTGCGGTCCGGCGCTATAAGCAGACCTGCCGCTCGGTCAACTGCTATCCGGAGTTTCAAGAGTATTTCGTACATTATCCGATCAAGCAGAGCAAGTATTCCAGCCACTATTACGCGCGCCTGCTGACCGGTTCCCATCACGATGTGCTCGATATCGGCTGCGGCGAGGGTTTCTTCGCGGCCGAGATAGCCCAGAGCGGCAATCGAATCACGGGCATCGACGATCGCGTGGCGCCCGCTAACGAGGTATTCGAGCGTTACTTCAGCGCCGATCTGGACGAGGGAATCTCTACGGTGGTGGAGAAGCTGGACGGCCAGCGCTTTGATCGCGTGCTGCTTCTGGACGTCCTGGAGCATCTGAAATCGCCTGAAACCATTCTTCAGCAGGTGCACGGCGCGTTGAAGCGGGAAGGTTCGGTGATCGTTTCGCTGCCCAACGTCGCCAACATCTGGGTCCGCATGATGCTGCTGTTCGGCCAGTTCAACTACCAGCAGCGCGGCTTGCTCGACAAGACCCATCTGCGCTTCTTTACGCGCAAAAGCGCGCGTCGGCTGCTGGAGGAAAACGGCTACACCATCGAGCAGGAGCGCGAGACTGTAATCCCGATCGAGCTGGTTTTAGGATGGTCGGAGAAGAATGTCTTTCTCCGTTTGATGAATCGCTGCTTGGCCGCGGCCACTGGGCTGATGCCTGGCTTATTCGGCTATCAGATCATGTTCGTGGCCCGCCGCAGCTCACATCCCGGCCGCGAGACGCAAGGCCAGTAACTCCGGAAGACCGGCCTCCACAATCTTCTTTTGCGCGGAGGGGATGTCGTAGGCTACGCGGTGGAACGTCACCAGCCGCGCTTCCGAATCATACACCGCATAAGCCGCCCGGGGATCGCCGTCGCGAGGCTGCCCCACCGATCCCGGATTCAGCATGTACTCCACATCGTGCTCTAATTCGAGAACCGCATCTTCCGAACCGGCCTCCACGCTTCTCAGCCGCTTCACGCCGTTTCGATGGCACAGAAACCCGCCTTGCACGTGGGTATGGCCGAAGAAACCGAGCGGCGCGTCCAGATACGGCGCCACCTGCGCGGCTTCGTCTTCCGTGAACAGGTATTCGTCTTCATCGAGCGGCGAACCGTGCAGGATCGCGAAGCCGTCGATGCGTTCCGGGCCTTGAACCAGATCGCGCAGGTAGGCCATATTGTCTGGCTTGATGATCTCTTGAGTCCACACCGCCGACTGGCGCGCTATCGGATTAAACCACTCCAGGTCCTCCAGGCCGGCGCAGGCTTTATCGTGGTTGCCGCGCACGATATTGGCGACATTGCCGCGCACCCACTCGGTCACTTGATCCGGGTCCGCGCCATAACCAACCACGTCGCCACAGCACAAAATGCGGTCGTAATGAGGAAGCGCATCGGCCAGCACCGCCTGGAGAGCCTCCCAGTTGGCGTGCAGATCGCTGAGGATCAGGTAGCGCACAATCGCAGCAGCGCGACCTCCGCGGGAGCCCCGATCCGCAGCGGCACTCCGATGGTTCCCAAGCCCGTTGAAACATACAAGGACGCTGGGCCGCGTGTATACAGGCCGGTCACGAAGGGAGTGTACGCGCGCGCGATGTTCAGATGTTGATGCAGGATCTCAAAATCCACTTGCCCGCCATGGGTGTGCCCGGCGATGGTCAAATCATAACCCTGCGACGCGGCCACGGGAAAAACATCCGGGTTGTGCGAAAGCAGTACGTTCAACGTTCCCGGCGCAATGAAACGCTCGGCGCCGCGCAAGTACGGGCGCCCGAAGCGCTGGTAGTCGACGCCGGCGAAATTAATGGAGGCATTGCCGAAGCGAAGCAAGCGCGCGCGGCTGCGCAGAAAATCGATTCCGATCCGGGCGCCGTGCGTGGCGACGTAATCGGAAGTGCCGGTGTAGATCTCGTGATTCCCCAGGCATCCCAGAACGCCAGAGGCGGCCCGCAATCGCGCGAGCTGCCGCAAACAGGCATCCAGTGGATCGCCGCGCCGGCTGATCAGATCTCCGGTGACCAGAGCCAGATCGGCGCGCGTTTCATTGGCCATATCGATGGCGCGAGCAAATTCCTGCTCGCTCAAAAACGGGCTGAGGTGAATATCGGTGATTTGGACGATGCGCAACCCATCCAGGTCATGAGGCAGATTCGCGATGGGAATCCGCACATCGGAAAGGCGGAACTGGTTGCGCCGCACAATCCCGAAGCTGGCGACGGCGGCCGGAACAACGCATAGGCCTGCGGCGGCGGTTTTAAAAAACACGCGCCGGCGCGCTTCAAATTCCGGCCTGTCCCCAGGCATGGCCAGCCGCAAGGCGGCAACCATGAGCGCGATCAGTTCCACGATGGCCGCGCACTCGAGCCAGGTAGCCCACGCCACCGGAAAATATCGGGCGATGCGGTCGAACTCCAGCAGATAGCCCGCGAAGAGCAACCCCAAGGCAAGCACCGCGCCCGTCCAGATCCACGCGCTTCGGGCAGAACGCCGCAACAGCTGTCGAACAATATGGATTTCGAGCGCAAGACCCACCGCGAGGAGACACAAACCAGGGAAAAAATGAATCAGATCCAGCACGCTACTACTATTCTATCGGCATCCCGCTCTCCGGACGTGATGCTAGTCCGTAATCCAGCCGTCCACGATGTTCACCACCCGGTTGCCGTACTCGGCGTTTCTCTCGTTGTGCGTCACCTGAATGATGGTGGTGCCGGAATCGTTGAGTTTCTTGAACAGCTCCATGATCTCCTTGCCCTGGCTGGAATGCAGATTGCCCGGTGGGCTCGTCGGCCAGGATGATCTTCGGACTTGCCACGATGGCGCGGGCGATGGCCACCAGTTGCTGTTGGCCGCCCGAAAGCTGATTCGGGATACAGGTCCTTCTTGCCGACGATTTGAAACCGGTCCAGCACGTCGCACACGATGCTGTCGCGTTCGGATTTCTTGATATTGCGGTAAGAAAGCGGGATGTCCAGATTCTCGTAGACCGTGAGCGAGTCCAATAGATGATAGCTCTGGAACACGAAACCGAAGTACCTCTTGTAAAGCTCCATGCGGTCTTTCTTGGCGATTTTGTGAATGGGATGTTCCAGCAAATGGTACTCGCCAGTCCAGGCGCTGTCGTGCATGCCGAGCAGATGCAGCATGGTGGATTTGCCGGCCCCCGACGGCCCCATGATGGATACAAACTCGCCCTCCTTCACTTCCAGGTTGATGCGGCGCAGTACAAACGTTTTGGTGGGACCGTGTTCAAAATATTTCTCGACGTTCCGCAGAACGATCATGGGGGTCATACAGGTATTGTCGTAGAACAGCTCAAGATTAGCCAGTGAAACGGCGCGGTGGAGCGTTTAGTGACTCAAGACGTACACAATCCGGGAAGCGATTCGATTGCAAAGCTGGCGGGCGTTAATTTGCACGCTGACGTTCTCGACGCGGATCGAATCCATTGGAAGCTGCAACGCCGGAAGCCGAAACGCCGAAAGCTGCGACACGGCCAGCAGCCCCAGCGTGATCGCTAAAACCGCAAAGAAATCTACATGCCGGCGAAACATTACACCACTCCTACGCTTTCCTCCACGATCCTTCCGTCGAATAGCCGGATGGTGCGGTCCGCGTAGCGGGCATAGCGCGGATCGTGCGTCACCATGCAGATGGTTGCGCCGCCGCGATGCAATTCCCGCAGCAGGTCCATGACTGCTTCGCCATTAGTTGAATCGAGATTTCCGGTGGGCTCGTCCGCCAGCAGGATGGCAGGATCGCCGCCCAGGGCGCGGGCCACGGCCACGCGCTGCTGCTGGCCGCCGGATAGCTGCGACGGATAATGCTTGATGCGGTGCGACATGCCCACTCGCTCCAGCGCATCGTGCACGCGTTTCTTGCGCTCGGCCGACGGCATCCCGCGGTAAGTGAGCGGAAGCTCGACGTTCTCGTACACGGTCAGGTCGCCGATCAGATTGAACGCCTGGAAAATAAATCCGATCTCGCGATTGCGGATGCGCGCGCGTTCGGAGAGCTTCAGGCTCTGCACTGGCTTGCCGTTCAGCACATAAGATCCATCGGTGGGCGAGTCGAGCAGGCCCAGAATGGCCAGCAGCGTGGATTTACCGCAGCCCGACGGGCCGGCGATCGACATGTACTCGCCCTTCTTGATGTGTAGATGAATCCCCGCCAGCGCGTGCGTCTCCACTTCGTCGGTGACGAAAACCTTCGTCACGCCGTCCAAACTAATCAAAGCATCTGAGTCAATTGCCATGCTGCATCCCCGTTTGACTTAATTCAAGCGGATGCGACCGTACGCATCCTCAATTTAAACGGATGCGATTGTACGCATCCTGAGCCGACATATCCGAAAGAATCACTTGATCGCCGACGTTCAGCCCGTCCTTCACCTCAATGGTATTCACCGCGCTGCGGCCCAGTTTGACGTACACGCGCTGGGCTTCTTTGCTGTCCGGGTCCAGCTTGAACAGCGAGATCTTGGCATCCGGTTGGCCAATCACTGGCCGTCCGACATAGACCACGTCCGCTAGCTTCTCGATAATGATGGTGCCGTCCACGCTGAGATCGGGCCGCATGCCCGGCGCGGTTCCTTCCAGCTTGACGTCTACGTCCACGGTTCCATTCACTGCCGCCGGATCGATGCGGGTGACGTGTCCGGGAATAATCCCGTTGCGGGTATCGATGGAAGCAAGCTGGCCGATGGCGACGTCCTTCACCTGAGTTTCCGGAATCTTTAAGGTCGCTTTCAGACGATTCGGTTGCGCGATTTTGGCCAGAATCGCGCCCGGCGCCACACGCATGCCGACTTCGAGCGGCGTGGTGGACGTGCCCAGCTGCGTCAGAACGCCTTCGGCCGGAGCGCGAATGATCAACTGCTCCACCTGCTCCTTCTTGAGCTTGTAGGTTGCTTCCAATTGCTCGATCTGAACCTTGGTAGCGTCCAACTGCGCCTTAATGGATTGGTTGCTGATATCCAGCTGCTCTTTAGAAAGCGCGTAGCGGCCTTTCAATTCCTGGTATTTGGCGGCCGAAAGCTTGGCGTCGATTTCGGATTTCAATCCCAGCTTGGTTAGTTGCTGATCGCGGTCGGCTTGCAGCTCAGCCTGCTCCATATCGGATTTAACTTGTTCGGTGGTGGCTCGCTGGGCGAGTTGCTGGGTCTGCAGTTGCACCTGCAGGTTGTCGTAATTGGCTTGCGCCTGCTTGATCTGCCATTCGGCGTTGGTCGCGTCCAGATCCATCTGCGGATTGCTGAGCGTCATCACAACCTCATTGGGATGCAGCGTGGCGCCGGGCAGAAAATTGATTTTTTCGACGCGCGAGTCGAATGTGGCGGGAATCCAGATGAAATCTTCGACTACCAGGGTGCCCAAGCCTCGGACGTCGCGCACCATCGGTCCGCGCTTCACGGTATCGATCCAGACCGTGGCGCGATCCACCGAGGGCGCGGCGGGTTTGAGGCGGGAAAGGCCCCAGGTGATCAACGGGATCGCCGCCAGCACCAAAACGATGACGACGGTGCGGCGAATCAGCTTACGGCGCGCGACCTCTTTGCCTCGAGGGACATCCATTGGAAATTCTCCCAGTACGAATTCGCAACTACTCTGCCAATATCCATGTTACTGAAAAATAAAGGAAAATGCCACGGAAATTGGGAGTTAGCGAGACCAGTCTGTCCGCTTCTGGGATTCACTTGTACGGGCTAGGACAGGGCTAGTGGCGCGCATCGACTGGGAGTTGACGGATTCGCGACCGCCGACGGCGTCCTGCCCGGAAACCAGGTTGCGTGCGCATACGCTACTGGATCGCGATGCTCACTCCGCTTTGGCTCGCCGCGTTTCCCACTGTCAGAACCACCGACTGTATGCCCGGCCCCAGAAAGCCGCCTGGGATTAGCGCATTGATCTGCATCAATCCTGGGAAACCAGGCGCGGGACCCGCGTAGAGCAACTGGGCCGGAAAATCACCGATGGTCAGGCTCGCCGGCGCGGAACCGTCGCCTTGACCGGTAGCGTAGAGCGAAATAACGGAACCACGCGCAGCCGGGTTCGAGGCCGAGTTGATGGAGCCGTCCTGATTGTTGGCGGCCGCTTGTCTGGTTCCATTGGCGATGGTGAAAATACCGGGCGCTGCGGTCGCGACCGGCGAGTTCCAATCGGCGATCTTCAGCCCGTTGACGGCAATGCTGACCTCGGTGCTCGCCTGCGATGTGAACTGGGCCGGCGCGAGCGCATTGATCTGGTTCGATCCGGTGTAGAAGATGGTCGCCGGCTGGCCATCAAACAGTAGCTGGGTCTCACCGGCCACAAATCCCACGCCGAAGATAGTCACGATCTCCCCAGGCGCCACCGCACCCGACGCCATCGAAGCCGCGTTCAGCAAGGTCATGGCAGCCAGATCAGAGGAAGGGGCAATTACCGGGGTCAGGCTGCGGACGCGGTTGTTGGCCGAATCGGCGATCCAAACCACGCCGGCTGAATCCAGCGCCAGGTCTTCCGGTGTATTCAACTGGGCCAAAGTGGCAATGCCGCCGTCGCCCGAGAAGCCCGCGATACCATTACCGGCAATCACAGTCACGTCGCCGGAAGAAGAGACGCGCCGGATCACGTTGGCGCCGGTTTCCGCGATTAGCAGGTCGCCACCGGACGTAATGGCCAAGCCGCGCGGCGCATTCAAGCCATCCAGAACCGTGCTGAGCGTGCCAGCCGCACTGATTTTCACCACGCTACTCTGCCCGCTTACGAAAAGATTGCCCTGTTGATCCAGCATCACCGCCCGGGGCGCGAGCATCTCGGTGACGGTCTGCATATCGCCCGCCACCGCAAACCGGACCACGCGATTGTTGCCGGTGTCGGCCACGTAAACCGACTGATCCGGCGCCACGGCGACATAGGACGGAGCATTCAGTTGATTCGAGATCGTGGATATAACACCGCCGGGCGTGATCTTGCGGAGCGCGTTGTTACCGGTGTCAGCCACGTAAACGTTCTCAATCGCGTCCACCGCGACGCTCAGTGGTCCACTCAATTGCGCCAGTGTCGCCTGGCCGTTGTCTCCAGTGGATCCGGCAGCACCCGTTCCGGCATAAGTAGTCACAACCCCCCCGGATGTGATCTGACGGATGCGGTTGTTGGCCGAGTCGGCGATATACCAGTTCCCGCCGCTATCCAAGGCGATTCCGGAAGGCGCGTTAAAGCGCGCGCTGGTAGCCGGTCCACCGTCCCCGCCGAAATAGCGGGACGCGCCGCTGCCCGCGATCAGCAACGTCGCCCCCGCGGTGGTCACCTCCCGCACGAACTGGCCCTCGGTAACATACACGTTTCCCAAGCCGTCGATCGCGACGTCCATACAGGGAGTCAACCCGCCGATGCCCGTAGATTGCGTTCCGAAATAGCCGGCCGAGGCGATGTACAGCGTTCCAGCCGAGTTGATCGCAACACCCGTCGGAGACGCGACGCTAAAAAATGAACTAGCAATGCGTC
>CAVXJU010000056.1:0-81902 GCA_963761935.1 Terriglobia bacterium | reverse complement strand
AACATCGAGAAACGTGGTTCACTTACTTACTTACAGCCGCGCGTACGGAATGTTTCCGGCCAGAACCTCACATACACGGTGTTATACGACAACACGCTGGATGTGCGTACCTTCGCCGCCAAGCGCGAGGAAGGATCGGTTCAGCTTTCAGAGCGGCTCTCAAAATCTTTGACGGGCCTATTTCGCTTCGCCTACCGCCGCGTCAGCGTCAGCAGTGTCGTCATCCCCGTTCTATTGATTCCCCAGTTAGTGCAGCCGGTGCGCATCGGTATGCTCTCTGGCTCTTTGGTTCAGGACCGGCGCGATAACCCGGGCGACCCGCACCACGGGATGTACAACACCGCCGACGTCGGACTGTCCGGAAGCTTCTTCGGCTCAGAGCGCCAGTTCGCCCGCGTGCTGCTGCGTAACGCCACTTATTATCAATTGACGAAGAATCTGGTGCTGGCGCGCCAGACGCAATTCGGAGTGATCCAGCCGTTCTCGCCGCCGGCCGGGATCTCGGCGCAGGAATCGATCCCGTTGCCCGAACGCTTTTTTAGTGGAGGCGCGGACTCGCTGCGCGCGTTTGGATACAATGAGGCCGGTCCGCGCGACACCGGCGAGCCGCTAGGGCCGGGCGAGCCTGCTTCCGCTCCCACCGGATTCCCACTCGGCGGCAATGCTCTTTTCATCAACAATGTCGAGTTGCGCTTTCCACTCCTCTGGCAAAATATGCAGGGCGTGCTATTCCACGACATAGGCAACGTATACAGCAGCCTCAGCGATATCTCACTGCGCTTCAATCAGAGAAACTTGCAAGACTTCAACTATGCCGTGCAGGATGCGGGCATCGGGCTTCGTTACAAGACTCCGGTGGGTCCGGTTCGCGTCGATCTGGCATACGCCATCAATCCGCCGAATTTCATCGGCTTCAAAGGGACGCCGCTGCAGTTGCTGCAGTGCGGTCCGAATGCCGCGCCGGTTGGCGCTTGCCAGCCGGTGCAACAAAATACCGGGCATATTCAATTTTTCTTTTCCATTGGACAGACATTTTGAGCATCCAATCTGCGATCACATTGCGGACCCTCGGCACGCGGCACTGCAAAATGATTTTGTCCGTGCAGCTCCTGGCCGCGAGCCTTGCCTACAGCGCGGTAATACTCGATCGCATCGCTGTCATAGTCGGCAAGCACGTTATCAAGACCAGCGACATCCAACGCGATCTCCGCGTCACCGCCTTTCTGAATCGCCAGAGTCTGGTCTTGACCGCCCAAGCCAAACGGCAATCCGCCGAACGGCTGATCGACCAGGAAA
Source organism: Terriglobia bacterium (assembly GCA_963761935.1). Classification (GTDB taxonomy): domain Bacteria; phylum Acidobacteriota; class Terriglobia; order Bryobacterales; family Bryobacteraceae; genus Palsa-89. Next base: position 80,606 of record CAVXJU010000056.1, on the reverse strand, counting down.
TTATTCGCCAGGAAATCATAACGGGTGAATACCGGCGCCCGCCGGAAAGCGAGGCCGACGCGCTGGAGAAGCAGCTCATCCACGATCGATTCGGAGGCTCGGAGGCGCGCCTGCGTCAGGATCTAGGGCGCTACGGGCTCTCAGAAGACCAACTTCGCTCGCAGTTACTGTGGCAGCTCACGGTTCTGCAGTTCATCGATCAGCGCTTCCGGCCGGAGGTCTACGTCTCGGACGAAGACGTGCAGGCATATTACGACCAACACCAGGCCGAGCTTCGCAAGCAGCATCCCGAAAACAGCACGTTCGACGCGCTGAAGGAGCCAATTCGCCAGCTCTTGGAAGGACAACAAATCAATCAGAAATTCCTGGCATGGCTCGACGAGGCGCGCAAGCGCTACCACATCGAATACAAGCAGGAAGCCTTTGCATGACCAGGCGCGTGAAGATCCTTCGCAATATCGGAATCGGACTCGCGGCGCTATTGATTGTGCTGTTCGTCGCCGCCATCCGGATTGTTCAAACCGAATGGTTCCGCAGTTACGTAAAGCAAAAGATTATTGCATCCGCCGAGGAGAGTACCGGCGGGCGCGTTGAAATTGCATCGTTCCAGTTTGATTGGCGGCATCTGGAAGCCGTGCTGACCGGCTTCGTTCTGCACGGAAACGAGCCCCCCGGCGGTCGGCCATTCCTGCGCGCGCCGCGCATCCGGTTAGATCTGCGGCTTTTCACCAGCATCCATCATTTGCTCGACGTGGCCTATCTGGGAATCGAGCAACCGGAAGGCAACATCGTGATTTTGAGCGATGGCCGCAGCAATTTTCCAACACCGAAGCAACCGGAGCAAGCCAATCAACCGCCGCTCCAGCCAGTAGTGAACGCCGCGATCGGCCACTTCGATCTGACAAATGGAACTCTGTTTTTCGCCGACGCGCAGGAAAAGCTGGATGTGCATGGCGATAATTTGCAGGCCCAGCTTTGGTACAGCACTTTGCAACAAGGATATAGCGGACAGTTATCATTCCAGCCCCTCTACGTCGTTTCGGGCCGCAATACGCCGGTGGCTTTTCGGGTGGCGCTGCCGGTCCAGATCCAAAACGATCGCGTCGATTTTAAGAATGCCAGCATCACTTCGCCCCAAACCTCTATCCAAATCAACGGCTCTGTCCGGAATTTGCGCAATCCGAGGATTTCCGCACACATCAACGGCCATGTCGCATTGGCCGATTTGAGGAACGCCGCGAACCTGCCTCTAGCTCTGGATGGCGCAAGTGTCCCCTCGACTTTGGATCTGGACGCGAACGCCACCGTGGCGAGCAACGACATTGATGTGGCTGGGCTGCGCATGAGCATCGGCCGTTCAGAACTGGAAGCGTCGGGTACGCTGAAAAATCCGCAAGGCAATGGGGCACTCGCGTTCAAGAGCACGCTCGCCCTCGGGGAGTTGGGCCATCTGGCAACCTTGGCCGCGCGCCCGGACGGCATCGTGACGCTCAACGGCACCGCCAAATTAGACGCCAATAATAATTACGACGTGACTGGTAATGTCGCTGCGAGAGGCGTGTCGTTCCAGCAAAACGGAGAGCGAATCGGGAACATCAATCTATTTTCGGCGCTGCATCTTGATCCGCACAATGTGGACTTAAACGGCCTTCGCCTGGCGGCTTTTGGCGGCGAGCTGGACGGCAACTTGTCGCTCCAGGATCTGGCGCGCTATCAGTTCCACGGCAACATACGCAATCTGAACCTGCGCGCGGCCGCGCATATATTGGGGCAAAAGCAGTTCGCCTACGACGGCAATGTGTCCGGCCTCGTTGAGGCGCGAGGCGACCTCAAAGCGACACCCGTAGAGCGCGGACTGACGGCCGTTACACACCTTTCCATTACTCCGGGAAGACAGGGCGTCCCCGTGTCCGGCAGAATCAATGCGGACTACAACGGCGCGTCCGATAATCTGCGCGTCGACAATTCTTACATTGCGCTGCCTCACACGCGTCTGAACTTCAATGGGTCAGCCGGCAGCCAATTGAACGTCTCAATCAGCACCAGCGATCTGAACGATCTGCTGGTGGCGACATCAATGAACGGCAAATCTCCTGTGAATCTGAGATGGTCACCAGGCTACCTTTACCGGAGCGGTCACCGGTCATCTCACTTCACCGCGCATCACGGGTCATCTGCGCGCGAATCTTTTCAGCGTGGAAGGCCGGGAGTTTGACAGCCTCAATCTGGATGCCACTCTTTCACGCACCGCCGCAGACATTCGCGCTGGGCTTTTGACGCGCGGAGCCATGCAGGCGCAATTCTCCGGGCAAGTTGGTCTGAAGAACTGGCAGCCTCTGCCGACTCAACCTATCAGTGCGCAAGCTACAATTCGCAGCGGCGATCTGGCGGATCTGGTAGCACTGGCCGGCCAGCCCAGCACCAATTACTCCGGCGCGCTCAGCGCGAGTCTGCAGTTGAACGGAACGGTCGGCGATCCAACCGGCGGCGCGAATCTGTTGGTTACCAATGGAACGCTGTACGGTGAATCGTTCGACCGGATGCAGGCGCAGGTCAACTTGGCAGACCAATTAGTTACCATTCCGTCGGCGTCACTCGAGGCCGGCGCGGCGCGCGTCAACCTGACTGCCCAATACCAACACCCGCGCGACGGCTTCACCACCGGCCAATTGCAAGCGCACGTTCAAAGCAATCCAGTGGATCTCGCACAGCTTCGCAATTTGCAAAAAGAACACCCAAACACGACGGGCATCGTTCAAGTGAACGCCGATGTGAGCGCCCAGGTTGCTCCTTCTGACTTCCTACTCACCGCGGTGAATGGCGATTTGTCAGCCCAGGGGGTGGATTTCGCGGGAACGAAGTACGGCGACCTGAACGCAACCGCACGGACCACCGGCCAAACGGTCCAATATCGATTGACGTCAAACTTTGCCGGCTCAAATGACCAGCTCACCGGTCACACGCGTCTTACGCGCGATTATCCCACCACTGCCGACGCGAGCATTCGTAATTTGCCGATCCAAAGCGTGCTGGCCGCCGCGCAACGGAAAGACATCCCGGCCAAAGGAAATCTTTCCGGTACGGCGCATTTTACGGGAACCAAGGATATGCCGCAAGGTAATGTGGATCTTGATCTGGCCAACGCGGTCCTATATGACGAGCCTCTGGATCACGTCCGCCTGAAAGCGAACTACCAACCCGCCTCCATCGAAATTGGACAAGCCGAGATTGCCGCCGGCCCCGCGCATATCGATCTCAGCGGGCGGTTCGATCACCCGCAAGGCAACTTCGAAACAGGCATGGTTCAATTCAACCTGACCAGCAGCGGCGTGGATCTGGCGCACATCCACAATTTGCAGAGCAGGCGTCCCGGCCTAGGAGGAACCGTGCAGCTTAGCGCCAACGGTACCGCGGAGATCCGCGCATCTGAGCCGATAGTGCTGCCAAAAGATCTGAACGCCAAATTGGTGGCCAACCGGATCACCGCTCAGGGAAAGAACTACGGCGATCTCACATTGAATGCCAATACCCAGAACGGCCGGGTAAACTTTGCGCTGGCATCTAATCTGGCTGGCGCTTCCATTCAGGGCCAAGGCGACGCGGAACTCACCGGCCATTATCCGGTGGATACCCAACTCAAGTTCCAAAACGTTGCGTGGACAAAAATTCGAGATTTGACCGGTCTGGCGAGTAACGAGCAACTGAACTTAGAAATTTCAACCGACGGACAAGCGACATTGCATGGCCCCGCGATGAATCCGGAGCAAGTGCAAGCTTCCGTCGAGCTCAGCCGTCTGGAGTTGAGTTCCATCCCGGGCGCCGGCCCGGCGATCAAGCCGGTCAGTTTGAAAAATCAAGGACCAGTCTCAGCCACGCTCGATCGCCAAACGGTTCGTATCGCGAGCGCCCATCTGACCGGCCCCCAAACGGATATTCAGGTCAGCGGCACCGCTTCGCTGAAAGATCAGTCCATGGATCTCACGTTGAATGCGAACTCGAATCTGGGGCTGCTCGAAAGTTTCGATCGCGACATCTCCTCTTCCGGTAATGTCGCGCTGGCGGCCAGCGTGCGCGGAACGGTCTCAAACCCGCTGGTGAACGGCAAGCTTGAAATTCACAATGGCAACTTTAATTACACCGGCCTCGCCAATGGAATCTCAAACGCTAACGGCGTCGTCCTTCTCAGCGGCAACAGTGCGTCGGTGCAGAATCTGACCGCCCAAAGCGGCGGCGGGAAACTTACGCTGGGCGGTTTCGTGGTGATGGCAGGCAGTCCCCGTTTTGGGCTGCACGCGAAGGCCTCCTCAGTGCGCATCGAATTGGAGCCCGGAGTTAGCGCCGTCGCGGACGGAAATCTAGACCTGGCGGGAACCACGAGCGGAAGTCGATTGTCGGGAACGGCCACGGTTGTACGGCTCGCATACAACCCTCGCAGCGATCTTGGCTCGTTCCTGACACGCGCCGCTCCTCCGGTCCAGGCAGCCGGCGCACCCTCGTCGCTATTGGACAATATGAAGTTGGATATTCGAGTGCAAACCTCGGATGCTTTGTTAGTGCAGGCTTCTTTAGCCCAGAGCCTGCAGGGGCAAGCCGACCTTCGGATTCGCGGCACAGCCTCGCATCCCGGCGTGCTCGGGCGCGTCACGATTACGGAGGGCAACTTGACCTTCTTCGGATCCAACTACACGGTCAATTCGGGAACCATCGCATTCTACAATCCAGTCCGCATCGATCCGGTCCTGGATGTCAATCTGGCAACGCATGCGCAGGGCGTCGACGTTACGATTCACGTGACCGGTCCCGTGGATAATCTGAAATTGAACTACACCTCCGACCCGCCACTACAATTCCAAGAGATCATCGGCTTGCTGGCAGCCGGTCAAACACCCACCTCCGATCCCACCCTGCTCGCGAATCAGCCTTCACAACCTCCCCAAACGTTTCAACAGATGGGCGAATCCGCGCTGCTCACCGGCGCTATCGCGGATCCGGTGGCCAGCAGGTTACAGCGGGTGTTTGGAGTAACTCAACTGAAGATCAGTCCGACCTTTACAACAGGGAGCCAATTGCCGACAGCCGCCTTGACTCTGCAACAACGAGTTGCCAGTAACATTACCTTCACTTACTCGAACGCGCTGAACAATGCCAACGCCGAAATCATAAGTGTGCAAGTTACACTGAATCAGCAATGGTCGGCCGTAGCGATGCGTGATGAGAACGGGATTTTTAGTGTCAACTTGCTTTATAAGAGACAAATTCGCTGAACGCGGACTGGTGGGGTGAATGGATGCGTTTCGCCGCTTTAGCTACCGATTACGATGGCACGCTCGCGAAGGAGGGAGTGGTTGAAGGCCAAACCATCGAAGCGCTGCGGAAGCTGCGCCGCACCGGCCGGCGCGCTCTTCTGGTCACGGGCCGCACTCTAGCCGGCTTGCGTGAGGTGTTTCCCTGCCTCTCAGAATTTGATTCCATCGTCGCTGAAAATGGCGGAACGCTTTATAACCCCGCCACCGGCTCGGAGCGCTTGCTAACGTCTGCCCCGCCCGAAGCGCTGCTGAACCTGTTGCGAAAACGAACCAGGCTCACCATTGAAATCGGACACGTCATCATCGCCACCTCGCACCTCGAAAAACAAATCGTGCTGGACGCGATCCAGGAACTCGGCCTCGAGTTGAACATCATCTTCAACAAAGGTTCGCTCATGATTCTGCCGTCCGGAGTCAATAAAGCCACCGGGCTGGCTGTGGCTCTCAAGACGCTGGGGCTCTCCGTTCACAACACCGCCGGTATAGGCGACGCCGAAAATGACCACGCTTTCCTGGCGGCTTGCGAGTTCTCAGCCGCGGTCGCCAACGCTTTGCCGACCGTGCAGGACCGCGTGCAGCTGGTCACGCGCCAGGGATTCGGGCGCGGGGTGGTTGAGCTGATCGATGAGATGATCGAGAACGATCTCGCGCGTCATCGCGGCCGGCTGGGGCAATCCATCTTGATCGGCCACGACCGGCACGGCCGGGATATTGGAGTGGCCGCCTGCAGCATCAAGGTTGTGTGCGGGCCTTCCGGCTCCGGTAAATCCACGTTCACGACATCGCTGTTGGAGCGCCTTTGCACTGCCGGCTACCAATTCTGCGCCATCGATGCCGAGGGCGATTACGAGCTGTTTCCCGACTCGGTCGTGTGCGGCAACGCCCAGCACGTCCCAACTATCGCTGAAATCGCGAAGGCACTGAGCACGCCCACTCAAAATGTCATCGTCAACTTACTCGGCCTGGAGTACGAGAAACGGCCCGCCATGTTCCAAACGCTGCTCACCCAGCTGCAAGACTTTCGAAACAAGACCGGACGGCCGCACTGCGTGATCCTGGATGAAGCGCATCATTTTCTACAAGGCGGCTTGGAATCGTCGGTGCCTTATCTGGAAGCGTACTCCAGGGACCCAGCCAGCGGCCTGACTCTGATCACGGTGAATCCCGATCGGATGCCGGGCGGCCCTTTAGCAAACGCGTATTTCGTGGTAATAGCCGGCGACGAACCGCTTCGAACTCTACAAGCATTCTGCTCGCACGCAGGATTGCGCTGCCCGGACGGCGAAGCTCTACAACTACAGGAAAAGGAAATGTTGGGCTGGTGTCCGCCCGAAGGCCAGCCCTTCGTATTCTCCAGCTTGTCTACGGAGGCCCTGCGAGTCCGGCACCGTCGCAAATACGCCGAAGGAGAGCTTGCCCCGGACCGCAGCTTTTATTTCCGCGGCCCCGCCGGCAAGCTCAACCTTCGGGCGTACAACTTGATAACGTTCCTCAACATGATGAATGGCGTCGACGATGAGACCTGGCTCTTTCACCTGCAGAATGGCGATTACGCCGCGTGGTTCCGCAAAGAGATAAAGGATGAAGAACTCGCGCAACTTACCACCACGCTCGAAAATACGCCCAATCTAACCGCGGCAGAGAGCCGAGCCAAGCTTCACCAGATCGTAGCAGAACGCTATACCCTCCCCCAATAGAGGATCGGTTTCTTTTGCTACTTGGATGCGCTGGCGCCGACCTTTGCGTTGGCATCCTCAGCTAAGCGAAGGTGTTCCTGAAGGACAGGCAAAGTGTTCGATGCATACGTGCGAACGTTTTGCTCCTTCGCTTTGGTCGATTCCCGTTGGAATTCGGCGACATCCGACTCATGGTCCTTGACCATATTCCGCATATACTCGCGGTCGAATTGGGTGCCGGACACCTTCGACAGCCGGTCATACAACGCTTGGTCCTTGACGTTCATTCGGTCTGGCATCGTTATGTTGTCTTTGCTCGCGATGGGCTTCAGCTCGTCGTACGCCTTGGTATGATCGGTCACCATGCGTTGGCCGAAGTTCTTGACGGCCGGGTTGGTTCCTTTATCTTGTGCCAATTTTCCTAATTGGATCTCGGCGTAATTCGCCTCGGCCGCCTTGCGGACAAAGCTGTTATCGGACGTGCCCGTAGTGGACCGCGCGAAGATGGGAAGACCTCCGACGCAGCACAGAGCAGCGATCAATGTTGTTCTTACCATGAATTACCTCCTACAAAAATAGTTCCCGAATATTAGATTGGTTGCGGCGGGTGCCCTTACTCGAAGTTTGCCGTCGTAACCGTGAAAATGAAGCGGGCTTGATCACTTCCCGTTAACCGCGCATGATGCACGCCTGCCAGCTTGGACTTCCATTTGCTAAAGGGAAGACGGCATGCCTCGAAGTCTTACCGATCTGGACCCCGGCCCGAAGTCTCCGGAAGTGCTGAGAATGATCGGCGAAATTCCGAAGAATTCGAGTAACAAGTACGAGTATGACGTCACTCTAGGCATTTTCCGGCTGGATCGGCCACTCTACTCGCCGATGCATTACCCCGGCGACTACGGGTTCGTCCCTGGCACGCTAGCCGCGGATGGCGACCCGATCGACGTGCTGGCGCTGGTTGATCACCCAGGTTTTCCGGGCTGCCTGATCGAGGTTCGTCCAGTCGGTATGCTCGATATGTACGACAACGCCAAAGCCGATCAAAAAATCCTGGCCGTGCCATCGCGCGACCCGCGTGTCGATGAGATCCAGAATGTCGAGGACATTCGCGGACGAGATCGTTATCTGAAACGGCAGTCGTCAGGCCCGAAATAGGTGCGCAAGGTTAAACGGTCTTCTGCGGTTCGCGCCCCAACCGCGATACATCGGCCTGAGAAACCGAGTAGCGTTCCGGATTGAGATCGAACCTATCTTTGCAGTCCTCGCTGCAGAAGCCGTAGAACGCGCCTTTGTACACGCTGCTCGCCGGAGCTTCTCTTTCGTCGACTTGCATTCCGCACACTGGATCTTTCGTCATGACAATTGCCGCTCCCACTAGTTAGACCCCGTCAATCATAGCGTGTTTCGAACACTTCCGAATTCGGCGGTCATGTGATCTTCGGCGGCGCTACGAAACCGTCGGTACTATTCGGTTCCAGAACAAACGGTGCCTTTCGCGCGGGAGCGCAATAATGCAAAACTAGGGCTAATGCGCGAAACTGTGGGGGAGCAGCGCCGGACTACCGGAGCAAGGGCGCGCACCGCTGCCGTGGATGTTTTCCGCGGTTTGGGGCTGTGGTCCGTTTACATCGACCACATGAGTCCCAGCGTGTTAGCCCATTTCACGCTATGGCACTTCGGTATTAGCGATTTTGCCGAGATCTTCGTCTATCTGTCCGGCTTCATCGGCATCGGTTCCTACGAGCGAGCGCTCGACACCGGAAACACCCGCGGCGTTTTGCGGACGCTAGCGCGACGCATGCGCAGGCTGTACATCGCGCATGTTCTTTCGCTGACCGCAACGATGGTCGTGTTGTGGCTATGCGCCGGGCACGGTGTGCGGTTGAATGGCGACGAGTGGTACGTGTGGATGCAAGATCCCGCGCAATACGTACTGCGCGTACTAACGCTGACCTACGCGCCGGTGGTATTTTCGTTGCTGCCGCTGTACATCGCTATCGCTCCAGTCCTGGTTTTGGCGGCGATCGGTCTGCGCCGCGCTCCCAAACTTACGCTTTCGATTTCGGGCGCCCTCTGGCTTGCGAGCCAATTTCCGGCCCTCGATTCGCGATTGACGATCTCGGCCTGGTTTCTCCATCCGGCTGCCTGGCAATTTCTGTTCGTGCTGGGCGCGTGCAGCCGCTTGTATTCGGATCGTATGACGAAGTTCGCGCGCTCGCGTCCGGTGTTTGCCAGCGCGGCCGCAATCGTGGCGGTTTCGGCCGCGCTGAAGAGTCTTACGTCCTTCCACAGTATCTTTGCGCGCTTACCCGGGGATCTGCGCGAAGTTTTGTCGCTGAATTCGGGCAAGCCGAACCTAGCGTATTACCGGCTGCTGCATTTTCTGGCGCTGGCAGTGGTGGTTTACGCCTGGACGCGCGAGCATCGCGACTGGTTTAACACCTGGATTGCGCGGTTGGCGATGGCCTGCGGCATGGACTCGCTTTTCATTTATTCGTGCATACTGGTGCTGAATTTCGTGGTGAACCTGATTCTTTCGGTCACGCACGGCGGCGTCTGGATGCAGCTGCAACTGAGCCTGTACGGGCTGGCGCTGTTATGCGGCATGGCGTGGATGCGCCGCCCGAGTTCGCGCCCCAGTCTCGCTCGATTTCCAGTGCCGAGCGAAGTTCCAAGCAGCGAATAGCGGCCGACAGCGCAGCGTCCGCTCCCTGAGAGAAGTAATTCGTTTGAGTTGAGTGGTACGCCCGGTAAGATTCGAACTTACGACCTCTTGCTCCGGAGGCAAGCGCTCTATCCAGACTGAGCTACGGGCGCCTGTGGCTATTATAACGTTGCGAGCGAGAGTTGGTGGCTCGGAATCAGCTGCGGGGAATTTAGGGCGCCTTCTTGGCGCTGGCCGTCCGATGCGTGGTCGTCTTGGGCGCCGCGGTGCTCATCGGTTCCTTGGTCAGCGTCTCGATCATGCTGCGCCAGTACGGTTCCTGGTACATCTTGTCGTCGTTGCCCATGGGCGGAGTTTGCGCCCGGATGTTGCCCTTGCGGTCGATCCAAACAATCTGCGGCACCACGTAGCGGTCCATGATGGAGTAACCCAAGTACCCCATTACGTTCTCCGGCGTGTCGAACCCCACCGGATAGCTAATGCCATGGTCCTTGACGAAATCGCGCACGTACAGATTCGCCATGGTGTTGAACGCCACGTCGATGGGCTGGAATCCGCGCGAGCCGTATTCGGCCGCCAGCCGCGTAAACACTTCGGAGGCATGCTGGCAGTGCGGGCAGGTGGTGAACACGAACAACAGCGCCACCACTTTCCCTCGAAAGCTGCTCAGCGAAGCCTGGCTCCCGTCGATGAAACGGATTTTGAACTCGGGCGAAGGCCGAACAACCGGAAGGGCTTGAGTGGGGTCAACAGCTAGTGCAAGCGCCGCCGCCATAACAACCAGTGCGGCTACTCGGATCAATCGCATCGGAAGCTCCTTATGTTCTAGTGTAGCGGAGATTGCCACCCTTCGAGGTGGTTGACCAGCGCTCCCTCGGTCCATACTCGGAAATAGCCACCGTCGGCGCGTCCCTCGATCCGCGAATCGGTTTGCGACTCAATCTCCAGCGTCTTCCATTTCCCGCGCATCACCTGGACATACAGTGCCAAAAACTTCTTGGCGAATTCAGGCGAGTCCCAGGTAGAGGCATACGCGAGCGCCGGCCAGCCGCCGTGTTTGTGCTCCAGCAGCTCATAGGAACTTCCCAGCAGATGCGCCGCCATGCTCTGGCCTTCTTCCTTGCCCGCGTATTGGGTCAGCAGGATGCGGTAGTCCAGCTCGCCCAGCGTTCCTTCGGCCAGCCGGCGGAATTCTCGCGCGCCCGGCACCTGAGGCGGATCCGGAATCTGAGGCTGGACGTGCGCCAGATATCGGTCCGGGTGAATGATCTGCTGCGTGCTCGCGGGCGGATGCTGGAATACTTCCGCGAAGGCGGCACGGCCCAGCTTCTGAAACACGGCGTTTTGAAATACCATCCCGTCGGCGTACGGGAACACCAGCATCTCTTGGATATAGGGTGGCGCCTTGGAAAACACCGGGTACTCTTCGGGCGAGACCTCCATGCTATGGGTCATCAAATCGAGCACCGCGTCGGAGACTTCGCCGGGTCCACCGGATTTCTTTGAAAGATAGGCCGTCATCAGCCAGGACGCTTGCCCTTCCATCACGGCCTGCCGCGCGGTGGCGGCATCGTCGCTGCGCATCCCCTCTGAAATATATTTGCCTAACGGGAAATGTTGATCCGCCAGCCCGTGCGCCAGCTCGTGGACCAGCGCGATTTCTTCGTCCGCCCCGGCGCTGTCTTCGAGCATGAACAATTTCTTTTTGTTGTAGTCATAGAAAGCGGCTGCCTGCTCGGTCAGCAGATCCACGGTGTTTTGGCGCAGGTCGAAATCGGGCGGAACCATCCCCAAAAGCTTCAGCGTGAGTTCCTGGGCGCGAATATCGGCGGGCTTGATACTTTCCTTGACCCGTTGCTCCAAATATCGCCGCAGTTGATCCTTGTTCATGACGGCGTAAGGAATCGTCCGGCGGAACTGGAGCCCGGTGATTTCCGATAAGCCCTGCTCCATGGCGGCGATCTGAGAAAACAGCGGCGCCGCGGGGCCCGCTACAAGAAGCGCCGATACCAGGAGAAAAACCGCAAGCAATCGTTTCATGCAACAATAGCCCTTTATGGCAGACGAGAAAACCTATTCAGCCGAAAGCCACGGAAGCGGAACTTTCATCATCAGCAAACCGAAGCGCAAGTCCGGCAAGCTACGCCAGTCGCGATTGAAGAAACCGCGGCGCGGCGCACGAAAGTAAGCTCCGTTTTCAATGGGAAGGCTGCGCACTGGCGCGCGGGGCGGCCGCGCGATCTAAAAGATAAAACTCAGGCCACCTCGCAAGCTTCGTGGAGTCTGGATCAGGAGCACTTGCTGGCCGCCCTGTGAGACCGGCAGGTATCCCTGCGCCAGACCGTTGCGCAGTTCAGCGGTGGCCTCTAAACGCCCGGGCATCCCTGGAAAAGCGGGCAGCGGCTGGCGCACTTGAACGTTCAACCCAGTCTCCGGATAGTTGTTCTGCGTCAGGTAGAAATGATCCGGCATGATGGCGCTGTAATTCATCCATTCATAGCTGGCGCTGACCAGGGTTCCAGACCCGGGTATTTTTGCCGAAGCGCGGGCCGAGGCCCAGAACCGTTGCGTGTTTTGCAGCCTGGACCGCAATTCGTCGCCGGTTGTCACGGCCGACCCGCCATCTTCTATGCCCAGCGCGCCGCTCCGTCCGAAGGACGTGCCGATTACCACTTTGTCGCCCAATGCCTGTGCAACGGAGGCGGCGAACCCGGTTCGCTGGTAGCTGCCTGCGTCAACGATGCTGCTCCTGGACGATATATCCGGCAACAGATCCGCGGACGCGAACCCGCCATCGGGGGCCATCATAGTCATTGCCGCGTTAGTCACGTCTTCCTGGTAGGCGCTCAAGTTGAAAGTGGTGGCCGACAGCCGCTTTTCGTAACCAACCTCGATATTCTGCGAGCGCTGCAGCGCAGCGCGGCCGTTTAGCAGCGAAATATGCGGCCACTCGGACAAAGCCGCGACATCTTGCGCCAGTGCCGTGTCGTCGCTCCGGCCTTCGCCGCCGCCGCTGGGTCCACCAGTCATTAATTCCGCCGGTGGTGCGCCGGAGCTGAAAGCTACGCGGAGCCAACTGTTCTTGCCCAGTGAATATGTCAAGCGTCCGAACTTGTTGGAGTAACCCAGGTCCCCCAAGAAACTCAGCGAATCGAGCGATCCGCCATAGTCCAGCCGCAAGCGATCGCTCAACGCCAGGCTGTCGTGCATCGTAAGCGAAATGCTGCGCATCGCCGGCACGCCATCCGCTTGCCCGCTATATGTGCTTAAGCCGGGACGCGTAGACAGATAAACCTGCTGCACCGTCATCGCAATTTCCGGGCCTTCGCCATCGTGGCTATAGCTGGTACGGAAGCCGGCCGACGACATCGCCGCGCCTTGGTTGGAGCCAAGATTTCCGCTGACTTGAAGCTGGTTGCGTCCCAGGAACGAAGTTGCCACCGCGAAAGCCGTGCCCAGGTCGGCCTGCGCGGACGCGCTTCCCAAAGAACCCGGATCGCCCGCCGAAACATTCAGCAATCCGCGCGTTTCCGCAAATACGGGTACCGAGCCCTGGCCGGGATCCGAGCTGTTGGCATCGGGAAGCGCCCGCAGAACGGCCCGCGTGGCTGCCGATCCTTTCAGCGTCCACTTCCAGTCGTCGCTCATCAGCGCGCCTTGACCGGGAGTTGCATAAACCAGTTCAATGGAGCTCAAAACGCCGGCCAGATCCACGTACAGCAAGCTCTGCAAGCCCGCCTGCACCAAAATACTGTGCTTGGCGGCCGGCATGAAGCTGGCGAGAGTCACGCGAATAGAATAGGCGTCGGGACGCAATGCGTCGAAGCCGAAAATGCCCCGCTCATTGGTGAGCGACCGCTGGATCAGACGTTCGGAGCGGTTGAACAACAGCACCGTGGCGCCCATCTGGGGCACCCCGGAGACGCTACGAACATAACCGGCGATGCTGCCTGACAGTTTGGTGGCTGGAGCTGGAAGCGCAGCAGGCGCCGACAATGTCAGCACCGCAATAATACTCGCTGCGAGTTTGGTGCGACCGGTTTGCATGCTTGCGGTCTACCGTGGACGAAAGCCTCGTCCCTCTCTCTTCCCTACTTTACCGTAAAGCTGGCGGTGGGTGTCAGCGTCTGGTTGCGGTTCCTGTCCACCACTTTCAATTTCAACGTATATTCACCCGGATCGAGCGATCGGAGCGGCAGGAGTTTCTCCACCGTTACCTGTTGCGCCGACGCCCCAGGCAGAGCCGTCACTTCTTCGGTGTAATCCAGCACCGGCTTATCGGTTCCAGTCTTGACGATCTCATACTGGATAGCGCCGTTCGGCTTCTTGGTCTTCTCGTCCGGACCAAAATTGTAGAATTGCGTGTAAATGCCGAGGCTCTCATTGCGGTCGAATGTGTCGTTGATCCTCGGACGAACCTTGGTATCGCCCACCACGAACGGACCGGATCCGATGCTGTTGGTGGGAACCTTCTCGATCAAGTCCGCCAGAATCAGGCTGCTTTGCCCCAGCTTTTCGTCGTCAAAGCGAGGAACGTTCAGCGCCATCGGATAAGTGGTCATGGTCCCGGCCACGATGTCTTTGCACACAATCGTCAGCCGGTACATGCCCGGCGCCAGAGGTATGGCTTTCGAATAGACGTTCACGCCTTCAATTGCTTTGCCCAACATTGCGGAGGGAACATCCACTACGATGGGATCTTCGAACGTAGTCACGATGCGCCCCGCGATGGAGGTCACGCGGCCGAAAATGTTTACCTTGGCCGTCGCCACGGAGTCCTTCTGCTGGAATTGCAGGTCTTTGCGTTCGAACTGAAGCGCGACCATGGCCAGCACGGTGGAATCCGTGATCTTTACGAAATCGGCCTTTACCTTAAACGGCAACTGGTTGTAACGGATGCTGGAGCTGACCGCTTCTTCCAGGTCCTTGAATTTGACCTTCGGCGCCGCCTGCAGCTTAGCGAACTGCTCGATGCGCTCGAACTCCTGCATGCTCACCGGCAGCGGATCGTCGCCCGTGCCCAAGTGCGTGCCGTCCGTGCGGTTAAAGCGTTGCGACTTGTCGGCCATTCCCATCTGTTCGGCCATGGTCAAGCCCGCGCCGGGGACATATAGCAGAGCGTCCTTTTCCGACGGGTCCATGGTCATGTGATATTCGCCGCTCATGGTGGTGTCCACGAACTCAATCACGATGTTGTTGCCGATGCCTTCCAGGTACCGGTAGCGCCACTGTTCGAACGGATAAGTGGAAGTGGTGCCGCCGCCTTCTTCGTACGGCCGCTCATAGCTTCCCCCCGACGGGTGCGATTCAATCTCGTCCGGAGGCCCGAACACGATGTAAGTCCGTCCGCGATCGGTCTTCCAACCGGGGATGCCGGAAGCATAATGTTCGTTGGCGTAGGCGATGCGCCGGTAATGCTCTTCTTTGAATTCGTTTTCTTCCGTATCCGGGGTGGGATCGCGCCGCAGCCAGAACTGCTCGATGAATTGCTGGCGCTCGTCGTCGGTGCTCAGCCGCTTGAAGGCGGCCTTTTCTTCGTCCGTGATGATGTAGACGACGTCTTCATTCATCCATTTCCTGTAAGGCGTTTCCAGCTCTTTGCGCAGCTTCTCTTCTTGTTTTTTGCGCTGCTTCTCGGTCATCGGCTTGGCCACTGTCTCGCGCTGCGGGGAATCCGATGACTTCTTGTTCTGAACTTGATTCTGATTGGTCTGATCGGATTGCGGCGCTGCGTCGATGAAGGCAGGCACCGTCCCTATCGCTGCTACCGAAACGCAAATTAGGAACAGCTTTGTTTTCATGCAATTCTCCCACCTTAGCAGGACTTTGGCACAGCTATCATTCTAGGCTTTTCCGGCCTTTCGGTCAAGGGAGCCCGCCTTAGCCAACCTTCTCCCGGACGTTGAACTCCAGCTTCCAGCGCCGGCCGTCCCGGGCCACCGACCAAAGCTGCAACAACCCGGTTTCCGTGATGACGGTCTCCAATGTGACGGGCACGAACTCTCCCGCGTTTCCGGCCAGTGTAACCTCTACGGGTGAAAGCTCTTCCAAGTCCTCGCCCAAGCTATCCAGCAAGGCGCCGGCGGGATCGTTCTTGCGGACCGCGGATTGAAAGAAGCGGAACTCGGCGGGCTCACCGATCACCAGTCCGAACTCGCGGCCGCGCAGGTCGAGCGAGGTTCCCTCCTCCATGCCGAAGGGCGCAACTGTAAGCGCCTTCACTGGCGCAGCGCATACCGGGCACCGCGGGCATGGCGCTTTCGATGCCCAGATAGTACGTCCGTGCGATGCCGCCGCGAATCCGCACGCCCCGCCCGGCGCGGGCCAGTCCAAAGTATGCAGCGCCACGAGCCACCGCATGCATCAGGTCTTCGCCTACCAGCGGCGTCACCGGTGCAGCGCCTTCTTTTTTCAGCCAGCCATTGAGAACTTCCAGGATTCGCTCGCGCACCAGGCCGGCCCGCAGCACCCCGCCGTTAAACAGAATATGCGTGGGCGCGGCCAGACCGCTCTCGGTCCGCCGCACGGCGCCGTGTTCCGATTGCGCCGCCTGCTGCCTCAGGAAGCGCGCCAAGTGACGCGTGATGGCCGCGTCGGCCGCATACGGCAAGCCCAGTTCGGCGAAACCCATACGCCGGCGTTGCGGCATGTCCTGACTCGAAACCGCCGGCAAAAAGCCATCCGCCAGGATGCGGTCGATATCCTCGCGCAGCAGTTTGGTTTTGATCGTTCCACCCACCAGGCCAGCGCCACGCCCCAGAATAGTCACAGCTTCTTCGCGCTTCTTATTGGACTGATCGAGCAGCCGTTCCTTGGCTAACCGGCACTGCTGCCAGAGCGCATGCAATTGCATCGCATCCAGCTTGGTGCCCTTTTCCTGAAGCTGTTGTTCGAGATGCCGCGCCAGCGCCAAATCCATGTTGTCGCCGCCCAGCAGGATGTGTTCGCCCACCGCGACGCGCTCGAGCTGCAGGTCGCCTGCCTGCTCGGTGACGGCGATCAGCGTGAAATCGGTAGTGCCGCCGCCGATGTCGACTACCAGAATCAGATCGCCCACCCCGACGCGCTCGCGCCAATCCGCATGCCGCTCGATCCAGGCATAAAAAGCGGCTTGCGGTTCTTCGAGCAGCCGCAAATTCTGATAGCCGGCCTTCTCGGCGGCCTGCAGCGTCAGCTCGCGCGCCACCGCGTCGAAGGAAGCCGGCACGGTGACCAGAATCTCTTGCGCCACAAAAGGCGCGTCCGGCATCTTGTAATCCCAAGCCTGCCGCAAGTGTTCCAGGTAATGTTGGGACGCCTCGACTGGCGAAATTTTCTCCACGCCCTCCCCAGCATTAGCCGGAAGAATGGGCGCCGTGCGATCCACTCCCGAGTGCGACAGCCAGGATTTCGCCGAAGCCACCAGGCGGCTGGCCACCTCCGCGCCGCGTTTTTGCGCCAGCGCGCCCGTGACGAAGCCGGCCGATGAGTCCCACGGTAAAGCGAGCGTTCCAGCGGGAAAATCGGCAGAGCCGGGGATATATAAAAAGGATGGAAGCAGCGGCTCTTCCCGCAGCTCGCCCGGATTCACCAGTTGCGGAATTGGAAATACGGTTACCGGCGCAGGTTCGCGTGGATCGTCTTGGAGCGGCGCATAAGCCAGCGCGGAGTTGGTAGTTCCAAGGTCGATGCCGATGACGTATTGGCTGGGCAAGAAGGGTCAATGACCACCCGGATCAAGCGGTCAATCCCTAGTGTAGCGCGGCCATCGAAGAAAATCGTCGGTATAGCCCTCATCGCTATCGCCGGGGTCTGAAAGTAATTTCGCCCACCCCGAAGAAGATGCACCATTTTTTCATCATGTTACACGTACTTGCTCGATTCAAGCCGCAGCCAGATCTCCAGGGAAGCCTTCAAGAATATCCTTGATCGCAAGACGAGCAGTCGATTACGATGTAAAGAGTTGTTGCACGGACGGATACTTGTGCCGTCCAAGGAGCGCTGCGATGAATCCTCGTAAGTCTCGTTGGCAATTGAAAATCGGGTTGGCCTTGCTCGCCCCCGCCGCAGTTTCCGTTATGTTGTCCTCCGCGTTGCAGGCAGACGACGCGCCGGTAATCAAAGGCGAAGTGACATTCTCCAAAGACATTGCTCCCATCCTGCAGCGGAGCTGTCAGAACTGTCACCAGCCGAATTCGGCGGCGCCGATGTCGCTGATCACTTATAAGGAAGTCCGGCCGTGGGCGCGCGCCATCAAGGAACGGACGGCTCTGCGAGACAAACGCGGCGCGATGCCTCCCTGGTTCATCGAGAAGAACGTCGGAATCCAGCATTACAAGAACGATCCGTCGCTGAACGATCTGGAAATTGCCAAGATCGCGAAGTGGGCCGACAACGGCGCGCCGGAAGGGAATCCGGCCGATCTGCCTCCCCCGGTTCCGCTGCAAGACGGCACCAAGTGGAACTTGGGAGAACCGGATCTGGTGGTATCGACTCCCGAAATCACCGTGAAGGCGGGCGCTCCGGATTGGTGGGGCGAACTCGAATCGGCTCCCACCGGGCTCAAAGAGGACCGCTGGGTGAAATCGGTCGAAATGCGCGAAGTGAATGACATCCCGGCCACCACCGATGGCGGTAGACCCACAGTCGGCGCGCGCTTTGTTTTTCATCATATGATCTGGACCACCACGGTTCCGGGCCAGCAGGCTGCGCTGGGCGAAGACGTCGGCGAGGGCAGCGGCAGCTGGCCGATTCACGAAGTGGGCCGCAACGCGGATATTTTCCCCGCCAACGCCGGCAAGCTGCTCAGAGCCAATTCGGTGCTGGTATTCAACTCCGCGCACATCCACTCCAATGGGCGCGATACCAAGGCTCACCTCCTGTTTGGGTTCAAGTTCTTCCCCAAGGACTATAAGCCGACCGTAAGGTACGCACACCGCGGCTTGGGCAACGGCGTCGATATCGACATGCGTCCGAACGAAGCCAACCAGCGGCTGGATGCGTACAAAGTGCTGGACGAAAACACCAAGATCACTTCTTATGAGCCGCACCTGCACGCGCCGGGTGTGCGCATGTGCCTGGAATACATCTGGGGCGACAACATCCAGACGCTCTCCTGTTCCGGCTACGATCACAACTGGGTTCGGGTCTACGATTACGACGACGACTATGCGCCGCTGCTGCCCAAGGGGACTATCCTGCACATCATCGGCTACATGGACACCACGCCTGCGAACCGGAACGTGCCGGATAGCAGAAACTGGTCGGGCGCCGGAAACCGCTCCATCGCCAACATGTTTATCGACCTGGGCCAGGGCCTGGCTCTCACCGACGAGCAGTTTTATGCCGAGATGGCCAAGCGCCGCGAGAAGCTGAAGCTGAGCCCCAATGACATGCTGATCGGCTGCCCGCTTTGCAATGGCGACCCGATTCCGCCTCCGGCGATGAAGAAGAAGATGGCCACGCCGACTGGAGCTGGAGGGCAATAAAGGCAGGCGGTTCCGGCGGGCGCTGTACGAAGGATCAACATGAACGTACGTAGTATTTGGCTCGGGCTGCCCCTTGCGGCGGCGGGGCTGTTTATTTGTTCGCGCGCGGGCGCGCAGTCCTATTCCAAGGGGCAACCGGTCTACGCCGCTTACGAAGGGTGGGAGCAGAATCCGGACGGATCGTACAAATTTCTCTTCGGCTACATGAATCAGAACTGGGAAGAGGAGTTCAATGTGCCAATCGGGGCGGACAACAATATCGAGCCGGGCGGTCCGGACCAGGGACAGCCGACGCACTTCTTTCCGCGGCGCAACCGCTTCGTGTTTTGGGTAACCGTGCCCAAGGATTTCGGCAATAAGGAACTGGTTTGGACTCTCACAATACACGGCAAAACCTCCAAGGCCTACGCCACCACCCGGCAGGATTATTTCCTGGACGACATGGTGTTGACTTCCGAGACCGGCGCGATCGGCGCGGGCGTAAGCAGTCCTGAAATTCGCGCCAATAAGCCGCCGGTGCTGGAAGCCGCGGGCGATCGCAACCGGACGGTCAAAGTAGGCGGGGTTCTAATGCTTTCGGCGCATGTCACCGACGATGGCGTACCGAAACCGCGTCCGCGGGGCGCGTTCCTGGACCGGGCTCGCGATCCCAACCTCAAAGATCTGCGGATGATTCCGCCTATTCAGGTGACGGTGGGCAGCGCGACCGGACTGTGGGTGGCTTGCTATCTGTACCGGGGTCCTAACGCGAATGTGCACATCAGTCCCGAGCAGCCTAAGACCTGGGAAGACACGCGCGCGGGAGGAAACTCCCAATGGTCGCCGCTGTGGCAAGCTCCGAAGGCGCCGGAAGACGGCAAGTGGAATGCCCAAGTGACCTTCGACGAGCCGGGAACCTATGTGTTGCGCTGGCATGCCACCGACGGCGCGCTGTGGGCGGACGAAGACATCACGGTCACCGTCACACCCTGACGCCGCACTCAGTTCGACTGCCTGCGGCCAGATTCCAGCATGGTAGTACAGGCTACCGCAGGCGCGTTCTAAGGCCGACGACACCAACGAAAATGGGGAGCCCGAAGGCTCCCCATTCATTAACTCTGCCGATGCCTAAGTTCCTAGAAGATGAACTTGAGCGAGAGCGCCAACTGACGCGGGTTGCTCGAGAACGCCTGGGACGGGTTCAGGAAAATCGCGGATTGGGGTTCCACGAAGCTGTGTATTGCCGAGGAGGTCGGGGCAGTGTTGATACCGGCAGGGCTGGTAAGAGCACCCGCAGGCGCCACGTCGCTTACATATCCGCCTATATATTGGGGATGGTTGAGAATATTTGAGAAACGCGCCGAGAACTGTATCTTCTTGCTTTCGGTTATATTGAAGTTCTTGGCGATGGTCATGTCAACATCATCGATGGGAGGCAGTTGCGCGGTATTCCGGCCACCATTGGGAAGCATGCCCTTTTGGGCCTGAATGTATTGAGCGTTCGGATTGTTTGCAAGGAAGGCCACGGTCTGGCCAGCGCTGTTCTTGAGCGCCGTCGATCCAGATCCCAGGCCCGGCGTCCCGCCCGGGTTGACGAATGCCCTGTCGCCGGCGGAATCGCCGTTCAGATTCGCGTCAACACCACTTTGGACGTCGACCAGAGTACCGGTCTGATACATGTAGACAGGGACGAACTCCCAATTACCGACAACGTTCTTCATGAACCAGTTCCCCTGCTTGAAGAAAGGCAAATCGTAAAGCGTTTCCAACGTGAAGCGTTGGCGATGATCGAGCGCGGAACTAGACCGATCCAGCGCAATGTTGCGTGCATCTTCCGGACGGCGGGGCGTCGTATAGGTGCTGAACACGTCGGCTGTGGAATCGTCAATCGCGTGGCTCCAAGTGTAGGCTGCATTCAATTGCAACCCATTGGAGAAACGGCGGGTCAAAGAGTTCTGCAAGCCGTGGTAAATGGAATTACCCCAGGGTTCGTAGGAGGTGATAATGCCGGTGAAGCCGGCTGCCAGGAAGCCGGGGACGATATTCCCCCCGGCATTGTAAGCGGCTGTCAGAGGCGCAAGTGTGTTGGTGAGGCCGTTCAAAACGGCCTGACTGGGGGCAGTCAGGAACAAGGGCAGCGAATTAGCGGAGTTGACCACAGTTTGGCGGTTCAACTGATCTTGCACGGAAAGATGGACGCTATGCGTTCCGACATACCGCGTCTCGAAGACGTAGTTGCGATGGAAGGTGTGCTGTATGCCGACATTCCACGAGCTGGTTTCCGGCCGAGTCCCATTGGGAACGTAGCCACCGGTACCGGCGCGAGCTTCAGCCTGGGTAAGCACCGCCCCCGTTGCGTTGGGCGCGATGCCGCCGTTCAGCAGGAAGTTGCCTTGATCCAATCCGGTTACGTCGACGGTCGTGGTGGACTGGGGCGGAAGTGTGAGCAGCCCTTGGTTATCGTAGAGCACGTCATAAAACAAACCATAGCCGGCGCGGATCGAGGTATTACCACTGGTACCGGGTGAGTATGCAATGCCGATGCGGGGCATAATCGCATTCCCTTGGGGTTGCGGTTCTCCGAAGGTGATCAGGCCTGGAACGTTGGAGATCGCGTTTTCGGTTTGCAGTCTTTCGCCATACGGGATGGTTTGGTACTCGTAGCGAACCCCGAGGTTCAAAGACAAATTAGGCCGGATTTTCCAGGTATCGCTGGCGTAGTAGCCTGTGAGAATCCGGTCGCCATAATACTTGGAGCCACCCAGCGACCGCTGCGCCAGGTAGTCGGGATTGTAGTCGAACAGATAGTCCGACAGATAGCTCCACTCGTAATCGCCACGCGACCGCTGGGTGAAGGTTTGCGGCGAGATCTGCTTCCAGCCATCAAAGCCGAATTTGAAGCTGTGCGCACCCTTCGTCCAGGAAATATTCTCGGCGATCTGGTATTGGTTCTGAACGCCACTTTGGGGAGCATTGGGGTCGGGACCAAACGTATTATTTACGCCGCCCAGTTCAAAAACATCGATGTTCGGGAACGAATCCAGCCCCGGCCAACTGATGTTGGGGGTGGCAAAAGTGTTGAAGTAACGGTTGTATCCGAGCCGAAACTCATTAACGACCGTGGGGCTGAAGGTGTGGAAT
Organism: Terriglobia bacterium; assembly: GCA_963761935.1. Lineage (GTDB taxonomy): Bacteria > Acidobacteriota > Terriglobia > Bryobacterales > Bryobacteraceae > Palsa-89. The sequence continues at coordinate 58,372 of CAVXJU010000056.1, read as the reverse complement.
TCCGAGAACGTCGCCAGATAATAGTTGAACGGAACGGTGTTGTAGAAAACCGATGGGAAGCCGCTGGTATCGATGAAACCAGTGCGGTTCAGGATAAAACGGCCACGGAGAGAATCCGTGTCGGAGATATTGTAGTCAATGGCAGCCACTGCGCTCTCGTAGTTTTGATAGGAGGGCGAAGCAAACGAAACCAAACCGATGGGCACGCTTACAGCCGTCGCCGCGTTCTGCTCACCGAGGCTTTCATTCCCAGGGCCGACCAGAGGATAAGCGCTATCATTGCAGGCCCCCGGCGTTGAGGCCGCCGGAGCCGATCCCAGATACTTCTTTAGCTGGGTCAGACTGGTTTGATTGATTCCCGCTATGCCGCTGATCGCGTTGTAGCCGGCCGCGGTGGGAGCGCATACTGTTCCGGTAGCGCCCACGGTGCCAACCGGGTTGTACTCGTAGTTCACGAAAAAGAACAGCTTGTTCCGCTTGATTGGGCCGCCGAAGGTGCCGCCGAAGCGGTTATTGTCGTAACGCGGGCTCAGCGGGGTCCCTTGGACCGCATTCAGATTATCGTCGGCTAGCAGGTTGCGGTTAATGAAGTACTCGTAAGCCGAGCCGTGAAATTGGTTCGTGCCGCTCTTTACCACCTGGTTGAATTGGCCGCCGGAAGAATGGCCGAAATCCGCGCCGAACTGATTCGTCAAAAACGTGAATTCCGCCACCGCATCGTTGGGAACCTCGACTAATGGGCCGGTTACGCTCCCGTTGTTGTTATCGATGCCCTCGATGGTGAAGTTGTTATTGCGCGGGCGCTGACCTCCCACGCTCGGTCCAGTGCCAACGCCAACCGCGCCACCGGTGCCGACCCCAGGCGCCAGGAGCGACAGGTTAATGACACCCGAGCCGCCGGAGGCCATGGGGATGTCCGTCATTTGCTGGGTGGTGAAAGTATTCTGAAGCTGCGCCGAAGTGGTATCGACCGATGTTCCAGCTTCGCTGACTTCCACCGTCGTCGTAGTGGCGCCAACCTGCAGGGTGATGTTCGCGGTCGCAGTCACATTGAGCGAGACCGGCACGTTCCGGAGCTGCGCTTTGGAAAAGCCTTTGGCGGTCGCGGAGACCGAATAAGTCCCGACAGGCAAATTATAGAAATGATATTCGCCGGCGGATGTCGAGGTTGCGGTCGTGTCGATGCCAGTCTCATCATTGTGCGCGATCACGGTAGCGTTCGGCACGCTTGCTCCGGTGGCGTCCAGAACGTTGCCGGTTAGGTTGCCGCTCACGAGCTGCGCCGAAGCCGGCATGCTCGCCAGGCACAATAAAACTGCCAACACCAAAAACAGTCGTACAAAAATTTGTTTGTTCATATGCACCCTTTACCCCCTGTTAAACCTTACAGGAACTTGCAGCACTACCACTCCGGAGGTTTCACTCTGCGTAGCACCGCTTACAGAACGAACCCCTTCCCGGAATAAGTTCTAGTGGTGCCTTGCAGCTTCGTTACCACACCGTTACAGTAGGTTTTCAAAACCTACGTTCTTTTCCTGATAAACACTTAGAGACCGAAACGATCCTTGGCTCTATGCATTTCCGTAGTTTTTGGCGCCGACGTATTCCAAGGATAAGATCTTTTGAACATTGCTGTTGTGCCAGTAGCATCACTACCCGAAGATGGGCCGCAAAAGACCCTTTATCCGCGGATTCGGGGCGGGCAGGTGACCTTGTCCGTTTATGTCCGGATCCATTCCCGATGGGCGCGGAGTTTCGCGCTGGCCAGCGACAGAGCCGCCTCACTTCATGGCTTCTAAAACCAGTTCGCTTTTTTTACACCACATACTCGTGAATACGACTTCCGATAGAGGAAGCTCCGTTTTCTAGAAGAAAGCTCCCTCCGCAGAATTGCCTCGGCGTCTCCAACTCGATGGAAAATATCGAACCTGTTTTGCAGATCGTGAATGCTGAACTTTGGTAACGAGGGTGCTAACAACGGCTCGTCCCTCGGAGGGCTTAGGCTTGGCCTTTTCAGGGAGGGTTAGTCTCAAAGCTGGCGGGTTCTACTCCAGACGAAGGGGAAAAGGAGAAGCAATATGCGAAAAATCACGTTTCTCGGGATCCTTGTGCTCTGCTCGCTTTTGTTATCGAGCATTCAGGCTCAGGAAATCACGGCTCGAATTCACGGAACCGTTACCGATGCGTCGGGCGGCGGAGTCCCCGGCGCGGATGTCAAGGCCACCAACACGCTGACACAGGTTCCTTACACGACCACAACCGAGGCGGATGGCACCTTCCGTTTCCTGGCGCTCCCGGTGGGCACCTATGACGTCACGGTTACCAAGAGCGGTTTTCGCACTTTCACCTCGCGCGGCATTGCCTTGGTGTTGAATGAAGATTACAACCTGGCGGCGCAGCTGCAAGTCGGGCAGCTCACCGAATCCGTTCAGGTGGAAGCCAATCCGGTCCAGGTGGAAACAACCAACACGCAACTCAGTACGGTAATCCAATCGCAAACCATCGTCGACCTGCCTATCAATGGGCGCAACTGGACCAACCTGCAGCAATTAACGCCCGGCGTTGTGGCGGTCAGCGACCGCATGGGCACCTACTCGAGCAACGGCAGCCAATCCCAGCAGAATTCGTTCTTGTTGAACGGTTCCGACAACATCGATGAACCGCTGAACACCGTACTGCTGGTTCCCAGTCCCGACGCCATCGGGGAGTTCAATATGGTGACCAGCACCATCATGCCGGAATTCGGCCGCAATTCCGGCGGTGTTCTCAATGCGATTATCAAGTCCGGAACGAACGCATTTCATGGAGATGCATTTGAATTTTATCGGGATACTTTCCTAAATGCTCGCGAGCTGTTTCAGCAGAGCCCTCCGATTTTTCACCAGAACCAGTTCGGCGGGACGCTGGGCGGCCCGATCGTGAAGGATCACACCTTCTTTTTCCTCTCCTATCAGGGCACGCGCGCGCGCCAGCCCCAGAGCGGCAACACCACTACGGTGTTCACGGCGGCAGAGCGCGGCGGAGATTTTTCCGACCTGGCCACTTCCTCCGGAACTTCAGCGGCCCCGCTGGTGGGTTCCAATGGCGCCACTTATCCGGCCGGGACTCCCTACAGCACCATCTTCCCCACTGGCCAGATTCCGGCCGCCGATATCAATCCCATCGCGGCCAAGCTCCTGAGCACCTACGTGCCTCTCCCCAACGTGCCGGGTAGCAATCTGTACGCCTTCAACCCCCTCACCATCAACACCCAGGATCAGGGTATCGCACGCATCGATCACGTGATGGCTCACGATGCTTTTTGGGGCAATATCTATTTCGAGAACCGGCCCACCAGTGAAACGCTTCCATTTCTTGGAGCGTCATTGCCGGGCTTTGCAGAAAATGACACTCGATCCTTTAAGAACATCCAAGCGGACTGGACCCATACATTCAATGGCAGCACGCTGAACGAGTTTCGAGCCTCCTGGCTCCGATTCAACTTTCAGGACGTCTTACCAGCCACGACCACCTCACCCTCCTCCCTCGGCTTCGCGGGAATTAACCCGCAATTTCCTCAATATGCCAGCGTGCCGGCCATCAGTCTCACCGGCTACTTCAGCCTCGGGTTTAGCCCGGACGGTCCACAACCACGCATCGATTCGACCTATGAGTTGGCGGACAATTTCTCAAAAGTCGTAGGCAGCCATACGTTGAAGTTCGGCTACGATGGCAAACGCTATGACGTGTGGAATCCGTTTACCTTTAACAACAGCGGCAGCTTCAACTTCGGCGGCAACGGCCCCTATAGCACCGGCGACCCTGGCGCGGACTTCCTGCTAGGCGTCCCGGACAGCTATTTACAGACCAGCGGCGGCGCGATTTTCGCAAGGACCTACGAGCATTACTTCTACGCCCAAGACAGCTGGAAAGTAAACGCTAAGCTCACCGTAAACTACGGCATCGGCTATCAGATTGATACTCCGTTGGTCAACTCCAACGACGGCGGTGAGGACCTGAACTGCTTCATTCCCGGCCAACAATCGAACATCTTCCCCACCGCTCCCCAGGGACTAAACTTCCCGGGCGACCCCGGTTGCACCTCTTCCGGCTACCACGCGCATTACGATCATTTCGCTCCCCGTTTTGGCTTCGCCTATAGCCCTGACCTGGGTCGGCTCACCGGTGGCGCCGGCAAAACCGTCATCCGTGGGGGTTTTGGGATCTACTACAACCGCACCGAGGAAGAGCTGGCGCTCCAAAACCTGTTGTCGTCGCCATTTGGCTTATTTTCGACCGGAATTGGAAGCATCGGCGGCAGCCCATCCTTTGCAAATCCATATACCGATGTCTCCACCGGCCAGTCCATCGCCAATCCGTTCCCCTTTGCTACTCCAACCAAAGGCCAGAACATAGACTTTTCTCCCTATTTGCCCATAACAGGGAACGTGATTAACCCCAATTTCACCGCGCCTTACGCGATGAATTTCAACCTCAATATTCAGCGCGAATTGCCCGGATCGATGATTCTCCAGGTTGGATACGTCGGCGCGCTGGGCCGGCGTTTAGAAGACACCTACGAGGCCAACCCCATCACGCCCGCCGGTCAAGCGGCTTGTGCAGCCGATCCGACTTGCGTCGCTAATCGTGTGTTACAGGCATATTTCTATCCGACTCACACCGAGTACGAGCCAGGCAACATGATCGCTTCGATCGGAGAACAAGCCACCGTTGGCAACTCCAACTACAACTCCCTTCAGGCCAGCTTAACCAAGCGTCTGAGCCACGGCGTCTCTTTCCAGGCCTCCTACACCTATAGCCATTCCCTCGACGATACATCCGGCTATGAGAATAGCGCCGGGGCCGGCGCCGCCGGGCCAGGAACTGCCGTGAGCACAAATCCTCGCGATCTGGAAGCGTTCTACGGCGATTCGCAGTTCGACGCGCGTCACCGCTTCGTCGCCAGCTACACTTGGGAACTCCCCCGGGCTTTCCACAACGACGGCACGATGCATGCATTGGTCGACGGCTGGACGGTCAACGGAATCACGGTCCTTCAGACCGGATTTCCCATAGAGGTTTTCGACAGCCTCGACCCGTCCCTGATTTGCAATGGCGCCGCACTGAGCTATTACGGCTGCCCCGACTTGGCGAATTACATTGGCAGCAGCGACGTGCCCATGTATGACGCGCGGACGTCGGTGAACTCCAAGACCGCAGCCACACCGACCACCGGACCGCAAAACTACTATTATTTTGATCCCAACGATTTCGGCCATGCTGCTTATGGCGTGCAGGGGAACGAAGGCCGCAACAACTTCCATGGCCCCGGGATCAACAACACCGACTTCAGCCTGTTCAAGCGCTTCCATTGGGGCGAGGAAAGCCGCTGGGTCGAGTTGCGGCTGGAAGCCTTTAACGTGTTCAATCACACGCAATTCGGTGTGGGCTCATTTTCTTCAACGGCCGTTGCTGCGCCGCCCAGCGGGAACGTCGATTCGCCAAACTTTGGGCGCGTGCTCGGTGCCGCGCCTGGCCGCGTGATCCAGCTCGGAGCGAAGATTTACTTCTGATCAGGGCAGCGGGACGGGCTTCAAATCCGTCCCGCTTTTTTCGTCTCGCCTGGCGTAGTAGCCTTTGCGCGCCTGCACACGCAGACCGTGCCGGCGCAGCCTGACCTGTAGTTTTCGGAAGGCGCCATCGTGCGTCCGATCCTGGGGCACGTAGCCCAGCGCGTATTGGCTGCGCAACTCGGCCTCGATGGTGTGGAATATATCGGCCAGCGCCATTTTCCTTCCAGCCTGAAACATGCGGCCGCCGGTGGGCCCGGCCAGCTCTTTCAAGAAATCGCAGCCCGAAAATCCGGATCGGTAACAGATCCCGTACACGGCCGTGTTGGCCGATTGCACGGCCGCGATGGCGTCTTCAGAATGGTTCACGCTGCCGTTATCCAGGCCGTCCGAGATGACCACGATCACCTTTCGTCCGGAGACGCCGGCCAGCTTGTCGCGGGCCGTCACCAACACCGCGTCGTACAACAGCGTGCCGGGCATCGGCAAACCCTGTGGCGGCAACCCATGGAATGGAACCGCCCGCAGACGCGCCAGCGCTCCGCTGAGCCGTTCCACCGACGGCGTAAAGTCCTGCCATAAGACAATGCTGCTCGAAAAGCCAACCAGCAGCGCCTGATCGGATGGATGGATGACGGCCTCGAAGAACTTCTCGGCGGCCCCTTTCTCGGCCTCGATTAGCGCGCGGACGCTGCCGCTGACGTCCACCAGCAAGGCCACCGTCAGGGGCAAGTCCGTATCGCGGGCGAAATAGCGAATCTCCTGCGGCCGGCCGTTTTCGAGAATCTCAAAATCGTCCTTCGCCAGATCCTGGACCAACGCGCCGCGCTTGTCGTAGACCGTGCATAGGACGTTTACGACGTCCACATCCACTTTGATGGCGGGCTCGGGAATTTTGGCCGCAACCGGCTGGGCGAAACCCGCGCTGGATCCAGCTACAAGAAGAAAGATGCCCCACAGCTTGTTCATGGCGACGACGGGCCGCATTCCATGTTAGCGGGAATCGGCGGCGTCAAGGGCGTGATAGATTGTTGTTCGAAGCCTGACTGGAGGGCGGTTGCAAACTCATTACGAAACGCTGCTGGTGACGTGTCCGGAAGAGCACTTGGCGGTGGTTACGTTGAACCGTCCGGAGCGCAGCAACGCCATCAACACCCAGATGGGCCGGGAGCTCCGGGATCTGTTCAGCGGATGGTACGTCGATTCCGGCGGCATCCGGTGCATCGTTCTGACCGGGGCGGGCGCCAAGGCCTTTTGCGCGGGCGGCGATTTGAAACAGCGCAACGAGATGACCGGCCAGGCCTGGCGGGAGCAGCACGCCATCTTCGAGCAGCACGTGCTGGCGATGACGGACTGCCCGATTCCCATGATCGCCGCCGTGAATGGCGCGGCATACGGTGGGGGTCTCGAGATGGCGCTGACGGCCGACTTCATTTATGCCGCGCAATCGGCCCGCTTCGCGCTCACCGAAACCAGCCTCGGCATCATGCCGGGCGCGGGGGGAACGCAAAATCTGCCGCGCGCGTGCGGAGTGCGGCGTGCCAAGGAGATTATCTTCACGGCCGAGCCTTTTAGCGCGCAGCAGGCGCTCGAGTGGGGCATCGTCAACCAGCTCTGCGAAGATAAAACTTTGATGGAGGAAACGCTGGCCACTGCGCGCAGGATCGCCTCGAACGCTCCGCTGGCCGTTCGCCAAGCCAAGAAATCGATCGGCGCCGCCACCGATTTGCCTTTCAAGGCCGGCTACGCGTTCGAAATCGAGGCTTACAACCAGCTCGTCCCGACGCGCGACCGGCTGGAGGGCGTCCGGGCGTTCAACGAAAAGCGCCGGCCGAATTTCACGGGCGAATGAAGATGGAACCAACACCGCGAGATGTCTGGGTTTGCGAGGTTGGGCCGCGCGATGGGCTGCAAATCATCGCTGAGATCATGCCGACCGCGGCGAAACTCGAATGGATCGCATCGGAAGCCGCGGCCGGAATCCCGGAAATTGAAGTCTGCTCGTTCGTGCCTCCCAAGCTCCTGCCGCAGTTTCAGGATGCAGACCAGGTGGCAGCGGCCGCGCTACAGCATCCGGGCTTGACGGTGACGGCGCTGGTTCCGAATCTGCGCGGGGCCGAGCGCGCTTTTCAGGCCGGCGTGCACAAGGTCAATTTCGTTCTGTCGGCGTCCGAGAGCCATAACCAGCAAAACGTGCGGCGCTCGACGGCCGAATCGATCGAAGATTTTCAGCGCATCGTAGAGCTGCGAAATTCGCGCCCCGGATGGAGACGCATTCAACTTTGCGGAGGGGTCTCAACCGCGTTCGGGTGCAGTATCGAAGGCCGGATTGACGAAGATACCGTGGTCAAGCTGGCCGAGCAATACGCCCGCGCGGGTGCGGATAAGGTGAGCATCGCCGACACGGTCGGCTACGCGAATCCAGTGCAGGTGAAGCGCATGTTCACGCGCCTGCGCGAACGGCTGGGTGCGCTGGATTTGACGGCGCATTTCCACGACACCCGCGGGCTGGGGCTGGCCAACGTGTACGCCGCGCTCGAAGCGGGCGTGCGCAGTTTCGACGCGTCCCTGGGAGGAATGGGCGGGTGTCCCTGGGCGCCTGGCGCCACCGGCAACATCGTCACCGAGGATCTGGTATTTCTGCTGGAGGGCGCCGGCCTGCGCACCGGTGTCGACCTGAACCGGTTGCTGCAAGTGCGCCAGATCGTCCGCGCCGCGCTGCCCGCGGTTCCGCTGCACGGCGCGCTGGCCCAGGCCGGACTGCCTAAGGGTCTGGAGCAGCGGGTGTGATCTTATCTCCCGAGGATCACGTCGATCCCCGCGAGGAGGAGCGAGAGCTTAGCACGCGGCAACTTGCCCACAGGGTCGGTTAGAAGATCCTTATCGAGCGTCACAACCTGGGAAACGTTGGCTACCGAGTCCTTTGGGAGACCCGTGAGGCTTGCCGAAAGAGAGACATTCCCGGGAGCGCCGGCCCATCGCAGATTGCTGGTCAATGGAACGCACACCACAGTAGCGATTCGACTTCGATTTAGGGCATCTCCCTGGACGACCACTACAGGCCTTCGAAAGCCCGGACCGGATCCGGCTGGTCCAGGAAGATCGGCCCACCATATTTCGCCTTGCGAGACTACCACTCGCTTCGCGCCAAGGTGCGGCGGGCAGCGAACGAGACGAAGTCGTCGTGCTGATGATCCAATTTTTTAAGCGCGGCATCCATCGCCTCGGTTACTTCTTCTGGAGCGTGCCGCGCGACATACTCCGCGATGGCGTCGCTGAATAGTTTGCTACGCGACTTCTTGGTCCGGCGGGCGAGCCGCTCGGCCCTCTGGAACACCTCGTCTGGAATAGACACCGCCGTTTTCATACTCGTAGTATAACCAATACACCGGGGTGACGATCAAGCAAGCGTGCCGCCAGCGCCGTTGCGAGGCTCTCGGTGAAAAGCGTACCGGCCGGATAGCCAGCTTCCATTTCAGCTTTGAGCGCTCATCCAACATGCTCGATCTGCGGATCGCGCATCTGAAAACGATTCACGACTTCGACGCGCTGGATGTCCAGGCCGCGCTCGCCGGCCACGCGGCCAAGGATCGATGCATGCACTGCAATCAGCAGCGCGGTGTCTTTCTGCTTCACTTCCCAACGGCTCGGCGCTCCCGCCGGAATTGCGGCCAGCCGGACCTTCGATTACGCCCGGCGCATCGGATGCGATGCGAGCCGTCAACGAATCTGTGTACAATGGCGCGCGAGCTTTGAGTTCAGCAGTGCGATTCGGCGGCGTGCGCACCATAAGAGTTTAAGCGATCTGGGGAGGCGAGTATGATTCGATTGGCACTGACGATGTTCGCCGTCGTGGCCGGCGTTAGCCTGGCAAGCTGCTCTCGCGGGCGCGGCGAACGGATCACCGAGGACGAACTGGTCCGCAGAACCCAAGAGCTTTTCGACGCGGCGGCAAGCGGCGATCGGAAACCGTGGGAGAAATATTTCGCGCCGGACAGCATGTACTTCGACGAAAAGGGAAGGAGCATGAACAAGCAAGCTCTGGTAGACGACCAATCCCCGCTGCCGCCCGGATATTCGGGTTCGATCAAACTGGTCAGGCGGCAGAGCCGCATCCTGGGCGATACCGCGATTCTGAGTTACGACCTGGACGAGACCGAGACTGTTTTCGGGCAGAATATGAAGGCTCGTTATCACGGAACCGACACCTGGGTTCGCCGCAACGGGCAGTGGCAGATCCTCGCCGGGCAGATGCTGCGGTATTACGAAGACCCAGCGCCGGGGCGATCCGACTTGAGGCGGAGCGCCGATTACGTGGGAGCGTACCAACTGGCTCCCGGAACGACGCTAACCGTGTCCGTCGAAGGAGGCAATTTGTTTTCCCAGCGGGCAGGCCGGGCGAAAACGCTGTTGATCCCTGAGGCAGGCGACATATTTTTCCGCAAGAGCGTGGAGGGCCGGTTCGTCTTCAGGCGCGATGATCGAGGCCAGGTGGACGCCATCATAGACCGTCGGAACAACGAAGATATCCTGTGGAAGAAGACCTCCTAACGGCGGCTCGCGAATAACTTTTTGCGAAACAGTTGCACCCTCTCGGGAGTCATACACAACCGGCCGAATGGAACGTTCGGCAGCCGCGGCCGGATAGCCGGTGCGGCCAACCAAGCATGGCGGGGAAAACCGATTCACCCAATGAAGTAGATCAGTTTGTCCTGGCTCATATCGACAGCGTTCCCCATTTAGAATCGCTGCTGCTGCTGTGGAATAAGCGCGGCACGGCCTGGTCGGCTGAAGACGTCGCCGCGCGCTTATATGTAGAGCCTGCGAAAGCTAATAAGATACTGCTGGACCTGGAACGGGAGGGCCTGGTGGCCGCACTGCCCGAATCGCAGGAACTCTTCCGCTACAACTCGACATCCATGGAGCGGGACCGGCTGATAGAATCGGTCGCGGCCACCTATAACCACGAGCTGATTCGGCTCTCGACCCTGATTCACGCTAAAGCTTCGCCCGCCGTGCGCGAGTTCGCACGCGCGTTTCGATTTACGAAAGACAAGGAATAACGTGGCGACTACTGCTTATCTTTGTGGTGGCTTTGTAATGCTGGCGTGTGCGATCCTGCTGCTGCGCGGCTACCGGCGCGTCCGGCAAAATTTGCTGCTGTGGAGCGGGCTGTGCTTCTTGGGCCTGTCTCTATCCAATTTCTTTATCTTTCTAGACCTGGTGATCGTTCCCGAGGTTGATTTGTATCCGCTTCGGCTGGGCACGGCAGCCGTGGCGATGCTGCTGCTGCTTTGTGGACTGATTTGGGAAAGCGAGTAACTCGATGCTGGAAGCCTTTCTGCTGGGCATAATCGCGGCTAGTTCATTTGCGGCGGCCCTGTTCTTCTTGAAGTTCTGGCGCAAGACGGGAGATTCTTTTTTCCTGTTGTTTGCCACGTCCTTTTTCATTGAAAGCCTAAATCGGGCGGCTATCCTATTTATTGCTCATCCGAATGAAGGCAATCCCTGGATTTACCTGGTGCGGCTTTTCGCATTTCTTTTGATTCTGGCCGCCATCGTCAAGAAAAACTACGGCAAGACCAGCTGACGGTATTCGGCCGGCCAGCCGCGCCGGAAATTGCGACAATGGCAGACATGCCTGAGCTGGAAGAAACAGGGACTGACCGTCTTACCCTCGATATCGAACGCCAGGACGGCGTGGCCGTGGTGCGTTGCGGCGGCAAGCTAGTGTTAGGCGTAACCGGCTTTCTCTACGACAATGTGCGCAAACTAATCCCGGAGTGCAATCGCATCGTGCTTGATCTCACCGATCTGAAAGACATGGACAGCATGGGCATTGGGACGCTGGTGCGGCTGTATGTCTCGGCTAAGTCGGCCGGCTGCACTTTGGAATTGATCAATCTCGGCAAGCGCATCCGGGATCTGCTGGGCGTCACGCATCTTCTGTCGGTGTTCGCGATCTGCGGCGAGTCGGGCGTCCGACTGCCGTAGCTAGCCCGCAAAGGGCGCGCGGGCACCCTCGTTGCAAGGAAGCAAGCTGCCCGCGCGCTCCGTTTTGCGGGCGTTAGCTTAGTAGGACGCGCGGTCACTGAGCGGTCTTGACATAGCGCGCCACTTGCTCGCAGGTGGCAAACCACACACCCGGTTTGGACTTCATGTAAGCGATGAATTGATCCAGGTGCCGGATGGGCGCGCGATGCCCCGTGACGTGCGGATGCAAAGTGAGGACGAACATGGTGCGTTCCTGATAAGCTCCGTCGAACTCATCCTTATATAACTGGTAGAGCAGCTCAGGCGACGGCATGGTCCCGCCGCGGCCGAGGTACGGCGTTTCGGTGAGCGTCCAATCGATGGCGAGTTCCACCATGCCGGTGGGCTGGCCGTTGGAGACAATCTCGTAGGGCTCGTCCATGGCTTGCAGGCTGCTGTCGTAAAAGAAACCCGGCTTTGCGGATCAAACCCAAGGTGTACTGGCTGAAGGCCCAACCAGGCGCGCGATATCCGACCGGACGCTTGCCGGTAGCCTTGGTCAGATAGTCGATGGCCTGATTCAGCAGGCGCTCTTCTTCGACGGCGTCGTTTATAGCGGGCGGCGATTCGTGAATCCAGCCATGCACGCCGATCTCGTTCCGTCCGCTTTTTTGAATCGCGGGAATCATCTCGGGATGCAGGAGCGCGCTGACGGCCGGGATGAAGAACGAGGCAGGAACCTGATATTTGTCGAGCAAAGCCAGAATGCGCGGCAATCCGGATTGCGCGCCGAAATCGGCCGCCGAAAGCGTGGTAGGCGAGGTTTGACCGGCCGCCAGTAAATAGGATTCGTTGTCGACATCGAAGCTCAGCGCGACTGCGACGCGCGCGCCATTAGGCCACGAGCGCGGCGTGAGCTTCCGTCCGGCCCGCGCAGGCGCCACCGCAGCGAGAAGCTGGTCCTGGGTCCATTTCGTGCCGGGCTGCTGGGGAGGCTGAGCGATGGCGAGCGAGCTGGCAAGCGCGAAGAGAAAGATGGATTTCATTGCTCCATCCTCGCATGCATCGCGGCGAAAGTTCGGGTAAAACTTGCCACACCTAGATAAAAACTGCCCTACCTAGTCATCGTGAACTTTTCTTTTACGTACAGGTAAGTCCAGGTTAGGAAAGAGGATTCACTTACTCGCGCGGAAGGCAACCGATTTGCGCGCTGAGAACGGCATGAAACTCACTCGCCACTTACTGCCTACCCTACTAAGTTGTGTCGCGATGATCGGTTGCGGCAGCCGTCAACCAGCGCAGCCAGTGGCGCAGCAGACCGCCCAGCCGCTAATTGGCGATCAGCCCGCCGCAGTCCAGCCGGCGGCGGCGCCCGCGGATGCGCCACCAGCGCCCCAATATGAGCGAGTGCCAAATGTCACTGGCGCTCCACCGGCGAATCCGGCCAGCCCTCCGGCGAGCAGTGAAAGCGCGCCGCCGGCCATTTCGATTCCAGCCGGAACCCCGATCGACGTCCGGCTGGAGGACACCATCGACACCAAGCGCAACCGTGCGGGCGACGCCTTCGATGCGACGCTGACCTGCGCCATCCTGGTGGATCGGCAAACCGTGATCCCTCGGGGAACACGCTTCACCGGACACTTGATCGAATCTAAACCGTCGGGCCGATTGAAGGGCCGCGCGGAGCTGAGCCTGAGTCTGGATTCGTTCCAGCTGAATGGCCGGCGCTACCAAATCAGGACCACGGACGTGGCGCGCTCGAGCGGGCGGCACAAGAAACGGAATTGGACGCTGATCGGTGGAGGATCCGGCTTGGGGACGGCGCTGGGGGCCATCGCGGGCGGGCCGGCCGGTGCGCTGATCGGCGCCGGGGCCGGAGCGGGTGCGGGAACGGTCGGAGCCGTAGTCACCGGCAGGAAGAATGTGCGTCTGCCGGTGGAGACGCCGTTGGCCTTCACGCTGCGCGCGCCGGTGCTGCTGGCAAATTAACGCATTTGCCTCCGGCGGCCGATAAACAAGTGTGGCAGTCCGCCGCCCTAGGAACGGCTTTGTCTTAATCGTCACCTGTGTCGCCTTGACGATCCTGCTCGCCTTCGCGGCGCTAGGGATCGACATCGCGCGCATGTATGTCATTCAAAGCGAGCTGCAAGCCTTTACGGACGCGGCCGCGCTGGGGGCCGCAATGCAATTGGATGGCGGCGTTGAGGGGATTGGCCGGGCACACCAAGCCGCCCAGAAGTTGGCAATCGGTCCGCATGCCATGAAATGGGACCTGGGGACCAAAGCGATTTCCCAGATCGCCGAGAGTTTTGCGGCAGGCGCCCAGACCCCCGATCCGAAAACCTGGACAGCGGAGCCTAAGGATGCGAGCGGCTGCCGTTTTGTTCGTGTGACCGCGACAGCGCCCGCACCGCTGGTCTTTCTGAGAATATTCCAGCCGCGGGATGCTTCCACGGTCGCGGCATCCAGCGTGGCGATGAAAACATCGGACACCGCGAGGTTGATGGAATGAAGCGCCGCAATCGACAGGCGGGCAGCGCGCTGATTGAATTGGCCGGGTCGATGATCCTGTTGATGACTCTGCTCACCGGAATTTTTCAGACCGGCTACACGTTCTACACCTACGAAAACCTGGTCCATGCGGTGCGGGCTGGCGCGAGGTATGCTTCGCTGGGCGTGCGCGGATCGAGCAATGATTCCGAGTTCGCCGCCTCAGTCCGGAATTTTGTGGTTTATGGCGATCCGCGGGCGCAGGCGGGGAAGCCAACCGTGCCGGGGCTCACGCCGGCGCAGGTGGAAGTGACATTCGAGCCCGCGGCCGCCACGGTTTCGGTGCGCGGATTTGTGATCGATGCGCTGTTCGCCAAATTTCGGCTGGACGGAAGGCCGACCGTGACATTTCCTGTGACGGCTGGAGCGGCGCGATGAAAAGGCGCGGCGAGCGTGGCCAATCCTTGGTCGAGTCGGCGCTGGTGCTGGCTGCATTTCTGGGACTCGTCCTCGGGATCGTCGACGTGGGACAATTGCTGTTCGAGCGGCAGACGCTAGCCGAGCGAGCGCAGCAGGCCTCGCGCTGGGGCGCGATACATCCCTATGATCCGGGGGCGATTCGAAACGTGGTGCTGTATGGAACCGCTCAACCAACCGACCAAGCTACGCCAGTTTTTGGATTAACTAGCGACGCAGTTCAAGTGGCGAATCCGGGCTGCCCTGGAACGGATTGCCGGGTGATGGTGAGTATCTCAGGACGCGGCGTGCGCAGCGTCGAACCCGTCGAGTAGCGGCGCGCTGGGTTTACTTCCGGAAGCGAGCCGCTCGTGGATTAGCAGCGTTCCAATGCGGCGCCTCATCGCTCGAAGCCAGCATCACCACGGCCAGCGCGACCGCGCGGTCCACCTTAGCCATGTTGGCGTAGTCGATCTTCTGCCATTCGTCGCCCACCGCATGGTAATCGGGAAACTCGAATGCGACGCACAGGGTATGCGCCGGCACGCCCACTTCGGCTAACGAAAGATTGTCGCTCGCGCCGAAGTAAAGATCGTCGTTGCGAGAGTTCTTGTAGACCTTGATTCCAGTAAGTTCGCCAGCCTCTCGCAGAGATTCGGTGACGCTGGAATAATCGAACCCGGTAACAGAAGCGTTGGAGATTTGAGGGCCTTCGCTCGAATCGGTTCGGCCCACCTGTTCCAGATTCACGTCCGCGATGGTCTTGGCAATGGGCCAGGCCGGGTGATGCGCGTAATAGTGCGAACCGATGAGACC
Source organism: Terriglobia bacterium (assembly GCA_963761935.1). Lineage (GTDB taxonomy): Bacteria > Acidobacteriota > Terriglobia > Bryobacterales > Bryobacteraceae > Palsa-89. The sequence goes on along the minus strand of CAVXJU010000056.1, from coordinate 43,088 downwards.
TTCTTCCTCGCCGAAGAAGGTCATAAAAACGATGCTGCGGCGCGGGTGTTGTTTGAGCGTGGAGAGAGCGCGCGCGATCTCAATGACCGAGACGGTACCGCTGCCATCGTCGTTGGCGCCGTTGTAAATGCGATCGCCGGGTCCGTCGGGTTTCTCGCCCAAATGATCGTAGTGCGCGGTCAGCAGCACCGCTGTATCTTTCAAATTCGGATCGGAGCCGCGCAGGATTCCGAGCACGTTGTGCAGACGCACGGAGGTTTGGATGGGTGCGGCGACGTGAATGGACGCGGTAGCGCCGCTCAGGCCGGGTTTCAGGAACGTAAAGAATGCGGTGGCGGATGGTACGGTCAACGTGATTCTCGGAGCGGCACTGGAGGGCTGCTCGGGATCGACCAATCGCTCCCCGTTGCTGTGTTCGCCCGCGGTCGGATCGATGCTGAGGATCGCGGCCGGCTTGCTGTCGCGCAGTTTCCGTGCGGCCTCGCGATAGTTGCGCATGGCGCTGCGGCGTAGCTCCATCAGGACGACCTTGCCGTTGATTTCGGCCGGCGTCAACGCCGCAACCTGTCCGGGATCGCTGAGATCGAGTTTGAAAACCGCTGCGTCCTTGAGGTCGAGCGCGGCGCCAACCGCCAGCGACGCCTCGCCAGGATTCACATTCAGGCTGCGCTCGCCGTGCGACAGCTTTAGCTCAAAACCGGTTAGATCCGGCCGAACCACAGCCATCCGCGCGGTTTGAAAATAACCATCGTCGCCGCCCGGCTCAAGTCCGGCGGCGCGGAACTGTGCGGCGATATATTCGGCGGCGATATCCAGACCGCGGGAAGGCGTGTTGCGTCCTTCCAGCAGATCGGACGCCAGGAAGGATAGATCGCCCCGCAGTGGATCCGGCCGGATGGCATCCAGGGCGCCCTGAATCTCCGGACTCACGACAAATTTGGGCGGCTTGGAGTCGAGAAAGCCGCACAGGCAGACCAAAAAGATCGACAGGCGAGGGAGATTTCGGCGCATACCAGCAGGAAAGGTCAAATTCAGTTCCATCGTAGCATCTGACGCGTTCCCGCCGTCTGAAGCTCTCCTAGGTAACGGCGATTTGAGTAACATCTGATTAGTGCGGAAGTTCTCGACCCTGATCGGCGGCTTGTCATTTACCGAGTGCCCCCGTTGGCGGGATGGCCGCCTCTATATTTCCGACTTTTTCACGCATCGAGTCCTAGCCGTGGATTTGAACGGCACGGTCGAAACCGTTGCTCACTTGTCGGATCAACCGGCGGGCCTTGGATTCCTTCCCGATGGCCGAATGCTAATCGCGTCGATGCGGGAGCGGAGAGTGTTACGCCGTGAAGCCGATGGTTCAATTGCCGTGCATGCCGATTTGTCGGGCCTTGCTCCAGGATTCGTGAACGACCTGTTGGTGGATGGCGACGGACGCGCCTGGGCCGGCAATTTTGGTTTCGATCTCTATGGCGGCGCTCCCCCCTCGAAAACGGTGCTGGTGTGTGTCGAGCCGGACGGCTCCGCACGGGTCGCCGCGGAGGAGCTGGGTTTCCCGAATGGCATGGCGATGACGGCTGACGAGAAGACTTTGATCGTCGCCGAGACGACCATGAATCGGTTGAGCGCGTTCCCTGTGGCGGACGGCGTCCTCGGCCAGCGCAGAACCTGGGCAGCTTTTGGCGATCCGCCATCCTCGACCAATTTGGAAGAAATGCTCGGCCAGCTTACGGTGGGAGCCGATGGCATCTGCCTCGACGCGGAAGGCGCGGTGTGGGTGGCCGATGCGCTCCACGACAGGTTGCTCCGCGTGGCTGAAGGCGGACGCATTCTGGAAGAGGTCGCAGGGAATGGACTCGGCCTCTTCGCTTGCATGCTCGGCGGAGAGGACGGGCATACCCTTTTTGCCTGTGAAGCACCTGCGTTCTTAGAGGCTGAATGCCTGGCCAAACGCCAAGCAGCGGTTATCATGACGAGGGTGGATGTCCCGCGCGCGGGGCGGCCCTAGCGGCAGAGGCAACCTTTGACGAAGTGGAAACTTGACCACTACCGCCGCTTGACAGGCGGAAGAAACAGGAGCAGCATTGACAATAGGAGTTTTTTCATGCGCCTCAGGCTGGCTGGTCTAGTTATCGGAGTTTTGGCTGCGGGTTCGGCGTATTCCCAGTACGTCATTTCCGCCCATTCCGGCGTCATTCAGGTGGTGGAAGGCAGCGCCTATCTGAACGACAAAGCCGTCCAGACGAAGTTCGGGCAATTCCCCGATATCAAACAAGGACAGGAATTTCGCACCGCCGAGGGTCGCGCGGAAGTTTTGCTGACGCCCGGTGTCTTCCTGCGCATGGGCGACAACAGCTCCATCAAGATGGTGTCGAACGCCCTCACCGATACCAGGGTCGAGGTCGAGAGCGGTTCGGTTATCGTGGAGTGCGACGAAATCCCGAAGGACAATTCCATCGAGCTGTTGTACAAGAACAACCTCATGATGCTGGTCAAGCATGGGTTGTATCGCATCAATACCGAACCGGCGGCGCGCTTGCAGGTTTACGACGGCGAGGCCATCGTGAAGGGCGAGTCGGGCCAGTTGACGCTGAAGACCGGCAAAGAGACGTCTCTCAACGGCGTTTTGATGGCTGAGAACTTCGATAAGAAAGAGACCGACGACCTGTACAGCTGGTCGAGCCGGCGCGCCAGTTATCTGGCCACGGCGAACGCGTCCTCGGCCATGACGATGCGCGACAGCGGTGGCTATTCCGGATACTCCGGGTATTCGAGCGGCTTGTTTGGCATGAACTCCTGGCAGTTCAATCCGATGTTCGGCATGTTTACCTACGTGCCAATGATGGGTTTCGGCTATAGCCCGTTTGGCTACGGATGGTACAGTCCCTACACGATCGGCTACTACATGCCGTATTACGGCGGTTACTATCCTGGATATTCAGGCTACGCAGGCGGACGCCCTGCCTCGCAGATTGCATCCCTAGGCAGTTCGCGCGGCTTCGTCAACAGTTCCGCGTCGCACCCCTCCAGCGGATTTGGCGGCTTCGGCGGCGGCATGGCTCGCGGCGGCGGCCTCTCTGGTGGCGGCGGAGTGAGCGGCGGTGGCGGCCACGGCGGCGGGGGCCACAGATAGTCGCGATCAACCTCTGAGTTTTTAGGCCGCGGCAAACGTCTAACGGCGTTGGTCCGCGGCCTTTAAATTTTTCTCGAAGAAATCCGTGGTCTTCTCCAGCAGATCTCGCTGGAAATCTCCACCCACGCCGTGAGTCTTTTGCGGAAAAACCACCATATCGAAGAGTTTCCCGGCACGCTCAAACGCCGCCGCCATCTGCATGCTGTTTTGGAACAGCACGTTGTCATCCTCGATATTGTGCAGCATGAGCAGCTTGGCCTGAAGCTTGTCGGCATAGGTGGAGGCTGAACTCGCGATGTAGCCTTCGGCGTTTTCCGACGGCAGGCCCATGTAGCGTTCGGTGTAGATGGTGTCGTAGTTGCGCCAACTGGTGACCGGCGCTCCGGCGATGCCAGCGCGAAATGTCTCGGGAGCGTTGAGCAGCGAATACAGCGTCATGTAGCCGCCATAGCTCCAGCCGTACATCCCGATGCGCGCCGCATCCACGAAGCCTTGCTCGATCAGGTAGTGAATGCCCTCCAATTGATCGGCCAACTCGACTTTTCCCATGCGGTGATAAATCGGAATTTCGAAAGCGTGGCCGCGCCCCTTGGAGCCGCGATTGTCCAGTTGCCAGATGACGAAGCCTTGATGCGCCAGAACCTGGTCCCAGTTGGCGCCGGTCCAGGAATTGGTTACGCTCTGCGCGCCGGGGCCGCCATACACCATCACGACCGCCGGGTATTTTTCGCCGGCGCGAAAGTTGGCGGGCTTGATGAGGCGCGCGTAGAGCAGCGTGCCCGTGGAATTCTTGAAACTGACGATTTCGCTTGGCAGCACCTGGTATTCATCCGTCAAGCTGTGATCGGCGGCGCGATACACCGCCCATTCCGCGCCATCGATGGACCGAAGCGTCCGGCTGGAAGGTTCGGTCAGGCTGGAGAAAGTATCCATGTAATACTGGGCGTCCGGGCTCAGGGAAATGGAGTGGGTACCGGCGCCCTGGCTGATTCGAATGCGATCCTTGCCGTTCAGCTTTACGGAATACAACTGGCGCTCGAGCGGACTGGCCTCACTCGAGACAAAGTAGACTTTTTGATTCGCTTCATCGACTCCGGCCAGCTGGGTGACCTCCCAGCTTCCTTCGGTCAGGCGCTTGCGCAGTTTGCCGTCCGCTCCGTATAGATACAGGTGCTCAAAGCCGTCGCGCTCGCTGCCCCAAATGAAGTCCCCGTTCTGAAGAAACTCGAACAGATCGTTGTTATTGATCCAATAAGGATCGGCTTCGTGCAGTATCGATCGGGAAGTACCCGAGGCCGCTTCCACCAACAACAGGTCGAGCTGATTCTGGACGCGGTTGAAACGCTTGACGGCCAGCTTCAGGGAGTCGGGCGTCCAGTAGACGCGGGCGAACAGAGCGCCCCGAGCGTCGCCCAAATCCATCCAATGCGTGTTGCCTCCGGAGGCTGAAACGATGCCCAGGTGGACGTTCGCGTTGGGGGTGCCGGCCTGCGGATAGCGCTCCGGTTCGGCCAGGGCGCGCAGTCCGGTTAGAGAAATCTGCGGGTAGACGAATTCGCGCGCGATATCGAACTGGAGATAGGCGACGTGCCGGGAATCGGGCGACCACCAGTAAGCCGTGCCCAAATCCAGTTCCTCCGGATAGACCCAATCCAATTCGGCGTTGAGCAGCGTGGCGCTGCCGTCTTCAGTCAAGCGCGCTAGCTTGCGAGAGGCGATTTCGAGCGTGTACAGATCGTGATTACGGCGGAAGGCGACGCGTGTTCCGTCGGGCGAAAGCTTGGCATCGCGCTCCGCTTCAGGCGTGGCGGTGAGCTGGTCCCATTTGCCGGTGTCGAGCGAGTACAGAAACAGGTCGCCGCTGACGGTAAGCAGCAGTTGCCGGCCATTCGGAGACCAATCGAAGCTGTTTTCGCTTACGCGGCGATTCTGCCAATCGAATCTCTCGCGCGTGGGGACCGGAACGGCCGCTTTCTGCAGATCGTCGAGCGAGAGCAGCTCCTTCTCGGACTTCGAGGCGAGATCGTACAGCATGATGCGATCGCCTTGCAGATGCGCGAAGCGCTTGCCGTCGGGAGCCCACACGGGAGCGCCGCCGGATGCGCGGGCGGCGCGGCCCCGCTCGATGACCGTGTCGATGGTGATGGGCTTTTTCTGCGCTAGTAGCGGAAGCGCGCAAAACAACAGGAGCAGTGCGCGGCGGAGGAGCATTTCCTGTGATTGTAGCAACTGGGCTTGGCTGGAGCTTATCGCGCGCTCGTCAGAGGACCGTCAGACGCCGCCGGGAATTCGTAGATCGATGCGCCGGGTGATTTGAATAGGGCGCGCTCGCCGCGGACCGCCTCCAGTTCGCGCTGCGCGCCCCGCTCGTGGAGGTCGCGGTAGAAGTCTCCCGGCGTCACGAGCGCGTAGCGAAGGCCGTAGCGATTCGCGAAGCCGGGAATCGAATCCAGCAACTGGTCGATCCCGGCTTGGTCATCGTGATATTGGAGTTTGGGAGGAATGGGCAGGCCGATGGATTTGCGGCCAGTGTAGAGATACAGCAACGGATCGTCGTAAGCGTACAGACCGGTGCCGCCGGGGGTGTTCGCTTCGATCCAGGCGTAGGCGGGACGTCGGGATTCCAGGTCCCCGCGATAGGCGTCGAAGAGGCTGGGCAAGAAGCGGAATAGTCCAAAAACAGTGGTGAACGCGAGGAAGGCTGCGAACGCGGCGATCAGCCCCGCACCTGCGACCGCGGCCGCGCGATCGGCGAACGCGGGTTTGCGCCAGAACAGGCGAAGCATCCCGCAAATGTTTTCAAGCTCCGTCCAAAGCCCCGCTAATAGCAGCGGATACAGCGGAAAAACGAAACGTTGGTCGGGCGTGTAGTGCCACACCAGAAGCAGCGCGGACATTCCCAGCGCGGTCCAGGGATACAGTAATTTTCGTGTGCGCCGGGCCAGGCGAACGGCTCCCACTATTGCGCCCACCGCGACCAGGCGCTCCAGATGCATCGAGCCATAAGGAACGTCGAAGGTCAGCACCTTGCCCACGCCCATGAGAAAAGCGTCCAGGTTGTGCCAGACCACCAGCGGCAGATCGCGCAGCGGCACGTTGTAGATCTGAAAGCCCAGGTAATTTGTGTAATACAGCGTCACCAGATCCCAGGACCTGGAAAGGTGCTGCGAGACCCACCATTGCCAGGCCAGCAGAGCGGGAAGCATCGCAGCCAGGAACAGCGCGGCCGCGCGAAACTGCCGCCGCCACAGGAAACAGGCTGGTGCGATCAGAAGCAGCGGAGCAGCCGCGGATTTGGTTAGATAAGCGAGCGCTCCGCAAACGCCCGCTAGCAATGGCAACCAGCGCGAGGATCCCGGCTCCAAGGCGCGCTCGGCGATAAGCACGCTTGCGAGCAACAAGGCCGTGAACAGCAGCTCCGGCATCAGCGAGAAGCTAAACACCACCGCGACCGGGTTGAGCGTGGCCACCAACAACAGCACCAGCCCTCGCGCGCCCCGGAAACCGTATTGGCGAAGGAACAGCCAGACCGTTGCGAGATAAACCGGCAGTAGCAGCCAGGCGAGCAGTGTAGCGGCTGGCAGGTTGGATGGAAAATCCGGATTCAGCTTCCAGATTCCCGCCAGCAACGCCGGGTAGAGCGGCGGATATTTGGTCTGGTACGGTTCGCCCGGCAGGCTAGCGATGCGATAGCCGCTCCCCTGGGCCAGGCTTTTCGCGCAGGTCCAATAGATGCCGTCGTCGTGGTAAAAGCCGAGATGCGGCATCGTCCGCAAAGTGAAGGCCAGGTAGGCCGAGGGCGCCAGCGCCAGTAAGAACACACCGATGGCGAACGGCTTTCTCAGCATCCTACCTGAATTTATCGGTAGGCACGGAGCAGTCCTAATCGGGGATTCACCTTAGTAAGTTGCTTCTTGAGACCGTATGATGAATGAGGATGAAACTCACCTTTTGGGGAGCCGCGCGCGTGGTAACCGGCTCCATGCACCAGCTCAATATCGAAGGCCACGACTACCTGTTGGATTGCGGCCTTTTTCAAGGACGCCGTAAGGAAGCCGAAGAACGCAACAAGAATTTTCCTTTTCCGTGCCGGAGCATATCGGCGGTGTTGTTGTCGCATGCGCACATCGACCACAGCGGCAACCTTCCAGGCCTGGTCCGAAACGGGTTTGACGGACCCATTTTCACTAGCCCCGCCACAGCCGATCTATGCCAGCCCATGCTGGCCGATTCTGCGATGCTGCAAGAAAAAGACGCCGAGTTTCTCAACAAGCGCAACTTCCGGCGCAAAGCGCTGAATGTCGCGACAGCGAGCGACCGCATGGTGGAACCGCTGTATACGGTCGAAGATGCCGAAGCCACGTTTCCTCTGTTCAACCCGGTGCCGATGCACTCCCCAACCCACATCGGGCCGGGATTGCTCTATCAATCGTTCGAAGCGGGCCACATTTTTGGGTCGACCTGCATGCTGCTCGATCTGGAATCGAACGGGCGCAAAGTGCGGCTCGGCTTCACAGGCGACCTGGGCCGGCCGGGGTTGCCCATCACTCGGGATCCCGAGACACTGCCGGCTGCCGACTACTTGATTTTGGAAAGCACTTATGGCGACCGGGTGCATGAGCCGATCCAGTCCGTGTCCGGCCGGCTGGCCGATATCGTCAAGCGAACTTACCAGCGCGGCGGAAAGATGATTGTGCCTGCGTTTGCCGTCGGAAGAACGCAGCAGCTGGTGTTGCTCTTGCATCAGCTCACCAATCAAAACTTAATCCCCTCATTCCCCATCTTTGTCGACAGCCCCCTGGCCGTGAACGTGACCGAGGTGTTTCGTAGGCATCCCGAGTTGTTCGATGAAGAAGCGCGCAGCTTCCTGAACAATCATGAGGACCCGTTCGGATTCCAGCGCCTGACCTATGTTCGTGATGTGGAGCAGTCCAAAGCGCTCAACGATCTGAGAGGGCCGTTCATGATCGTGTCGGCGTCGGGAATGTGTGAAGGCGGGCGAATCTTGCACCATTTGAAGAACAATATTTCCGACCCGCGCAACACGATCCTTTTGACCGGCTATCAGGCCGAGAACACGCTGGGACGCAAGATCGAACAAGGGCTGCCCGAAGTCCCGATCTTCGGCGAGCCGGTTCCCCTGAGGGCGGAGGTCCAGCGGTTGGATGCACTCAGCGGGCATGCCGACCGCGAGGAGATGCTGGCGTGGATGAAGCCGATTGCGGGCGGGCTCAAGCGGGTTTTCCTGGTGCACGGTGAACCGGACCAGCAGACCGCCTTTGCCAGTGCAATCCGGGAGCGCTATGGCTTAGATGTCGTGGCGCCGGAACGGGGACAGAGCTTCGACTTATAACGCGCGCGCGCCGTATGCGTACTGGGGATTGATAAGGTCCGAGGCCAGTACTTAAGTACCGACCCTTCACCGCTGTTTTCGGCTAAACTCTCGGGTGAATGACTTATGCAGATGCTAAGGTGACTGCAAGAACCGGGTCGGTTCATCAGCTCCTTGTTCAATACACCTATCTGCAAGTCCTTGACTTCCTTACTACAATCGCCTTCTTGGTCAACGGAGTGGCGGAAGCGAACCCGTTCGTGCGCTTGGTGCTGACGGTGACTCACAACCCGATTGTGGGGTTGTTAGCCATCAAGCTATTGGCTATCTTGCTAGGGCTCTATTGCTGGCGTTTGCGCCGCGAGCGCTTGCTCACATACATCAACGTATTGTTTGCCGCCCTAGTGGCATGGAACTTGATCGCATTGATCTTAGGGTCGCTGCCGGGACGACCGGTATAGGGCCGTCACGGCCTCACTGGATCGGCAACATCACCGTGTTGCTGGCCACGCCGTTAATACTCACGTTCAAAGGCACGCTGGTTCCGGAGGGTAAGCCGCTCGGAACTTGGAAATTTGTGCAGGCGATTCCGACGAAACCTGCCGCCGCGCCGGACCATGCAGGAGCGGGAGTCTGGCCTCCGATGGTGATGGTGACCAAGTCGGCTAAGTCAGGTGCAGGGGTCGGCGGGAAGAACCCATCCACCACGGTTGCGCCATAGGGGCCGAAACCGGTGCCAAGCAATGAAATGGTTTCCCCGGCGGCCGCGGGACTGCTGGTGGTGACGGGCGAGCCGTCCGGGTGGAGTGCCAGCCCATATTGCTGGGAATTCACGGTGTTGAAGAACAGACCCGGTGCGTCGCGAGCCACCGTAAACGTCGCGGTCACAGGGGTCTGGCCGGCCACTTGTACGTTTAAAGTATACTGGCCGTCCGTCAGGCTCGAGGGCACTTGAGCGTTGATCTGCTGCGGCGAAACAAACAGCAGCCCGAGAATCGAGCTGTTTATGGTGACGGTAACCCCACCCAGGGTTTGCTGCAGTGGGTTCTCCGGGCCTATGACCAGACCGGGCGCCAAGCCCTGACCGTAAATGGAAATGATCGATCCGGGAGCCACAGCCGAGTTCGGCGTCGAGCCGGCGGCGTTGATAACACCGGCGGGCGGAATGTAAGGAACCGCGTTCATTTGAGCGACGACGCTCTCAGGCGCCGTCATGGTTATGGTTCCGGATGGATAGGTCCCGCTGAGGGCTCCGCCCCATCGCAAAAACTTGAAGCCGGGATTCGGAACGGCCGTGACAGTGACCTGCGAGTTCTGTGAAAAGAACTGATCGCTCGAGGAGGGGGAAAATTGGAACGAAACGCCGCCCGCGGGGTTAGATGCCGTGCTCAACTGATAGGAATTCGTGTAGTTCACCGTCAGGGTGGTGTAATCCTGGTTTACGGTGAACGTATGATCAGCCGCGCCGCCATCGGACCAGTTGGCAAAATCCAGGCGCGCCCCAGCTCCCATCGGAATTTGGGTAGGAGCCGTGACATGCATGCTCACGCCACTCTGCCGATCCAGCGTGCAAGGTGTTTGGCAACTGGTGCCGTCTACCTGTACTGTTTGGGCCCCAGGCGAGCTCTGAATCACCACACGGCTCAGGACGCTGTAGTTCGCGGTGACCCGGATACCATTGGTGACCGCATTTTGATCGATGGTCACGCTCTGTGCGGCGCTGCCTCCGTTAGACCAGTTCTGGAATGTGTATTGCCGGCCGTTGGCTGAGAAATTCGAGCTGGGTGCCGAAACCTGGTGGATGGAACCCAGCCCCCACACGAAATTGTAGGAGGGCCAGTTTTGACGGCCGTCGACGTTGAGCTGCAAGCCAGACGGGTTGGTGGCGAAGCTGGCTGTCGCGCCTGGATCAAAATTGGCTGTGAGCGTATCCGGCGCAGAGATGTTGGTGGTCGTGTAAATCGCGTTATTCGCCATCCCATTACTGAAGGAGTCGAAGACCCACCAGTGGCCATGGGTGTCAACCTGCGGTGTGGGTGCGCCAATAATGTGCTGGGAACCGTTTGCAAAATCGAAATCGCCGAAGCACATAGGTGGAATGCCGTACTGCGCCGCGACGGCTAAGTATTCGTTGTTCGGACAGGTGGTCACGTCGGTGGATTCCCGCGTCGGCACCACACTATGATCCACCAGCACACTCATCCCCAGCGGATTGGTTAAGAAATGAACCCGCTTAGCGGGAGCGAATACAGGCGTAATGCTGGTGGGCCCGTTGACTGTAATGCTAGTCAGATATGTATTGAGCGGTCCGGAATTGAAGAGCCAGCCGGTAAATACAAATCCCGGGTAAGGAATGGCATTCAGGTTCACGGTCGATCCCGCGGTTTCAAACACGCTCACCGTGGCCCAGTAGCACGTCTGCCCGATGAACACTATACCGGGATAGGTCTGTCCGCTCGGATTGGCGCCTGGAGAACCGCAGACCGGCGGGCTCAAACTGTTGGGATTCCCATTATTGTAGAAATTAACCAGCAGCCGATAACTGACCGCAAGCGTGGCAGTTAACGTGGTGATCCGGGGATCGGCTGTAACGGTCTGAACAGGATCTGAAGTGGGGACCAACAGGCCGGCGTTGTCAATCCACCCGTTGAACACATATTCCGTGCTCCCGTCCCTGGAGGTTTGTACGTTGGCCGGCTGGTTCGGCTCCACGGGGTCCAGCAGGAATGAGACGATGTGCTTGCTGCCCGTCGGCCAGACTAGTGTGGCGGCGTTGTTATACGCTTGACCGTCCACATAGAACGTCGGCCCGGGGGGCACCGTCTGTATAGTGATGGTACTGAAGGTTTGCGCCTGCAGCCCAAAGCCAGTCACGACAAATAAGAGCAATAGGGAAAGCCGATTCATAGACAGCACCATCAATTAGATCGGCCGTAGTACGGAGGGTCTTTAGGTTGGATCTTCAACTCAGGCGTGAACCTGGCTACTGGCTCTATCCCATTGCCGTATAATCCCATTAGGAGCTTATATGCGCTGTGGCCGGGCCGGTTTGATCGCTCTTTTTTTTGCCGTCACGGTCCAAGCCGTCGACAAAAAGCTGCCTATCGAGCAGACCTCCAATGAACTGATCAGCATCTCGGCGACTGCCTTTACGGACCGGGACCAGATCCAGCAGGAGTTGGGAGGCGACCTGGGCCCGGACATGGTGATGGTCAAGGTGACGGTCCGGCCGGTGAGCGATAAGCCCATCCAGCTTAGCCTGGACGATTTCCTGGTGGTAACAGAGAAGGGCGATTTTCAGCGCGCGCAGCCGCTCGCTCCCAGCCAGATCGCCGGAAGCGCGGCACTGGTGGTCACCCCGCAGGACTCGAGATCCGGGGGGACACAATCGCCCAACGTTTGGCGGCTTCGGGCTGGGAGGGATGGTCGGCGCAGGATCGGGAGTCAAGCCTCCGGGGGACACTAAGGTGCAAGCCACCAAGTCCGACAAAGAAAATCCCCTGCTGGCGGTTTTGACGGCCAAATGCCTGCCTGAAAAGGAAATCAAGGACGAAGTCTCCGGGATGCTGTACTTCCAGATCAACGGCAAGATAAAGCCGAAGGACCTGGAGTTCCACTACAAGGGGCCGGCCGGCAAGCTGGCGCTCCGCTTCCACCCATGACGGAGGGTCATCCTGCCACCGTCGCCGAGCTCGATACGCCTGCGATCCTGATCGACCTGGACGTGATGGAGCGCAACTTGTCGCGCGTGGCGGGGTACACGCAGCAGCACGGCCTGCGATTGCGGCCGCACACCAAGACCCACAAAATTCCAGCTCTGGCGCGCAATCAGCTACAGTTGGGCGCTGCGGGGCTCACGGTGGCCAAGGTAAGCGAAGCGGAAGTGATGCTCGAAGCGGAGCCGCCGGAGCTGCTGCTGGCATTTCCGATCATTGGGCGCACAAAGTTGCAGCGCCTCATGCGGGTGGCGCAAAAACCTTCGGTCACCGTTTCCTTAGACAGTCTGGAAGCTGCCCGCCAGCTATCGGAAGCCGCGTCTATCGCCCGGATCGAGGCCGGCGTGCTGGCCGAGACGGATGTCGGTTTGGGCCGCGTCGGAGTGGCGCCTGGAGACGCATTGCGCGAATTGATTGAAGGAATCCGCGGGCTGCCGAACCTGCGTTGGGAGGGCATTGCGTTTTATCCAGGGCAGATCAAAACACTGGATGACGCGGGCCAACGCGAGTTGGAGAAACTGGCCCAGCTACTGGATAAAATGCTGTCCGATCTCGCGCGCGCCGGCCTGAAGCCGCGCATTGTGAGCGGCGGATCCACGCCCACGCTGTTTTGTTCACACCGGTTGCCGGGAGTGAACGAAGTCCGGCCCGGCACTTACATATTTAACGACCGCAATACGGTGCTGTCCGGCGCTTGTGGCTGGGGAGATTGCGCGGCCTCCATCCTGGTCACCGTCGTTTCCACGGCCAAGCCGGGGCAAATGATCGTGGACGGCGGCTCGAAAACGTTTTCTTCCGACCGGCCGTCGTCGGGTTCGGAGGTGAGTTTCGGACGCGTCGTGGAAGCGAGCGATGCTGTATTCGCTCGAATGAACGAAGAGCACGGTTTCATCGAGCTGCGCGATGGACCGCGCTTTGCGGTGGGCGACCGCGTACGGATCATCCCCAATCACGTATGCGTCGCCATGAACCTGCACGAGTGCGTTTATGGCATCCGAGGAGACGCGGTAGAGCAGGTCTGGCGGGTCGCGGGCCGCGGAAAGCTGCAGTAACGCGGCACTCCAGCTTATAGGGCGGCTTTTGTGTCCCAGATGTCGCGCGCATATTCGCGAATCGCGCGATCGCTCGAAAATTTTCCCATACGCGAAACATTCAGGATCGCTCATGCGCGCCCATTCCGAAGGATCTTCAAAAGCCTTCGCCGCTTGCTCCTGCGCGTCCAGATATGCCGCGAAATCCGCCAAGTGGAGAAAATGGTCGCTCCCGTCGATAAGCATGCGGTAGATCCAAGCGAAAAGATCCGGCTCATCGCGGCAGAACAAGTTGGACTGGAACGAGTCGACCACGCGGCGAATGCGGGTATCACGATCATAATACTCGCGGGGGCGATAAGCGTGGCGCAGCGCTTGTACCTCATCCGCCTTGAGCCCGAAGATGAAGATATTCTCCGGACCAACCTCTTCCCGGATCTCGATGTTGGCGCCGTCCATGGTGCCGATGGTGAGCGCGCCGTTGAGCGCGAACTTCATGTTTCCGGTACCGGACGCTTCCGTTCCAGCGGTGGAAATTTGCTCGCTGAGATCGGCGGCTGGAATGATTTTTTCAGCCAGCGAGACGCGATAGTCCGGAACGAACGCCACCTTCATCCAGTGGCTGGCGCGAGGGTCGTTATTGATGACCCGCCCGACGTTGTGGATCAATTTAATAACCTGCTTGGCCATCCAGTAGCCGGGAGCCGATTTGCCGGAGAAGACATACGTGCGCGGCACGGCGGGCGGCCGGCCGTCTTCAACCAATGACAGATACTCATGGATGATATGCAGGACATTCAGCAACTGCCGCTTGTAGATGTGAATCCGCTTGGCCTGGATGTCGAAGAGCGATTCGAGATCGGGCTGGATGCGTGAGCTGATTCGAATGATCTTGGCCAGGCGTTCCTTGTTGGCGCGCTTGACGCGCAGGAACCGATCCTGGAAACCCGCATCGCCGGCGTAACTTTTCGAGCGCCCGGAGTTGACCGAGATCGGTGATCCAGCCGTCGCCGATTGCCCCGCGAATCAGTTCCGCGAGGGCCGGGTTGGCCGCGAGCAGCCAACGCCGCTGGGTGATGCCGTTGGTTTTGCTGTTGAACCGCTCCGGCCAGAGACGGTAGAAATCCGGAACCAGCGACGTCTCGAGCAATTGGGTATGGATGGCCGCGACTCCGTTGATGGAGTGGCTCCCGACGATGGCGAGATTCGCCATGCGCACCTGTTTGGGCGTGGATTCTTCGATCAGCGAGATGCGGCTCAGGCCATCCCGGTCTCCCGGGTAAGCCGCGCCAGCGCGCTCCAGGAAGCGGCGGTTGATCTCAAAAATGATCTGCAAATGCCGCGGCAGTACATGCTCCAGAAGCGGAACCGGCCACTTCTCCAAAGCCTCCGGCATCAAGGTGTGATTGGTGTAGCGCCAAGGTAGCTTGCGTGATCTGCCAGGCTTCTTCCCATTCGAGGTTCTTCTCATCGATCAGGGTGCGCATCAGCTCCGCGACCGTCAGAGCCGGGTGCGTGTCGTTCATCTGAATGGCGACCTTTCGGGAGAAGTCGCGGTTGGAAGTGTGGCTCTGCTCGAACCTTCGGAAAATGTCGCGGAGCGTGCAGGCGACCAGGAAGTACTCCTGCACCAGCCGCAATTCCTGGCTGGCTACCACCGAGCCAGACGGATAGAGCACTTTGGAAATTGTTTCCGAGGCGATCTTCTGCTCGACTGCTTTGAAGTAATCGCCGTCGTTGAAGATTCCCATGTCGAAGTCGTGGGAGGAGCGCGCTGAATACAGGCGCAGAAAATTCACGGTGCGGCCGCCGTAGCCGGGGATCAGCATGTCATAAGGCGTGCCGATCAGAATTTTCCAATCCATCCACATGGGGTTGTAGCCGCCGCTTCGGTCGACGGCGTGCTCGACGCGGCCGTAGAGGGGAACCACGCAGGCTTCATCGGGACGATGGATTTGCCAGGGCGTGCTTTCGGCCAGCCAGTTGTCCGGCTTCTCGCGCTGATAGCCGTCGTCGATCTCCTGCTTGAAGAGGCCGTACTCATAGTTGATGCCGTAGCCGTATCCGGGCATTCCGAGCGTGGCCAGCGAGTCCAGAAAGCAGGCCGCTAATCGGCCCAGGCCGCCGTTGCCCAACGCGGCGTCGGGTTCACTGGCCTCGATTTGATCCAGATCCGCTCCCAGGTTGCTCAGCGCCCGGCGGCAGGCTTCACGCAATCCGAGGTTATAAAGATTATTGGCCAGCGACTGGCCGATCAGGAACTCGATGGAGAGATAATACAGGCGCTTGGAATCCCGCTGGCGGTAGCGCTCTTCGGTTTCGAGACTCAGGTCCAGCATGCGATCTCGTACCGCGAGCGCGACGGCGGCGAATCGATCACGCGAGGACAGATCGCACCAGGCTTTGCCCAGCGAGTAAAGCGCGTGCCGCTGGATGGATTCTTCCAGCGCGGCCACATCAGGGACCAAGCTGCGCGGTTGTTCAGTGATGGTTGTCATGCTAGTGCTGAAAGGCGTGAACCGCTTCCTCCCGGGTGCCGTAGATTTCGAAGATGCGGTGCATGCGCACCAACTCGAAAAGGCCGCGGACCTGTTTCGACATCGCGCACAGTTTCAAATCTCCACCTTTGGCGCTCAACTGGCGCAGACAGGACAGCATGGCGCCCAGCCCCGAGCTATCCACAAAGCGCAACTGACCCAGATCGAGCACCAGCTTGTTTTGGGATTGCAGCACCGGCGCGATGTCGCGCTTGAACTCGCTGCTATTGCTCGCGTCCAGCTCATCGACGGGCACGGCGGCCACCGCCACGCCGTTCAGATTCTCGACACGTATTTCCATCAGGCCTGGTTTCCTTTCAGATTTTCCGCGCTGGCTTTCGGGGACACGCTGGCCGGGCGCGGTGTTTGCGGCTTCCGGAACTTGATCAACAGCACGCAATTTTGGCCGCGGTCGTCGCGATAGTAACGCACTTGGTCGACACTCCTGCTGATAATGTAAGCGCCGAATCCGCAATCGCGCGAGCCATCGAAGGGCGGTGGAGGGATGGCCGAAGGGTTAAATGGATCGCCAAAGTGATGCAGGCGGATCGCCACCTGGCTGGGGAACGCTTCGGCTTCCACGTGAATTCGCTGTCCGGCCCGGCCATGGTAGGCATGCTGCATGATGTTGCTGGCTGCTTCGCTCACAGCCAGCTCGAGAGCGGCGACGCTATCGTCATCGAGTGCTGCACTCGCAAGACCGCTACAAAAGCTCCGTACAAATGCACGCGCCTTGCGGAGCTGCCTCAGATCGCTGTCCAGATCGATCTCGGAGCGCGCAATTGGCATTTGCCGTTCTTCCACTCGGATGGCAACGCTGGTCAGATCGTCGACTTGGCGCTCCACTCCGGAGAAGCTCGAAACAGCTTTTCGAATCCCTTCGACCAGCACTTCCGGATCGAGTGCGCCATGGACTCGGATATAATCTTCCAGGCGCTCCACGCCGAACAGCTCGCCCGCGGGATTGCGTGCCTCGGTAATCCCATCCGAGTAGAACAGCAAGAGGTCACCAGGCTCAAAAGGAACCGAGATTTGATCGTAGATCTCGCCCTCCCGCACTCCCAACGGGAGGTTGTCTCCGCGCAAGCTATTACACTCGCCCGTTCTGGCGCGCCAGTGCAGGAGGCCGGTGTGCCCGCAATCCACCAGCACCAAACTGCGCCGGCTCATGTCCAGTCGCGCGTAACACAGCGTCACGAAGCTATCCAGCTCGATCAGGTGCGGGGCCAGTTTCGCGTGGGCCAGCATCACGATGTCCTTGGGCTCGGGAAGTTTCGCCTCCGTGGCCATCAGATCGCTGAGCGCGCGCAGGAAATGGCTTTTGGTTGCGGCGCCCAGTAACGCCGCGGGAATTCCCTTGCCCATTACGTCGCCCACGATCACGTCCAGACACTCGTCGGAATGCCTCAGGAAGATATAAAAGTCGCCGTCAATTCGCTGCGACGGAATGGTGATCGCGGCGATGCGCAGACCTCGGACGTCACGGGGCGGCTGATCGAGCAGCAGAGTTTGCTGGATACGGTATCCGATCGCGATCTCGCGCTCGCGGGCTTGCTCCAGTTCCTTGTTGGCTGCCTGAAGCTGCGCGGTTCGCCGTATAACGCGCTGCTCCAATTCCGTATTCAGCGTGCGAACTTCCGACTCGGCCTGTTTGCGCTCGGTGATGTCCAGGAACGTGACGACAGCGCCCAACGCCGTCCCATTGCGGTGCAGTGGATGGGACCAATATTCCACCGGGAAGGAGGTCCCATCGGCCCTCCACATCACCTCGTCGTCGACGTGCACGTATTGGCCCTCTCTGAGAGCCCGGTAGGCTTGACAGATGTCCTGCGAGTAGGGCGTTCCGTCAGGGCGTGCATAGTGCGCCAGGACGTGCAGATTCTTGCCGAGCAATCGAGCGGCGTCAGGGTAGCCCAGCATGTGCACGCAGGCCTGGTTGACCCAGGTGCAATTGCCTTCCGGATCGACGCCGCAGATGGCTTCGGCGGTCGAGTCCAGAAGGAGACGGATGCGCTCTTCCCTATCGCGCAGGGCCAATTCTCCTTGGGCGCGCGCGGCCCGAGTTCGCAAGGTCTGAATTCCAAACGCCAAATCGCTCGCCAGTTCCGTGAGCAGGGCGACTTCCTGGTCGCCGAAGGCATCCGGCTCGGCGGAATAGATCATGAGGGCCCCAAAAACAGTGGAGTCAAAGACCAGAGGGATCGAAACGCTGGAAGCATAGCCGCGTTTTAAGGCCTCGGCGCGCCACGGGATCATTCTTGGCTCCGCCGCGATATGCTTCATGACCACTGTTCCCCTGGTGCGGATGCAAACGCCGGTCGGGCCGCGGCCTCGCTCGGTATCCGCCCAGGTGATTTTCAGAGTAGCCAGATAGCCGGCTTCAAAACCTGCCTGCGCAAGCGGCTGTACCGACTTCGCCGCATCGTTCTCAGCGCGGCCCACCCAGCAGAAGCGATAGCCGGCTTCTTCCACGATCAAGTCGCATATTCGCTGGAGCAAGGCCGATTCTTCGGTGGCGCGAATCAGGACCTCGTTGCATTTGCTCAGTACGCGCTGAGCTTGACTGACCCGGAACAATTGCGTTTCGGCCCGATGACGTTCAATGGCGGAGCCAAGCACGTGGGCCACCGCCTGGAGGAAGTTGACCTCATCGGTTCTAAAGATCCTGCGCTGACGGCTATGAGCCCCCAGCACGCCGTACGGTCCCTCGTTGGTAGGGATCACGACGGTGGCGCCGCTCACCACTTCATGTTCGTGGAGCAACGCGGTTCCGCCGAAGCGCTGCTCGGTTTTGAGATCCTGGACGGTCACGGGTTCGCCACCAAGCAAAGTAAAGCCTGCTTGCGAATCGGTACCGATGCCGACCGTGGCATGACCAACGTAGCCCGGCTTCCAGCCCACCCCGGCTACCATCAGAAGCGCGTCGCGATTGGGTAGCAGCTCCAGGACTTTGCAGTAATCAACTCCGAGGGCCTGTGTAATCTCTTGTGTCGCGTCGTCCAGCATTTGAGACAGGGTTGCGCCGCGCAGGGCCCGTTCCCCCAGATCGGCCACCACGGATTGTAGTTGAGCGAGCGTGCGGATCTCGTTCTCGGCCCGCTTGCGAGCCGTACTGTCAAACATCGTAGAGCGGCTGCTCAGATAGTTGCCAGCACGGTCGACGATGGCGGTGGCGTTGAGCAGCACTGGCAGGGTAGCGCCATCCTTGCGAATCAGTTCGAACTCAAGATCGCGAATCGCTCCTTGCGCCTTGAACTTGGGAAAGCTCTCTTGAAACGTTCTGAGGCTCTCGGGCGTGAGCAGGGCGGCGAAGTTCATTTTACCGATCACTTCATCGCGCGTGTACCCTAGCCACGCCAGTTCGGTGTCGTTGATCTGGACGAAAAGGCCGTCCTTATCGAGCGAATGATAACCGCAAGGCGCGTTGTTATAAAGATCGCGAATCTGGTCCGACGACCGCTGCCGTGCCTCTTCGGCGCGCTGGCGCTCGATCATGGTGCCCAGGACATTGGCTACCGCTTGCAGGAAATTGACTTCGTCCTGGGTGAACGTCCGCCGCTGCCTGGTGTGAACGCTGAAGATTCCGTAGGGGCCTGCACCGCTGGAAATGACCGTGCTCATGCCGCTGACCACTGGAGGGTCGCCGAACATGGGGACGCTTGCAAAACGCTTCTCGGCAGGCAGATCTTCGAGAATCACCGGCTCTTTGGAAATCAGGGTAAACCCGGCTTGGGTTTCCGGCCCCGCGCTGACGGTGGCCTGTCCGACTACCCCGGGCTTCCAGCCAAATCCGGCGCGAAGCAACAAGGTACGGCCCTGGGGGAGCAGCTCCAACACGCGGGCATAATCGACTGCCAGGATCTGCGCGGCTCGAACCACTGCTTCCTCCAGCACTTTCTGGGATGGTTCGCAGCGCAGCGCCTGCTGGCCCAGTTCGGCCACCGCGGCCTGCAAGCTGGCCAGCTGCCGGATCTCGTTCTCGGCCCGCCGCAGCTCGGTAACATCTCGCGCGGCGGCAAATATGCCGGCGATCTGGCCGGACTCGTCGCGGTAAACGGATGCGTTGTATAGCACCGGCACAGTATGTCCGTCCGCACGGCGGATCTCCAGAGGGAAGTCACGCACAAATCCTTCCCTGAATACCTGCTGATAACCCGCGCGAGCCTTCTCGGTTTGGACGATATAGCTTGAAAAATCCGTACCGATCAGCTCCGCGCGCGGCCGTCCCGTAATGCTCTCAGTGGCGGAGTTGAGGTCCGTAATCTTACCGTCCCGGCCGATGGTTACCAGCGGATCCAGGCTGGCTTCGATCAGGCTGCGATTGTATGCTTCCGCCCGCCTGGCTTCGCGTCTCCCAGTTTCCGCCTCGGTGGCTTTCGTTTGGCTCATGCGCGAAAGCCCGCCGGCGGTCAAGGCAGTGATAAAGAATGCGCCGAGTGCGATCCAGTTCTTCGGATCCGCGATGGTGAAGGTGTTAATGGGCGGAAGGAAATAGTAGTTGAGCAGGAGCATGCCCAACACCGACGCTACCAAGGCCGGCCAGCGCTCCCAGACGGCGGCCACAAAAAGGACGACCAACAGCATCGCCAACGCCACGGTCATTTCATTGATGCGGCTGCGTAGGAGGGAACAGACGGCCGTGACCGCGGCCATGCCCGCTGCGGCGGCCAGATAACCAAACCAGCGCTTTCGAAGCATTGGAACCACGTTCTAAGGCGTGTATCTATAAGTGGTGGCATCTGGAGGTCCATCCGGCTGTGTTTGTTGCCCGTATCGAACTGTCAGGTTAGCGTTGGAATGCGGCCAAACGCGCGCCGGCTGTTAGATTTCGCGGCGCCCTTGCGTCATTTCGCGCAGCCGAAGCTCTGGTGGTATGGCGCAACTCCCCGCCAGCGGGGTCTTAGTGGGGAGATCCGAGGGCCTATGACTGACCCGCGCTCTCAGCGAGTTTTTCGTGGAGCTCTTTAGCTAGTTCGTAGACGGCCTTAAGTTTTGGATCGGCTGCCCATTCTTCGCTGAGTTGCATTGCGTCGGGAATGGCACCAGAGGGAATCTTGATAGGGCCGTTCGTCGCCTCATAGTAGGCGATTTGAACCTGTAGGAAATAGCTCATTATCTTCGCCTGCGACCAGGGGATCGTTATGGCGGTATGATACTCCACTGCTGGGGGCTTGCGGACCTGATTGAACTCGCCGAAGAGCACCTTTAGATCCCACCAAGTCAATTGGAAGAAAACGTTGTTCGCATAGTCCTCTGAAAAGTTCTCGCTGAGGAGTAATGCGTTGTCATCCACTGTATTGTCTTTATGCTTTTTTTTTGGTTCGTCGTCGGCCATCCGTTATCCTCTCCGTCCCATTGCGATGCGTTCCTTGAGTGGGGGCTCTATGACGCCCGGTGCTGATTTCGACAACTTTATTCCATGACTTCGATCCTGGAAGCGCCGTGTTCGTGATGATGGCATCCATCTCTCCGGTTTTGATTACCTCTTGAGGTGCGATATTAGCCTCGCCGCCAGCGCCTCTGGGAGTCAAACCCATACCGCCAGAAAACTGTTCGAGGACGGTCATTGGGTGTGCACGAGCACTTTCTATCATGGACCAGGGCTGAGAATCCATGTCTTGATACGCCAGCCCTAATGCGACAGTGAGCTGCTGTTCCGAAGTGTTTTTTCCGATTCTGGGAGGGCCCTGCAGGGACTGTGTTCCGACTATCGCCTCCTTCGGTTCTGGTTCGGAAAAGCTGGCCCTCTTGAAGGCAGTATCATCCTCAAATTTTCTAGGGGCAAGACGGTCTTTTGTGAATCCCCGAACGTCGGTTGGCAGAGTTCCGAACTCCTCAAAAGTGATGCGGAGACGAACCCCGTAAGCCTTAGCAAATTTTCTTAGAGTCTCGACCTTGCAGGTTGAAAACCCAGAGTTCAGCCATCTTGAGATACCGGATTGTTGTGTTCCTACCAGTTCTGCCAATTTCTCTTGCGTAAGATTGCGTTCTTCCCGCAGGGCTTTGATCTGACCGGTAAGGAAAGCATTAGTGACGGCGTCAGCATAGGCATACCGAGACTCTTCATCCTTTAGCTCCTTGATCCGCTCAAGTACCTTATCCACGACGCCTCCTACTTGGTTTCTGCCGCAAAATCTCTAGGTTCTCCTCGGCGCTGCCCACAGCGCTGAATGGCCTCACTCGTTTCAATTTGTCATCCCATCGAGCGCCAGCCAGAAACGTAATCTCGGTTTCCTCATCAAAGGGTCCGTAACGAAAGATCAGACATGCCGACCCATCACCTTTTCGTGGAATCATCAAACCGTAAAACTCATTTTCTAGCTCGATCACGCTTGCTCGAATAGAGAGTATACCGCCGCTCTCATAGATATCCCACAGCGCATAGATAGCTCCCCAGACTACTTCTGGAACTTCATTATCGTCGAACCATTTCTCTAAGACAGTCCGTCCGTCGTCCTCGATGAACGAGTAGACGGCATTTCCAAGCCTTCTAAATGGTATCACTTCCACGTTATATTTTCAAAACTTGATAAAGTATAACGCTAATGTTATACTCACCATGTGCTTGTAAGTGATGGAAGGACCGAGTCGCTAAACCGGAACTGCTGGCCTTTGCTCGTTCTTGCGGGCCGGTACCTCAGCGCATAGAGGAAGCGATTACTAATCGCCCAGTCGTGGGTTGGATTCCCACCCGGCCCGCCAGTTTTTGAAAGCCCCGTTCGTAGCGCTAACCACTCGCGGGGACTAGCCTCAGGCGAACCCAAGGCAGAGTTTACTAGACTCACTGTCATTTTGGACCTTCGCTCTGAAGAAAGCAAGGTTCAAAGTGACTTGCCATTCTTGCAAGATAGAAACGGTAAAGGCTGGCCGCGGTCGAACCGAAGTTCAGCGCTGGAAATGCCAGTAATGCGGCAAGCGGTTCTCTGAGCCGCGTCATACGCCGCTCGGGGCCGACTTGCGACTCCCCGAAGAAACCGTGTGCCGAATCCTTCATTGCTTGGTCGAAGGCAACAGCGTGCGCGGAACAACTCGGCTGTGCGACGTGGAGAAACGAACCGTGCTGAATATCTTGAAGCTGGCAGGCGAGAACTGCGAACGTCTGCTAATCGAGAGAATTCGCAACGTAAAAGTTCAGGACTCCCTAGAGTTGGATGAGGTATGGACGTATGTGGGATGCCACCAGAAGCGCCTGACGCCGGGGCGAGTGGAGAGCGGCATGGTGGGCGATGCCTATACATTTATCTGTTTGGAACGCTCAACGAAATTGGTAGTGGCTTGGCATCTCGGCAAATGCGGATCGCGTACGAACACTGAGGACTTCGTTCCAAGATCCGGTGGGCTACTGCGCCAGGCCGATTCGACGTCAGTACCGATGGCTTCCAGCCGTACGAGAAGGCCATCGATGCTGGATTGTATGACCGCGCCAATCACGCCGCTATGGTCAAGATGTTTCGCACCGTCACGGAGGTCGTGCCTGAAAGTTATCGGCCAGCGAACATTCGTATCGGTGGGCAAGGACGCGATCAGTGGCAATCCCGATTTGGATCAGCGCCGGAACGAGCGCATGTCGAGCGTAAGAACGGATCGTACGCCAGTGGTGCAAGCGACTGACACGGCTGACGTACGCTTTCTCACGCTCATGGGACAATCTGCGCGCGCGCTCGGCTCTTCACTTCGCGTATTACAATCTGTGCAGGATCCACGGATCGCTGAGGATCACGCCGGCAATGGCACCGGGAATCGCGGATGACGTTTGGGATTTGGAGAATTGATCAATGCCTGAAGATATTGGTAAGCAGTACGCAGAGAGACTGGACGAGCGAGTGGTATCCGAATTGAGGAAAACATTCGAGGCCATAGCAAAGTTGGCGCTGCAGGGATCGGCAGAAGCCGCAGTATCCTTCCATGAATATCATCGACAAGGCAAGGAAGGCCCACACCCGAATCACGCTCGATTATTGACGACGCAATGCGGGGTCTAGCGGAAGTCAATGAAGCGATGTTTGCTGGAGCGATGATGATGGGCGTCAGCGCTTCAGAGTCGGACGCCGATCCATCTCCCCACGAAGACCCCACTACGCAACTCCCCGCCAGCTTCTGCGATGTTGTATGGTGTTGAAGTTGGGGGAGCATTGTACAAAGCTAAAATCACGGCGCTCGGCTGCTACACACCGCCGGGCGTATTGACGAATGAGGATCTGGAAAAGATGGTCGAGACCAACAACGAATGGATCTTGAACCGGATCGGGATCGCCGAGCGGCACATCGCGGCGCCGGAGATGGCCACTTCCGACATGGCCGTGGAGGCGGCGCGGATCGCGCTCGAGCAAGCGCGGCATCGACGCCGACGAATTCGACGCGATTATCGTCTGCACGTGACGCCGGACATGCTGTTTCCCTCCACGGCCTGCCTGGTGCAGGATCGCATCGGCGCGAAGCACGCCTGGGGATTCGATCTGGTGGCCGCCTGCTCGGGCTTCATCTATGGCCTGACCACGGCGGCGCACCTGGTCTGGCCGGATCGCACAAGAAGGTGTTGGTGATCGGCGCCGACACCATGTCGCGCATCATCGATTACACCGACCGCGCCACCTGCGTGCTGTTCGGCGACGGCGCCGGCGCGATGCTGATCGAGCCGACCGAAGCCAAGCGAAACCGGCTTCATCGATTTTCTCAACTGAGATCGACGGCTCGGGCGGCGACTACCTGAAACAGCCCGCCGGAGGCAGCCGCATGCCCGCCACCGCGGAAACGGTGCGAGCAGCGCCTGCATTTTGTGAAACAGGACGGCCAGCAGGTGTTCAAATACGCCTGCGCAAAATGTACGAAGCTGCCCGCGATCTGCTGCAGCGCAATCATAAGACGGCGGACGACGTGGATGTCTTGATTCCGCATCAGGCCAATCGCCGCATCATCACCGCGGCGGCGGAACGGCTGGGGATCAACTGCGAGAAAGTGATCATCAACATCGATCGCTATGGAAACACCACCGCGGCCACCATCCCGCTGGCCACGCGCGACGCCATCCAATGCGGAAAGCTCAAGAAGGGCGATTTGGTGGTTTTCGCGGCCGTGGGCGCTGGGTACACGGTGGGCGCCAATCTTTGGCGCTGGGAGATGTAAGCGTAACCTTCCGCGAAACCGCCCGTAATATACCCAAGAGGCGGCATGTTTACATTTTCTGACCTGCGCATCACTTGCCGGACGCTTCTGAAGAGCCCGGCGTTCAGCCTGACGGCGGTGGCGGCACTAGCGCTCGGCATCGGCGCCAATACGGCTATTTTCAGCGTAGTAAATGAGGTGCTTTTGAACCCGGCGGGCGTTGCGCGTCCGGATCGGGTGGCCGCGCTGCGCGCGAAATACGACAAGCTGGCGTTACGTAGCATCCCGGTTTCGGTTCCGGACTTCGAGGATGTGCACAAAAGTACGCAGCTGTTCGAAGCCGCGGCAATGGAGGAGTCGGGGAATTACAACTACACCGGATCGGGCGTGCCTGAGCGGCTGCAAGGTGCCAGCGTTTCGGTGGAATGGTTCAATGTGTTTGGCGCGAAACCGCGGCTCGGGCGAGTTTTTGAGCCAGAAGAGGACAAGCCCAACCGGAATCGTGTAGCAGTGCTCTCCTTTGGCGCCTGGAAGCGTTTGTTCGGCGAGGATGCCGGGGTTTTGGGCCGGACTATCGAATTGAATCAACTGCCGTATCGAATCGTCGGCGTTATGGGGGCGGAGTTCAACTGGCCGGCCAATGTGGACATTTGGGTTCCACTCGGCTTGGCGGACGACGCTTACAATCCCCGGAATCGATTTAACGAAAATTACAATGCTTTTGTGCGCCTGAAACCCGGAGTCAAGATCGAGCAAGCCAGCGCCTGGGTGCAGCTTCTTAGCAATCGGGTTCGAACTGACCGCTCGCAGCTGGGCAGCTTCGCGAAAGACTCGCTATGGGGCATGTTTCTGGTCCCGTTTACCGATTACATCGCGGGCGACACCAAGACTCCGATGCTGGTGCTGCTGGGCGCGGTGGGTTTCGTGCTGCTGATCGCCTGCTCCAACATCGCCGGTCTCATGCTGGCGCGTGCATCCGGACGCAGCCGTGAGATCGCGGTGCGAGCAGCGCTGGGAGCCAGCCGCTGGGACTTGATCCGCCGCACGTTGGCCGAAAGCCTGGTGCTGGCATTAGCCGGCGCGGCGCTGGGATTGGTTGTGGCCTTCGCGGGGGCTCGGGGTCTGATCCTGATGGCGCCGGAGAACAGCGCAGTGACGCTCGACGTTCGCATCGACACCACCGTGATGGCGTTCACGGCGCTGGCGGCGATTGCGGCCGGCATCCTTTTCGGGATCGCACCGGCCTGGCAGATTTCCCGGCTGGATCGCTTCGAAGCCCTCAAGGAAGGCGGACGGTCGGGTACGGCGGGATTGTCGCGCCAGCGGCTGCGGGCCGGACTGGTGATCGGAGAAGTGGCGCTGGCGCTGGTGTTGCTGGTAGGCGCGGGTCTGTTCCTGCGCAGCCTGGCTTCGCTCCAAGATGTCAATCCGGGATTTCAGGCCAACGGAGTTATCACCGGGTTCGTGACCTTGCCGCAAGCGCAGTACGGCGATCCGGCGAAAAAGGTGGCTTTCTACCGCGGCGCACTGGAACGGCTCGGGGCTTTGCCAGGGGTGACTGCCGTGGCTGCAGGAATGCCGGTGCCATTCAGCGGCCTGGGCGGTTCGGCTTCCTTCGGCATAGAAGGACGGGCTGTTCCTTCCGGCGATCCTGGCCCGCACGGCGACATCGGTTATGTGAGCCCCAACTATTTCGCGGCGTTGAAAATCCCGATTCGAAGCGGGCGAGTTTTCACGGACCAGGATCGCGAGAACACAGCGCCAGTGGCCGTCATCGATGAGACCCTGGCACGCGAATACTGGCCGAATGAAGATCCTATCGGCAAGCATATGCGGAACGGCGACAGTCGGTCGCCCTGGTCGACGATCGTCGGCGTGGTGGGGCATACCAAGCAATCGGACCTGGCGGGCGATGTGGTGAAGGGCAAGTATTACTTCTCGGTTTATCAAAAACCCACGCCGTTCACGACCTTTGTTGTTCGATCGAGGTCGGACCCGGCGCGGCTCACGAACGCGCTCAAGGATAGCGTGCGCGAAATCGATCCAGGGCTGGCGGTCTCGCAGATAAAAACGCTGCCGGAGCTGGTCTCGGCGTCGCTCGCCTCGCGCCGCTTCGTGGTCACGCTGCTAGGAGTGTTCGCCGCGATGGCGCTGGTGATGGCGGTGATCGGCTTGTATGGAGTGATCAGTTATTCGGTGACGCAGCGGACGCAGGAAGTGGGCATCCGCATGGCTCTCGGCGCACAGCCCGGGGAAGTGCTCAGGCTGGTGATTGGACAAGGCATGCAACTGGCGGGTATCGGCGTAGCGCTTGGGCTGGCGATTTCCGTCGTCTTCAGTGTGGTCCTGAAAAATCAACTTTTCCGCGTGAGCGCGTTCGATCCGCTGACGCTCGCCGGAACCGCGCTGGTGTTGATCGCGGCGGCGCTGGCGGCATGCTACATCCCGGCGCGGCGGGCCACTCGAGTGGATCCCATGGATGCGCTGCGGTACGAGTAGCTTCTTTAGCGTTGGCCGCATTACGAACCATAGCCCAAGGGATTAACCGGTACCACCTGGACTAGCGCGTAATTCCCGGGATTTCAGGCATTCTCCTCATTCCTCGCTCCTGTCTTAAAGCCGATTCTTCGCTTGAGCATGGGCGGGTGTGCTTCCTTAATTAGTCGAATCAACGCGGGAGTGCTAGGCGCGGTCGTGCTCCTAGGGCTGCTACCTTTATCGCCGCTCGAGGCGCAACAAACCCGGATCGCAGGGCGCGTGGATCAGAATCGATGGGCGGTCTTGAGAGGCAACATCAATCCCAAGGCGCAGCGGCGATACGATCAAGGCCGCGCTGAACCAAGTCTTCAGCTAGGCTACATTACGCTCGAGTTGAAGAGATCGCCGGATCAGGATGCCGCTCTGGCTGCGCTGCTGAAACAACAGCAGGACCCTGCCTCGGCAATGTTTCATCGCTGGCTTACGCCGGAACAGTACGCCGATCGATTTGGTTTGAGCCAAAGCGAGATCGCGAAAGTGACCGATTGGCTGCGGTCAGCCGGTTTCAACGTCATCCGCGTAGCTCGCGGGCGGGATTCCATCACTTTCAGCGGCACGGCGCAACAAGTTGAGGACGTGTTGAAGACCGAGATTCATTACTACAACGTGGATGGACGAAGGCATTATGCGAACACATCCGAGCCTTCCATACCGGAAGCGCTGGCGGGCGTAGTCTCAGGCTTCTTGGGCCTGGACGATTTTCATCCCAGCGCGCCGAAGCGTGCTGAAGCGCATGCTCGTGCTGGCTTGGTCATTCCCCAGGCCGGAATGAACATGCTCAGCCCGGGTGACTTCGCGGCGATTTACGACATTCTGCCGCTTTATCAAAACGGCTTCAATGGCACCGGCCAGGTGCTGGTGGTGGCGGGACAAGTGGATGTCGATCTTACGGATGTCAGAACGTTCCGGAGCAGGTTCAACCTGCCGCCCAACGATCCGCAATTGATCCTTTTGCCTGGGAGTCCCGATCCGGGCACCGATCCGGACGACCTGATGGAAGCGGACCTGGATCTGGAATGGTCGGGCGCTATCGCGCCGAACGCCAGCATCCTGTTTGTGTATTCGCAAGACGCGTTTTTCTCGGCCGAGTACGCCATCGACAACGCGCTGGCGCCGGTGATCAGTTTTAGTTTTGGCGTGTGCGAACAAAACACTCCGCCCGCTTTTGCTCAGATTCTGGAGAGTGAAGCGCAGAAGGCCAGCGCCCAAGGAATTACTTGGATCGCCTCTTCGGGCGACGCGGGCGCGGCCGCCTGCGAAAGCATGGGCGGAACGGAAACGGCGGCCACAACGGGACTGAGTGTGAATATTCCAGCCAGCCTTCCGGAAGTAACCGGGGTGGGTGGCACTGAGTTTGCCGAAGGGCGCGGGAAGCTATTGGGCCGCGCAAAACAATGCGAACTCAATTGCGGCGCTGGGTTATATCCCGGAAATCGCTTGGAACGATTCGAGCCTTTTGCAATCCGGAATCGAGGCCAGCGGCGGAGGGGCCAGCCTCTTCTACCCTAAACCGTTTTGGCAGAGTGGGCCGGGAGTTCCCAATGACGGCCAGCGGGACGTTCCCGATATTGCTCTGTCGGCATCGGCATTCCACGACAACTACGCTATGGTGACTGGCGGCGAGTGGGTGGGGGCGGGCGGCACGTCGGCATCCGCTCCGGTATTCGCCGGCATTGCGGTCTTGTTGAATCACTACCTTACTTCCACCGGTGCGCAAGCGCAACCCGGGCTGAGTAATATTAATCTCAACTTGTATGCGTTGGCTCAGGCGGCGCCGGACGTCTTTCACGACATCACCAGCGGAAACAATATCGTCGCGTGCCAGACGGGTTCACCGAATTGTACTACTGGGTCGTTCGGCTATAGCGCTGGTCCTGGATTCGATCAGGTGACCGGATTGGGTTCTATCGATGTCTCTAATTTGGTCAGCAACTGGAGGGCATTACCGCTGCTCGGCATCACAAGCGTTACGTCGAGCACAGCTGCGACGGCCGGAGGCCAAATCAGCGCGCTGGTGAACTTCAAGAATTTTGGGCAAGCCAATGCCGGGCCATTTGCGATGGGATTATACTTTCTACATCGTCTACTTTCTTGTCCGATCCCACTCCGTTGATTTGGTGCGATTATGCGAGTCTGGCGGCGGGGGCCTCGGCAACCTGCTCCGGCTCCGCCAGCCTGCCTACCGACATGCAGCCGGGCAGTTACTACCTGGTGGCGGCGGCGGACGTTCTCAATCAACTGGTGCAGTTTTACCAATACCGCAGCGTGCGCTTGTCGGATTCGGGACTCTTGGCGGTCCAATCCGGGGCGTGTACCTACTCTTTGTCCGGGCCGGGCGTGCAGGTGGCGGGAGGCGGGGGCAGCAGTTCGTTCACCGTCGGTACGCAATCCGGGTGCTCCTGGACGGCGGCGAGCAACGCGAATTGGATCGCGGTCACCTCCGGCGCTTCGGGAAATGGCGCCGGCCAGGTGACGCTGAACGTAGCTTCCAACACTGGGCCAGGTAGAGCGGGTGCGGTCAGTGTGGCCGGCCAACAGTTCACCGTCGGACAAAGCGGCTTTGCGGGCGCCAGCGTCACTTTGCAATTCACCAACTTCCTGGTTTATCCGGCTAGCGTATCGGTCAATGGGGCCGTAGTGGGAACAGTGAACGCATCGAGCAGCGCTTCCTGGACCATTCCGGCGCCCGCGACGCTACAGGCTTCGTTTCAACTGATCCAGCCCAGCCCCTGGGGTGTTCCGCTGGGCGATCCGATGGCCGAATCCTACAGCCCGATTAGCAATCCTCAAGGGACCTACTCGTTCAACATCACCAATCAAATCGGGAATCAAACCTACTTCGTTCCTTTTGTCACCAATAGCACCAATTCGGCGCTGCTGATGGATGTGAACCTGGGTCTGCCGCAGGAGAACAAATGTAATTGCCTGGCGCCTCCTCAAGGCGTCAACATCGCGTTCGGTTACTACATGCTTTTCAGCAACAGCAACGTGGACGCTTTTCCAGCGGGAAGCGGATACAGCGGCAATTTTCTGTCTTTCAACAACTTCAATTCGTCGGTCGAAAATCAAACTGGCATTGTGATGCTGACGGTTAATCAAAGTCCGTAACGGCCTGGCACAATGGTGGCATGGGACCGCTTGAAAACCTGGAACAGTGGGACGACTACGTTCAAGAGCGGTACCGGTCGAACAAAGCTGAGGAAGAGTTCCGGCAGTATGACTCAACAACGCCGCCGGGAGTTCGCGAGTTCTACCGGCTGAACCATATTCATCAAACTGTCGGCTTCGTGCGGGCCAAGAAACAGCAGTATGTGGCCAGGCAGAAAGGCGCGATGGGCATTTGGGAAGCGATGGACCGCCTGGAAACGCTGGTGGACGAAAGCGATCCGGATACCAGCCTGAGCCAGATGGAGCACAATCTCCAGACCGCGGAGGCGATCCGTCGGGACGGCCATCCGCGCTGGTTCGTGCTGGCTGGATTCATTCACGACCTGGGGAAGGTGCTGTGCCTCTATGGCGAGCCGCAGTGGGCGGTGGTGGGCGACACGTTTCCCGTGGGCTGCGCCTATTCCGACAAAATCGTTTTCCCGGAATTTTTCCGCGACAACCCGGACGCCGCGGAGCCCCGGTATCAAACCCAGCCGGGCATTTACCAGGCAGGCTGCGGTCTGGATTATGTCGATCTTTCGTGGGGGCACGACGAGTACCTGTATCACGTGGTGAAGGCCTATCTGCCCGAACCCGCGCTATATATGATCCGCTATCACTCGTTTTATGCGGCTCATCGCGAGGGCGCTTACGGCTACCTCATGGACGACCGTGACCAAGAGATGTTCGATTGGGTACGGCGGTTCAGTCCGTACGATTTGTACTCGAAATCGAGCGAGCGGCCGAAGCTGGCCGAGTTGCGGCAGTTTTACGAAGAGCTGGTGTCGGAATTCTTCCCCGCGCAGATCGCCTGGTAGCCGCGCCAACCTGTCAGCTTTCTGAGACAGGTTGACCATGGAACTAAGCCGGCGGCCTTCCTAGTCGAGAGTCCAAAGTCCTTGATCCTGGACAACTTAATAATTTCAAAGCTTCTGGCCCCGAAGTTGCCAACAAGAGAGCCATGCGATCAAGAACTTTGCGGAGCATGGCGCTGTGGCTGATCCTGTGCGTGATCAGCAGCGTCGCGCTGGCCGACAATTCCAAGATTTCTCCTGACTTGCAACCGCTGTTGGCCAATCCATCCAACAGCATCAACGTGATTGTGCAGTATAACACGGCGCCCTCTCAATCCTCCGGCGGCTTGCTGGGCGGGTTGGTGGGCGGTGTACTGAATCTCGTGAGCGGTGTGCTGAACGCCGTGTTCTCGCTGATTCCGGCGGTTTCGGCGACGGTGCATCCGTCCGACGTGGTGGCGATATCGAACCAGTCGAACGTGGCGTACATTTCGCTGGATCGGGCGCTGAGCGCTTCTTTGGACTATTCCGCGGGGGCGGTGAATGCACCCCAGGCCTGGACTTCGGGATTCGACGGCCACGGCGTGGGCGTAGCGGTGATCGACAGCGGAATCTTTGCGCATCCGGATCTGAACGCGGCGAATTCCAACCAGAGCCGGGTGGTCTACCGGCAGAGCTTTATCGGCGGTACGTTGGCCGACGACTTCGGGCATGGAACGCATGTGGCGGGAATCGTGGCCGGGAACGGGAGCTCGTCGGATAAGCCGGGCGCGTTCCGGACGTTCAAGGGAATTGCTCCCGCTGCGAATCTGCTGGATCTGCGGGTGCTCGACGTCAACGGAATGAGCAGCGACAGCGTCGTCATCGCAGCGCTTCAGAAGGCAGTTGAACTCAAGCAAAAGTACAACGTGCGAGTGATCAACCTGTCGCTGGGCAGGCCGATTTACGAGAGCTGCACGCGCGATCCCTTGTGCCAGGCGGTGGAGGCGGCTTGGAAGAGCGGAATCGTGGTGGTGGTTGCGGCCGGTAATCTGGGACGCAATGGCTACGCCACCGTGCTGTCGCCGGGCAACAGCCCGTACGCGATCACGGTGGGCGCGATGAAGACCGAATTCACCATGACGCGCAGCGACGATCTGATCGCCAGCTACAGCTCGCGCGGGCCGAGCTACATCGATCTGACGGCTAAGCCGGACCTGGTGGCTCCCGGCAACCTGGTGGATTCGCTGCTGGCGCCCGGCTCGACGCTGGTCAAGGACTATCCGTCTAATGTAGTCGCGACGTCGGCCTATACGACGTCCACGGCTCCGGCGTCGCCGCTGTACTTCCAGCTGAGCGGCACCAGCATGGCGACACCCGTGGTCTCAGGCGCCGCGGCGCTGATGATCGAGCGTGATCCGACCTTGACCCCCGATACGGTCAAAGCGCGGCTGATGAAAACCGCGTCTAAGAATTTTCCACTTACCAGCGTGGCCTACGATCCGACCACCGGTCAGTCTTATACCGACACGTACGACATGTTGACAGTGGGAGCCGGCTATGTTGACATCGCCGCCGCACTGGAGAACTACGATAAAACCTACGGTGCGGCACTATCGCCGCAACTTTCTTACAGTTCCCTGCTTAAGACCGCGCTGGTGCTTCCGAATCTGAGCGCGGCCTGGTGGAACAGCTCGACCTGGTCTTTGGCTCTGGTTTGGGGGCCGCAGGTGTTGAGCGGCACGAGCGCGGGCGCGGCGGTTTGGGGTAGCAATGCCGCCTGGGGAACGAATGCCGCTTGGGGAACGAACGCCGCATGGGGCACTAATGCCGCCTGGGGAACGAACGCGGCTTGGGGAACCAACGCGGCCTGGGGAACCAGCACACAGGGCGAAAAGTAGAACGAACGGATGCGGGGCTCTATGCGAAATCTGACGCCAAAACTTTATCTGTGGGCGCACATCGCTATCGGATCCGCCGCATTGCTGGGAGGACTGGCGAAGTGGGAATGCCACGATCCGGTGCGATTCGCGGCCTTCCTGATTACCGCCGCACTGGCATCGGCGCTGAAAGTACGCATGCCGGGCGTGACGGGCACCATGTCGGTGAGCGCGTTGTTCGTACTGGTGGGTATCGTGAACCTCAGCCTGAGCGAGACGCTCGTGGTGGGCGCCGTTTCGCTGCTGGTGCAGACCGTGTGGCGGGTAAAAGTCCGTCCGCGATTCGTCCAAGTTGCATTCAACGTCGCTAATACGGGTACCGCGATTTTGCTCTCCACGCTGGTGCTTCAGTACACCCATTCGCAGTTGGGCGAGCTGGCGGGTCTGGCCTTTCTGGCGGTGACCTATTTTGCCGCCAACACGGTTCCGGTGGCGTGCATCATTGGGCTGACCGAAGCAAAATCCATTTTTGCGGTGTGGCGCGGGTACCGCGGGATGCTGCCTTTCTATATCGTGGGCTGCTCGATGGCCTGGCTGGTGGGGACCGTACCGCATGGCGTTCAATGGGAGATTCCGATCATATGCCTGCCGCTGGTTTACCTGGTGCATCGCTCGCACCGGTCGCACATCGAGCATATCGAGCAGATGAACAAGCACGTGCTGGAGGTCAACGGCCTGCACCTGAGGACCATCGAGGCGCTGGCGTGCGCCATCGACGCGAAGGATCACAACACGCACGACCACCTGCAGCGCGTGCAAATGTATGCGATCGAAATTGGAAAAGAGCTGAAGCTCTCTGAAACCGAAATGGAGGCCTTGCGCGCGGCGGCCACTTTGCATGACATCGGCAAGCTGGCGGTTCCGGAGTCGATCATCTCCAAGCCCGGCAAGCTGACGCGGGCGGAATTCGAAAAGATGAAGATCCACCCGGTGGTGGGCGCGGAAATTCTGGAGCGCGTGAATTTCCCGTACCCGGTGGTTCCAATCGTTCGCGCGCATCACGAACGTTGGGATGGTAACGGATATCCATTTGGCTTGAAGGGCGTCGAGATACCGATCGGGGCGCGTATCCTGGCGGCGGTGGATTGCCTGGATGCGCTGGCCTCCGACCGCCAGTACCGGCGTGCGCTGCCGCTCGATGAAGCCATGGCACGGGTGGCATCGGAGGCGGGAACAGCTTTCGATCCTGAAGTGATCGGCGTTTTACAGAAACGTTATCGTGAGCTCGAGGCGCTTGCCAAGACCGCGGTGAGCGAGCTAAAAGCTCCGCTTTCGGTGGATATCAAGATCGAGCGCGGCGGCGCGCCGGCCGCCGGGTTTGAAAACGAAGCGCCGCGCCGGCCGGCCAACGTGGCTTCGATTCAGTCCGTCGCCCGCGCACGCAACGACTGGGGCAACCAGATTTCCGCGGGCTTGTCGGGACGTGAAGCTCTGGCCGTGGCCGCCCTGCGTATGGAAGCTCTGATTCAATACGATGCGATCGGCTTCTATTCCTGCCAAAACGGTTTTGTGCAGCCTTGTTTCGTTAGCGGGGAAGACCGGCACGCGCTGAGCTCTTTGCGCGCTAGTCAGGGAGAGGGGTTAGTGGGCTGGGTGGCGGAAACGGCCCAGCCCATTTTGAATGGCAACCCGTCCGTAGAGCAGGGCTATCCGAAGGACGGCCGTCTGAGCTCGGCTTTAGCACTCCCGCTGATGTCCAACGGCGGCGTGGTGGGTGTCTTGGCTCTCTATCGCAAGGAGCCGGATTCTTTTGACGCCGGGGATCTGATGGCGCTCCTGAATGTGTCTCCATCGGTTGCCTCGGTCTTGTCCGGCATCGAGCCGCAATCGGTGGACTCCGGTTCCCGGTTGGCACTCGCGCAGCCGGCCTAAGCCACGATCCCAAATTTTTTGCCTCGTCGGAGAAATCTGCGGGTAACTGGTAGCTTTCGAACGACGGCGGAGGTTCGGTGTGCGAAGGCGGCGAAGACGATGCCGAATAGCGGAGAGGTCACCTTTCTCTTTTCCTGGCCAGTTTTCTTTCCAAACCAGTTTGCCTCAGGCAGACAACTTCCGAGTAGCTGAACATCCATCTACGCTACGGCGTTGAGGACTTATCGACTCGATCTCCCGACCGATCGGAACGAGGGCGATGCCGTCAAGTGCCCGCGCGAATCGCAGAATCCCAACACAACTTCAGAAAGCGATTAACCACAGGTGACGACCGGCACCGGACCCGCCCAGAGCCCCGGTGGTCGGAGTTCCTAGTTCCCGCTAACAGGAATAATCACGTTGGGTTGCGTTTGCATCCCTGCCACATGAACCAGTATCGAGTAATCGCCGGCAGTCAGGCCGGCAGGAATCTGAACATTGAGCTGGTAAAGGCCTGGGCCCACGATTCCGCTAAATGCTGGAGTGATCGGCATCGAACCAATCGTTACCGTCGCAGCATTACTCAATGAAGCCGGATTCAAGAGCACCCCTGAAGAACTTGGTGGAGTCGTGGGGCCAAGCCCAGTCGCGTAGATTTCGATGGTTTCGCCGGGCTTGGCGCCTCGGCTTCCCGGTACCACAGTGGGATCCGCAATATATGTCCCATCGCTAGCAACTGCCGCCGCTAATTGGGACCCGTTCAGAGTGCCGACCGTAAACAGCGCGGGACTGAGGTTGCTAATGTTCACCGTCGAGTATGCGTTTCCCTGCGGTGTTTCGACCTCAACGGGAACATACCCCCGGGTAGTTCCATCGGGGGTCTGGACGTCGATCTGACTGGGGTTGACGTAATACACGTAGGCCGGAGTCCCGTTGACCAGCACCGAAACATTGTCTACCTGCGTCGGCAGATGCCCATTGACAAACTGGCTTGACGTCCATGTTCCCGCCGGCGTCCCTGCCGGGAGAAAATTCGAACCGAACACGCTCATCCATGTCCCAGGGCTGGTGAGGGGCGCATAGCTGGCCGCATTTAGCAAACGGCTTACGGACGGAGTCGTGGTGGTTGAGGGCGGTGCGGCTCCCGATGAATGGACATTTTGTAAGCCCCACATCACCTTTACCGGGGGGGCGGAGTTAGAATTCCCAGGCCCGAAAACCACATCCGCGTATCCGTCGCTGTTCAGGAGCGCCAGCACGCTATTCCACGGTTCGTAGGTCGCTCCCCCGTTATAGGGCGCGCCGGCATCGCTGAAGACGCCGCTGCCGTCGTCCAATTTAAGGATAGGAGACTGCTGGAGGGCTGTTAGCATGAGCAACCGGTTCTTGCCTCCGTTCGTCATCGCTAAGTAGATCCCCCTCACTACCCCGAACGAGGGGTCTACTTGTCTAATCCGGAGCGCAGTTTCATCTCGGAAGGTATAATCGCCATTATTAATCAAGACCTGCAAATAGGATTGGCTTGGGTAAGTAACGGATGCGATGATCAGGTCCGGATAACCATCGCCGTTGAGATCGTTAACGACCACGCATTGGCCGCCGGCCGGACCATTAAGGCCGCTGGGCGGCAGCACGGGACCCGGCTGGAAATGTCCCGCACCGTCGTTGAAAAGTAGCTGGGATTCCGAGCCCGACGCCCCCAGGATCAACAGATCGGCAGCGCCCGGGAGACGTCCCGTGATGAACTTGCCGTTGTAATAAATATTCCCACCGCCGGAAAGGCCCGTGACCGATGATGGCAACGCCGTGCTGCTGATCGTGAATTTCCCCGTGCCATCGTTGTGAAGAATCTGGAGCGGCAGCCGGCTGTTGAACGATCCGCCCGCTGGCGGGCCGTTGAACAGCACTAAGTCGTCA
Organism: Terriglobia bacterium; assembly: GCA_963761935.1. Lineage (GTDB taxonomy): Bacteria > Acidobacteriota > Terriglobia > Bryobacterales > Bryobacteraceae > Palsa-89. Next base: position 6,077 of record CAVXJU010000056.1, on the reverse strand, counting down.
TAACCATCACCATCGATGTCAGCGGCGTCGGCGGAAAACGTTGAGGCAATCTGTTGCGGTAGGTTGGCGGTTGCGTTCCGGTAAGCTCCGTTTGAGGACGGCAGCAGCAGGAGACTCTGCCCTCCTGTCCCCCCATACGCGCCCTCCTCTGCGAAAAACAATCCTCTCCTCCCGGAACTGTCGAAGTGTCCGGTAGCGATCACGTCTACCGCGGTGCTCACGGCAGATGAATCGGCGACCGTCGGAGCGTATACCAATCCGCCGGCGCCGTCATTCAGAAAGAACTCGACTGGATTTGGGCTGCCCGCGCCAACAGTTACGACCAGGTCAGGAAGCCCATCTCCGTTCACGTCGGCGATAATCTCAGACTCCGCATTGTCCACATACGGGGTCGGCGGACCGTACTGAACGGGCTCGGCGCCGGAAAAGGGAAACGGAGGAGCCGCGATCGGGGCTAACGTCAAAGGCCCGAGGCCGAGACCGCCAAGCACGATGGGGTCGGGCGGAGTGATACTCACGATATTGTACCCGTCGTACGCATAGGGGGGCGAAAGTACGCTCCAACCCGGCTCGCCATAATCGTAATAATTCCAGCCGATGCCATTCGCCTCTGCCGCGGTCCGAACATCGGTGAGATACCGGCCCCGATCCGCATCGGTCGGACTCACACAACCCGGAGGCAGGCCTCCCACGCCCGCGGGCCTAAAGATCCCCAGCTCGTTCATCAGCACCCGGACGCCGTTCGACTTGGCCCAAGCCGCGATAGTCCGCATCAGGCGCTGGAACCGCCCTGAGTACCAATTCTCATTAAACTGCTCCGTTGTCGCTTGGATAACGCCAGGATCTGTGATGCCGGCGAGGATCGTCTGCAAGCTCGCAAGATACGTGGGATAAGGGACCCCTTCAGGTGTCGTGAACTGACCCAGGCATTGATGCGTTACGATTTGGGGATCATATTCATGGAAGACATAGATTACGTTTGGATCGGGCAGTATGGGAGTCTGGGATATCAGATTATCAGCTTCGCTCCAGTTAACTGATGTGGCGATAATTGTGTTTTGCGGCGCTGCCGGCCGGATTGCCTGAATCACCTGGCGTTCGATTCCATCCCAAAAGGACGGCGAGAAGGAACCGGTGGGCTCGTTCATGATTTCGAACATCAGCATGTCCGGATTCCGGTTGGCGTAGCGCTGGGCCAAGGTCTGCCACAGGCTGACGAGTTGCTGGACCCGATCGGGCGACATCAACATGAGGTTGGCGAAGTAGCCGTCGTTCATCATCACCAGGTCCACGCCCAGGCCGGCCGAAATCAGGTTGTCTATCGCATTATCCAAGTTCATGAACTCGACCTCGGGGTGGCGCCGGCCCAAGTGCGTCTGGAAGCAGCCAGAGCGGATCGACACACAGGCGAACGGAGTTGAAGCCGAGGCTTGCTATGTTCGCCATATCGGGAACCGATATTGGCACGTATGCGGGATTTGTTGCGCTGCAAGGCACTCCTTCACCATGCATGCACTCGAACCAATAGGTAAGATTCACACCCTTGGTGAAATGGCTATAACGGCTGGCGGGCACACCCGAGAGCTGCTGAGCCGGTGCCTGCATCGCACCCAGCAAAACCAGCAGCATCGTTGCGATCGACGAGCTGACCGACATGGAAAGAATCTTATCACGAACACACGCCACGGGAATCCTCGGCAAAGCTCCTGGCGCCTCGACGGGTTTACGGATATTCGGAAGTTGCCTGGCTTTCTTCGCTGAGGTTGGGCGTCCCACCGTCACAGGTTCTCCATGCCGGAAGCCGAGACTCGGTGCGGCGCGGCTTATGGTAGCGGGTTATGGTAGAGGTTTTCTCCGCTTCAGCGCCATGGAACTGATCACAATTCTAAACCGTTGCCACCGCTGCCAGGGATTTGTCTACCGGCATGCCCGGTTCAGTCTAGACAAGAAGAGTATCGAGGTCTCAGTGCGGCCGCGCAAGGGCTCCGCCGCGATCTGTTCGGGCGGCAGCCGGCCGGCGCCGGGTTACGATCATCTCCCCGAGCGGCGTTTCGAGTTCATCCCTTTCTGGGGCTTTCTGGTTTTCTTCCTGTACCGAATGCGGCGCGTCAATTGCCGCAACTGCGGCATTGTGGTGGAACAGGTTCCCTGGAGCAACGGCAAGCACCAGTCCACCCAAGCCCACATGCTGTTTCTGGCCCGCTGGGCGCGCAAGCTCTCGTGGAAGGAAACCGCCGAGGCGTTCCATACTTCCTGGGACAAGGTGTGCGACGCGGTCGAATATGTGGTTCGCTGGGGTCTGGAGCACCGCACGCTGGAATCGATCCGCGCCATCGGCGTGGATGAAATCCAGTACGCCAAAGGCCACAAATACCTGACGCTGGTCTACCAGATCGACGCGGGAATGACCCGCCTGCTCTGGGTTGGCAAGGAACGCACCATCGAATCTTTCCAGGGTTTCTTTACCGTCATCGGCGAGCAACTCGCTGCGCAGATTCAGTTTGTCTGTTCCGACATGTGGAAGCCCTATCTGGATGTGATCCGCCAGAAATGCTCCCAGGCGCTGCACATCCTCGACCGCTTCCACATCGTGGCCAAGATGAACAAGGCCCTGGACGAGGTCCGCGCCGCCGAATCGCGCCGGATGGCGCAGCGACGGTCACGAGCCGCTGTTGAAGAAATCTCGCTGGTGCGTGCTCAAGCGCAAAGAGAATCTCACCGCGCAGCAGCAGTTCCGCCTCCGCGATCTGCTCCGCTACAACCTGCAAACCGTCCGCGCCTATCTGCTCAAGGAAGACTTTCAGCAGTTCTGGGAATACAACTCGCCCACCTGGGCCGGCATGTTCCTGGACTTCTGGTGCTACCAAGCCATGCGCAGCCGCATCGAGCCCATGAAGAAGATCGCCCGCACGTTGCGTGCTCACCGCGAGCTGCTGCTGAACTATTTCAAGGCCAGAAAGGAGTTTTCCAGCGGCGTGGTCGAGGGCCTGAACAACAAGGCCAAAGTCACCATGAGAAGATCCTATGGCTTTCGCACCTTCCGTATCCTCGAACTCGCCCTCTATCACTCACTTGCCAAGCTGCCTGAGCCCGAGCTTACCCATGAATTCTTCTGACGAGTCAATTTTTTATAGTTTCAAAACAACTCCACGTTGTCGCCCAGATCGGCGCCAGCGGTTTCGGCGCCCGTTCCAGCGGTTGGCTCCATGGCCAGTGGCACCGGCGCGCTCGCTTCGCCACTAAACACCGCTGCGTGCACATCGCGCTCGCTTTGCATGGTGTAGCGTTTGCTCAATTTCTGGATGTGCAGCGCCGGATCGAGCCCGCCGGAGCTGGCAGGATCGGCGTCCGCCCCCATCCGTTTCAACTCACTTTGGACGCGAGCGACCACCTCATCAAAAAGCTTCCCCACCGTAAGGCCGGCGAGCAGGGACCGGATATCGTCGCTGAGCTGAGAGCTCAAAGTAACGATCTCATTCAGCCGGCTGAAACTGCGCTCGCTGGAGGTGTGCAAGTCCAGAATCGCTTGGCGCGCCTCTCCGGTGGCATGCCCGGACTCGGCCCCGCCTTGGGACACCGCCAGGCTGGAACTTCCGGCGGCGCGCTCCACCGCATCACGCATGGAATCGAGCGAGCGGGCCGCGGTCTCGGTGCTCTCGTTGGACTCCAGCGCGGCACGATGCATGACGTCCGCAATCACGTTGAGCGCGTTGCCGGCCTGGCCGATATGCGCCGATCCGATGGTAGCGTTGATGGCGGTGCGCTGGATCTGGATCTCGATTCCGCGGATTTCGTACACCGCCTCGCGCATTCCGCGCACGGTTTCCTGGAGTTCGGACGCGGTGGACTGCAGTGCTGTTTCCGAGCCAGCGCAACTCGACACGGCCTTAAGAATGCCGGTGAAGCACCCTTCCATGCGCTGGAAAAAGGAATCGTTTTCGCCCTCGGACTGGCCCATCAAGTTCCTGCCGGCCGCGGCCATATCGGCTATCCGCACGGCGATGGCTTCCAAGTCGCGCTGCATGCGCTCCACCGATGCGGTGAACGCGGAGGCGGCCCCGGCCAATTGCGAGGATTCGAGCGTCAGGATGGCGCGCGCATGCGGTAGCTCAGGCGAGCCGCCTCGATCCGCCGGCGAAGCCTCGGAACAGATCTGCCGCAGCGCTTGGCCAACGTGCTCGATCTGTTGCCGCGTAATGTCGTGGAATTGGATGGACTGGACCAGGTCTTCTATCGCCTCGCATACTTGCCGATGCTGATCAGACTGGCGGCCGGATGATTCGAGAGCGCTCCGTTGGCGGTCCTCAAAGGACTGCAAGCCCTCCACCACGCTAGCGATCAGCGAGTGCAGCTCGCGGACCTCGCGCGCGGAGAGATCGGCGGCGTTCCGCAGCGCTTCCCGGACCTTTTGGTCAAGATGGGAGGCGGCCGCCAGAACGCGTTCGCCGCTGGATTGGATGCTCTCAGACAGTGGCTTTACTTGATCGGCTAGATCGGAAAAGCTCGAAACGTCGTTCGAGAGCCGCGCCGTTTCGACCCGCGTCAAGGTACAGAGCGCTCGAAATATGGACACCGTTTCACCGAGCTTCGAAAAGGCCTGACGCACGCTGCCTGCGAGATCCCTAATAGCCTCCAACGCCTGGCCGCTCTGCTCCATCCGGCCGCCTATCTGCTGGGCGTCGTCGCGGATCCGGACCAGGGCCGCGGAGGCACTCCGTCCGTGCTCGCCTGCGATGAGGTCGCTGAGCTCGGCCATGTCGGTGGATATTTGCCGCGCCAGCGACATGAAGTCCATCAGCTTCCCACCCACGCTCAGAAAATCCTTCTCGGTGGAGCGATTCAGATTGTCGAGCTCGGCGGCCACGCCTAGGGTGGCCGAAACCCATCCACCTTCCCGTTCCGGAGCTTGCGGCCGCCCGGGCCCGGCGAGGTTATGGCGGCGAAGCCTCCCCATCGGCGCGGCCATCCGCATCGCTTTTTGAAGCCTCATCCGGCCTGCTTGTATCAATCTATTCATGGTCTTGTCCGCCCAGCGGACCATTGGAACTTAACATGAGATTTCGCGTCATCGAGACTCCGCCGCCAGCGCAGCGGACAACATCCATATCGGCGGGAACGGCCTGAAGTTAACCTGCGCGCCCTGATGGCCGAGCAGCCGCCCCCTGCGAGGATTGACCGAACGCATTCTGGATCACACACCCAGACACCTCTTGGGGGGCACCCCCGGTTTGATTCCCAGGTTTACTCCCCCGCACCGATAAGGAGAACTAAGGCCGGATGCAGACACTACTATCCCGAAGCCAATCCGTTCCGCCGCGAGGCCGCGGAACCGGAGAAATGCCCATGGAAAGTAGCCCCGACGACAGAAGACGAGCGACCCGCTATCCCATTGAAGCGCGGGTGAACCTCCGCACCACCAGCGGGTGCACGTTGACGGCGACGGCTGTGAACATCAGCAGTTCCGGGATGTTGCTGCAAATGCGGGAACCATTTCCGTTAGCTCTCGGCGAAGAGGTGACGGTGGAAGTGGATCTGCCGAACTCTTCTGACCAGACCTGGTCGGTGTGGGGATTGGCGAGAGTGGTGCGGCTGGACGGCGTGCACTCGGCCGTGCAGCTGTCCGCCGGCAGCTTCGAGCTTCATCAGTGAACCAGGAGACAGCGTGCCACTGACCGTTGAACAAGACCAAAGCGCCTGGCTGATCCGCGTGGAAGGCGAGTTCACGGTTACCTCGGCGAGCGAACTGAAGAAGATGCTGATCGAGGGGCTGGCGTCGGCTAAGCATCTTCAGGTGGACCTGACGCAGGCCGAGGAGATTGATGTATCCCTGCTGCAACTGCTTTGGGCCGCCGCACGGGATGCCTCGCGGCAGAGTGGCGCACTGGTAAGTGGGGTATCGGAAGCCGCCGCCGCCGCGGCTCGAGATGCCGGTTTTGACATATTCCCCGGGCTGAATGAGGTTGGAGGAACCGTTGGCTAAGGTAATCCTTTCGGTCGACGATTCGGCCAGCGTTAGGCAAATGGTGAAATTCACGCTCTCCGGCGCCGGCTACACGGTGATTGAAGCGGTGGATGGC
>CAVXJU010000055.1:0-15240 GCA_963761935.1 Terriglobia bacterium | reverse complement strand
ATGGCTAGAGGTAATGCAGCCGACATGCAAAATTGCTCCTTGTATTGTGGTATCGCGCAGATTTGGTAAAAAGCCGGGGCGTCTAAATGACAGCCAGAAACTTGGACCGGTACATCTCAATCAACGAACTCTCATCGGCTCCCACGGCGCGTGCGTACTGCCGGATGTAGCTGATGTTGTAAATACCCCCGGGCAAACTATCGAACTCGCCTTCTTCCAGCGCCCGCAAGGTGGACACCTTTATCTTCGTGTTTTCGGCGATCTCTTCGAGCGAGATGCCTTTGTTTGTCCGTATGGACGTCAGAGACCAACCATCTAAGGGTGACGCTGCCATGCCGTCTCCAGTTAATTTTTATATCGGCGGCACGATATATTTCCTATAGAGTAGGGCCTCCGGAAGATTGAGGGGCAGGAAAAACCTGGTACAGCTAGGGTTTGGGAGTCTGGCGGGAGGAACTTGCTCGCGTAGCGACGCTTTCGAACGGCGCTCGCGAGCTTTTTCTTGGGATAAGACCGGTGCGGGTACTACTCGACTTCCTTGTTTCGCTTCTTCCGGTTGCGTTTGCGCGCCAGCGCTTCCTTGGTGCGTTTCTTCTCGCCCGGTTTCAAATAGAAGGAGTGCCGCTTGATCTCTTTGATGATGTCTTCTTGCTGAACTTTTCTCTTAAATCGCCGCAGGGCGCTCTCTAACGTTTCGCCCTCCTGGATGTGGATCTCAGCCAATATTAATCACCTCCTTCGCAGGGAAAACCGAGCCCTTGCGCGAACTAGGGAACAATCCTACAAAGGCAGGCTAACCGCTCTTACTATGATAGTGGGTTGCCAAAGACAGGACAACCCGGCGCAAGCCTTCGTTTGTTTGCGGTCCTGTTTGCAATTACCTTGGCGCTGCGCCTGTGCCATGCGCGCATCCTGTGGACCGATGAAGATTACCATCTGGCGGCCGGGATTCAGGCCCTGCATGGCAAGCTGCTATATCGCGATTTGTGGTACGACAAGCCGCCCCTAGCGGCGTGGGTGTATGCCGCGTTAGGTGCGTTTCCGGGCTGGCCGCTGCGCCTGTTCGACGCGTTCTACATTCTGGCGGTCTGTGCGGCCATGTACCGCTTTGCGCGCGACGTCTGGAGCGAGCGCGAGGGGTTGATTGCCGCGGCGCTGCTCGGTTTTTTTCTAAGCTTCGACCACGCCTCCGCCGTCATCCCGGTCGCGCCGGATTTGTTTCTGATGTTGCCGCACGTTCTGGCGGTGCACTGCGCCTGGCGTAAGCAAACCTTCCGAGCGGGCTTGTGGAGCGGGGTGGCGTTCCTGTTCAACATTAAAGGACTGCTGGTGCTGGCCATGTGCGCGCTGCTTCCAGGATCGGCCATCCTGCCTTTGCTGGCCGGCTTCTTGATTCCGGCGGGCGCGGTGCTGGGCGGGCTGGCGGCGGCCGGCGCTCTGAGGGGTTATGTCCAACAGGTTTGGCAATGGGGCCTGGCCTATTCGCGCATCTCGCCGCTCGAAAATCCGTTTTTGAACGCGGCGCGGCGAACGGCCGATTGGCTGGGGTTTCACGCCGTGTTGGCGATCGGCGCGATCTGGCTGTGGTGGAAAGAACGCGCGCGTGGCCAACGCTGGATCGTCATTTGGTGTTTGCTTTCGTTTGCCGGCATTGCGATGGGAACGCAATTTGCGCCGCGTTATTTCCTGCAGCTTTTGCCGCCGGTAACGCTGGCTGCCTCGCGCGGTTTGGCGCTTCTGTATCAAGATTTCCGGGGCCGCCGCAGCCGCGTGGCGTTTGCCGCGGTGCTGGTCGCGGCGGTGATCCCATTGATTCGTTTCGGCCCGCGCTACGTGCTGCTGGCGCGCGATCTGCTGACCGGCCGTGAAATTCACTGGAGCGATGTCGTTCTGGATCAAGACGACCAGTTAGTGGCCGCTCGCATTAATGAGCTGAAGCGCGCCGGCGACACGCTATTCATCTGGGGCTACCGGCCGGGCGTTTTCGTGTACACGCGGCTCACCACCGCATCGATCTTCTGGGATTCGCAACCGCTGACTGGCGTTCCAGCAGACCGGCATTTGTTCGACTCGCGGCCTATTTTGCCTGAGCTCGCCGCGCGTAATCGAGCGCTCCTGGTAACGTCGCACCCTATCTTCGTGGTCGACGGCTTGAGTGCTCTCAACCCGCGGCTCTCGATGAAGAATTATCCGGAATTGCGCGAATGGCTGCGCGACTACAGCATCGTCGGGCGCAGCAATCTCAGTATTGTTTACCGGCTGAACGAAGTCATCCAGGCGCGGACGCCGCCGGCCGTGTTGGCCGATAATGTAGGAAAGCGGCGATAGTCATGTTCGAACGTTATACCGAGAAGGCGCGCCGGTGCATTTTTTTTGCGCGCTACGAAGCCAGCATGTTCGGCAGTCCCTACATCGAAACGGAGCACCTGCTGCTGGGTATTTTGCGCGAGGACAAAGCGCTGGTGAATCGGGTTCTGGGCTCGTACGATGCCATCGAATCGATTCGCAAGCAGATTGAAGCATCCACAACCATTCGCGAGAAGGTCTCGACATCCGTCGATCTTCCTTTGAGCCACGAATGCAAGCGCGCCCTGACTTACGCGGCCGAGGAAGCTGAAGGTTCAAATCAGGGCAACATCGCACCCGAGCATCTGCTGCTGGGCCTGCTACGCGAGGAGAAATGCTTTGCGGCCGAGATCCTGCGCGAGCGTGGTCTAACCGCGCCTTCGGTGCGCCAGGGGATCCAAAGTTCGTCCTGGTCGCCCGCCGAGGCTTGAGCTGGCTAGCATTTCGCTAGAATAATGCTAGGACATCCCTATGCCTACCCTCTATGTCGAGAACGTGCCGGATGAGGTCTACGAGGCCTTGCGTGCGCAGGCCAAGTCCAATCGGCGGTCGATTGCAGCCGAGACCATCTCACTGCTCGAAAACACGCTTCCCACGCGCTCGGAGCTGCGCCGGCGGCTCGCTTTCTATCGGCAAGTCCAGCGCATTCGCTCACGCCAAGTGAAGGGACCGGCGGGCCCTTCGGCCGAGGACCTGCTGCGCGAGGATCGTAACCGGTGAGATCTTACGTCCTGGATGCCAGTGTTGCAGCCAAATGGTTTCTTCCGGCCGCGACCGAGCCGCTGTCGAGCGAAGCCACGGCGTTGTTGCAGCGCCACACCAAGGGACAGTTCAACTTCGTAGTGCCGGATCTTTTTTTCGCCGAGGTCGCCAATGTTTTGTGGAAGGCGGAACGCTACGGCCGATGTGACCGGGCGGTAGCGGACGCCGCAGTCCAGAGAATTGTTAGCAGTGGCTTCCCGAGTTTCCCGTCTTCGGCCTTGATCGAGCCTGCCATGTCCATCGGGCGAGCCTACGGGCGCGCGGTTTACGATTCTCTCTACGTTGCGCTCGCCATTCAGACTAAAACACAATTGATCACTGCCGATGAGAAGCTGGCCAACTCATTAGCAGGCCGCTTGCCGGTGATCTGGCTGGGCGCGATTCATTCCAGCACGCAGTAGCAGTACAGGAACTGCTGATTTGTTCCGAACGGCGTGCGATGCAACTCCTGGCGGCTTTCGAGCAACCGAAAACGCCGGCCGAACTGATCGTGTAATGTCCCGGCGTCGTAGCGCACCACGTTCAGGCCGCTGCACTTTTGCGGACCCGCCGGCCCGAACGTGCTCACAATGACGTGGCCGCCCGGCTTGACCGCCCGCAAAGCCTGCTGAACATAGGCGGCTCGCTCGTCATCCGAGGTCAAAAAGTGGAAAACGGCGCGATCGTGCCAGACATCATACTTGTGCGGCGCCAAATCCGCTTGGAGCAGTCCGGCGGCGATCCACTGTACCTGCTCCGCCAGCCGCCCCAGCCGTGACTTGGTCACCTCCAAAGCAGTCGGCGAGATGTCCAAGACGGTAACGTTGCGATAGCCGCGCGCGAGCAGATCGTCTACCAGGGTGGATTCACCCCCGCCCACATCGATGATGGATGCCGAGCGGGCCGGTGCCGCGCATTCGATCAGATCCAGCGAGGTTTCCAGATGCGGGCGGTACCAACTGAAGGCGTCCGGCGGCTTGTCGCGATAGACCTTTTCCCAATGCGCCCGGGCATCCATACCTGATCTTCAGTGTACTCGCCGCCGCGGCTGCCAGCCCGCCTAGTACTCAGTGCGAGCGGCCAATTTTTGCGCGCAATGTTAGCCTAATAGTAGAGGCAACATCTTTGGAACCTGCTGGCGCCGTGCAGATTCGCTGTGTCAATCTGACTAAGAAGTTCCAATCCGGAGCGAACGAGCTGGTGGTGTTCGCCGATCTGGACTTCGAAGTGGCCGCGGGCGAGCGGCTGGCGCTGGTGGGCGAATCGGGCGCGGGCAAGAGCACGCTGCTGTATCTTATGGGAGGTCTGGACAGACCTTCCAGCGGTACGATATACTTCGGACACCAGGACATCTCAATTCTCTCGGAGGGGGAGCTGGCGGAGTTTCGGAACCGGGAGATAGGGTTTGTGTGGCAGAATCATTCGCTGTTGCCGGAGTTTACGGCGCTCGAAAACGTGATGATGCCATTGCTGATTCGGGGGGCAAGCACCACCGAGGCAGCGCCTGTTTCGCTCGCGAGGTTAGATGAAGTCGGGTTACGAAACCGTGCCTCACATCGCGCGGGAGAGCTCTCGGGCGGCGAACAGCAACGCGTTGCTCTGGCCCGAGCCTTGGCCGGAAATCCGCGCGTTCTGCTGGCCGACGAACCCACCGGTAACCTGGACTTTCGGACCGGCGACATGATCATCTCCTTGCTCGCGGACCTGCACCGCTCCCACCAGCTCACCTCCATCTTCGTTACTCATAATCTTTCCTTCGCCGCGCGGTGCGATCGAATCTTGCAATTGGATAAGGGGGTCCTGGCCCCTTGGACGGGCGACGGCGTTCCACTCTGTCGGTCCGGCCAAGAACAACCGATAATGTGGAAAGATAGCGGGAATTATGTTTGAACGTTATACCGAGAAGGCGCGCCGGGTTATTTTCTTTGCACGCTACGAGGCCAGCCAGTTTGGAAGCCCCTACATCGAGACCGAGCATTTACTGCTGGGCCTGTTGCGGGAAGACAAGGCGCTGGCCAATCGTTTTCTGCGCTCCCACGCCGCCATTGAATCGATTCGCAAGCAGATTGAAGCGCATACCACGGTTCGAGAGAAGGTCTCCACGTCCGTCGATCTTCCGCTTAGCCACGAGTGCAAGCGCGTCCTGGCTTATGGCGCCGAAGAGGCCGAGCGGCTGAACCACAAGCACATCGGGACCGAGCACCTGCTGCTGGGCCTGTTGCGGGAAGAGAAATGCTTCGCCGCCGAAATTCTGCACGAGCGCGGGCTGCGGCTTTCGCAGGTGCGCGAGGAAATCCAGCGGTCGTCTTCAGAAAAAGTGGCTTCCAATCGTCCCAAAGAAAGCTCGCTGCTGGCCGAGTTTAGCCGCGATTTGACGCAGGCCGCCATGGACGGCTCGCTCGATCCGCTGATTGGGCGCGATTACGAGCTGGAGCGCGTGGTTCAAATCCTGTGCCGGCGCACCAAGAACAATCCGGTGCTGATTGGCGAACCGGGTGTCGGCAAGACCGCTATCGTGGAAGGCCTGGCGCAGCGTATCGCCGATGGCGACGTGCCTTCGTTCCTTGCGGATAAGCGCATCCTGGCTTTGGATCTTTCGTTGATCGTGGCCGGAACCAAGTACCGCGGCCAGTTTGAAGAGCGGCTGAAGACCATCATGAAGGAGCTGATGGAAAATCAGAACGCCATCATCTTCATCGATGAGTTGCACACGCTGGTGGGCGCGGGATCGGCCGAGGGTTCGCTGGACGCGGCCAACATTTTGAAACCGGCGCTGTCGCGCGGCGAAATCCAGTGCATTGGCGCAACCACGCCGGGGGAATATCGCAAGTCGATCGAAAAAGATCGTTCGCTCGAACGGCGCTTCCAGGCCGTAAAAGTCCCGCCACCCAACGAATCGGACGCGATTCGCATTCTGTTCGGGATCAAGGAACGCTACGAGAAGTTCCACGCGGTGGCCTACACCGACGAAGCCATCGAATCGGCCGTGCACACTTCGACGCGCTTCATTCCGGATCGCTTCCTGCCCGACAAGGCCATCGATCTGATCGACGAAGCGGGCGCGCGCGTCAAGCTGCGCCAGACCACGCTTCCCGGCGAAGTGGCCGACATCCAGAAGCGCATCAAGTTCATCGTGCATCGCATGGAGAACGCCATCGCGAATCACGAATTCGAGAAAGCGCGTTTCTATTCCGACGAAGAACGCAAGGAGCGCGAGAACCTGCGCCAGTTGCGCGAAAAATACAACCTGGACGACACCTCTACCGGCGTCGTTACCAAGGACGACATTGAAGACGTGGTGGCACGCTGGACCGGCGTGCCCATGACGGCCATCCGGGAGGAAGAAGTCAGCAAGCTCATTCGCATCGAGGAAGAGCTGCACAAGCGCGTCATCAGCCAGGAGAAAGCCATCTCGGCGCTGGCGCGCGCCATTCGCCGTTCGCGGGCCGGCTTGAAGTCACCCAAGCGGCCATCCGGATCGTTCCTGTTCCTGGGGCCCACCGGCGTCGGCAAAACCGAAGTCGCTCGCGCGCTGGCCGAGTTCCTGTTCGGCAGCGAGAAATCGCTGATTCGCTTCGATATGTCCGAGTTCATGGAGAAACACTCGGTGTCGAAGCTGATCGGCTCGCCTCCCGGATACGTAGGCTACGAAGAGGGCGGCCAGTTGACCGAGCGCGTCAAGCGGGCGCCGTATTCGATCATCCTGCTGGATGAAATCGAGAAGGCTCATCCGGATGTTTACAACATCCTGTTGCAGGTTTTTGAAGACGGCCAGTTGACCGATGGCCTCGGCAACACGGTGGACTTCAAGAACACCATCATCATCATGACGTCCAACCTGGGCGCGCGCTTCCTGGACAAGAAATCGCAGATCGGGTTCTCGGCGCCTTCCAACAGTGGAGTTCCGCCCAAGGTGGAGGATCAGGTGATGGCCGAAGTAAAGAAGGCCTTCAATCCCGAATTTCTGAACCGCCTGGACGAAGTGATCCTGTTCACGTCGCTCACCGACGACGATCTGCTCAAGATCATCAGCCTGCTGGTGGAGCAGATCAACGTCAACCTGGTGGCCAAGCAGATCAAGATTCGCGTGAACGAAGACGCTGCGCGCTACATTCTGGAGAAGACGCTGATCGATCGCAGCTATGGCGCGCGTCCGCTGCGGCGGGCTCTGCAGAAGTACATCGAAGACCCGCTGTCTGAAGCGCTGATTCAAGGCACGCTGCCGCGGCCGTCGGAGCTGGAAGTTTATCTCGGCGAAACCGGCATCTACTGCCGGCCAGTGGGTGGGGAACTGCAGGAGCAGCCCGTAGGCGCTCCCGGGGAGGAAGAAAAACTGCCGACGCCCGGCACGCCGCTATTCATGTTCTCGTAGCGTCCGCTCAGCGCGACGCTACAATTTTTGAATCTTGATTGGGCCGTTGCTGGTCTCCAGATCCAGCAGCGGTCCGCCGCGTCCGATGGTTCCTTCGATTTCCGAATGTGTATGCCTGCGGCCGCTATCGGTGTTTAGTCCGTCGAATTCCGAACTTACCGGGGAATGCGACGTGTAGGCCCGCAGCCGCGCGTTGGCCGATGCCGGCAATCGAAGCAGAATCGAGGAATTGCTGGTGGACGCGCGTAGCTCCGGCAGCTCCTTGGCGTCCAGGCTGACTTCGATGTGTCCGTTGGAGGAGTGCAAACGCACCGGCCAGGTGGTGGCCGTATCGGTCAAGCGCACTTCGATGCGGCCGTTCGACGTTACCGCTTCAAACGACCCCCCGCTGGCATCCCCGCGCACCGAACCATTGGAGGTGTGCAGGTTCGCGTTGCCGGTCAGCTCTTGGGTTTCGATGGGTCCGTTAGACGTCTCCGCTTCTAGATTGCCCTTGAGCCTCTGGACGCGGATCCCGCCGTTTGACGTGTGTAGCCGGGCATTGCCTTCCACCCCATCCACCTCGATCCGCCCATTGGAGCTGGAAATCAGCTCCAGCACGGCTTTGTGCGGCACGCGGATCGAAAAGCGCACGCCTGCATTATGGAATCCGTCTGAGCGCGAAGCATGAATCCGAATGGAAGAGGGCGTCGAATCGATGTCCACTTTGATGCCGTCTAGCGCCTCGCGGTAACTGGCATGCTTGGTGCCGTTGACCTCGACCGAGTTTTGTTCCCATCCCGCCACCTCGATCGATCCGTTGAAGGACTCCACCGTAACTCTACCGCCCGCCTCCAGCGGATGGGTGGAATGAAAATCCTGCCGGAACGCGTCCGAATCGCCCCAGTCGCCGACGTATACGCAGCCCGTGAGCAACCCTAACCCGGCCAGCAAAGGCAGCCGCAGAATATACGATCTCATGGTTTACCTCTTCCCGCGCTTTTTAACCATACGGAAACCGGCGGCAGGATGTTCCCAGGATGTTGCGCCGAAAACTAGGCCGGATACCCGATAATAGTTCCTTACTCGTGCGCAAACTTCTCGCCCTGAACCGCGGCGAAATCGCGATCCGGATTCTTCGAGCAGCCAACGAGCTGGGGCTCCGCACCGTGGCTGTCTTTTCCCAAGAGGACCGCTTGAGCCTGCATCGTTTCAAAGCCGACGAGGCGTACCTAATCGGAGAAGGGAAGGGGCCGGTTCAGGCTTATCTGGATGTCGACGGCATCGTCGCTTTGGCGGCGGAAAAGGGCGTGGACGCGATTCATCCCGGCTACGGGTTTCTGTCGGAAAATCCCGCGCTTGCCGCGCGCCTGCGCTCAGGCCGGGATCACTTTCATTGGCCCCAACGCCGAATTGCTGGAACTGTTGGGAGACAAGACTGCGGCGCGCAATCTGGCCCTGCAGGCCGGCATCTCGGTGGTCCCCGGTACCGTCCAACCAGTTTCCGAACCGGCCGAAGCCATCCAGATTGCCGGCGAAATCGGCTATCCGCTGATCATCAAAGCGGCCTTCGGCGGGGGTGGACGCGGTATGCGCATAGTCGAAAAGGAAGAGGACCTGCCGCCGCGCCTGGAGGAAGCGCGGCAGGAGGCCGGCGCCGCCTTCGGAAACGACGCGGTATTCCTGGAGCGCTACATTCGCCGCGCCCGCCATATCGAAATTCAAATCCTGGCCGACCACCACGGGAACATCCTGCATCTCCACGAACGCGATTGTTCGGTGCAGCGGCGCCATCAAAAGGTGGTGGAAGTGGCGCCCGCGGTTTCGCTCGATCCCTCGATTCGTACGGCGCTTGCCGACGCCGCGGTGGCGCTCGCTCGCGCCGCAGGATATTCGAATGCCGGAACAGTGGAGTTCCTGGTGGATGCAGACTCCGGCCGCTGGTATTTTATCGAAGTGAACCCGCGCGTCCAGGTGGAGCACACCGTCACCGAGATGGTAACGGGCATCGACATCGTGCGCTGCCAGATTCAGATCGCGCAAGGGCACGCGCTACACGACAGCGAAATGAACCTGCCGCGCCAGCCGGATTTGGCCGTGAATGGTTATGCTTTGCAATGCCGCGTCACCACCGAGGACGCTGCCAACAACTTCGTCCCAGATTACGGCAAGATCCACACCTATCGCTCGCCGGCAGGGTTTGGAATCCGGCTGGACGGCGCGTCGGCCTACGGGGGCGCGGTGATCACGCCCTTCTACGATTCCCTGCTGGTAAAAGTCACAGCCTGGGGCCGCGAATTCCCTCACGCCTGCCAGCGCATGGATCGGGCGCTGCGCGAATTCCGCATTCGGGGCGTGAAGACCAACATCCCGTTTCTTGAAAACGTGGTGAATCATCCGCGATTTCAGGCCGGCGAGGCCGCGACGTCGTTTATCGATACCACGCCGGAGCTGTTTCAGTTCGCCCCTCGGCGCGACCGCGCCACTCGCTTGCTCGCCTATCTGGGCGACGTGATCGTGAACAAGAATCCCGAAGTCGCCGGAAAACCGAAGCCGCGGGCGATGCAACCCGCGCCGATCCCGCCGCACGATTCCAGTGCCCCGCCCGCCGGCACACGCCAGCTTCTGGATCAACTAGGCGCGGATGGATTCGCACAGTGGACTCGCCAGCAGCAGCGCCTGCTCATCACCGATACCACCTTCCGCGACGCCCATCAATCCCTGATGGCGACGCGCGTCCGCACCTACGACATGCTGGCCATCGCCAACTTTGTCGCACACCGGCTGTCCAATCTTTACAGCCTGGAAATGTGGGGCGGTGCCACCTTCGATGTGGCGCTGCGCTTTCTGCATGAAGATCCCTGGCAGCGTTTAGAGAAACTTCGGCAGGCCATCCCCAATATTTGTTTTCAGATGCTGCTGCGCGCGTCGAACGCCGTGGGCTACACCGCCTATCCCGACAACGTCGTCGCTGAGTTCGTCTTCGAAGCGGCTCGCCAGGGCATCGACATCTTCCGCATCTTCGATTCTCTGAACTGGCTTCCCAATATGCGTGTCGCCATGGAAGCGGTGCGCAAGTCCGGCCGTGTTTGCGAAGCTGCCATCTGCTATACCGGCGATATCCTGGATCCGCGCCGCGAAAAATATTCGCTCCAATACTACGTCCGGCTCGCCAAGGAGCTGGAACGCATGGGCGCGCATATTCTGGCCATCAAGGATATGGCTGGTTTGTGCAAACCCTACGCCGCTTGGAAGCTCGTTCAGACGCTCAAAGAAGAGGTTGGTCTCCCTATTCATTTCCACACGCACGACACCAGTGGAGTGAACGCCGCTTCCATCCTCAAGGCTTCGGAAGCTGGCGCCGATGTGGCGGACGGCGCGCTGGCGTCGATGAGCGGCACCACCAGCCAGCCCAATCTGAATTCCGTTGTCGCCGCGCTCGCTCATACCGATCGCGACACCGGCCTCGATCTCGACGCGCTGAATCAGTGCTCGGACTATTGGGAAACCACGCGCACCTACTATGCCCCGTTCGATGAAGCTCCGTCGGCAGGCACGGCTGAAGTCTACATCCACGAAATGCCCGGCGGCCAATATACGAACCTGAAGGCGCAGGCGCAATCCATGGGCCTGGGGGCGCGCTGGCACGAGATCGCGGACACCTATGCGGCCGTGAACATGGCGTTCGGCGACATCGTCAAGGTAACGCCGTCCAGCAAAGTGGTCGGCGACATGGCGCTCTTCCTCGTGACGCACAAGATGACCATCCAGGAATTGGAGCGGCTGGGGCCGCAGCATAGTCTTACTTTGCCCAACTCGGTGGTCGAAATGTTTTCCGGTGCGCTGGGCGAGCCGGAAGGCGGGTGGCCGCCCAAACTTCGGGAAACGATCCTGAAGGGTGCTGAGCCGAAGACCGGACGCCCCGGCGAACATCTTGCTCCGGCGAATTTTGAACAGGTGGCCAGGAAGGTCGAAGAGCAGCTAGGCCAGCGCGTCTCCCACACCGACGTCCTGAGTTACTTGATGTACCCGGATGTGTTCCTGAAGTTCGCCCAGGCCCGTTCATCCTACGGCAGCCTGGACGTCCTTCCGACTCCGCAGTTCTTTTATGGCCTGGAAACGGGAGAAGAAATCGCGGTGGAAATCGAGCCCGGCAAGGTTCTGATCGTAAAGTTCCTCACGGTCAGCGAACCGCAACCGGATGGCACGCGAACCGTTTTTTTCGAATTGAATGGACAGCCGCGCGAGGTTTCCGTGCGGGATCGATCGCAACAAGCGGCCGTCGAGACGCGTGCCAAGGCCGACCCTGCGTGTCCCGGACAGATCGGTGCGCCGATTCCAGGCGCGATTTCCAGCATCTCGGTGGACCTTGGCCAGACTGTATCGAAAGGCGACCGGCTGTTAGTGATGGAGGCGATGAAAATGCAATCCACGCTGTATTCGCCGGTGGCTGGGAAGGTGTCTCAAAAGCTGGTCAGCGTGGGCGACAAGGTGGACGCAAAAGATTTGCTGCTGGTGATTGAGTAAAGCGCCGACTAAGTCTAGCGAATTTCGAAGACGCCGAATGCCATCCCGAGTTGGCGTTGATCGCCTGGCGCGCTAAGTGTCCGGTCGAATTCCACCGTCACTTCGATCTGATTCCGCCGGGAAGGCGTCAGAGGAAACTCGAACTCGAACAGAGCGTCTGGCTTGTCGATGGTGACGGCGGGAAAGGCGGCGCCATCCACGGACACCGTCATGTGCACCGGCCCGTGCTTCAGCGCCAGGCCGGGGCAATAACCGGTGATGTGTAGCTGACGCCGTTGGGTTCCATCGACCAACATGCGCACCGAGGCGCGCCGGGGTGACCAGCGCATGCCCTGCTCAATCGGATACCAGTCCTGACTCAGACGGTTGGCATTCAATGGATCGGCGATGTCGATGTGGTCCTGGGCGGTCGTGGCCCTGGCGGTCTGAGCTTCGGGCAGCAGGTAATGTTCCGTTACGTCTTTCAACCGGCCGCGCTGCCAATCGTAGACCGAAAGCTTGCCCAGCCCGGCCACTTCGCGGACCCTTGCTGCCGGAAGGGCGAACTGAGCAGGATCGCCGATTTCCGGATGGGGCGTGATGTGAGATTCGGAACCCGGAGCCAGATAGACGTTCTTCAATCCGAGGAATTGGAAACATCCGTCATCGATTGCGGCCCAGAACAGCGCATCGTCGACATCCTGGAGCAGAATGGCGTGATCGGGCTGCTGCCGATGAGCTTCGGCGACGCCCATCACCATAGTCCGGATAGCGAGGCTGCGATCGACATACCATCGGGTTCCTTTCTGCGCGACGGTTCCGGACTCGAACAGGAAAAACGCAACTAGAGCCACCGCTACTACGCGCCAAGGTAAACGATTGCTCCAGGCATGCGCGAACGCATCCGAAGCCAGCATCGCCAGGCCGATCAGGGGCAGGGTTAGGTAGTAACCCTCGACATTTTCGCGCAGGGGCAACACGGGAAGCAGCAGAGCCAGGAACCAACCCAAGAAAATCAACGGAACAAAGTTGCGACGATATGCTTGATAGCCGGAGTAACCGAGCAGCGCGATACTGAACACGATCATTCCCGCGATGCCTGCGCCGGCTGGCAGGCGGGTGTAGAGGGCCAGATTGACGGGCTCGAACGCCAGCGCCCAGTAATCGGCCAGCGTGCGGAAAATCGCGAAGTCGAAGTGGATGCTGTACAGGCCGGCGGCCCGATTGGGCGCGAAAATCACGTGAGCCACGGCAAACGCAAGAGCGGCAGCGAGCAGCGGAAGTGTTTTCTTGAAGAAAGGCCGCGCGCGAAGCCAGGTATAAAGCGCTGCCATGATGGGGAAGGCGATGGCCATTTCCATGGCGCCCAGTCCCAGGAGAAATGCCACCCACATGGCGACCAGATCGCGCGTGCGATTCGTATCGATGTACCGCAGCAGGAACCACAGCGCCAGCAGAACAAAGAAACCGCAGAACACATAATTAATGGCCGAGTTCCAAACCATGGCCAGGACCAGCTTGTCGCTCGAGATCCACAGCAGCGGCGCCAGAAACGCAGCGATCCGCGATCGGGTCAGCCGCAGCGTGATCAGCGAGATTAGGACCATGTTCGCGAATTGCACCGCGAAGGCGACGATCCGGAACGGCAGGGCGATTGAATAACCGAACAAGGATTGGAGCGAAAGAAAGTAGATACGTTCGCCGAGCGGCCGCCAAGTGCCATGCACGGTGGGATGAAATAAAGCGTAGGAAAGATCGCTCCAGGAATGCACGTCGGGCAGCAGATTGAGCCACACGAAATCGTCGGCTTGAAACCAGGCCCGCAGCGCCGTCCGGTATAACAGCAGAGCCAACAGCGGCGGAACTCCAAAAATCGCGGCGTTTTCAACGGCCTTGCGGTTCAAGCCGGAAGTATAGCACCCGATAAAAGGCATCTCGCGCAATGCAGAAAGATACAATACGAGATTCGGCTTGGACAAAATGACACGGCGTGAACGTACACTCGCGCTCCTAGGCGCGGCTTTCATTGCAGTCTATTTTTTTTCGCTCACGCACGACGCGCTGCACGCCTATTTTGCCCTGGACGATTCCGGGAATCTCTATCGCGCCTGGTATTATCCGCTGGGCGAACTCTTCCGCGCCAACCTGCTATTTTTTCTGACCTCGCCGTTCTATCGACCCATGGGCAGCGCCTGGTATCGCGCGATTTTTTCGGTGGCCGGCTACGATCCAGTGCCGTTCCACGTTGCGAATCTGGCCATTTTGACCGCTAACCTTTGGCTCACCTACACCTTCTCGCGGCGCTTGAGCGGATCGCGCGAAGTGGGAGCGCTCGCGGCTTTATTGATTGCTTATCATCCGAGCTTTGCGTACTTGTACTACGACACGGCTTACATCTACGACGTGCTCTGTTATTTTTTCTACTTCGCGACGCTGTTGCTTTACGTGCGCGTCCGGCAAGAGGCCCGGGCGCTGAAGGGCTGGGAATTGGCGGCGTGCTGCGGATTGTTCATATGCGCGCTGAATTCTAAGCAAATGGCGGTCACGATTCCCATCATCGTGGCAGTTTACGAATTGCTGTATGGCAAGGTACCGCTGCGCTCATTGCGCGCGCTGACGAGCTGGCTCAAGCGGGAAGGTCTGTTTCTCGCAGTCTCGACCGTAATGACGCTCGCATTTCTAATCGGCCAAGCCACGAGCGCGGGGTCGTTGCTGGAAAACACGTCATACCAGCCAGTCTTCACCTGGGACCGCTTCATGCTGACTAGCCGCAATTTTGCGGACGATCTTTTTCTTCAGCACGTTAAGTTTTCATTTCTCGCGGTGCTGTTGCTGTGGATGGCGCTGTTCGCTCTAGCTTGGGCATCGCGATCTCGCGCGCTGAAGTTCGCTTGGCTTTTCCTGATGTTCAGCGTTTTGCCGGTGGCGTTCATCGATCGGGGCGCGCCGCAGTATTATATTCCGCTTTTCGGATGGGCGCTGTACGCCGCCATTGTACTGGCGAAGGGATCGCACTTTCTGCTGGATCGCTTGACTCGCGGCCGCGCGAGCTGGCTAGTCAACGCGCGCGCGGCGGCGCTCTTTGTCGCGTTGGGCATAGTCATGTTCATCTCTTACCGCGGGACCGGCTGGCCGAGAGTTCCTTTTGTCAGCCTGGAAGGGGAAATCCTCCGCAACGTCGCCGATCAGATGCGCCTGGTGCATCCAACGGTGAAGCCCGCCGCGCGCTTGCTTTTCATCAACGATCCGATGGGCTCCAACGATCTTGATATGGTGTTCCTGGCGCAAATGGTTTA
>CAVXJU010000054.1:0-92913 GCA_963761935.1 Terriglobia bacterium | reverse complement strand
CACTGTTTTGCTGTCTGCGACTCTGGCCGTTGCCATCGCGCCGGTATTCGCTCAAAGTCCTGAGCCGCAATCCGCCGCGCCAGCCACGCTCTCCGTGACCGGGGACGTGTCCACGCCCTTGACGCTCAAGCCGGACGACCTGCTGAAAATGCCGCGAGAAACCGCTAGCGTTCAGGATCAGGACGGGACGACGGTTCAATATGAGGGCGTTCTGTTGCGCGAAATTTTGAAGCGGGCGGGCGCTCCTTTAGGCAATCAGCTGCGGGGCAAGGCGCTGGCCAGTTACGTCGTCGCCAAGGCGCACGATGGATATCAAGTAGTGTTCGCTTTGGGCGAACTGGACGCCGCCTTTGGCAACGAGAATATCCTGGTGGCGGACAAGCGGGACGGCAAACCGCTGTTTGGCTATCAAGGTCCTTTCCGCCTGGTTTGCCCCAACGATAAGGCGGGCGCGCGTTCGGTGCGGATGCTGGAAACGCTCGAATTTGTGCGGCTCGCAAAGTAAGAGGTCGGTCGTATGCTGAAGATCAGGCTTCGGACGTGGCTGGGCTTTGCGCTTTTCACTTTGAGCGCAATCGGCTGGCGCGCTGTTTCCGCTGAGACGGGCGCCGGCGGCTACGCGTGGAATCTGCCCAAGGGATTCCCTATGCCCTACGTGCCCGCCGACAATCCGATGACCGCG
This sequence comes from Terriglobia bacterium, assembly GCA_963761935.1. GTDB lineage: Bacteria > Acidobacteriota > Terriglobia > Bryobacterales > Bryobacteraceae > Palsa-89. The sequence continues at coordinate 92,231 of CAVXJU010000054.1, read as the reverse complement.
GCCAAGGTTGAGCTGGGCCGATATCTCTTCTACGACACCCGCATGTCGGTAAACGGGAAGGCCGCTTGTGCCACCTGCCACAAGCAGGAGCTGGCCTTCACGGACGGCCGCGCCGTGGGCATCGGAGCAACCGGCGAATTGCACTCACGGAGCGCGATGAGTCTGGTAAATGTCGCCTATAGTGCCGCGCTTACCTGGAGCAATCCTAAGCTGACGCGTCTGGAAGAGCAGGCGCTGACACCGATGTTCGGCGACCATCCGGTTGAGCTCGGCTTGCGGGAGGGAGACGGCTTCCTGCCGACGTTGCGATCCGATCCGAGATACCAGGCGCTGTTCGAACGCGCCTTCCCCGATGAAGCCGATCGCTTCACGGTCGCGAACGTCACCAAGGCGCTAGCCAGCTTCGAGCGGAGCATTATCTCGGGCCGTTCGCCCTACGATCACTATCATTACGACCGCGACGATCGCGCGGTATCGGACTCCGCCAAGCGCGGCGAGATTCTATTCTTCAATCAACACCTATCCTGTTTCCGATGCCATGGCGGGTTCGATTTCACCGATGCCACGGTCTCGGAGAAAAACCCCACGCGGCGCATCGAATTTCACAACACCGGCCTCTACAATCTTCCGGGTTTGCTGTCGTACCCGGCGCCGAACGTTGGAATTTACGAGTACACCAAGGCGCCGGAGGACCTGGGGAAATTCAAGGTCCCCACGCTGACGGAACATCGCCGTCACCGCGCCCTACATGCACGATGGCAGCATTCCGACGCTCGAAGGCGTGCTCGACCACTATGCCGCCGGGGGCCGGAAGATAGCGTCCGGCCCGTACGCGGGCAACGGTCACGACAATCCCAACAAAGATCCGCTAATCGGCGGTTTCACGCTTTCCGCGCACGATCGCGAGGACTTGATCGCCTTTCTCCAATCGCTAACCGACGATGCCGTCCTGCACGATCCTCGCTTCGCCGACCCGTGGCGGCAAGTGAATTGATTGCAATTCCCAATTACCTATTTGAAGCCTGGGGCTGCGCCGCCAATCCCGCCAGCCGCTCGCTCTCGCGCCAAAGCCGCCGAGCCGCATCGTCGTCCTGTGCCTCCTTGGTTGGCGTCGCCGGGCGGCACTTGTAGAAATATTCGCCGCTGACATTGGCCACGTCGTCAGAAGACGCCAGGTACACGATGGTCTCGGCGCCTTTCTCGGGCGAAATGGCGAAATTCTTCGCCAGCCGAACCATCACCGAGAAACCCGCCGCCGCTTTGGTCGCCGAAACGCGTAGCAACAAAACCGGGATGCAGGCAGTTCGTGGTCACGCCGGTTCCGGTCAGTGTGCGCGCCAGTTCCCGCGTGTATAAAATGTTGCAAAGCTTGGAACGCCCGTAGATTTTAAAGCCGGAGTAACCTTTCGCGGATTGGAGATCGTCGAAATCGAGCTTGGCCCGCTGATGCGCATCCGAGGAGGTGTTGACTACGCGCGCCGGAGCCGATGCCAGCAGCCGCTGGCGCAGCATCTCGGTCAAAACGAAATAAGACATGTGATTCGTGGCGAAGGTCATCTCCAGCCCGTCCGCGGTCAGCGTGCGATGGCCGAACAGCGCACCCGCATTGTTGATGAGTACATCGATACGGGGTTCGGCGGCGGCAATCTCGCGCCCCACGCGCTTCATCTCTTCCACACTTGATAAGTCGGCGTAGTGGACTCCATGTTGCACGCTTGGCGCCTTCTCGCGTAAGCGGGCGAGTTCTGCTTCCGACCGCGCCCGGTCGCGCGCCACCAGCACGATGCGCGCGCCCATGCCCGCTAATTGTTCCGCCGCGACGGCTCCGATACCGGAAGTCGCGCCGGTGATAATCACCACTTTCCCTCGCATGTCTGGCATGGTCACGATTCTCGCACTTCTTCGCGCGGACCGCAGACGCGGCGCGGCCTTATATTGGTACCGGGCTTATATTAGTAGTGTGTGGTCCCGAAGTTTGCTGCTGCTGATTCTGGCTCCGTCCGTGCTCCTCCCTGGCGCCGAGTTGAGGCCGGAGACCTCAGCCGCCTTCGACCGTTACATCAAGCTGAGCGAGGCTGCGATGGAAGCGCGCTCCACATCCCAGAATTTCCTGTGGCTCGACCAACATCCCAAGGAAAAAACCATGGCCTGGATGAGCCAGAGCTTCGTCATACCGCAAGAAACGCTGGACCACGGCGAAAAAATCGTGGTCCCCGACGGCTCCATCCAACATTGGCTCGGCGTGACCTATCTGGAACTCGCCACGCTGGAGCGCGTGCGCGACATGTTGCTCGACTACGGCGATTACAAGACTTTTTTCAAGCAGCAAATCATCGAATCCAAGCTGGTCAAGCGCGAGGACCCGCATTTCGACGCTTTCTTACGGCTCCATAAGAAACAGATTACCGAGGTGGACTTGAATGTCGATCTCACAGCCGAGTACAAAACGCTCGATCCCAAGCGCGGCATTCTCCTGAGCCGGTCCACGCGCATCAGCGAGGCGCCGCACTCCAGCAAGAAGGATAAGCACAGCAAGAACACGGACAGCAAGAAAACCGACTAAAAATGCGATGAAAACGATTCCACCGCCGAAAACCAGAACGGCTATCTGTGGCGGCTGAATATCTACTGGCGCCTGGAGCAATCGGACGTCGGCGTGTTTGTCGAACTCGAAACTATCTCCCTTTCCCCCGCCATCGGCACTCTGCACCCCAGCCGCTACTTGAACGGTTTTCAGAGTTTTCCTCGCGAATTAACCGACGCATTCATCGCAGGATTGGAAACCGCGTTCCCGGCGCCGCACAAATAATTGGACCGTTGCAAGCTGGCAGGGGCCGACTTGCGGTATAGGTAACTGATATGGCCCACCCCATTGGTAACCCCAGCGCTTCGCAGTGCAATCGCCGAACGTTTCTGTCCGCTACGCTCGGAGCCACCGCGCTCGCCCCCGCCGCCGCGCTCGCCCAGCAGACGCGCGCACGTTTCGCCAGACGCTACTCCACGCGACTGGTCCAACGCCCAGCCCGTCCGCTATCCCGATCCCGACATCATCGCGCTCGACAATCGCTTCCGCCGCTACATCGTCGGCAACACCGTCATCAAGCGCCTGTATACTGGAACGCTTTGGGCCGAAGGTCCAGCCTGGAACGGCGTCGGCCGCTATCTGGTTTGGAGCGACATCCCCAACAACGTGCAGATGCGCTGGATCGAAGAAGACGGCCACGTCACCGTGTTCCGCAACCCCTCCGGCTACAGCAACGGCAACACCTTCGATTTCGAAGGCCGGCAACTTTCCTGCGAGCACGGTGGCCGGCGCGTGGTCCGCTACGAACCGAACGGAACCGTCACCGTGATTGCCGACAAGTTTGAAGGCAAGCGCCTCAACTCGCCCAACGACATCGCGGTGCACCCCGACGGCAGCATCTGGTTCTCCGATCCTCCCTACGGGATCCTTGGCAACTACGAAGGTTTCAAGGCCACCAAGGAACTGAAAGAAGCCGTCTATCGCGTGGATCCGAAGACCGGCGAGATGACCAAGCTCACCGACGAAATGAGCGGGCCCAACGGCATCTGCTTCTCGCCGGATTACAAGAAGGTCTACATTGCCGACACCGGCCGCGGCCGCGAAACTCGCGTCTACGATGTGGATGGAAAAACCATTCGAAACGGCAAACGTTTTATCCAACTGGACGTGCCGGGCAGCGGCGAGCCGGCCGCGGCCGACGGAATCCGCTGCGACGCGGATGGAAACGTCTGGGCCGGCGCGCGCCCGGGTGTGCAAATCATCGCGCCGTCGGGCGAACGCATCGGCATCATCCGCCTGCCCGAGAATTGCGCCAACATCTGCTTCGGCGGCACCAAGCGCAATCGTCTGTTCATGGCGGCCAGCCAGTCGCTATACGCTGTGTATGTGCTGACCACCGGCGCGAGTATCGCGTGAGCCTGACATGAAAACATCATCGCTATCGCGCCGCGAGTTGCTGGCCGGCAGCGCGGCGCTTCTGGGTGCCCCGGCTTTTGCCCAACGCGCCCCCCAGCGAGCGGTCGTCATCATGTGCGACGGCTTCGGCCTCGAATACATGGAGCACAGCGACATGCCCACGCTCGCCGCCTGGCGCAAGCACGGCCTGTTCGTTCGCGGACGCGCCACCATGCCGTCGGTCACCAACACCAACAACGCTTCCATCTGTTGCGGCGTGTGGCCGGACGTGCACGGCATCACCGGCAACTCCTATTTCGACGAGCGCTCCGGCCGCGAAGAATATATGGAGACCGCCGACCTGTTGCTCGCCCCCACGCTCTTCCAGCGAGCACAAAAGCACGGTGTTAAATCCGCTCTGCTGTCGTCCAAGAAAAAGACCACCACACTCCTGCCCGCCGGCGCCGATCTGGTTCTCAGCCCCGAGGAGCCTCCCGCGGAATGGGTAAAGCGCCTGGGCCCCGCGCCAGGAATCTACTCGCGCGAAATCAATTACTGGCTCATGCGAGCCGCCATCGACGTGTTGAAGAATCGCCGCGATCTCGGATGCCTGTACGCGCACACCACCGACTTCCCGATGCACACCTGGCCTCCCGAAGCCGCCGAATCCCGGGAACATCTGGCGCGCCTGGATCAATTCTTCGCCGAAGCAGCCGCGGCCGCGCCCGACGCCATGTTCCTGCTCACGGCCGACCACGGCATGAACCACAAATCGCTGTGCTGGGATCTGGAAAAAGTTTGCGCCCAGCATGGCGCGCCCATCCGTATCGCGATTTCCGTCGATCGCGACAAATATCTGAAGCACCATCGCGGCTACGGCGGCGTGGCCTGGGTCTATTGCAAATCGCCGAACGACATCGACGCGGTCGCCAAGGTTCTGACCGGCCTCCAGGGCGTCGAAACTATTCTGACGCGCAGCGAAGCGGTCAAGCGTTTTCATCTGATGGGCTCGCGCATCGGGGATTTGATCGTCCTGGGCGACCGCGATACGGTCTTCGGCGAATTGGACGCGGCGTCGGAGCCCCTGCCGCCCGAGTACCGCGCTCACGGATCTTTACACGAAATGGATGTTCCGCTGGTGATCCACAACGCGCAGGCGAAATTGAAACCGGAAGACTTCCAATACAATCGCGACCTGGCGCGTTGGCTCTACGCGGGCTAAAGCCTCACATCGAGTGGAAATCGAGTTCCAGGCTGACCCGCACCGCGATCGGCTTGTCATCTTTGCGCGCCGGCGCGAATCGCCACTGCTTGACCGCATCCACCGCGCTTTGATCCACGTCCTTGTCGATTCCCTTGACGATGCGCACGTCGCGCGGAACGCCTCGAGAACTGACGATCAACCCCACCGTCACCGATCCTACCAGGCGCACGCCTCGCGCCGTTTTGTAATTGGGACTGACCTGCTTGGTGACGCGCGGCGGGCTCACATCGGGGCCTATGTCATAAACTTTTTCGTCCGATTCGCTCGCGGACTGTTTGTCTTGAGCGCGAGCTGTCGCGGAGGCGCACACCAGCGCAATCACGCAAAAAATGCAACTCGCTCGCCACGCCCCTTGCTGTGCCATAGCACCGCCGCCAGACCGATGATGCGTGGAGAGACGCGGCCCACCCGGAAGTGGTTACAATGTTCGATGGCCGAAGCAACATGAGTTCCGATCCACTTCTCGCTCCGATCCCAGGCGCGGCGCACCGCGAAATCGGCGGCGTGCAGCTCGACATCGCCGCAGCCGGCTCAGGCCGCGTTAAGCGGACCATTTATCCGCCGGGCTTCCGCTGGTCCACCCACATGAAGGCTGTGTCCGGAACCGATCTCTGCCAGCACGCCCACGTCGGATTCCTGGCGCGCGGTCAGATCCATATCAGATACGCCGACGGTTGCACGCTGGAATTCGCCGCCCCTCAAGTGGTCACCATCGAGCCGGGACACGATGGATGGGTGGTGGGCGACGAGGCCGCGGTCATGATCGAATTCGATTTTGAAGGCGAGACCGCGCAACGCTTCGGCATGCCTTCGGCGCATCGCCACGCCTGAAGGCGGATCAACTCCCCAGCCTGCGCGCTAACTTGAGAACTGTCTCGTGGATCTCGATCGCGCGAAGCGCCTCCGCCGCGCCTCGCCGGGCTTTGGCCGCATTGAGTTCCCGCTCCGCTTCCGCAAAAGTTGCCTTCGATTGCGCCGTGGCTTGGTCCATCTCGCTCTCGGCATCTCGGAGCTCTCGCACGGCTCGCTTCATGACAGGATCGGCTTCCGCGCCGTCATACGCCTTTTGCAAAACTTTGCTCCAGGATCCCTTGGTTTTTTCGACTTCGCGCTCCAACGCTGCGGTAGCCGATTCGATGCCGCATCGCACCCGGACCTTATTCGTTTCCGACGCCCAGGTCCACATACCCCACTCTTCGGCTTCTCGGAGCAGTTGCTTGGTCTCCTGGACGACGCGCAGCGCCATGCGGTCCTCAGCGATGCCGGCCGTATTTCTCGTGTGCCGAAACCCAATCCAGCGACGAAATCGCCGCACCCAGCGAGATCTCGCCCGCCAACGCCACGCCCGCCACGATCTCGGCCAAGCGGTTCACTTTGCCCTTCCCGTAGCAACCCATAATCTCCAGACACTCGCGCTGGGTCGGCAGCCCAGTTCCCCCGCCATGCGTCGCGACGATCAGCGAAGGAATCGTCAACGAGATATACAGATCGCGTTCCGCCGTCAGCTCGCAATAGATCACCGCGGCCGACGATTCAGCCACGTTCGCGACGTCCTGACCGGTGGCGATGAACATCGCGGTGATTGCGTTGGCCGACTGCGCGCCATTGTTGTTCGCCCCCGATAGAAACGCCCCCACATTGGCCACTCCGTGGTGGTACACCAGCTTCTCCGGTTCCACCCGCAGGTGTTGGATCAGCACATCCCGCTGGATGGTGGCCTCCGCGGTCACCCGTTTTCCGCGCGTGCGCATCACGTTGACATGCGATGCTTTCTTGTCCGTCGCGAAATTGGATTCCAAATAAAAATTCGTGATCCCTTGATAGCGATCCAATATCCAACTGCACGCCGCGAACGTCGCGCGTCCCACCATGTTCTGTCCGGCCGCATCGCCGGTCGAGTAGTTGAACCGCAGATAGACGAACTTGTTCGCGACATAAGGGTCGATGTACAGCAGCTTGGCCACCGAAGAAGTAGACTCCGCTTGCGTGCGAATGTCGCCGATATTGGCTTCTATCCAGTTCACGAAATCGCGGCAGGCGCGCGCATCGCGAAACACAAACACGGGCGCACGTTGCATCGCGTCGGCCATCACTGTCGCCTTGACGCCGCCGCACAGTTTCAAAACCTTCATCCCGCGATTGTAGGAGGCAACCAGCGTCCCTTCCGAAGTAGCCAGCGGAATCAAAACATCGCCGTCCACATGTTCGCCGTGAACTTCCAAAGGCCCGGCGAAACCGATCGGCACCTGGGCCACACCGCAGAAGTTTTCGCAATTGCCGCGCACCGCGTGAGCATCGAAAGAATATTCGAACAAGTGCCGCGGCTCGATCCCGCTCACTTTCTCGATCAGGGCCTGGCGTGCCCGGATGATCGCTGGACCGTAATCGTCCGCCGCATCGCGCGGAATATGCAGCGCCGGTTTCTCTTCCTCCGCGATGCTATCTTCCACCGTAAATTCCAGCGCGCCAAATGGCCGCGACTCGAAAGCGATGTCGATCTCGTGCTTGCCCATCTCCAGCGCCGGCTGGCCGGTTTGCACCGTAACGACCGAACTCAGCGGGAAGGGAATCGGATGCCCGGCGTTCACCTCCATCGGGCTTAACGTGCTGCCATCGGCCAGATCCAGGCGCACGCGCTCCAGCGCCACTACTTGGCCGTCGATGGCGATGGATCGAACGCCCACCAGCTCGGCGTCGCCCAGCCGGTTCTTGATCCCGAACTGCGCTCCCTCGCCGGTGTTCTTCAGGCTTCGCAGTGTATAAAGTTTCTTGAGTAACAGGCTTGGAATTGTCATTGGGATGCCTCGCTCTTAGAAGTGGTGGAGGTGGTCGCTGCGCGCAGCGCCGACGCGCCCCATCGCGCCGGAAACAGCAGTGCGCTGCGCTGCAAAGAAATGAAGTCCGAGATCGAAAACGGCGGGTGATTCAGGCCGAAGCTGGCCAGGCCCCGCATGACGAAATCCCGGATCAGCACGCTGTTGATGGACACCTTCGATCCGGCGATGTCATACAGCACGCCGTCGAGCGTAAACAGCGCCTTCTGGAACATGGCCAGCGCGGCCGGGAAGCGGACGCCGGCCAGCGCGACTCGGTCCAGCAACTCCAGCGCGTCTTCCCCTCCTAACGACCGGCGCGGCGCTTGTCCGAAGAACTGCTCCACCGCGCCGCGGATCAGCTCGGCCTCGGCCGGATTGTCGTCACCTTGGTTGGACCTGAGACGTCCGATTGCTTCCGCAACTCCCGCGGGACTTCGCAGAACCGTCATGATCACCAGCATGGCAAGCTGCCGCCGCGACTCCCGGTCCAGCCGCTCGGTCAAAGCCCAGTCCAGTAGAACCAGCTCGTGCCTGGCCTTCGTCGTACAGCAGATTGCCCGCGTGCGGGTCTGCGTGCAAGATGGTTTCCTTCTCGCGCGAGAGCAGCGGCACCGCAATCAACGCCTCGATGAGCTGCTCGGCCACGCCCATACGCTGGTAGGGCTGTTTGGGGAAGGCCTCCGTGACCTTGACACCCTGCTCTTCGCTCATGGCCGTAATTTGCGGCGTGCACAGCGGCGTCATCAATCGCGGCACTCGAACACCCAGCGTCAGGCGGTAGGTGCGCAATGCATCGCGCAACGTCGCCTGCTCGGTCACGAAGTCCAATTCATGTTCCAGCAGCAGGCCCACTTCGGCCACCATTTCGGGGACGTCTTGAGCCGCGAATCCATACCGGCGGCCGGCCACCAAAAACTCGCTCAATTCCTGAAGCAGCCTGAGATCCTCGGCGAAGCAACGCGCAACGTAAGGTTTGCGAATCTTGAAGACACCGTGCTCGCGTTTTCGAGTGTCCGGATTGCGCCAGGTGAATCGCACGATGGCGCTCACGCTCGCTTCGCATAAAATGCCTGGATCCAACTTGACCGCATGTTTTCGCAATCGCGTGCCGAGCTGCCTTTGGATGATCGACCGGATACTGGCCGCCCTCATGTCCGACATCCCGTTCTCCAGCTCGGCCAGCGCATGGCGCAGCGGATCGCCCAGATGGCGGTGCCGGGCGATCACTTGGCCCATTTTTTGGATGCCGGGCATTTTGGAAATCAGCAGCAGCAAACGCGTACCCGGCGCGGTTTCTAACGGCAAGTCGACTTGCTCCACCAGTTTGGTTGCCAGCCTCGAAGCCGACAGCCGCGAGAACACAAACTCAACCGCATCCCGCACCACCGGCCGCCACTGCGCATACACATCCGGCACGAGCAAGTGGACCGGCACGGCCTGAGCCACCCATCGTCCAACCTCGTCGCGCGTGGCCTGGTCGGCAGCTTCCAGAGTCGAGCGCGCGGCTCGGATGCGGGCTGCCTTGGAATGCTTGCCGAGACAAGCTTCCATCAGCGGCCGCAGTCGCTCCGGCAGATTCGCCGCGAGCAATTCTCGAAGTTCAGGCGCAAGAGGCAAGGGATCACCAGCCGGTTTCATAAACAACCGGCAACTCGGGTGCCAGCGCCGCGCTGAACCGCCTGTCGCGGAAACGGAACTGGCGCGACGGCGGGTGCGAATCCGTTTGAGCCAAATCACCTGAACGCTTGCGCCAACTCACTCACTTGGACCCGCGAAGCCCCCGTTCAACCGCGCCCTCAAGCGGCACCCAACCTGCTGCACTTCCAGCAACCGGAGTTCTGCCTATGTCTCAAAATCATGCCGGCGATCGATTGGCGCCGTTGGACGCCTTGTTCCTCTACATCGAAAAGAAAGAAATGCCGCTGCACATCGGCGCGGTTTTCGTCTTCGACGGCCGCCTGTCCGTCGATGACTTAAAGTCGCTGATCGAGGCCAAGCTGCCTTTGATCCCGCGTTATCGCCAGCGCCTAATCTTTCCAGCGTTCAACCTGGGCTACCCGACTTGGGAGTTCGATCCGGAGTTCAACCTGGATCGTCATATCCACCACGCTCGCATCCGGCCCGGGACCCAAGCGGCGCTTGAGAACCTGGCCGGCCAGATCTTCAGCGAGATCATGGATCGGAACCGCCCGTTGTGGGACCTCACCGTCGTGGATGGGCTGCGTGGCGGGCGCACCGCGCTGATTGCCCGCGTGCATCATTGCCTGGCGGATGGCATCGCGGGAGTGTCGCTCATGAACCTGATCTTCGATCACAGTCCCGAGCCGGCTCCTTTGCCGCACAAGCGTCCGCTTCCTACGCCTCCGCCGCCCGAGCCGGGATCCAATCTCCTGGATGCCATGCTGGGTACGTATTCTCACGCCGTCGGCCGGCTGTTCTCCTTGCAGTCGACTGCTTTAGACGTTAGCCAGGAATTGCTGGGGCAATTAGTGCAGGGCTCTCTCGGCCAGCCGCTTCAAGCCGTCACCGAACTCGGCCAGCCCATGCAGGATTTTCCGTTCAAAGCGCCATCCCTGGGACCGAGAAAAGTCTGTTGGGCCGAGTTCCCGATGCATGAGATCGACGGCGTCCGGCATGTTTACGGCGCAAAAGTGAATGACGTTTGCATGGCCATGCTCGCCAGCGCCATGCGACGTTACGCGCACGCGCACCGGCTCAGCGTCAAGAATCGCGTGCTGCGCTTGATGGTACCGGTCAATCTGCGCGACCCTGTTCAGAATCAGGGGCTGGGAAATCGGATCTCGCTCGTTCCCGTCAACATCCCGCTCGATATCAACGATCCCGAGGAACTTTTGCGCAATGTCCACCGCCGCACGGAGGCCTTGAAACATGCCCATGCCGCGGATCTGGTGGTTCTCGGCGGCAGCCTGCTCGCCATGTTGCCAGTCGCCGTTCAAGCGCAGCTCACCGGCTTGCTTTCTAACGTCGTACCCGTACTGCCGTTCGACATGGTCTGCACCAACGTGCCTGGACCAACGGCGCCGCTGTACCTGCTGGGGCGAAAAATGTTGACTTACTATGTTTACGTCCCGATCGGCGATTTCATGGGCGTAAACTGCGCCATGGCAAGCTACAACGGGACTATGTATTTCGGGTTGACGGGCGACACCGCTTGCGCGCCGGATCTGGACCGGCTGCGGGATTTCTTGAACGACGCTTTCGCCGAGCTCAAAGCCGCCGCTGGAATCGAGGCTCCGCGCCGCCCGCGGCGCAAACGCGCTGCATCGGCCGAATTGGTCCTTGCGAAGTAAATCGAGGGGGATCGCGCTTTTTGGGTGTGCCAATTTCCGCTGGCATCTCAAGGCCATCCTCTTAGAACCGGCTCCCTTTTTGAACTAGGCCAGTGGCTGTCGGCTTGCGCTGAGAATCCGGGTTCCCTACATCATCATCGCTTTTGGCAGACGCTCCGCTGCGCCTGAACAATGAAGAAAGGATTTTATGCAACAGGCGGTTGGAATCGCTGAAAAGCTGACTGTGACTGGCAACGTTGCCCGTCTGGACTTGGAGAATATCGAACGATTTGGCATTTATACCCGGCTCTATTACGAGGACCGAAGTTATACCAACGCCGAAGAACTGCGTTACGCCGGTGCGCTCGCGCGCGTCCTGCATCACTATGGCGTGCGGCGGGGCGACCGCGTGGTGGCAATGCTGCCCAATTCGCCTGAGCTGACCGCGGCGTTTCAAGCCATCTGGACCATCGGAGGCGCCATTATCCCGGTGATCCCGCAATGGACGGCCGGCGAAGTGGGGCATATCCTGCGCAATGCCGAACCCGAGGTGGCCATTACTATTCCGGCCTTGGCGCCGCGCCTGGAACAAGCCAACGCCGAGATCAAGACTCTGAAGCATCTGCTGGTTTTCGGCGACTGCGAGGTGGCTGGCGCCGAGAACATCCTGGAAGCGATCAAGGGCGCGTCTCCGATCGAGAACCCGGCCGACGTGGTGCCGTCCGATTTGGCGATCCTGCTTTATACCTCCGGAACTACCGGAGCGCCCAAGGGTGTGATGCTCACTCATGAGAACGTGGGCGCCGCATTGGAGAGCACTTATCAACAAAATCCGAATCTGGCGCGTGGCACCATGCTGAACGCTCTGCCGCTCACGCATGTCTTTGGCATTCTCGCCCAAAACATCGCCAACCGCTGGGGTTGGAGCACGGCGCTGATGCGCCAATTCGATCCCGTCAAAGCGCTCGAAGCCATCGAGCGCCACAAAGTCACTTATCTGCCGGGCGTGCCGACCATGCTCATGTACCTGCTGGGACATCCGGCGCGCGCCCAGCACGATCTCTCGAGTTTGACCCGCATCACCAGCGGCGGCGCGGCCTTGCCCGAACGTCTGCGCCAGCAGTGCGAGCAAGTGTTTCGGTGCCGGGTCGATCAGGGCTATGGCTTGACCGAATCGGCTTCGGTCGCCACCGGATACGAAGTCGAGAGGCCCTATCGCGCGGGCTCGGTTGGAGTGGCTACTCCCGGAGTGGAGATTTGCATCCTGAACGACCGCAATGAGCTGCTGCCGGCCGGAAGCAAAGGCGAAATTTGCCTGAAAGCCGCTAACATCATGGCCGGCTACTGGCGCGATCCGGCGGCCACCAACGAAGTGCTCAAGGACGGCTGGCTGCATACCGGCGACATCGGATATCTCGACCAGGACGGCTACCTGTTCATCACCGATCGCAAGAAGGACCTGATCATCAAGGGTGGCGAAAACATCTCGCCGCGCGAGATCGAAGAAGCGCTGTATCTGCATCCCGCGGTGGCCGAAGCGGCTGTCATCGGCGTGCCCGATGCCGTCTTTGGTGAAGAGATCTGGGCCGTGCTGCAACTCAAAGCGGGCGTGCAGGCGGCCGAAGAAGAACTCCGTCTGCACGTTTCACAGTATGTCACCAAGTTCAAAGTTCCTTCCCGGGTTCTCTTCCAAGCGGTGCTGCCCAAGAACCTGACCGGCAAGATCCTGAAGTACCAGATTCGCGCTCGGCTTTTGGCCGACCTGGGCTTACCAAGTTAGCCGGATCCGGGGACGGGTCAAACAAAAAGGGCGGATCGAAATCCGCCCTTTTTTTGCGTTATTTGAATGGAACTTACCGGCCGGCGACGTTCTTGCCAAACTGGAAGGCCGGTCCGCACGAGAAGCGGATGGTGTTACCCGCCTTCAGAATGTCGTTGAACATCTGGTCCCGTGCATAGTCGGCTTGGAAACGAAGCGCGAAATGGTTGGTCACGTTGACTTCGAAACCGCCGCCGAATCCGTAGAAATAAGTCCAATCCGTTTTCTTCCCGGTGGGAGTTAACTGAGCCACGATTGCGGTAGCGATTGGGTCGCCCGGCTTAGGAGTTGCCACCGCTTGAATTGCACCCAGGTTCGGCCGCACAAAGAATGTGACCGATTGAAAGTGACGAATGGGAATATCAGGACCGGCTTGAAAAGTCTGCGTTCTGATGTTGACCGGTACGGCCAGATTATAGCCGGCGGGCGCCAGGCCGGCCGCTTCCAGCTGTCCCAGTTGCCCGGCCAGCTGCGTGGCCAGGGATGGAATCAGCATCCCGGTCTGCAGGACGTTTTGTCCCGAGGCCACCGAATAGTCGAATCCTAGAGTAAGCCACGTTGCCGGGCGGAAACCGAACTGCCCGTTAAAACCCGGTTCAGTTAGGTTGAGGCTGGGCTGCATGACATCGGTGTATCCGGCGAAAGCGTCCCAACGTCCGACATAAGTTTGCTGGCCGAAGGCATACGAGGTAAACAGAAGGCACGAAAGCAGCAGGATGGCGGCCAGCCGCACCATCCGGCTTACTTGGATTGCGTATAGTTGCATAGATTTCTCCTTGGTTAAGGGAAGGCGACGATATAGCCTGCAATCGTGACGCCATGCAGAAAGCTGGCCGGGTGGGCTACTAGCGCGCCAGCTCAACTTCGACCCGTTCGTAGAAACGAGTGAATCGAAAAGTGCGCTCGATGTTGGGGCTGGAGATCTTCAAGCGCAGCCTGCCTCCGCGCGCGGTGATGGATCTATAGAGCCAGACCAGCAAGTTTAGGCCGACCGAGTCCACCATGTGAGCGGATCGCAGATCGATCTCAAACCACTCGAAAACCCCGGCCTGTGCGGACGGATTGTGGAGCGCGTCCTCCAAAGCGGCGCGCAGGCCATCGGCGGTAGTGCTGAGCACATCGCCGGAAGCCTGGAACTCGACCGTCTTGCGGTCCGCGTCGTAGGTCATCTGGGTCTCATTGGAGGGCATAGGATTCACCTTGAGTATTTCAGTTCCTGTTCCGGGTGCAGCGGGAATTCCATGGTTACCTCGGCGCCGCCGCGTCCGAGGGAAACGTGCGGAGCGTGGACTTGCATCAGCAACAGGCCGCGATGATCTTCCACTGGATTCCAGCGGTCGCCGGCGGCATGCTCGGCGACATCGAAGTCATAGCCCGAGCCAGGATCCCAAACTCGCGCGCGAAGCAACTCGCGAGCCGGTTCGTAGAGCACCTGGAAACGTGTTTTTCCGTTGTTGGAGCACCCATGTTTCAACGCATTCAGCACGGCCTCGCGGGCGCACAACACCAGGTCGTAACGCACGCTATCGCTGAGCGCGGGCAGCGCCAATTGCAAACTTCGAACCCAGCGCTCCTGGATGCGATCGATGCTGGGGATGGTTTCCTGCCCGTAATCCTCGGCGATCAGAGGCTGCACATAGGGGGGTGGCGAGATCCCGGCCGGCGCGCCCGGCCAGATGCGAGCTACCAGCACATCGTCCTGCGCTTCGGCCACGAATTGGGGCGGCTCTCCGGCGCGCGCCTCGAGCAACGTGTAGGCCACGCTAAACGGACTCGCGTTCAGTGTTTCCGCCAGGTCTTCCAGGCCATCCGTCCACATCCAGACTGGGCCGGATGGGATGGCAACCCGCTCGAGCGTGGGTGCGGAATCCGGGAACCAGCCCAACGGCGGAGAGGCCCGCGTTCCGATGGTTCGAACCCAGCCCTGGCAATCCACAAAGACCGGAGGCGGGCCGCCGTAATTCCAGGCGCTCAAGCATCCGGAGCCGCGCTGCACTTCGAGCGCGCTCACCGAAACCGAAAAGACCTGACCGGCCGGCTCATCTAAAAGAGCGCGATTGTATTCGCCGAGAGCTTCGGCAAGCTCTCGCCCGCTTCGCAACATGCCGCTGAGCATTCCGTGAAAATAGGAGGACTGCGCCAGGGCGTGCAGGTCATGACCGGCCGCATCGCTCATCAGGAACATATCCCGGCCGTCCGGCAAGCGATGGTAGGCGAGAAAATCCCCGCTGCCGTCATAACGCGGGTGAAAGCGGTATTCGAGCGAGACATCGCCCGAGCGGAGCATCCGTTCCAGCATGGCTTTTTGAAGTGTGCCGGCTTGTTTCACCTGGTGGCGCATCTCGGCGAAGGCGCGGCGCTGGCCGGTTATGTCGGACGCTCCGGCCACGGTGCGGCGAATGTCGGCTGGCCCCAGCGGCTTTCCCAGGAAAGCGCACACGCGAGCCTGCAAGCTTCGCTCCAGCAGCCACTGTTCCGGTGAGGCGGTAATCATGACCGCGGCTAAGGTCGGATATTTACGGTTGAGCCACTCGACGAACTCGATTCCATTAGCGCCGGGCAGAGAGTAATCCACCAAAGCGCACGCCAGCGAACTTAACTCGACGTTTTCGAAGACGGCCTGCGCCGAGCTAACGTCCGGCGCACAGATAACGTCGTAGCCGGCTCCCGTAAGTGCGGCTTCGGCGATTCTGCGGAAGATGGGGTCGTCGTCCACCACCAGGACGCCCCGCGATGTAGATTTCACCACGCTTTCCTTATCGGAAGAAACCGGCTGAACATGACCGCTCCATAAACTTGCGTTGCATCGTCAGTGCTGTTGTTGCTTCATTTGAATAGCTACGAACGAATCGATTTCGTTGATTAAAGTACTGGGCAGTTGATCGTCGAGCGAGAACACCGCCGTTGAGGCGGACAGCGAAATCATCGCCATACGCGAGCTGAGATCGAACTCCCGGCCCAATTTTATACGGCTGATCGCGGTGCGCGCCTCTCGCACGGACCCCAATGGGCCGAAGATGGTCAAAAAGGCGGGGCCAGTCCAACGAAACAGCCCGGTGCTGTGCAGTTCATCGTTGAGTTGCGAGGATAGATACGTGCAGTAACGAGTGAGTACCTCATCAGCGGTGCGGGTTCCGTATTTCCGGGTCAATACATAATACCGGTCCAGCACAAACAGGGCCGCGAAGAAGTGCGATTGGCGTTGATGCGCCGCCTCGATTACGGCGGCGGCACGGCCCCGGCCGGGCAGACCGGTGAGCGGATCGGAGTCCGCGCCGGGATTCTCCGCCGGTGGCGATTCGCGAGCCGAAACACCGCTAGGCCAGAAAACCAGGGAGACGCCGGCGACCTGCTCGTGGTCGTCGCTGAAGAGCGAAATTCTTTGTTCGACTTGCGTGGCGGTTCCGGATTTGGAAACCAGGCTCAGCAGTCCCTGGGGCTCGTCGGTTTGCCGGCTGCCGAGCGCCGCATTCAGCAGGTCGGCGGTGATGGAAACTTTTCCGGCGTTGCACAATGCCAGAACGCCGGCGAGGTCTTTTCCCAAGGCCTCCTGGGATGACCAGCCGGTCAGCGATTGAGCGCGGGCGTTCATCAGGTTCACGCGTCCGGAACGATCGGTAGTAATCAGCCCGACCGTCAACTGGTCCAGCGCGCTGGTTACCCGTTTCTGCTCCTGCCGTTTTTCCCGCTCCAAGCCGGCTTTGTGGACTGCCATCCGAAGCGTGGTTTGCAAAGTAGTTTCATCGAACGGTTTCACCAGGTAACCAAAGGGTTCGGTGCTCTTGGCGCGCTCCAGCGTCTCCTCATCGGAGTGAGCGGTGAGATAGACCACGGGCAGCTCGAGTTCTCGACGCAGCGCGCGAGCGGTTTCGATACCATCCAACGTGCCAGCCAGGCGGATGTCTACCAGGGCGAGGTCCGGCTGGTCCCGACGGGCTATCTCGATGGCTTCCTCTCCGGACGAAGCCAGGCTGGTTTGGTAGCCGGCTCCGGCCAGCGTGCTTTGAATATCGCGGGCGACCAATTTCTCATCTTCCAGAATTAAGACCCGTGCCATGTGTAACTCCATTTCCTTGTTCCGGCGCTATAGCCGGGACAACGATTCGAAAAGCGGCGCCGCTCGCGGGCGAGACCGACCACGACCCTTTCATTTGCGACACCAAGTCGTCCACCAGTTGCAGCCCCAGCGTGGTGGCACGCTTCAGATCCAGTTCCGCGGGAAGCCCCACGCCGTCGTCGCCTATCAGGAGCTCGAGGTTGTGCCGCTCATCCTCCTTCAAAGCCAGATAGATCTCGCCGCGGCAGTCGGGAAAGGCATACTTGCAGGAATTGGTGATGAGCTCATTGATGATGAGGCCGCAGGGCGTCGCGATCTCGGAGTTCACCCACACCGGCTGCAACTCCAGGCGCAGGCTGATCTCTTTGGAGCGGCGGCTCACGCGCAGAACTTCCGCCGCCAAAGTGCCGAGATATGCGCTGAACTCGATGCGGGAAAGATCGGGGGACTGATAGAGCTGTTCATGTAAGAGCGCCATGGCCTGCACGCGCGCCTGGCTGTCGCGCAAGGGCTGCCGTTCCTGGACGCTGGCGATGCGGCCGGCCTGCAAGCTGAGCAGGCTGGATACGATTTGGAGGTTATTCTTGACGCGATGATGAATTTCCTTGAGCAGGGCGGTTTTCTCGCGCAGCGCCACGCCTTGCGCTTCCGATTTTCTGCGCTCGCTCAGATCGCGGCCCACGGCGACGATCACCTTGTGGCCGTCCCAAATGCCTGGGCTGAGCCTGACCTCGACTGGAATGGCAGCGGAGTCCCGGCCGAGCAAGGTCTCAAACACCAGGCTCAGTTCGTTACCGGGGGCAGGAGTGCGCAAGGCGTCAAAGCGGTTGCGAAGGTCGGCCGAATAAAGGTCCGCCAGGTGCTTACCCCGCAGTTCCGATTGACTACAGCCGGCGTGCTCGATCAGGGACTTGTTGGCGTCCAAAATATTTCCTTCGAGATCGGTGATTGCCAGGAAATCGTTCAAGGAATCAAACAGCGCCCGGAGCTGGCATTGGCTGGCGGCGACCGCTTCCTGAGCCTGAATGCGGGCGATGGCACTGCCGATCTGTGCGGCGACGGTCTCGAGCGCGGCGCGGCTGAAGTCCGGTATCTCGCGCAAGGAATGAGATCGGGTTACCAGCCAGCCTATGCATGCGCCGTCATGCAGAATGGGAACGCAGGCTTGCGCCAACCTGGCTGACTCGGAGTCGCGCTCGCGGCCCGCTTGGCCGGCTTCAGTCGGAAGTGTATAGACGGGTTCGCCGATCATCGTCTCCGGATACTCAACGGCGCCGTCAGAGCCGGTGCTCTCCGCCAGCACGGGAGCCATGCAAGCCGGATCCAGCAGATAGATTTCGCCGCCGTCCATCTCGGCCAGGCGGATGGCGGTTTCGAGGCACGGCCGCAGCGCCTGGCTCAGAGTGCATGCGGTGGACAGTTTATCGCCCAGATCGCGCTGAGCGTCGGCGAATTCCAGGGTGCGATTGAGCACGGTGGTATCTTCGATGGCTCCCTGCAGATAAAAGGGCTGGCTTTCTCGAACCGCCTGGGCTGTCACTCTGCCACCGCGTTTCTCTCCGGACTTGCGCCGAAACTGCCCCTCGAAGGTGATCGGGCCGGCGCTCTCGATCGCCAGGCTCAGCAATTGGGCACGGTCGGACGGGGAGGCGTATAACTCCTTAGTGTTGCTCACGGCGGCGAGCATCTCTTCAGGCGAAGCGTATCCGGCCCAGCCGGCCAGGGTTTGATTGACCTGCAATAGTTTTCCATCCAGCGTGCTGCGGAAGAAGCCCAGGCCGAGATGCCCGAGCAATTCGGCGTGACGGAGCTCGCCGCGGTGCAAACTCGCCAGCATGCGCCGCAGCCGGTAAAACGCTCTGGTAAGGTTGGATAGCTGCCGCCGCTGCCGGCGAATGACACTTACGCCGTGGCTCGCGGCGCCAAGAAGGGTCGCGGTGCTAAGCAATACAAATGTAGGAGAGAAGTTCACACCCTGCTTGCTGATCGTATCGGCACGCAGGGAAGGAACTGTGAGCGAAACTCGTTAGCCCTGACGAGAGGAAGCTACTGGGCGGCCGGCTGCTTCTTGCGCTTTTCTTGTAATTCCTTGGACTTAACAATCTTCTTCTGGAAGCGATCGACGCGTCCCTCGGTATCCACCAGTTTTTGGCGGCCGGTGAAGAAAGGATGGCAGCTGGAGCAGATTTCCACGCGGATGTCACCCTTGTGCGTGGATCTGGTCTTGAAGGTGTTTCCGCAAGCGCAGACAACATTTACTTCTTCGTAGGCAGGATGAATGCCCGCTTTCATGGTGTGAATCCTTTCGAAAATGGCTGGCTAGCCGGGCCGGAGAGCGGGGGGGGCGAGCCAGGGAAAACTTAGTATAGCAAATACGAACCCCCGCATCGCCACAAGGAGCGGTGCGGGGGCGTGTAGCCTAGGTTAATCCCAGGTATTACTTAATTTTCGCGCAGGGCAGGCGGCCGGTCCACAGGAGCAGCGGCCTCGTCACTGAACGAAACCAGAACGTTCGAACGGTCGACTTTAGCTGTCGGCCACCTCGCGCGTGGAATTAAAGCTACTGTCACTACCATTGCTCATGTTAGACTGGACCACCTCCTTTCTCAGTGATGCTTTTATCATAAGACCCACCAACTGGGGATGTCAAATAATTTCAAGCGTGGCACTAGATGTAGTAGGGGTTGGAACGGCTACCAACAATGGGTGGGTTCGTTTGTGAAAAAACTAAAAAAACGCCCCGCAAGTGCAACGGGGCGTTTTGACGAAAACCAAACCAATAGAGGCAACTCCCCAGAACCTCAAAACCTGAACCCTTGAAGCTACGGTCCACATAGCAATCGGTACGCCAGCAGCTAAGTAATTCGAAATTCAAGGGGCGGCGGGTGAGGAATCCAGATTCCAGGATACTGGCTACCGGATTCAGGAACCCCCCGTGCGGGTATAAGCGGGGGTACAATAGCCACTGGTGTTGAGTCCCGTTTCATCGCGGCTGGAATCAGCCGTTGAATCCCCCGGTCGGGACGGCGCAGCCAACCGTCTCTCGCTGTTCGCTTTTTTTCTGTGCGGAATCTCGATGTCATTCTTGGGCGCCCTTCTGCCGGCCTGGCGCTATCACCTGGAAGCTGGATTCACGGAGGCCGGCAATTACTTTTTGAGCTTAGCAGTCGGTTTTCTTTTGTCGACTGGAATTTCGTCCGTCCTGTTGGCGCGCAAGGGGCCCAAGTTTGTGTTGGTGTTGGCGAATGCGCTGGCTTGCGGCGGATTCCTGATTCTGGCTTTCGCGATGCCGCCCG
Organism: Terriglobia bacterium; assembly: GCA_963761935.1. Lineage (GTDB taxonomy): Bacteria > Acidobacteriota > Terriglobia > Bryobacterales > Bryobacteraceae > Palsa-89. Next base: position 71,770 of record CAVXJU010000054.1, on the reverse strand, counting down.
CGCTGGTGACCTTGCGGCTGATGGGGACCCTGTGGATCGGCGTGGGGGCGGGTTTGCTGAACACCGCGATGTTTCAAGCCACGTCGCCGTTATATCAGCGCGCCCGCGCCGCGACAACCAATCTGGCGGGCGTGCTGTTCGGGTTAGGCTGCCTGCTGACGGCGCTGCTGGTTGCGGGCACCTACTATGTCTACACGGTTACCAGCATCCTGATTCTGCTGGCTCTGATTCCCGGATTCTCGGCGGGTCTGTATGCGCAGTCCAAGTTGTCGCGCACCACCGCGGGGGAGTGCTCTGACTTCTCGCTGGTTTGGCACGACTTCAAGAATCCAGGCGTGGTGCTTTTTGGGTTGCTGCTGTTCTTTCAGTTCGGCAACGAATGGTCGATCGCGGGCTGGCTGCCGCTGTTTCTCATCCGGCGTTTGGGCATTAGTCCGGAAGCATCGCTGATGATCCTGGCGCTGTACTGGGCCATTTTGCTGGTGGGGCGGATTGCTGCGCAGTTAATCATGGGCCGGGTGAGGGGCGGGGCGCTGCTGCTGGGGTCGATTATTTTGGCGTTGCTGGGGACCATTGTTCTGGCGTCCACCAACAACCGCTTCGGAGCCGTGATGGGGGTGCTATTCGTGGGCGCCGGCTACGCTGCTATTTATCCTCTGATGGTGCAGAAGATCGGGCATCGCTTCCCGGAATATCGCGCGGGCGTGTACAACGGTTTGTTTGCGCTGGCCATCATGGGTGGACTGCTGGCGCCTTGGACGCTGGGCTTCTTTGCGACGGCGTGGGGCATCGAGGCGGTCATGATGGTGCCGATGTTGGGGGCTTGCATGGTGTTTGTGCTGATGCTGCTGATCCTGCTGGAAGCCAAGTTGAGCACCTTATCGGAGATCAAAGAATCCGGATCTTAGTTTTCGCTCCGCTTGGGGCGGTGTCCGGCCTTAGGGACCCACGGCGATGAGCACGCCTGACTGGGTGCTCAGACCATTGTAGGTAGCCGAAAGGGAGTTATCTCCGGCGGGCGTGGATGCGGGCACCAGCACGTTGAACTGAAACAGACCGGGTGAAATCAATCCAGCGAATTGCACGCTGGCCGGAATTCCGCCGATGGTGACGGCCGGAAACGGATTCAAACTCCCCGATTGCGTTTCCGATCCGCTCACCGCCGGAGTCACAGTCGGTCCGAATCCGTTGGCATAGAGCAGAATTATCTCGCCCGGCCGAGCAGGCGTGCTCTGGCCGGGATACAAGCTGGCGGGGCCGATGAGGCTCCCATCCGAATGGGTCGCGGCGGCATAGGGACCTGCGCCGAAGATAAAGAACGACGGGGACTCAGGCTGCGCCTGCGCGGCGAAGACGGCGCTGTTTCCCGCATTGGTGGCGACTTCGACTTGCACCGTCCCCGTGGTCAGGTCCGGCGGCGTCAGGATATTGAGCTGCGAGGGGCTAATGTAGTAAACATAGGCGTTCTCACCATTCAGCGTAACGCTGACCCCATCTAACTGCGTGGGCATCTGGTTGTTGACAAAATCCGAGCTCTGCCAGGTGCGCGAATCGCCCGCCGGAGCCAGGTTCGAGCCCTTCAGGGTGACCCAAGTATTGGGCGCAATGGTGGAGGCGCCGCCTTCGGCATTCACGACGAGAGTGATTGCGGGCGGCACTCCCAGGTGCAATTCGAAGATGGTGCCATAACCGGAGGCACCGCCGGATTGGGTGCCCCCGTACAAATTTCCGTCGGTTCCTTGAGTCATCGCGAAGGAGGGCTTGGAGCCGTCGGTTCCGGTGAAGGAGTGCAGCGTAGTGAAAGTCCCAGCTGGGGTGATGCTGAAGATGGTGCCGCCGCCATTGGCACCGCCAAGGCCGGTTGTTCCATAAAAGTTTCCGTCCGTGGCTTGGATCACCCTGCCAGTGGGAGAGGAACCGTCGGGGCCCGCGAAGCTGTGCAGGGTGGTCAGCGTTCCTGCCGGGGTAATTTTGAAGATCGTGCCGTCATTCTGAGCGCCGCCTTGTTCGGCTGACCCGTAAAAATTCCCGTCCGTGCCTTGAATCAGCCCAGCTTCGTCCGAGCCTCCGTCAGGACCGTCGGTGAAACTGTACAGAGTGGTCAGCGTTCCGCCCGGCGTGAGCTTGAAGACGGTGCCGAAGTAACTAGCTCCGCCGCTGCCGGTTGTGCCGTAAAAGTTTCCATCCGTGGCTTGAATCAATGGAGCGAGAGGATAGCTCCCGTCGATACTGCCCGGAAAGCTGTAGATGGTGGTCAGGGTTCCGCCCGGGGTGATTTTGAAAACGGTACCGAGGTTGTACATTCCGCCGTTGCTGGTAATCCCATAAAAATTTCCATCGGCGGCTTGGGTTAGGCTTACGCCGACCTGGTACCCGTCGTCCGCTTGAGAGCCGAAGCTGTGCAGTGTGGTCAGAGCGCCCGCGGCTGTAATTCTGAAAACCGTGCCAAGGCCATAGGCGCCGCCCACGTACGTCACCCCATAGAAATTCCCGTCCGTGGCTTGGATCAGGCCGCCTTGGGGATCGTTCCCGTCAGCGCCACCGGAAAAGCTGTACAGCGTCGTCAGCGTTCCGCCCGGCGTGATTTTGAAGATCGTGCCCTTGTCATGCGCACCACCTTGATAGGTTGTTCCATAGAAATTTCCATCAGTGCCTTGCACCAGCGGCCCAGTGGGCACATTTCCGTTAGTCCCATCAAAACTTACGAGAGTGGTGATCGTCTGCGCCGGTGAGATCACTGCGATCCCGCACAATACCCAGTAGCGAAGAAGCGTTGTGGGAATTTCCATTTTGGCTTCCAAAACTCTTTGTAGTATACGGCTAGTCGCCTCGATTGAGGCCACGCTTTCAGCGGCACCATGAATACCTGCAGGCGGTTGAACGATGGAACCCTCGATCGCCACGATTGTATGGCGAACTGAGGGGACAAAAACACAGAGCAGCTTAGGAGACTCAAAGAATCCGGATCTTCGTTTTTGCTCCGCTTGGGGCGGTGTAGGTGAGTTCGAGCGAGCGGATGGATTTGGGGTCGCCGTCGAAACGAAAGAATAGGTATCCGCTGACGGGTTTGTTGGTGAAACCCTCGGGCAGAGCTGTCTTTTTCGTGGGCGCGCTGGTGGTGGGCTGTTCGGCGTCCAGGCTGATGGGCCGGCGGGGCATGGACTCGAGTTCTCGAGCCTTGTTGCTGGATGGCGTTGGGATGGGCGGGCCGCCGAGTTGGACGGCGCTATCGCTGTCGCTGGAGCTTGAGTTGTGAGACGCGCTGAGAGAGCCGGCGCCGGGCGTTTGCGCGGCGAGCATGTCTTTTCCGTCGACACTCAGAGTGAACTGGCGCTTGGAAATGCTTAGGCCATTTTTTGGTTCCGGAAAAACGCCGACGTCTACTACTAGGAAATTTTTCGCCGCATACATAGGGGCACCGCTCGGAAGACCGTGGGGCAGGTACTTGGCTCCTAGCTCGATTCCGGAAAGCCTGGTGCGTGCGGCATAGTCGGTTGGCTTGGGAGGCTGCGCGGCGAGCGGCAGAGACACGACCAGGAAGATCGGAACCGCGCGGAGCATTACGGATTCAGTATAACGCCGCCCATCGCGATAGGTTTGGCCTAGAATGACAGTACCGATGCGCTGTTGGCTCTGTTTGTTCACTTCGCTGCTGCCGCTGCGGGCGGCGGACAATTTGGCGGCGCGCCTGGATGCAGCGCTTGGGTCGCCTGCCTTGACCGGAGCATCGGTGGGTCTGGAAGTGATGCGGCTCAGCGATGAGAAGGTCCTGTATCAACACGATTCGGGGCATTGGTTCGTGCCTGCGTCGAACATGAAGCTGTTTACGAGCGCGCTGGCGCTGGTGCGGTTGGGGCCGGATTTTCGATTCAAGACCGAGATCGTCGCCGAGCAGCCGATCGGTGCGGCGGGAACGCTCGAGGGCGATCTGGTGCTGGTGGGCGGCGGGGATCCCAGCTTGTCGGGCCGGAGTTATCCATATCAATATCAGCCGGCGGGTGCGCCCGGGGCTGGCTACTCGTTTCGCGCCATCGAGGAATTGGCGGATCAATTGACCGCGCGCGGGTTGAAGCGCGTGGATGGCGATATCGTGGGCGACGATCGGCGCTACGTCTGGGAGCCGCGTCCGGGCGGGTGGTCGATCGATGACGCCGAGTGGGAGTATGGCGCTCCGGTGAGCGCGCTGATCCTCAACGACAACAGTTTTGCGCTGACGCTGCGGCCGGGTGCGCGCGCCGGGGATCTGGCGCAGGTGTGGCTCAGACCTCCGTTCGAATACTTCGCGATCAACAACCGCGTACGGACTGGGGCGGGCGGGGAACGAAAGGTCGAGATCGAGCGCGAGGCGCGCGAGGTACATCTGCGCGGAGTTTTGCCGGTGGGAGATGCGGGTTTTTCCGAGCTGCTGGCGGTGGACGATCCGGCTCGCTACGTGGCCGAGGTGCTGCGCGATGTGCTGGAGCGGCGTGGAGTTGCGTTCGCGGGGAGGCGGTGGCGCGGCATCGATTCGCCGATGAGGTCGCGGATGAGCCGGGCGCGAAGGATTCCTCGGGGCGCGTGGTTCTGGCCAGCCGCACTTCGCCGCCGCTCGACGAATTGCTCCAGGTGACCGATAAAGTCAGCCAGAATTTGCACGCCGAGGTGATGCTGCGGGAGGTGGGTCTTGTTGAAGAAGCAGGTGGGTAGCCGGGAGACCGGTTTAGCCGCGATGCAGGAATTCTTACGCGAAATCGGGCTCTGGAAAGATTGCTGCCAGTTCACGGATGCATCGGGACTGAGCCGAGGGACGCTGGTGACGCCGGCCGCGGTTGTGAGACTGCTTGCGTACATGTACGGATCGAGATATCGCGACGTTTGGTTGAGCTTGCTGCCGATCGCGGGCGCCGATGGAACGCTCGCGACTCGCTTTGAAGACCATCCAGAGGCACGAGCGATTCACGCCAAGACTGGTTCCCTGGCGCATGTGCGAGCCCTGTCCGGATATGTGACTGTACCGGGGCGCGATCCGCTGGCGTTCTCGCTGTTAATCAACAACGCGACGGCGCCGGGGGCGGAAGTGAGGCGTGCGATTGACCGCATCGCGCTGGCGTTGGTGCATTAATGGAGCCGACGGCGACTGAGCCACTGCCGGCGACCTATCAGGCACGGCGGGTGGTGAGCTCGCGACGCCAGTGGAGGCCGAGTTCGGCGACAAGCAGGGAAGCCAGCGTGAAAGCGATGATGCCGACGGCGGCCAGGGTGTCGCCGAGATGGCTCCAATAGGGGGGCCAGAGATTGAGCACGCGGCTAGAGACGAAGGTAAACGTGACCGCATAGGAGCGAACCATCCACTGGCGATGCTGGTGGATTTGGCGGTTACGCGCGGTTATCAAGGCGGCGCCGGTGCAGACGATCCAGGCGGCGGCCTGTATGGAGGTTCCCGGCATGCCGGGGCGGCCGGCGGCGAGGGCGATTCCGGTCAAGGCGCCGATGAAGACGGAGACAACATAAATGCGGCCGAGGACGCGATGGATTTTTAGGCGGCGCTGGCGAAGGCGCGAAGAGAACTGCACTGGGCCGGCCAGGAGAGCGATGATCCCGCAGAGTGCGTGGGGGATGAGGAGATGGCGGTCGGCGATGACCTGCAAACGGTAGGCGTGGTACATGGGGTAATCGGTGAGGAGAAGAGCTTCTGAAGTGATGAACACAAATAGCGCAGTGAGACCGAGGGAGGTCCAGAGAACGGTTTTGAATCTGGAACGCGTAATGCGGATTGAAGTGATCCTGAAATAGGCGGCCGCATGAGGATTGAGCGCGATGAGGGTCGCGGTTGTTCCCGGCATGGCGGCGGGCCTCGACTGGTTGGCTTCGGAATCCGGGGGATTCACCTGTGCAGCCGGCACGGGCGGCGTGGAAAGCCCAGTGAAAAGCAAGACAGTCTTCATTGGCGCGCGAAGATTTGAAAGTCGATCTCCACTTCGTTCTTCACCTTGATCATTCCGCCACCGATGCTGATGGGCTTAATTCCAAAATCCGTCTGCTTGAGAACGGTGCGCGTGGTCCAGGAATCGCCGGTTTGCTTCACCGTCAGAGTGACCGGCTTGGTGACTCCGTGTAGAGACAAGTCACCATCGACTTTCCAGCGCCCGTCGGCGATTGGTTCGATGCGAGTGGAGCGGAATTCGATCTCGGGATATTTCTTCGTCTCAAGCGTCATCTCCTGCATATGTGTCTGGATGGTGGCCTGATCTTTCGCGTCGATCTTGGGGTCGGGCTGCACCGTCATTTTCGCGGTTTCGATAGTGAACTCGATGTGCGGGGCCGTCGATTCCCGGACGGTACCGGAGGAGATGGGCGCATTGATCGTATGGTCGTGCGCGGCGGGGGAGAGGAGTCCTGATTTCCCTACATGAACCGTAATCGTGCTGCGCTGCGCATCGATGGCTCTTTCTTGGGCCAGGAGCGCCAGAGTTGGAAGCAGCGCCGCGCAAAGGGCTAAAATCCTAAGCCGCATACGAGTAAACTCTCCTCAGATTGCGTTCAAAAATCAACGCGGGCAGCAAGCTTGTCAGCACCTCGCGTCCGCCCGCGATGAGACGGTTTTCCCATTGCCCGATGTTGCCCATCAGAAGTGAGCGCTGCTGCACGTGACGGGTTCTCCGGCGCCGCAGCGACTCATAGCGGCGCAGGGCGAGCTCGGGAGTTGGCTCTTTGCAAAACGATCTGGCGAGAACCAAGGCGTCTTCGAGCGCCATGCAGCCGCCCAATCCGAGATTGGGTGTGCAGGGATGAGCCGCGTCTCCGAGCAACATCACTCTCCCGCGTCCCCAGCGTTTCAGGGGCGCGAGATCGTAGGCGCCATTTTTCAGGATGGAGCTTTCATCGGTGGCGGCGATCAGGCGTGGGATCGGCTCGTGCCAGCCGGCGAACATCCCGAGAAGTTCATGGAGCCGCCCTTGGGGAGAGTCTGAGTGACCGGGATCCGTGTTGGCGGTTGCATACCAGGTGAACCGGTCGCGGCCGGTATTCAGAATGCCAAAACGCTTACCGCGTCCCCAAGTTTCGCTATTTGAACTGTTCGGAACGGCGCCCGGAAGTCGTGCAAGGCCGCGCCAGACTGTATAACCGCGCCAGACGGGTTCGCGGACTCCTAGCAACTGCGTACGAACCCGCGAGTGGATGCCGTCAGCCCCGATCAGGAAATCGTGCTCGGCAGAAGCGCCACCGGCGAATCGAACATGAACTCCGGTCTTGTGCTCCTCGAACGACTCGAATTCGCGTCCGAGGACAAGGGATTCTTTTGGCACCGCCGAGATCAATGCATCCAGCAGATCCGAGCGACGGGTACACAGGGCTGGTACGTCAAAATGTCCAAGCCCAATATCCATCAGAATTGTTCCTGCTTGTGAACGAACGATGAAATGCCGGTTCGGCCCGCTCAGTTCGGCCACCTTGCCGAGGAGATCGAGCTCTCTCAGGACGCGAGTGGCGTTAGGCCAAAGCATCAAACCCGCTCCCACCTCGCGGAGTTCGCTGGCCCGCTCATAGACCGTCGCGCAAACACCTGAGCGATGCAGCGCTACCGCCGCGGACGCCCCGCCGATTCCACCACCGATGATGCCGATATTGAACTTAAAGCGAGCCATGGCCTGTCGATTGGGTACTCCGTGAAATTTTCCGTTCGAGATCCGGCGAGAAGTCTTTCAGGATGTTCGACGCGAGGTCGAAGCCGAGTTGGCTACTGAGCGCGGGGATCACGAAAATCCGCCTGGCGGCCGTCGCGCCGGTTTGGAACGCTTGAGAGATGTCTGATGAGACGGCTGGGGCATCTATTCGTTCCTGACGATTTGTTCATTTGTCATGCGGGCCTGAAGCGTGACTAGGCTCATCGTTCATTTATATCGGTGTGAGATGACTCGTAGGAAACCTTTGGATGACAAAGTGTTCATCCATCCCAATTTCCGTGGAAATAACGCCGGAATGGACGATAAAGGGGCAGAGCTAAAAATACACATGAACATTTCTTCCACATCCCCAGGGTCCGGGCTTTCAGTGCAGAATAGCATTCCGGCGAAGCCCCGCCCAGCTCCCTCGGAGCAATCTCAGGACACGGTGCAGTTGAGTACGAAGGCGCAGGCTCTTGCGGCTGGCGACGTCGATCACGACGGTGACAGCCATTAGAGCCGAACGCGACGCTCTGCGAAGCCTGGAGAAGATGACCGACGGAAAAACCGGAGATGACGAAGTGTTCATTTCGGCTGTGTGGCCGCGGGAATGCTTTAACATCAAGACATGCGGTTGCTGCTGGTAGAGGATGAAGTCGATATCCAAAACTTTCTGCGGCGTTCGTTGACAGAGGCTGGCTACCAGGTAGACGCGGCGGGGGATGGACGAACGGCCGAGCGAATGGCAGTAGAAAGCCCGCATGACGCTCTGGTCGTCGATCTCGGCCTGCCCGATGAGGATGGCCTGAGCCTGATCCTGCGGCTGCGCAATCTTGGCTTGCATGCGCCGGTGCTGATCCTCTCGGCGAGGCGCTCGGTGGATGATCGGGTGCGCGGGCTCGAACAGGGTGGCGACGACTATCTGACCAAGCCATTCGCACTGGCCGAGTTACTGGCAAGACTGCGCAATCTGGTGAAGCGGGCTACCCTACCGGCCGCCGATGCCACTCGCCTGCGGGTGCTCGACCTGGAGCTGGATCTGCTCAGGCGCGAGGCGTCCCGGAGCGGAGAAATTCTGAATCTCACGCCGCAAGAATTCATTCTGCTCGAGTATTTATGCCGGAATGCCGGCCGCGTCGTGACGCGATCCATGATTCTGGACCAGGTATGGGGGATGCGCATCCAGCCGGATACAAACGTGGTGGATGTCCACATTTACCGCCTGCGGGGGAAGGTGGACGCGGAGGGACAGCGACCGCTCATCCGGACGCTTCGAGGTGTCGGCTATGTACTCAAAGACCGCTAAGCCGAAAATGCGGAGCGCCGCGTGGCGCATTTCCATGTGGGCCGCCCTGGCGTTCGCCTGCGGCACCATGGTCGTTTTCGTATTCCTGCACCAGTTTGTGGCGGGGGATATTCAGCGCCGGACCGATGCGTGGCTAACCGGCGAGGCCGGAGTTCTTCGTGATGTAGCCGCTCGCACACCGAAAGAATTCCTTTCCAGACGGGTCGTCGCGGAGGTGGCCGAACTCGCCAGCAGAGAGGTGCCGTACAGGAAGGCATCCGGCAAAACTCTGAACGATTCGGTGTTCTTCATACAGACCGCCGCGGACAACTCGGTGACCTTATGGGTGGGCGCCGGAGACGCGGCTCCTCATCTCAGGGCTATCGAGAACAGACGGATCGCCGCCGACACACCGACCGACATTGAAATTGCCGGCTTCGATACACCGTTTCGCGTAGTTCGCGTCGGAACGGGAAATAAAGGCAATATCTATCTGGGAGTTTCCGAACGCGACCAGTTGCGCGTGCTCGGAAGATTGCGCCTTCGGTTTGCTCTGCTTTGGCTTCTGATCGTATGCATCGGGTACGCAATCGTCTTTCTCACGACCCGGCGTCTCCTGCGTGACATTCGCGAGATTACGGAGGCCGCGTCGCGCATCGGTGAGGCCGATTTAAGCAGGCGGGTTCCGGCTGCGCGCAGGAATGACGAGGTCGGACATTTGGCCTTCACCCTGAATAGCATGCTGGATCGCATCGAGATCTCCGTTCATCAACTGCACACCATCACCGGATCGCTCGCTCACGATCTTCGCAGTCCCCTGACAGCGGTACGAGCCAAGCTGGAGATGGCACTGACTGCGCACGCTAAAGACGAGGAGTCGGAATCGGTGGTATCGGCCATTGAGGACATGGATCGCCTCACAGAGTTCCTGGACCGGTCTCTGGATGTTGCCGAGGCCAAAGCGAACGCGCTCAAGCTCAATCGTGTTGCGATTGACCTGGATGACCTTCTTCGTGTCATGATCGACCTCTACGAACCATCGTTCTCTGAAAAGGGACTGCTGGTTCAGTTGTGTAGCGGCGGCGAGCTGGAGATCTGGGCCGACGCCCCACTCGTTCACAGGATGGTGGCCAACCTTTTCGACAACGAATTGAAACATTTGCCGGCCTCATGTACGGTGGCAATTTCCCTTCGCGAAGCTGAAGATAACGCTTTGCTGACAGTGGAAGACAATGGGCCGGGCTTCGCTTCCGAGGTCCGCGCTCACCTCTTCGAGCGTCGTGTGAAGGGACCGAACTCGAACGGGCATGGCCTAGGCCTCGCATTTGTCGACGCTGTCGTGCGTGCCCATGGAGGAACGATTGAGGCGTCCAACCAGCTCGACGGAGGCGCTCGAATCGCCATCGCGCTTCCGCTCGACGTCAAGTCAGGCCGAGAGGTCTCCACAGAGTCGGCCCTCGCTTCTCGTTGAACGCCGGAAATGATTCAAAACAAGACCGGTCCGTCGCGTAAAATGGCTATCTAGCGCCATGCAGCACAAAAAATCTGAAGAACTGTTTGCCTGCGCCCAGAGGCTGATTCCGGGCGGGGTCAATTCGCCGGTTCGGGCGTTTCGCGGGGTGGGCGGGACGCCGCTGTTCATCGCGCGTGGGGAAGGGTCGCGGATTTACGATGTCGATGGCAACGAGTACATCGATTACGTCGGGTCGTGGGGGCCGCTGATCCTGGGCCATCGCTTTCCGCCGGTGATCGAGGCGCTTCGCCAGGTGCTGGAGATTGGGACCAGTTTCGGCGCGCCTACCGAACGCGAGGTCGAGCTGGCCGAGCTGATCCGCGAGTGTGTGCCGTCGATGGAGATGGTGCGGCTGGTTAATTCCGGCACCGAAGCTACCATGAGCGCGTTGCGGGTGGCGCGCGGATTCACCGGGCCGCGATCTGATCGTCAAATTCGAGGGCTGCTATCACGGGCACGTGGATTCGCTGCTGGTGAAGGCCGGCAGCGGGCATGGCGACGCTGGGCATCGCCGATACGCGCGGGCGTGCCCGAGGCGTTTGCCGCCACCACGCTCGCGCTGCCTTACAACTCGGTGGAGGCAGTTGAGAGCGGCGTTCCGCGAGCACGGCGACCAGATCGCGGCGGTGATCGTCGAGCCGGTGGTGGGCAACATGGGCTGCGTTCCGCCGCGCGCGGGGTTTCTCGAAGCCTTGCGCGCGAATCACGGCAGCAGCACGGCGCGCTGCTGATCTTCGACGAAGTGATGACCGGGTTCCGGCTGGCGCTGGGCGGCGCGCAGGAGCCTTACGGGATCCGGCCCGACCTGACCACGCTGGGCAAGATCATCGGCGGCGGGCTGCCGATCGCCGCCTACGGCGGGCGCGCCGATGTCATGAGCCAAGTCGCGCCGGTCGGGCCGATGTACCAGGCCGGCACGCTGTCGGGCAATCCGCTGGCGGTGAGCGCCGGCATCGCCATGCTGCGGCACCTGAAGGCGCATCCGGAGATCTACGACGCAGTTGGAGCAGCGCACCGCGCAGCGATCGGCGCAATGCGCCGGCGGGCGTCACGGTGAACCGCGTGGGGTCGATGTTCACGTTCTTCTTCACGCCCGAGCCGGTGACCGATTGGGAATCGGCCAAACGCGCCGATACCGGCCGCGTTTCGCCGAGTTCTTCCATTGGCATGCTGGAGCGCGGCGTGTACCTGGCGCCGTCGCAGTTCGAGGCGGGCTTCGTTTCGGCGGCGCATAGCGAGGGAGATATCGCGCGCACGGTTGCCGCGGCCGGGGAGTTCTTTGCCTCGGCGGATTCCGGGCAGTGAGGCTCCCCCGGGGCCTCCCGCCCCGACAGGTGCTGGGCACTTACCGGCTGGCTGGACCCAAAGTTAATCGGTGTCGAGAAATCCTGCCTTGAATAAAGGACGCCCAGCGAGTGCGGTGTATAACGCGTACGCAGTCAGCACGAGTACGCTCGCGATCGCAAAAAGAGAGCTGCCCGCGTACCATGCCGAGAAATCCGTGGTGAGCGGGAAATCCTGCAGAGTAGAGCTAACCGAGAGCGCGACGATCAGCGCCAATACCCCGAATCTAGCCAGCATGAATACCAGAAGTGCGTCAAATAGCGGGATAGTAATCCAGTCGAAAAGACTCAACTGACCGAATCCTGTTGAAATGAAGGTGTAGAGGCTAACGACAACAATGAAGGCAGCGGCGGCGAGCCACAGCCGCCGAAACATCGTGCGGAGCAGGAAAAAAAGGAGGAGCAGAAATAGTGACCCAAGAATCCAGTCCACCAAAGTTCTATCGAGGACCAGAGTCATATGACGCGCGTCCAGCATAGAATCTAAGCTCAGCCCAGTGTCGAGCGTCCCGGATTGCTCGTGATAGAGGCCAACGACGAAAGACCAAGCGGCGAGCCCAACCCCGAAAGCACAACCGATCAGCAGATGTCCTCCCACTAAGGGATCGCGAACTCCTCCGCCGAGTAAACGGCTCCAGGTAATCATGATCTGTGGCCAGCGTCTTCTTACGTATGGCTCGAGCGCAACGTAGACGATCCAAATAACACCTGCACGCAAGAGAGACCAGCTTAGTGTTCTAAAGAAGCTGTCGAGTTCGTGCGGCGTCGGGACGTGGCTCGCGCCGCACACCCACAACAGCATATCGAGAAACAAAGTAAAGGCGACCAGGCGCGACGCGCCGCGAGTGTCCCCTCTTTGGAGGCGGATATTGCGCCAGGCCAGGAGCACAGCCAGGATCAGCATGCAGATGAAAAACGTTAGAACAAAGCCAAGCCCTGCCGGCCACTGATTGGGCTGCATCCTTTCGGGTCTCGACCACGGGCCAATCACCTGGAAATTCACCGGCCTTCCACGCCAGGATGCGGCCTCGATTCGTATTGGCACCTCCGGCGCGTGCGCGTACGAGCCGGTCCACGCCGCCCGAGCGTCGAAGGCTACCAATGGTATCCAGAGTGGCTCGGCAGGCGCGAAGCGCGACATGTCCAGGCCGGCTGCGGTCAACAAGGCAGTCCAATCAGCCGGGTGCGGCTGAACTGGCGTTTCTTCCACCTGCGGAGGTACGGCGCTGAACTCGATCAGCCGGCCCAGCGGGTCAAGATTCAAGCCGGCCATTCCAGAGTGAGTCGGCGGCGGATTGTTTGGGGAAACGGCGGGAATGCGGGGGTCGCCGGTACTCGGGGCCTCGAGATATTGCGGACTCTGGCGATACCAGAAATAGATCAGGGGCGGCTGCCCTTCGGCCAGTTGCGCGCGATAGATGGCGGGCTTCTCCTGCTTCTCCGCGTAGCGCTGGTACTCCTCGGCGTAAAGAAAACCGTACGCGCGATCGGTGGGCGGTTCGGTGTACCCGAGGCTCTCGATCACGTCCTGCGCCTTCTGCTCCAGAACCAGCGGCGGCTTCGGGAACGGAGTCCTGGTGAGCAGATTCGTCTTGCCACCCAACACAGCCGCTGCAACTAGTCCGGCGAGGATGAACGCCACCGAGATGCCGATGGTCCGCAGCGAGATGCTGTCCGTGTTCCCGGCCGCGGCGACCATCTCGGGCGACGGCGTTTCGCCTGCCGCCAGCGCAGCGGCGAGCGGGTCGCCTCCCGGCAGCGCGGCCGCAACTTGCAGCGCCGATGCGGGGCGCTTCGTTGGATCCTCGGCCAGGCAGCGGCGGATCACGCGATCCACTTCTGGCGCCAAGTCCGGGTGTGTCAAATCCGCGGAGGGTCGTTTGCCGGTGAAAACTTCGTGTAGCACCACACCCAGCGCATAAATGTCGCTGCGCGCCGTTACCGCCTGGCCGGATTTCTGCTCAGGCGCCATGTAGCCCGGCGTTCCACTGCGAATGTCCTTTACTTCGCCAGCCACGCCCGCCAGACCGAAGTCGGTGATGCGCAACTGGCCTTGCCCATCGAGCATGATGTTGCCCGGCTTCAGGTCACGATGCAGCACTCCTTTGTCATGCGCAGCGGCCAAACCGGCGCAGAGCTGGCGGGCGATTTCCAGCGCCTTGTCCTGGGGCAACCGCCCGATGCGCCGCAACAGCGAGGCCAGATCCTCGCCGTCCACGTATTCCATTGACAAATACGTGGAGCCCTCGGCTTCGCCGATGTCGTGCACGCGGCACACATTGGGATGCGAGATCTGCCGCGCGATGCGCACTTCGTTGCGGAATCGTGCCAGCGTGGGCTCATCGGAGGTCCATTGGGCAGGCAGGAACTTGAGCGCCACTGTCTGGCCCAGCAGCAGATCGTTGGCGCGGTAGACCTCGCCCATGCCGCCGTGACCCAACAGACTTACTATCCGGTAGCGTTGCGCCAGCACGGTTCCCGGTGGAAAGCGGCCTTCGTCCATGTTCGTGGAAGAAGGGGGAGTGGAACTCCGTGGCAAGTGGACGGTTTCAGTAGCGGCGCTGCGTGCTCCGTCGAGGGCAGCACCGCACTTGTTGCAAAACTCGCTGTCTTGCGGAGGAACGGCCGAGCAAGACGGGCAAAGCCTCAACTGGCGCTCCTTTTCAACACAGCTAATTCATCAGGGCGGACGGCATCCGCGATTGTACAACGGAACACTCAGATGGGTGGTTTGAAGACCCATGAAAGCCAAATGGAGCTTTTCGTTTCAAACTGACCCACTGCCCCCCGACAAGGGGTAAAATAGAGCTATCTATGAGCCAAAGCACGGCGGACCCAGCCGCACTCGGGCTGGCGGCCGCCAGCCTGGATGTTCCGGCTTGGAAAAAAGCCATTGGAACCACGGCGGCATTCCTGCTTGCCGTTATTTTCTTCAGCTCGGGCGCCTGGAAGTTGTCCGACCCGTTCCGCTGGTCGCAATTTCTGAGCGAATTCCACGTGCCTGGGGCCTTGGCACTGCCCGGCACGATTGCGCTGGGGATCGCTGAGACGGTGGCCGCGGTTCTGATATTGGTGCCGCGCTTCCGGCGCTGGGGAAGCTGGCTGATCGCGGCGCTGCTGGTCACCTTCATGCTCTACATTGGCGCGAACTACGCCACGCTGGTAGGCAAGGATTGCAGTTGCTTTCCGCTGGTGAAGCGAGCGGTCGGGCCGGGGCTTTTCATCGGCGACGGGTTAATGCTGGCTGGGGCGGTGTTGGCGGGCTGGTGGGCGCGGGCTTCCGAGAATCTGAGAGCCGCGGCGGTGATCTTAGGGATCGTGGCCGTGTTCGCGGGCGTTTCCTATGGCGTAAACTCGGCCCGTGAAACCGGGCTCAAAGCGCCGGATACGATCACGGTGGACGGCCAGCCATTCGCACTCAATGAAGGCCACGTTTTTTTGTTCTTCTACAATCCGGAATGCATGCACTGCGATGCGGCGGCGCGGCGGATGTCGAAGCTGAATTGGAAAGACACGAAGGTGGTGGCGCTTCCGGTCCAGGATGCGCGATTCGCGAAGGCGTTTCTGCACGACACAGGACTGAAGGCGGGCACATCCACCGATCTGGATCTGTTGCGCGCCACGTTCAAGTTCGTGGATGCGCCCTATGGCGTGGCACTGGAGCGCGGGCATCAGAAGGCGGCCATCGCCGCTGCCGCTTTCGAAGATCCTGAGCCGGCCGCGACGCTGCGGCGCTTGGGATTCGTCGAATAAAGTTCCTTAAGACTCGCTCTCGTCCGGGTTCTCCGGAGGCGGGTCATCCTCAGCAATAGCCGGGCGGTTCAGAAACTCTACCAACGCGTTGGTGGCGGCATCGAGCAACGTGGGCGCGAGGCTGCGGCAGTCGGTCCCGGGGTAGAGCGTGCGCAGTTGGAAGGTCCAGCGTTTCTCAAACGCGGCTCTGCGCTTGAGCTGATGTTTCGGACTGAGCGCTCCCAATCCACCCAGCTCGATCAGCGCGTTCATTAGCACGCTTTCAGATCGGATGAGCACGTACAAGCAGCGGCGGCTCTTGCTGAGGCGCTGGACCGAATCGACAATATCGGGGGTCCGTCTGGCCTGGTAGTAACGCGTAAGGTCGTAGCGGCCGGCATCGCTCAGCAGGTTCTCGGTTTGGGCCAGCAATTCGGGGAGACACTGCTTGGCGCTGCGGAAGACACGGGCCAACGCGGCCGGATTCAAGACATCGTAATTCAGCTCGGTGCGCATGCGGGCGCGAAAGGGGCGGCTGGACCGATAGATGAGCATCGGGTAAGCCTTTTTGGTATCGCGGTAGTTTTCCAGGTTTTCAAAATACGCGGCGGGCACGCGATCGCGCAGAGCTTGCTGCAGCGCTACCGAAATGCGGGCGAAAGCGGGGAAAAAGTCGGGGCTGCGTTCGTCCGGCGCGAGCAGCCAGGTTTCGCCGGGTTGGGGGAAATTGTAAGCGTGAATGTCTGGCTGCATTCCATGAACCGAATCCTAGAAGCAGTCTACAGAACGCTTGCCAGCTGGGACGGCGGCCGCTCGGGTTGGGGGAATCGGAAATTCTCCGGAAGAAAAGCGAAAGAATGGAGATAGCCGATAGGAAAAATCCTTGGGACGGTGCGTGACTGGAAAATAGGGACGAGCCGCTAACCGCCGGCCCGGGCGGATTCGGCGTTGGTGAGGACGGCCTCGGTCTGATCCGGTGCAGGCGGCGCGTCGTTTTCCGCGGTTTGCGGCAGTTGCAGGCAGGCCGTGAAATGAAACGTGCTGCCCTGGCGCAGCTCGCTTTCGAGCCAGATTTTGCCGCCCATCATGGCCACCAGGCGGGCGGAAATGGTGAGACCTAATCCGGTACCGCCGTAAGATCTGGTCATGGATTCGTCCGCTTGCGAGAAGGCGTGAAAGATGATCTCGCGCTTGTCGGGCGGAATTCCGATGCCGGTATCCTTCACCGCAAAATGCAGGCAAACCTGGTGAGATTCGATGGACTCGACGCCCACGCGCAGGGTCACCAGGCCGAAGTGGCTGAACTTGACCGCATTGCTTAGCAAGTTCACGAGCACCTGGCGCAGACGGCCCGGATCGCCGCTGACGCGGTTGGGAACGCGCAGGGCTATTTCATCGCTGAGCTTCAGATTCTTGGCGCGAGCTTGCGGCACAAATGCGCTGATGGTTTCCGCGATCATTTGGCGCAGATCGAAGACCGAGTGGCCGAGGTTGACGCGGTGCGCCTCGATTTCCGAGAAATCCAGCACGTCGTTGATGAGGTTGAGCAGCGACAAGGCCGAATTCCGAGCCGTGTCGAGCAAAACGCGCTGCTCTGAGGAAAGCTCGGTATCGAGCGCCAGCTCGGTCATTCCGATGATGCCGTTCATGGGCGTTCTCAGCTCGTGGCTGACATTGGCCAGAAAGCGGCTCTTGGCTTGGTTGGCGCCCTCGGCCAGTTGCTTGGCGGATTCCAGCTGCAGCCGGTCGTCGAAAGCCCTGCAATACTGCGTGTTGAGATGCCGGCCCTGGACCAGCAGGAACGCGGCGTAGATCATCCACAATCCGCCGATGATGAAGCCGTCACCGGCCTGCCACAGCGCTATGACGGTGCAAGGCAGCAGCAACGGGACCAGGTGCCCGTAGAGATAAAGCAGGCGTGGGGTGAGGGAAATCAAGGCCCCGGCGCTGAGACCCAGCGTGCAGAAGGTGACCAGCACGGAATTCCAACTGGTGTAGCCGTACCATGAATAGCAACAGGCCACGAAGGTTCCCCAGGTAAACGAGAAGACCAACTGGCAGGCACAGAAGGCCACTCGCCAACGCCTGGGAGAACTCGCGTAGAGCGCGTCCTTGGCAATCAGCAAGAACAGGCGAGACAGGCAAGCGGCGGTGGCCAAGCCAGCGAAGGCAGTGATGGCGGCGGGGTGGTCCCTGAAGTAGGTCCCAGCCAAGACGATGAACTGGATCGCAACGATGCTGGTCCAGATTGCGGGAATGCCACGGCGGGCAATGTCGGCGTCCTCCTCGAGGGCAAGGAGATCCCTTTGCGCCTGTATTTGCGGAACTTGCACGTGACTGGGTAATCGGCAAGTAGTAACAAAAGCTTGAGTTATGTGTGAAACAATATCGTCACAAAGCGTTGTTTGGTAAGGCGGTTAACGTTTTTCGGTGGGCGGCAAGGGGGCTGCGGCGCGCAGCGCTTTAGCCAGGAGGGCAAATGGTCCATATCTCAAAAGGCTCTGCGCAGCCCGAATCGCATCTGAAACGGTTCGACGGGGTGAAAAACGTCTGTGAATTGCGGATCGGCCGTTGGCGTTATTCGGGAGGTATAGGCGTAGTCAATGTCGTGGTCCTTGCGGTTCAGCAAATTCAAAGCTTCGACGACGAAACTCCATTTCCGGGTGATTCGATAGCGGACCTCCGCATTGAGCAGAACCGTCGAAGCTGAACGATAAATTCCGTCCGAAGTCAGGTCGCGGGGGCCAAAGGCGCGCAGGCGCAAACTCGCCGAGAAGCGTTTGTAATCGTGCATCGTGGCCCCCGCTGAGGCCACCAACCCAACCGCTTCGGGCACACGCGTGCCACCGGGGCTGTTGGGCGCAGCGTCATCCGGATCGATTTCGGTGAAGAAGGCTCTGGAATCCGCAAAGTCAAAATCAAAGGCCCAATGTTCGAGCGGCGTGTAGTAGTTCGCCCATTCGATGCCATAGCGGTTGCTCGGCGATAACGAAGCGACGGTGCCTCCGGTGTCGCCATCCTGCAGCAATTCGGATTGGCTGTGGAGGTACCAGAGTGAAAATGTGCTTTGCAGATGTGGGGCGGCCGTAGTGCGCACGCCGATTTCCGATCCCTTGGTTTGGATTAGGGCCGGGATTCTCGAGGTGGCCGTGGGAAATGGATTGTCTGGCGAAATCGGTTCCTCCCTTTGCGTTGCGCCGCGCGCGTCGTTGCTGTGGAAACTGAACCCGCCCTGTACATAGAACTCCGTCTTGGACCACGGGCCGAAAATCAAACTTGCTTTGGGTTCGGGCATGAATTGGGTGACCGTGCCCGAATTGGCGGCCGCGAAGTTGACTACCGGGGCGCCGGGTAATTCGGTGGCGGTATAACTCGGAGTCAAGCTGGTGACGGCGTCTCTTACCTCGTCGCCGCGGAAGGCCAAGACGGTGCGGAATTTTTCCGCCCACTGGATTTTGTTCTCCACATAAAAGCCGAGCATCGTCTCGGTAAATCGATTCACATCCGTGTCCGCGGGCAGGATCGCCGTCAGGTTCGGATCGGTATTGCAAGCGTCGATGGGTTCGTCATTGCATGCGTTGATGTCGTTCTTGTCCGTGCGCACGCGATCTTCGGTCCGGTAAAGGCCGTTGTGGACCCAATCGTTGCGGACTTGCAGTCCGAACGTATTTTCCACCCTGCGCCCGAACCACTGGCTGAAAATCGTGTGGTGTGCGTCGACCCCAAGCACAAAGCGGCTGTCTTGTTGTTCGAACTGATCGCCCTTAACGGGGTCATCCAGGTAGTAAGTGAAATCGGAAAAGAGATTGAGGTAATAGTAAAATCCGTAGGCCATGATTTGCGTTCGGGAATGATCGTTCTGGCGATGCCATTCAGCCTGCAAGCTGTGACGCTGTGAATTGCCGCCGTCGGTTGGGTTCAGCGCGCCGAAGAAACCGACCAGGGGAACGGCGGTGACAGGAATCTGGTCGCTCGAGTACCAATTTCCGTGGTAAGCGTGGGCCGTGATGCTGAAACCATTGGCTTCGTCGCCCTGGCTGTACGTCAGAAGGCCGTTTAACTTGGAATAATTATCCGAATGCGTCCAGGGACCGTCGTCGTGATAGAACTCTCCACCGAAGAGCAAATTGCCCGAGCCGACCTTTTCCGATACGCCGAAGACGGCCCGCTCATAGCCATACATGCCGCCTTCCACCTGGAAGAAGTTTTCAGGCAGCGCCTTATAGAATTCCAGGTGGGCGGATCCGGCTGAGCCATAATCGCCGACATCGGCGTAGTAGGGACCTTTCTCGTAGTTCACCTGCTGCACCAACTCTGGGATAACGATATTCATGTCCGCGTACCCCTCGCCGTGCGCGTGCGACGGAAGGTTCAGCGGCATATCGTCGAGGAAAACGGCAAAATCCGTGCCGTGGTCGAGATTGAAGCCCCGAAGAAAATATTGGTTGGCCTTGCCGCCACCGGCGTGTTGAGTGATGATGACGCCGGGAACCGTCTCCAGAACCTCTCCCGACCGAAGAATGGGGCGATCCTCAAGTTCCGTTTGGCCCACCGTTCCCTGGCTGGCGGACTGGGCGATTCCGGTAAGGTCATCCGCGCGGCCTTGCACGTTTACGGAAGTGCTGACGGACCCTAGGGCCAAAGCGATGCGGAATGGGGCGGGTGCCTGGGCGCCTATCGAAACGGGAATTTCCTTGGCTTCGAAATTGGCGTGAGAAACCACGAGCCGATAATTACCCGCCGGGAGTCCGGAAATCGTGAAGGAGCCATGCATATCCGACTCGGTGGTTCTGAGTACCGTACGGTTGGCGCTTTGAAGCTGCAGGGCGGCCCCGGCGACCGCGGCGCCAGAAGAATCGACGACCGTTCCCGATACAACCATATCGGCGGCCCAGGCACACCACACTGTTGCGAATAGGATGGAAGCGAGGACGACCGGCCATCGGGTCATAGGCTCCTTTCATCTGTGCTACAGAAGTGAGAAATGTGCTACTGGTCCCAAATGGTAGCACTAATCTGCAAGAGGTGCTACGCACCAGGCAGGTGCTTCGGATTTCCGCCCCAGCGGCTCTCGCGAAGCATCGCGCCGTCAATCGAGCGCGAAGATGAACGAGTAGATGGCTTGAAAACCTGCGCCGGCGAGCAGAACTGCCGCGGCGGCGCTGAACGCCTCCCGGAGGAGTCGCAAGCGGGAGCGGTTGCGCCCCATTTGCTGGTCAAGGGTCTGAAACATAGTCGTCTCCTATTCGTCTCGTTGCCGTTTCTGATTTCAGCCCGAGGCCAGCCGCGGGCGCCGGCCTCGGGTAGCTGTTTGGTTTGGTCTTCACGAACCGATCTGGCTGACGCGACCGCGCAGATCTTCGAGCTTCTGCTCGGCGGCGGCCAGATCCAAATGCAGGTCAATGGTTTGCTTCACCTGATCCGATCGATCGGAAATGGATCTGAGAAGATCGGTGTAGTCCGGCGCCCAGAGCGGCTTACCGGCCTCGTTCAGGTGCAGGATCGCCGCCTCGGTTTGTGCGGCCAAGCTGGCTGCGATGGGCACAACCGAGTCGATCGCCTGGCGCTGCCACGGCGCGGCGACATGCCGGATGGCCTGGAGCCGGTTGAGCGGTTTGCCGATCGCGTTGACGCGATCCTTCACCAGGTTGACCTGAAGGGCGTGGCTGTGGCGGCTAATGCTCCCGCGCGCGTAAATAAGAAGCAGGTCGGCATCGCTCGACAGCGCGTTCGCATGGGTCTGGACTTCCTTGAGCAGCCGCGACGCTTCCTGCTGATAGTTCCGATCTTCCGCTTGGACGGACGTTTCGCACGGCGCCGAAGCGGTGGCCGGTGCGGCGAACAGCGATCCTGCCGCCATCAATCCGGCCATCAAGGCACACGTAGTTCTGACAAGATTTTTCGACTTCATTTTCAATCTCCTTAAGAAGATAAGTTTGTAGCTGGTAAATACACCCGGACTTACAGGGTTGGGCTTACAGCAAAGTTCGGCCCTGCCGGAAAACGTTTGGAGGTTGTGAGCGGCCTAGGAGATTGGCGGCCCGCGAGGGGAAGTGGAATCTCCACGCGCGACACATCGGCGCGATACATCGGTGGGAGCCGTGTATCCGGCGAAATGTAAGTGGTGCGAAAGAGAGGTTCCGGATGCGAATTCGAGGCTGCCCGGCGCAGTCCCACGCGTGGCGGCGCGGAGCCGCCGGGAGGCATGCAAGAGCCCATGCACGCTTCCCGCCGCGCGGACGGAGTTGCCGGAGAACGCCCTGCGGGAGACAGCAGGTCCCGCGGACCCTTCGCAATACAGTGCGAGGGCGAGAGCAAACAGCCCTAGAACTGCGATCGCGCTTTTATTGAGCCTCGGCATCTTTTGTAATAGACGAGACTCGCGTGGAAAGGTTCGTAGCGAAACTGAAGAATCGTTAATATCTCTCCAGAAGCTTAATATTTGACTGACACTATAAAGCTGAGCGTATGGCCGCCATAGTGCCCGGTCACTTCCCAGCATCCAGCGGTTGGGATACGAATGCCCGTCATCATGGCCGGGGTGTTACTGGTCAGAAACACCGCATTCGCGTGCGCCACCGCGACAGAAGGGGAATCGCCATCTACCCGGCGAGCGGTGACGATCAGCGCTGGCTCGTGTTCCTGTCGCCAATCGAAGCCTTTTCGCCAAAAGACCAATTTCGTGGCATAGCCGCCGCTTTTATCTGCGTTGTTTTCGATGTGCCAAACGCCATTCGCTCCAAGCTGCGTCCAGAGCGCATCGGTTCCGTACCAAAACATGTTAGCCGATGGATGTACGGAATCGTACGGAGCTGTGGGAGTGAAAGCCGGACTGGGCGGAAGGGTGGTGAAGCATTCCGTCTTTGCAGGCTGAATCGATAACAGCAGCGCGACAGCGAAGCCGAGAATGAAACGAGCCATAGACGAACCGCTCTTGTCTTTACATGCGCCATTATACTTCTCCCGAGAGCGACCGACAGGGCAGCTTGTAACGCAGGCGATTTGCACCGCACTCCTGATTGGAGTCATAATCGCGAAGGTCGGGTAATTCTTTATGATGGAAGGCCAAACGATTGATCACTACAAGCTGCGCGAGCTGCTGGGCGCCGGCGGGATGGGAGAAATTTATAAGGCCGAGGACACCCGGCTGCATCGAATTGTAGCCATCAAGATCTTGTCGCCCGCGGTGGCGGCCGATCCGGAACGGCGCAAACGGTTCTTGCAGGAAGCGCAAGCCGCATCGGCGCTGAACCATCCCAACATCATTACGGTCTACGACATCGTTTCCGAAGGCGAGACGCAGTGCATGGTGATGGAGTACGTGGCTGGAAAGACGCTGCGGGAGGCGATTCCGGCGGGCGGGCTGCCGGTTCCACAGGCGCTGCAATACGCGGTCCAGATAGCCAGCGCTCTCAGCGCCGCTCACACCGCCGGCATTATCCATCGCGATTTGAAGCCGTCCAATGTGATGATCACGCCTTCGAATCTGGTGAAGATTCTGGATTTCGGGTTGGCGAAGTTCCTGGACCCTGTTGGGCCGTCCGGTGAAGCGTCGACGGTGGATCAGGCGCAGCTCACGCGCGAAGGCTCCATCATTGGGACGGTCAGTTACATGTCGCCGGAGCAGGCCGAAGGCAAGCGAGTGGACGCGCGTTCGGACATTTTCGCATTCGGCTCGGTGCTGTACGAGATGCTGACGGGGAAGCGCGCGTTCGAAGGAAGCTCGGGGATTTCGACGCTGTCGGCGATTCTGCGCGACGATGTGAAGCCCATTTACGAAATCGCGCCGGACGTTCCGCCGTTGCTGGAGCAGATTGTTTTGCGCTGTCTTCAGAAGGATCCGAACGCGCGCTGGCAATCGATGCAGCAGGTTCAGGGAGCGGTGAGCACTTTACAGCGTCAATTGGACCCGGCCGGGCAGTACGCGCCGCCCTTGTCGACGACGGCGATGGCGCAGGCAATTCCGGCCGCCCCGGTTGCGCCGGTGGCTCCATCGTCGGCGCTGCATGCGGCAGGGTCGGTGGCTCCTACGCCCGCGGCGCCAGTGGCCGCCGATGATCAAACTTCGCTCGCGGCGGGCGGGCCGCCGCCTCAACCTGTCTCGAGCCTTCGGAGTCCGGCGACAGCGACCAGCCCGGGCGCGGAGCCAGCCTCCCGGCTGCCCCAGGCGCAGCCTTCCAAACTGATCGCGTTGATTTATGGCCTGCTCGGCATCGTGCTGTTGGCGGGAGCGGGAGTGGGGGGCTGGTACTTTTGGAAACAGTCGCGCCAGGTCGCGCAGAATAATGTCGCGAATGTTCAGCCGGCCGTAGTCAAAGCGCCTGAGAATCCTCCGGCGGCTCCGGTGCAGCCCGTGGTTCCGGAAGTAACCAATCCGGCCACGCCGAACGCTACTACCGAGGCGCCTCCTGCAGCGAAGAGGCGTGCCAGGGCCGCCAAGAAGACTGTGCCGAATGCAAAGAACACAGCGCCGGCTGCCGTGTCGACTCCGCCGGCCGCGACGGCGCCTCCGCCTCCGCCACAACCGGAAAAGCCAGTGCAACCGGCGCCGGCTCCCAAAGCTCCGCCAGCGCGTCCGCAGATGGTGCCGATCTTAGTCGGCGATGGCTTGCCGTTTCGTATGACGCTAGCCGACGACGTCCCGCTCACGGCTCCCGAAGGAACTGCGGTCCACTTTATCGTGGCCGACGATTTTGTGTCCAACAACAAAGTGGTGATCGCGAAAGGTGCGACGGTGATAGGGACTGTGGCGCCGCCCTCGGGGAAGAAGAAATTCCTGGGGATCGGCGGCGGCAAAATGGCCTACGAGCTGGAGAAAGTGGATGCAGTGGATGGTAAGAAACTCAACGTTCGAGGCACGGCGGGGCGCAATGCGGACGGGCCGGTGTTGCATGCCTTCGAAACACCCAACGGCCGGAAAGCCAAGGGTTACGCGGCGCTTAAAGGAACCGAATACATCGGCTACACCGAAGGCGACCAGACGGTTTCGGTGCGGAAGTAAAATCGCGGGCGATTTTTTCACGCCACTGTCATTAAAGTTCTGACACGCTGAGTCGCGCGCAGCCATCATAGTAGATGGCAATTCATTCCCCGGAGGCAACATGGCAGCCACTCTATCCACGGAAGCGCCCAGCGTTCCTCAAGGCCCGTTGTCGGCTGACGAAGTGCGCAAGACCGACGCGTATTGGCGCGCGGCGAACTATCTGTCGGTTGGACAGATTTATCTATACGACAATCCACTGCTGACGGAGCCGCTGCGCGCCGAGCATACCAAGCCGCGATTGCTAGGACATTTCGGCACCACGCCCGGGCTCAATTTTGTTTACGTCCACGCCAACCGCGTCATCAAGAAGTACGACCTGAACATGATTTACATTTGCGGGCCGGGGCACGGCGGTCCGGGGATGGTCGCGAATACTTGGATGGAGGGCACGTATTCGGAATTCTATCCCAACATCGGACTGGACGCCGAGGGAATGAAGCGGCTGTTCAAGCAATTTTCATTTCCGGGCGGGATTCCGAGCCACGCCGCGCCCGAGACTCCCGGTTCGATCAATGAAGGAGGCGAGCTGGGTTACTCGCTGCTGCACGCCTACGGTGCGGTGCTCGACAATCCGGATCTGATAACTTGCTGCGTGATCGGCGATGGAGAAGCGGAGACCGGGGCGCTGGCGACCAGTTGGCATTCCAACAAGTTTCTAAATCCGGAGCGCGATGGCGCGGTGATCCCGATCCTGCATTTGAACGGATACAAAATCGCAGGTCCCACGGTGCTGGCGCGCATCCCGCCGGAGGAATTAGCCGAGATGCTGCGCGGCTGCGGCTATAAGCCTTACATTGTTGCCGGACACGACCCGGAGCCGATGCACCAGTTGATGGCTTGGACGATGGATAGGGTGGTGGAGGAAATCCGCGCCATTCAGAAAGAGGCGCGCGAGCACGGATTTTCCCAGCGTCCGCAGTGGCCGATGATCGTGATGGAAACGCCCAAGGGCTGGACCGGCCCGAAGGTGGTGGACGGGCTTCAGATTGAAGGCACGTTTCGCGCGCATCAGGTCCCGGTTACGGATGTGCGCACCAATCCGGAACATTTGAAGATTTTAGAAGACTGGATGAAGAGCTATCAGTCCCGAGGAGCTGTTCGACGACAATGGCACGTTGATCCGGGAGCTGCGCGAGTTGGCGCCCAAAGGCGAGCGGCGCATGGGAGCGAATCCGAATGCCAACGGCGGGTTGCTGCTGAAGGATCTGCATCTGCCGGATTTTCGCAGTTATGCCGTCGAAGTTCCCAAGCCGGGCGTGGTGATTGCCGAGGCGACGCGCGTTCTCGGGAAGATGCTGCGCGATGTTCTGAAGCTCAATAAGGATGGCCGCAATTTCCGCATCGTGGGTCCGGATGAAACCAGTTCCAATCGTCTGGATGCGGTGTTTGAAGTGACCAGCCGCACATCGACGGCCATCATTATTCCCAATGACGATCACGTCGCGCCCGATGGACGCGTGATGGAAGTGCTGAGCGAGCACATGTGCCAAGGCTGGCTGGAAGGCTATCTGCTCACTGGCCGGCACGGGTTTTTCTCGTGCTACGAGGCTTTCATCCACATCATCGATTCGATGTTCAACCAGCACGCCAAATGGCTCAACAGTACGCGTTCGATTCCCTGGCGGCGGCCCATCGCGTCGTTGAACTATCTGCTGACGTCGCATGTGTGGCGGCAGGATCACAATGGCTTCAGCCATCAGGATCCGGGCTTCATCGATCATGTGGTGAACAAGAAGGCGGACGTGGTGCGCGTCTATCTGCCGCCGGATGCAAATTGTCTTCTCTCGGTGGGCGACCACTGCTTGCGGAGCAGGCATTACGTCAACGTTATTGTGGCGGGGAAACAGCCGGCGCTGCAATATCTGGACATGCAAGCCGCGATCCAGCATTGCACCGTGGGAGTGGGTATTTGGGAGTGGGCCAGCAACGATCAGGGCGGGGACCCGGACGTGGTGATGGCCTGCTGCGGGGACGTCCCGACGCTCGAAACGCTGGCGGCGGTGGACCTTTTGCGCCAACGCATTCCGGATCTGAAGATTCGGGTGGTGAACGTGGTGGATCTGATGACCTTGCAGCCAAAGAGCGAGCATCCGCACGGTTTGGCGGATCGCGAGTTCGACGCGATCTTCACGAAAGACAAGCCCATCGTGTTTGCCTTTCACGGCTATCCTTGGCTGATCCATCGCCTGACGTACCGGCGGACGAACCACGACAACATGCATGTGCGCGGATACAAGGAATGCGGGACCACTACGACGCCGTTCGACATGACGGTGCTGAACGACCTGGACCGTTTTCATCTGGCGGGCGACGTGATCGATCGAGTGCCACGGCTGCAGGGTATCGCGGGCCATCAGAAGCAATGGCTGCGAAATCGGCTGATCGAGCACAAGCTGTACATTTCGCAGTATGGCGACGATATGCCGGAGATTCGCAACTGGCATTGGCCGGACCAGCGAGGCTAGCGTGCGGGTGCTGGTGCTGAACGGAGGGTCGAGCAGTTTCAAATGCTGGTTTCGCAATTTGCCGGAGGGTGCGTTGCCGGTGGAAGCGCCGCAACCGCAGTGGAGTGCGCGAGCGGACTGGAGCCATCACTCGGGCGTCGCAGAGATACGGATTACGCGCGAGGATGGCGCCAGGGTGGAGCGCAAGATGCAAGTGGAGTCGCCAGTGGCGGTGTTGGAACCGGTGCTCGAATCGTTGTGGAAAGGCGATGCAGCGTGCATAGACGCGCCGTCGGCCATCGACGTGGTTGGGCATCGCATCGTGCATGGAGGTCCGAAGTATCGCTCCAGTACTCCGCTGACCGCGGAGGTGCGCGCGGCCATCGCACACGAGGTGGAGTTTGCGCCGGCTCACAATCGCTTTGAGCTGGAAGCGGTGGAGACCGTGGATCGCGTGGTTGGAAAGGGCGTGCTGCAAGTGGCCACGTTCGATACCGGGTTTCACGCCACGCTGGAGCCGTCCGCCTATGTGTACGCCGGGCCGTACGAATGGCTGGAAAAAGGCGTGAGGCGATATGGATTCCACGGAATCAGCCATCAATACGCGACGGCGCGTGCGGCGGAACTGCTGGGGCGCGATGCCGAGGGTCTCAAGTTGGTGACCTGCCATCTCGGCAATGGCGCGTCGCTGGCGGCTGTGCGGGATGGGAAAAGCGTGGATACCACCATGGGATTCACGCCGCTCGAAGGACTCATGATGGGGACGCGCTGCGGGTCCATCGATCCCGGCATCATGATTTACCTTTTGCGACATCGTGGATACACGGCCGAACAGCTGGATGGCATCCTGAATCAGGAATCGGGGCTGCTGGGCGTTTCGGGCGTGTCGGGAGATATGCGGGAAGTGCTGCGCGCGATCGAGAGCGGCAATGAGCGCGCGCAGTTGGCGTACGACGTGTTCGCGCACCGGTTGACGCGCGAGATTGGGGCGATGCTCGCGGTTCTGGGCGGGTTGGACGCGCTGGTCTTCACCGGCGGGATCGGGGAGAATTGCGCGCCGTTACGAGAAACGGTCTGCGCGAGATTGGGTTTTCTCGGCCTGAAGCTGGACACGGGAAGCAACGCGAATCCGAAACTGGATCAGGATATCGCGGCCGCCGATTCCCTGGTGCGGGTGCTGGTTCTACGGGCGGAGGAAGAATGGGAAATCGCGCGGGAGTGCCGCAAGCTGGCCGGCGCGCGGCTTAGTCTCCGGCCAAGTTGACGGTGTTGGTTTCTGGCGCGACGCTACGGCGCTCGCGCGGCAGGCGCAGGCAAAAGGTTGCCCCGGAACCGTCGGAATCGGCCCACAGGTCGCCTCCGTGATCGAGCAAGGTTTGGCGCGACAAAGCCAGACCAAGGCCCAGACCGTTTTTCTTGCCGGCAGTGACGAAGGGCTGGAACAGGCGTGCGCGCAGAGCCGGGCTGATGCCTGGTCCAGTGTCGTGAACTTCAACCACCAAGCTGTCTCCTTCCAACTTCGATCGCACTGAAATAGTTCCACCGGATCGAATGGCCTCGATGGCGTTCTCAAACAGGTTCGCAAAGACGCGTTCGATCCGGGCGCGCGCCATGGGGCACTCCAGGCCGTCCAGAAGCTCCGCGCGAAGCTCGATATTACGGGCCTCGGCCGAAGGCGCGACGACGGTCCAGGCGGCCGCAACCACTTCGCTCAAGCTGCATGGCTCGCTCAAGTCGGAGGTGCCGCGCGCCACGTTCAGCAGCTGCTGCAGCATGTCCTGGATGCCACGAGAAGCGCGATAAATGTTTCGGGCCAGGCGCTTGGTTTGTTCTTCACCGAGGTTGCTGTCCATCAGCATTTCCGCGCCTGCATAGATGGCCGCCAGCGGATTGCGAAGGTCGTGGACGATGGAGGTGGAAAGCTGGCCGATAGTGGAGATGCGTTCCTGGCGGATCAGCTCCTCGCGGGCGCGGCGGATGGAATCGCACATGGTCTGGAAGGTTTCGGCCAAGCGGCCCAGCTCATCCTGACTATGGACGGGGACGTGGTAGCCGTAGTTGGCCTTGGCGATCTCAGCGGCGGCGCGGTCGAGCTCGGCCACCGGTTGCATGATTTTTCGCGCCACCAGGTAGGTGACGGCGAGGGCGGCGATCAGAGCCAGCAGCCAAAGCGCGATGATCTGCCGCTGCAGGGCCATCAGGCGGTGGCGTGCGCCGGCGAAGGAGCGCAGAATGAAGAGCTGTCCGACGGGGGCGCCGCTGACATCGGGCAGGGGTTGGGGCAGAGCCAGGAAATCCGACACCTCGCTGATGCTGGAGATGTTCCACAGGCGGGGAGCGATGGCCGCGGCAACCGCAGGCGCCAGCGTGGACGTGACCACGCGGCCATTGGAGACGAAGACAAACTCGCTACCTCCGGTGGAATCCTTGAGCGTCTGAGCGACACGCTGATCGACGCGATAGCCGGCCACCAGAACGTTGAGAAGCGCCGGTCCATTGGGCGATTGGACGTAGACGGGCGTTACCACCACTTGAAATAACTGATCGCCGCGCGTCACGAAGCCGGAGGCCTGCTTGGGGAAAAGGCTGCGGGCGGAGCGTACCATCGACAAGTCGTCGCGAGGCACGAAGGCGGACGGTGCAGCCAGGCTGGCAATGGTCCGGCCTTGTGCGTCCGAGACCAGAAAGAATTCATCCTCGCTCGAGACTTTGGACCAGAGCTCGCCGGCGGTGTCCTGGATGGTGGCTTGATCTCCGGTGCCGAACGCGCGCCGGATGACGTCGGACGTGCTGAGGATCTGGCTGAAGGAAGCGAGCAGATTGGCGCGTGCTTTCCACAGCGAATCGTAGGCTTGAAAACTGGCTTTGGCTTCCTGCTCGACGCCCGCGTAGGTGCTGCTCACCACGCTGCGTTGCACCAGCCATCCGGTGATGGCGAAGGCCGCGGTCATCACCAGCGAGGTGGGGATCAGGATCTTCCACAGCAGCGATAGTCGGGAAAATTTCACGGCTTGGATCCTAGATAGACGCCCGAATCGGTCAGGGGCGAATACTCTTTGCCGATATTTGTTTTTGTGCGGCCCTTCCAGGTAGCCGCTCTCGGAAACCGAGATGGCGGGGAGTTGGAGGGGACGAATCAGCTACGTCGATGGTTCGCGTCAATGCTGCCAAAGTCTGCTGGGTGGCGCGCTCGTGGAAGACATGCAGGCGATAGGAGCCGGGCGGCACATTCGCGATTTCGATGGCTCCCATCTTATTCGATACCGCGAAATACGGCGTTCGAAGCACGACGATGACGGCGCTCATGGTGGGATGAATGTTACAGAAAATGCGGACAACGCCTTCGCGCCGGAATGCAATGGAGCGGCTAGTACCGGGCGGGTATAGACCGATGTCGAAAATCTGGCCATCGTAGTTGGAGAAGGCATTGTGGAAAATCGGGTCGTAATTGGGAAAGTCCACTGTGGTCCCCACCGTGATGGCGAGCACGTGCGGCGAGAAGGTTTTGTTTTTCTGAATCATTTCGGCGTGACGCGCGACGACGGGCAGGACGGCCGGCGCGCCCAGCGGTTCCAGCCACACTACGACGCCCGAATAATCCTGGTGCTTGCGCACGTTCGGGTCGTGGGAAAGCAGCAATTCGACGTGGCCGCTGACGGTGGCCGCGTGCGTTGCGCCGGGGCAAATCAGCGCGGCGAGGAGCCCCAGCGCTAAGCCGAATTGTCCGCCAGTTTTAGAAAAGATACGCCACCGCCAAATCATAATGGTCGTTCAGCCGGTCTCCCAACTGAAAGTATGACGTGCGGACCTTCCCGCCTTCCAGGCTCACGATGACGTTGGGCGCCAGCCGGTACATGACGTTCGCGAAATAGGCCTGGTTCTTGGCGATAAAGCCGCTCACCAAATCCGCGTTCTCGTCGTCCTGTTGTCCTCCATAAATGTCGAAGGCCAGCCGCGGGGTGACGGGGAAGCGGAGCTGGGCCCAACCGCCGCTGCTGCCTACCGAGAGCCAGCGTCCGCCGGGCAGCACGTCGTAGCCTTGCAGCAGTCCGCCCACCACCGCGACGTTACGGCCATGAAAATACGTTCCGGAAAATTCCAATTTCTGAAACGGACGGAAAAACCAATCCAGCGTATAGATGTTGGAAGGAAGTTCGAAGGGACCGACATGATTGCGGTTCACATGGAAGCCGCCGGCGATTTCGACGCGTCCGGTTTCGGCCCACTGATGCCACAGCTCGAGCCGGCCTTCGGCGCCGGGGCTGGAGTCTTCGCTCTGCTGACCAGGCAACTGCGTAGCGTAGGCATCGGGATCGCTAACGATGTTGAGAAGGCTGGTTTGAAAAACGCCCACCTGCGCTTTGAGGCCGGTGTCGCGATCGAACGAGTAACGTTGTTCCAGGCGAACTTGGGGCTGCCATAACCACAGGTTGCCCGCGCCGGTCAGAGGAGAAACGCCGACTTGCGCGTAGGAATCCGGATCGCGAGGGGAGATGATGGGCTTGTCCTGACCCACCGTGAGAGTGGTGTTGGTCCAAGCCAGATTAATTGCGGCCGTGCGCAGGCGGACCAGATGATTGAGGGACGACGTGGAGCCGCCGAAGAAATCCATGTACAGCGATCCGCTGACTTTGCCGCCCAAGAACATGGCCGGCCCGTCGAACAGCAGCCCGAGCGTTGTTTGCCGCAGCGTTCCGCCCCCGGTGGCTTCGCCCTGGGCAAGCGATGCGATGGTGGGGTTGTCGGACTGATTGTTGTAACGCCCGTTGGTGTAGGCATTGAACAGCGCCATGCCGGTGATGCGGATCGGAAATTTTTGCGAAGCTTCCACCTTGGTTTGAGCCAGCTCGTCGATGCGATTCTGTTCCACTGCCTGAGCCTCGGCGGCCGGTTGAGCGGATTGCGCCGGCTGGGGATCGGGGACGGCTTGCGCGGCTGTTTGAGCCGGTGCGTCGGGCTGGGGAGCGCGCAAACCCGCCAATTCTTTTCGCAAAGCGCGGATTTCCTCGGCCAGCGCCTGATTGGTTTGTTCCAGGTGCTCCAGGCGCGACAGCACTTCCCGCATTTCGGGTGTGTCTTGGGCCAGGGCCAGATCCGCTTGAGCTGGCGAGAACCAGGAATGCCAGGCCAGCAGTCAAACAATATCGAACCAATTTGCGTTTCATTGTCGGAAGCTCCAAATTCTGGCGAGGAATTTTCGAAACCCCAGCGGGGCTGTTCGCCGGGCACTCATGGAACGAACCGGTATCCAACGCCATGCACCGTAAGAAAGTGGCGGGGCGCGTTGGGGTCCGTCTCCAGTTTCTGGCGTAACCGCACCACGTGGGCATCCACCGTGCGGGTATTGGGAAAAGATTCGTAACCCCACACGGAATTGAGAATCATGTCGCGTGTCAAGGGGCGATCCGGATTCTGCAGGAAATAGCTGAGCAGATTGTATTCGGCGGGCGTGAGTTTCAATGGCTCGCCGCGCTTGCTGACTATACGACGTTGGAAATCCACCGAGACCAAGCCGAACTGGGCGACCTGCCGCGCTTCCGGGGAGGTGCGGCGCAGCACGGCGCGAATTCTGGCCAACAGCTCGCGCGCGCCGAATGGCTTGACGACATAGTCGTCGGCTCCGATTTCGAGCAGCAGAACTTTGTCCACCTCTTCGCCGACCGCGCTCAGCACGATGATGGGCGTTTTTAAATTGGCGGCGCGCAGCTGCTTGCAAATTTCGATGCCGCTCATGCCGGGCAGGCGCAGGTCGACAATCAGTAAGTCCGGCTTCACGGCCATGGCGCGCTCAAAACCGGTTTTGCCATCCGAGACCAGAAGCGGGCTGAAACCCTCCTGTTCGAGCATGATACCGATGGTGTCGCGCAGGCTTTCGTCATCGTCGATGACCAGGATATTGGACATGAGGGTGGCTCTTCGAATCGTAACCCGTCCGGGCGAGGCATACCTGGATTTTTAGCGTCCGGCGCCACGTTTTATGACGTTTTTACTAAACATTTACAAGTTGCTAACGACTGCGCGGGTGGGTTCGCCGCATCATGGAACCTGTGGAATAGGAGCTTCCGTGGGTCCTGGAACTGCCGAACAATCGCCGGCGTCAGCCGCTGAGCTGCTGGAGGCGGGCGGCGAACTGGTCAAACGCCGAACAATTGGTCCGTTCATTCTGAGCGAGCGCTTTTATCCGGCAGCGAAAACGATGGCGGCGCGGGTCAATCGGGAAGCTTCGATCACCTTCGTAATCGAGGGTGCGTTTCGCGAGAAGTACGCCAGCGGAGGGTTGACGTGCCGTCCTGGCGGAGTGCGGTTTCTTCCGGCCGGCGTACAGCATTCGTCCGAGATAGATGCGGAACTTCGCTGCCTGGAAGTGCGCAGCGCGCCGGAGATTCTGGATCAGCTGGCGCGGCAGTCGGTTGTGCCAAAGAAGCCGGCCGAGCTCAATGGGCTGTCGATTACCTGGCTGGCCAATCGCCTGCATGCGGAGTTTTCACGCGATGACACGGCTTCGGCGATTGCAATCGAGGGATTGGTGTTGGCCATTCTAGCCGAGATCGCGCGAGTGGAGACCAAGCAGGCCTCGCATCCGGTTCCGAGCTGGCTGCGGCAAGCCACGGAAATTGTGGAATCCAGATTTCTGGAACGGCTCACTTTGGCCGCGATCGCTACCGAGGTGGGGGTGCACTATGTACACCTGTCGCGGCAGTTCCACAAATACAATCGGTGCACGGTGGGCGAACTGATTCGCAGACGGCGCGTTCAGTATGCTTCGCACTTGTTGGCGCATTCCGAGACGCCGCTGGCGGAGATCGCGCTGATGTGCGGCTTTTCCGATCAAAGCCACCTTTCTTTCCTGTTCAAACGGTACATGGGGGTGAGCCCGTCCAAGTTTCGCAGCGTGGCCGGGAGGGATGCCGCGGGGCCGGTGCGGCTGGATCGCGATGCTAAGGAAAATGGACAGTCGAGCTTGGCACAGGCGACGGGCAAGTAAGTCGGTACGGCGTTTTCTATTGCTGCACGTCGCCGGGACTGAGCTGATCCAGGTAGCACCACATCCAGCGCTCGCCCGGCTCGATGGAGCGCATCAGCGGATGGCCGGCACTGTGAAAATGTTTGGTCGCGTGCTTGTTCTTGGAAGAGTCGCAGCAAGCGACGTGGCCGCAGATCAGGCACAGACGCAAGTGCACCCAGGTATCGCCGGTCAAGACGCAATCCTCGCAGACGTGCTTGCTGGTGGTGGTGATTTTGATTTGGTCCAGATGTGAACAGTGGCTTGCCATGGGGCCTCCTTAACGTCCGGCGCGGACAGAATCCTGTGGAGCGCGCTCCAGTGCGGCGCGATCCCACTTGGCCAGGTTCGCTCCCGCTTCATAGGTGCTTTGGAGAAACTCCATCAGCTCGGCTTCGGGGGAGGAAGCGGTGCGGATGTCGTCGTACATTAGGACGAACTCTGAAAGTCCGGTGTGGTAGAGAGCGCTTGGCGGGCGGATGGGGTAAGCCTTGAATCCTGCGGGCTCGGGCGCGGTGTAGGAATAAAAGGCCGGACCTTTGATGTCGCCGCCACCGGGCCAGAATCCGGCGCTGCTCACCTCCTGCGAATAGGCTTCGCGCGAGATGGGATCGGGGCGTGGAGGGGCCGGACGTCCGGAAAAACGCGAGACCGCGAGATCGAAGCTGCCCCAGAAAAAATGAACCGGGCTGCACTTGCCGATGAAACGGGATCGAAAATCCTTTAGCACGGTGTCGGTGGAAACCAGGATGCGCCAGAAGCGGTGGGCGAACTCCGGGTCGTAGGATTTGTGGACTTCATCCTGCGCGAAGGGAATTGGGTTAGCCACTTCGTCCGGGCTGGCGTGGATCTTCACGTCGATATCGAGCGAGTGGAGCTGTTGCATGATGTCGCGATAGAAGTCGGCTACGGTGCGCGGCTTGAGGTGCATGGTTTTGAGCGAGCCCTCGCTGGTTTCGATAAGCAACTGGTGCGCGATGAAGTCGAAGCGAATTTCGAAAATGCGGCGGTGATACGGGATGGGCGAGGTGGTGAGCCCGCGCGCGGATACGTACAGAGGGACGTTCCACCAGTGGTTGACCAGCGGCGTGAGCGTCATGCGGATGTGTCCTACGATCTGCATCCACATGTGCAGAGTGTCGCAGGTATCCTGCCAGGCTGCCAGCGGCAATTCCGGCCAGGCATCGATAGTCATGAAAGCGTCCTCCGCGGGTCCGATCTAATTCTACACAGCGAGAGCCATCACTGAGGTTTCGCCTCCGCGAAAAGGGCTTTAACGGCGGGCCGGTTCAACACGATGATGGTACTCACGCCGATCAGAGCGCCCCAGGGAATGTACAGGCAACTGCTGGCGGCGACGACGATGCAGAACGTCCGGCGGCGACGATCTCTCAAGCTGACGGCAACCAGCCACGCCGACAATGCGCTGCCGAAACCTAAAACGAGTCCTGCAATGGCGATGCCAAGGAACACCAGAGCGATGCTGCGAGGATCGAGTTGGGAACCTGCCTCCGTCTGCATTACGCTCGAGTATATTAGGCTACCGAAGAGCAGAAACATCAACGACAAAAACGAATACAAGGCTGTGATCCCAGCCAATATGTAATAGCCGATCTTCAAAAGACGGAGATGTTCCTCATCGCGATCAACCAGTTCGCCCATGCTTAGCTAGTCTACCGCTCGCACTCACATGCCCAGCAGATTGGTTTCGAGCTTCGAATATTCGTGCTCTTCGGCCCAGATGTCGAGGGCGACGGCCGCGATTTCGTCCACCAGAGGGACGGCGTGGCCATCGGTGGTCAGGTCGATCGACTTGAGATAGATGTGGCAATTGTCGCAGGCATCCACGCGGACGGCGGGAAATTCCGCGGCGGTGTAGATGGGGAGCTTGTCCTTATTTTCTTCGCCGCAGTTCCAGCACAGCACGCGCCGAAAAGGCCACTCGGTGGAACAGACCGCGCACAGCAGCCAGCGCTTGGCGCCATCGCCTTCTCCATGCAGCACTCCAGCCACCGGCCAGGAGCTGCAGAACGGGCAGATGCGGCTTCGGGTTCAGCCTGCACATCGCCGCGCGAGGCCAGATACTCGGCGTAGGGCTGTAGCAGCACGCGCGCGAAGAAGCGTCCGATGGGGTCGGCTGCTAAGGTGTGCGCGGCGGCATCTTCCCAGGCGGAGCGCAGCAGGTCCTCGCGGGCAGCGGCATTGGGGAGCCGTTCTTGGCCGCGGTCTGCAAGTCCCGTGGGTCCTAAGCGAGCCACCAGCTCGATCAGTTGCGGAAAATAAGGCGACAGCGTGTGGACGCCGGTCTCGGATCGAGCGCGCAACGTTTCAAAAATCGGCTTCTGAAAAACGGCCAGCTCGCGATAAAAAGTGAGCAAGTCGCGCGCGGCCGGATGCGTTTTCGAAAGTTGATCCGCTCGATGAATGCGAGCGTCGAAGCTCCACTTCATCCCTGGGGCGGCGTGCCACCGGTGACGCGCATGTACCAAAGGCGATGGTGCGTCCTGGCCCAGGCTCGCGAGACAAACCCGGTGGTGATGGCGTTCATGCTGCCTGGCACCAGGAACACGCCCATGTAGATGTGAATCAGGAATCCGCCGATGGTGGCGAGCGCCGAAATTTCGTGGACCAGAATCATCACGCCGCGAACCCAGCTAGCTTGGCGTGGGATGTACTCCGGCAGCCACAGGAACACGCCCGAGAGCAACAGCAGCAGCGCGCCATAGACCATCAGCCAGTAGAAGACCTTTTGGCCGGCGTTAAAACGTTCCGATAAGGGAAGCAAGTTGTCGCGATTGGCGGCGTAATTCTCGACGCGGTCCAGCCAGCGCTTATCGGTTTCGGTAATTTCCATGTCGCGGCGCCACAGATTGTTCATCCACAGCGTGCCCATCAGGAACCCGACGCCGATGATGGGATGCCAAAAGCGGGAGGTGGGTCCTCCGCCGAGCACAGTGGCGAGCCAGTACAGATGCGGCGAGTAAAACGCGAGGCCGGTGGCCAGGCAATATAGATAAGTGAAGCCGGTAAGCCAGTGCATCACGCGTTCGCGGAAGGTGTAACGCTCGATCTCGCCCAGCGAACCCGCGGGCCGAACATCGCTTGCGGCGCTCACTTTGATTCTCCCTTCGGCGTTGGCTGCTTCGGCTCTGGCGGCTTGGGCTCTTCTTCCACACGCTTGGGCCCGAAACGGACGTAGTGGAGCGCCACGCCGACGATGCCCGCGGTCATCGCGAGGTTACCGAGCCACTTCAGCGGGCCTTTCCAGATCCGCACCATCAACGGAATCTGCGGATCTTTGGGCAGGCCGCCGTAGCGCTCCGGATGCTCGATGTCGTGCAGCACGTACATCACGTGCGTGCCGCCGACGCCGGCCGGATCGTACACGCCGGCGTTCTTATGCGAGGTATGCTCGCGCAACTGCTGCAGCGCGCTGCTCGGCGAGCTCCTGCATGTCTGTCCTTGCTGCCGAAATGCAGGCAGCCGGTGGGACAGGCCTTGATGCAGGCCGGTTCCAGTCCCGCGCCCACGCGGTCCGAACAGAGCGTGCACTTGTGGACCTTCTTGGTCTCGCGGTTGAACTTCGGAATGTTGAACGGACAGCCCGTGACGCAATACTGGCAGCCGATGCAGTTCTCCTGCTGGAAATCGACGATGCCGTTGGAGTACTGCACGATGGCGCCGTCGGCCGGGCACGCCCGCAGGCAGCCGGGATCGGCGCAGTGCATGCACTGGTCCTTGCGCATCAGCCAGCTGCAGCGTGCCGTCGCCGTCGACATGCTCGTTGAACCGGATCAGGTTGTAGTAATTCCACGCCAGATCCGGCATGGTCTGGTAGGTGTTGTCGAAGACCGTCTCGCGGAACGGATAGCCGTTCCATTCCAGACACGCCACTTCGCAGGCCTTGCAGCCGATGCAGGTGGTGACGTCGATGAGTTTGGCAACGTCGTAATCGCGCGAGGTGTCGCGTCCGGGCACCGGGCCGGCGTGTCCGGAGATGGCCTTGATTTGCGAGTGGTCCGTTGCTCATGCAGGCTTTCTCCAGCTTCACCAGGAAGCCCTTGAACTCGGGCGTGTAGGCGTTGGGATCGGTGACCGTGGGCGAAAGCAGGTTCGCGATCGACCGCGGCACCCTTCCTGCGTCTTCCTGAATGCCGCGGATAGCCCTGATGAATCGGGATGCCGATCTGATAAATCTTCTTGCCGTCGATGGTCATGGGCCGGATGCGGCGCGTGACCATGGCCTTCGCGATATAAGTGGCGCGCGCGCTGGTGACCTTCACCTCGCTCGCCGCCGCTGATGCCCAGTTCGCCGGCCAGCTCCACGGGAATCTCGACGAACGGCTCCGGAACCAGCTGGACGTTCATCGGGATTGTTCTTGGTCCAGTAATGATAGTGCTCGGTCAGCCGGTAGGTGGTGCAGATCACGGTGAATCCCTGCTCCGGCGTTCCGTATTTGTCCATGTCGGCGTGGTGTACTTCTTGACCACCGGATTGTTGGACTGCTGCGGATGCAGCGGGTTCGCGATCGGGCTTTCGATCGGCTCGTAGTGTTCGGGGAACGGGCCATCGGCCATGCCGGCCAGCGGCACGAATATCCGCCCCACGCCTTCCGGATTCATGATGAACGGACCCATGTGATCCTTGGGCGGCGAGTCGGCCTTGAAATCGGGCACGTCGTTGCCGACCCAGCGCTTCTTGCGCTTCGTTCCACCAGACCTGGCGGCGGTCCGAATCCCAGGGCTTGCCGGTCACGTCGCAGGAGGCGCGGTTGTACAGGACGCGCCGGTTCATCGGCCAGGACCAGGCCCAGTTGGGATAAATGCCCAGGCCGGACGGATCGTCGGTGCCGCGCCGCTGCATCAGCGGGCCGGCTTCGGTCCAGGAGCCGCACCAGAGCCAATTGCCGCACGAAGTCGAGCCGTCGTCGCGCAGGAAGGCAAAGCCCGGCAGTTGCTGGCCGGCTTTGATGACCTGTTTCGTGGCTGGATCGGTGACATCGCCGATGGCGCGGCCGTTGAGCTCTCTGGCGACTTCGGAGAGCGACGGATTGGTCGGGTCCGTGTAGTTCCAGGTCAGATTCAGGATCGGGTCGGGGAACTTGCCGCCCTCCGTCTGATACAGCTCGCGGACCTTCAGGAAAATGCGCGCCAGGATCTCCTGATCGAGCTTGGCGTCGCCGGGCGGAGGCACGGCGGCCCACTTCCATTGCAGCCAGCGCGCGGAGTTGACGAACGTGCCGTCCTTTTCGGCGAATCCGGCGCCGGGCAGGCGATAAACCTCGGTCTTGATGTTCTTCATCTCCTCCGGCGTGATGCCGGGCGATCTCCAGAATCCGCTGGTCTCATCGGGATAGATTTCGCAGACCACCAGCCAGTCGGCCTTCTTCAGCGCGTCGATATTCTTCTGCGAATTCGGACCGATGGCCACGCCGTTCATGCCGAACGCGATCAGGCCTTTGACTTTGCCCCGGTACATGTCGTCCCAGATGTGGACCCAGGAGTACTCGCGGTCCACTTTCGGCAGATAATCGAAAGCCCAGCCATTCTCCTTATTGGCCGCGTCGCCGTACATCGCCTTCATGAACGAGACCGCGAACTTGCGGCGTGTTCGACCAGTAGTTCCACGAATCCCATTCCCTGGGTTTGGAGGAAGTGGGGGTGATGCGCTTCATCCACGCCGGCGAAATCATGTGTCGGCTGGAGTGGGCACCTTCAGGTAGCCGGGAAGATTGTCGAAAATTCCGGCCACGTCGGTAGCGCCCTGAATGTTGGAATGGCCGCGCAGCGCGTTCACGCCGCCGCCGGCGCGCCCAACATTGCCGAGCAGCAATTGCAGCATCGCGGCGGTGCGGATGATCTGCGAGCCGAAGCTGTGCTGCGTCCAGCCGACCGCG
Organism: Terriglobia bacterium; assembly: GCA_963761935.1. Lineage (GTDB taxonomy): Bacteria > Acidobacteriota > Terriglobia > Bryobacterales > Bryobacteraceae > Palsa-89. Next base: position 31,867 of record CAVXJU010000054.1, on the reverse strand, counting down.
TAAATGATGGTGGCGACTTTCTTGGTGTCGCCGTCCTTGCGGATGGAGGTGAACAGGTCGGCGGCCTTCAGAAACTGATCTTTCGGGATGCCGGTGATGCGCTCCACCATCTCGGGCGTGTAGCGCGAATACTGCTTCTTCAGAAGCTGATAGACGCAGCGCGGATTTTCGAGCGATTGTATCGAAAGCCACGTTGGCGGAAGCGAAGCGGACATTCTCGCCGCCGCGCCGCGCCGCGCTTCGTAGTTCCAAGTCGACTTGTCGTAGATCTTGCGTGGCGGGATCGAAGCCGGAATACAGTCCGTCTTCCGGCAGCTTGAATCCTTCCTTCACCACGAAGGCCGCGTTGGTGAAGTTGACCAGGTATTCCTTGGCGACGCGCTGATTTTCGATGGCGTAATGAATCAAGCCGCCCAGGAACGCGATGTCCGATGCCGGCGCGGATCTGCACGAACATGTCGGCCACCGCGGCGGTGCGCGTGAAGCGCGGATCCACCACGATCATCTTGGCGTTGCGCTGGCGCTTGGCTTCGATCGCCCATTTGAATCCGCAGGGATGGTTTTCGGCCGGATTGCCGCCCATGATCAACATCATGTCGGTGTTCTTGATGTCGATCCAGCCATTGGTCATCGCACCGCGTCCGAACGTGGGCCCCAAACTGGAGACCGTGGGGCCGTGTCAAACCCTGGCCTGGTTTTCCAGGTAGCAGACCCCCAGGCTGCGCATGGTTTTGACGACCAGGTAGTTGAATTCGTTGGTGTCGGTGCAGCCGCCGTTCCAGGCGATGCTTTCGCAGCGATTGACGGTGCGGCCCTGCGCATCCGTGGCGACGAACGTCTCGTCGCGCGTCTTCTTGATATGCGCGCGCGATTTCGTCGATGGCCTGGTCCCAGGCGATGTCTTCCCAATGATCGGAGCCCGGGCGGCGCACCTGCGGCTTCAGCAGGCGGCGGTCATTGAGGATGTCCTGATAGAGCGACGATCCCTTCGGGACACAGCGTGCCGCGATTGATGGGATGATCGGGGTCGCCTTCGACGTGCACCACCTGCGGGGTTACGTTCTTGGCCTTGTCGCCGAGCGTGTGAATGATGACGCCGCAGCTCACCGAGCAATACGGACAAGTGGAGCGCGTCTCCGTGGTTCGCGCGATTTTCAGCTCTCGCGCTTGCGCGTAGGCCGGTTTAACGTCGAAACCGAGAACGGAAGCGACCACCGCGCCACCGCCCGCTTTTAGGAAGTTTCTGCGTGAAGGATTCACTCGCTGGCTCCTGGAGTTGACGACTAATCCGGATCGAGTATATCACTGCCTTAAGGCAGCTTGTGTTACTGTCGCGGCTCTGCGAATGAGCCGCGCCGCTTGGGTCCGACACGGCGCGCGGGGGGCCCGGCCACGGTATGTAAGCATCCTCATATTGACGCCCGAACAGTTTTCGTGTTATCAACTGCTTAGCCTATACATGACTGGACCCACTAACGTCCTGTGGTACAGTGCGGTGGCCATCAAGCTTCTTTTCTGTCTGTATCTGGTGTGGACGCGCCTGGCCAAGAAGCACCCCATTTTCACTTTGTATCTGGGTTGCGCAGTGCTCCGCTCACTCGGCGCGATGCAATTTCCCGCGCTGGCCGATGGCGCGCTAACGCAATCCTACACGTACTTCTGGCTGTGGACCGAACCGCTACTGCTGCTGCTGCAAGTTGGCGTAGCGCTGGAAGTGCACGGTTTGCTGTGGAAGGACTATCAGGCCATGGCCAAATCGGCTAGGCCGCTGCTGCTGTTTTCGCTGCTAACCGCGCTCCTGCTCGCTGCCCTTCCGGCGAGCGCCGAGATTCGGCGGTTCAGTGGCGTGCCATTGCAAGCGATCATGTCCTTTGAGTTCCTGGCGAAACGTTATCTTTCCACTGTCCTTGCGGTATTCCTGGTAATGTCCGCAGTTCTTTTTATCTCGGTCGTGCGGAAGGGTGCCAAGGGCGATATATTTCAGCACGAAAGCATGCTGACGGTATATTTCGCGATTTATGCGGTTGCTTATCTGGTAGTGAATATGGGTTGGAAGTCGGTCTTGCTGGTCAACAATCTGATGCTCTCCGCTCTGACGCTCTGCCTGGTGGTTTGGATCGGTTTGTTCCGGCCCCACCGAGAAGCGCCTGCATGACGTAGTATCTCGGAGCAGCATATTGCCGCCCCGAGAACCACTGACATTTCAACGCGCCTGGCAGATCGGCGGGCAGGTGGGGATGGGATCGCCGAAACTCTGGTGAGTGGACGGGGCCGCGGCCTCGATAACGAAAACGCCGGCTGCCGCCAGGGCTAGCCAGAAAGATAATGTGAGCTTCTTCATTAGTGATTCTCCTTTGGTGTTGTAAGTCCGGCCACGCGCGAAGCGGGCCGGGCTGGTTTTGATGATTCGCGTTCCACACTATCAGAAATTCGACCCTGCCGTACAAACATCCGCGTCCTATTACTACTAGACATATCGCGTTAAAATACAGGAATATATTGAAATGTTTCCAAAACAGAAATTATGTGCTCTGTTGCGGCGTGCGGCGACGCTGCGGGGTGGGAAGCTTGGCAGCTTTCTCCTTAGGATATTCCGAATACTTCTAGAAATGCAAACTGAATTCAGCTGGCAACGACGGCGGCTAAGCCCTTCGTCCCCAGCGGAAGTGGGGACAGCTCGGGCGCGTTCAAATCCGTCAGGCGGATAACGTTTTGCGCGTGCAAGATTTTCGGAACCCGCAGCCCGGCAGTGTCGTCCATTCAATCAAACGAAGCAGCTAGTCTCCGTGCGGCGACCCTTTCCCCAACAAACCAACCCGCACGGAGACGCAACTTGCTAACGCTTCGTCACCGGTTTCGTCTCAACAATACGTAGCCAGCGACGCGACTCCATCTTCTGGTCCGAGAGATCCTGCCGTCACAAACAATCTTCCAGTAAGTCCCGAGACGGTTTTCTAGCGAGCAGAGGCCGGTTCAGGTATTCGATGAGCGGCGCGATGGCGCGAAAACGATCCAGGATCTCGCCGTACAGCCGCGAGCTGGTGGCCAGCGAAGGATCGAGCGCCGCACCCAGAGTCCAATCCTTCATCTTGATCCAGGCGATGGCTGGATGCGCGGGGTCGAAGCCCTTGGGAGCGCGGGTCAATTCAGCGCCATGCAGTTGGCCCAGAAGCAAGCGCGTCTTCTTATTGGCCAGGATTCGCCGCAGCTCGGCGTGGGTCTCGGCGATGTGCGTGCGGATTTGCAGCATGGTATCGGGCTCGGGATGGTAGATGCCGCCGGCCACCTCGATCTGGTCCGGAGCAATACTGAAGTAGAAACCGCCGCTTTTCAGGCGCTCGGGCCCGCGGCGCGAGAACGAGGCCGCGATGTGCGTCTTGTACGGCGTCTTGTCGGCGCTGAAGCGCGTGTCGCGATAAATGCGGAAGATCGCTTTGGCTGGATCGGTGACGTAGTCTGGGGCAAAGCGGCTCAGTCCCGCGTTCAGCGCCGCCACCAGCTCGAGCAACGGCGACTTCAGATGCTGCTCGTACAGATGCTTGCGCGGCTGGAACCACTCGCGTCGATTATTGCGCTTTAGACTGCGCAGAAATTTGGGGGCCTCCTGGGGGAAGCCGTTGAATCCAACAAGCACTGGCTAAACTCCTTCCGCGCCTTTCCGAGGGGCGTCCGCTCAAGCGCCTACGATAGTATGGAACTGAAAGATGTCCGTTCGACCAGAAACGATTGAGCGCCTGGCCGGCCTTCCCAATGTAGCGATCTCTCCGGGAGCTTTGCTGAGCCGGTACACGCGCTTTGGAATCGGCGGTCCCGCGGATGTGTATGTAGAGGCTGGCGACGAACGCAGCTTCATTCAAGCGCTGGACGTCGCGAAGTTCAGCGGCGCCGCATACACGGTGATCGGCGAAGGCAGCAATCTGATTGTCTCCGATGAGGGATTTGCGGGCATCGTCCTGCGCTATACCGGCGGTGGAATTGAGAGCGGCGACGCCATGGTGCGCGCGCAAGCTGGAGCCGGGCTGCAGGCCTTGGTGGATCATTGCATCTCCTGCGGCCTGCGTGGTCTCGAAACCATGACCGGCATTCCCGGTTCGGTGGGCGCGGCTGTTTATGGAAACGCCGGGGCGTATGGGCATTCCATCGACGAACGCGTCCGTGCGGTGCGATTCTTCGATGGAACCGCGATCCGCGCGCTGAATAATCGGGAATGCGAGTTTCGTTACCGCGAAAGCGTTTTTAAGCGGCGCAAGGAGTGGATCATATTCTCGACCGAGCTGCAGCTGGAGGCGGCGGACTCGGGCGCGTTGCGCGCCACCGCGGACGAGATTTTCCGGATTCGCCTGGCGAAATATCCCGCCGATATGAAGTGCGCGGGCAGCATTTTCAAGAACCTGCTTCTGGCGGAGCTGCCTGAGACGGCGCGGCGCCAAGTGACCGAGCGCGTGATCCGCGAAGGGAAGGTGCCCTCGGCCTATTTTCTGGAGCAGGTGGGCGCTAAAGGCATTCAGAACGGCGGCATTCGCGTGGCGGACTATCATGCCAACCTGATTTACAACCAGGGCGATGGGACCGCGCGCCAGTTGTGCGAGATCGTCTCGTGTCTCAAATCGCGGGTGCGCGAACGCTTCGGCCTGGAGCTCGAAGAAGAGGTGCAGTATATCGGCTTTTCGCCGGACGCCGCAGGCTAGCTTCCGCACCTTTTGTGTCCACCCTGTATTATGTGGGTAGGACAGCCGAAGTATTCCTTGAAGGACTTTCCATGAATCGCTTGATCGCAGCCGGGCTTTTGTTTTGCGGACTTTCAGCGGCCGACGATGGGCGAGTGCCGGTGATCGTGGAACTGTTCACCAGCGAAGCCTGCGCGACCTGCCCGGCCGCCGATGCGCTGCTGGCGCGCCTGGAGCGAACGCAACCCGTGGCGGGCGTCCGCATTATCGCGCTGGAAGAGCATGTGGAATATTGGAACCAGCTGGGCTGGACCGATCCGTTCGCGGCGGCGCAATTCCACGCCCGCCAGAACGAGTACGCCCTGGCCGCTCATGTCGAGAACATCTACACGCCGCAGATGATCGTGAACGGGCAGGTAGGATTCCAGGGCGACGACGCCAATCGTGCCTATGATGAAATCGGCCGGGCCGCGCAGCCGCCCGTGACCTCGGTGGATTTGTCCACTGAGCCGAATTCGCGCGACCCGCAGTTGATCGATCTGACGGTGCGCATCAGCAATCCAAAAAGCGCGAAATTGCACGAAGCCAATCTGTACCTGGCGGTGACGGAGGGCGAACTGGTTGGCCACGCCGCGGGTGGCGAGAACGCGGGACGCACGCTGCGGCATTCCGACGTGGTCCGCAGCTTCAACGCCATCGGTCGCATCGATCCCAAGGGGGCCAGCGCCGGCCAGGTGGTTTCCACTCTGCGCCTGCCCCGGGAATGGCGGCGCGAAAATCTGCACGCGGTCGTGTTTGTGCAGGAAAAGACCACCTTCCGCATAACCGGCGCCAGCTCGATCGATCTGCGCTAACGGAGAACCGGGGGCCGGGAATTCTGCTACGATCAGTTTAATGAGAGTTTATTTCCGCTGCGTCCAACGCAGCCTTCCTGTCTCACGCCATGCGGCGCGTGCGTCTCAATGACCCCCAGAAATTACCCTCCCCGCCGGCCCAAGGTTAGGGAAAACGTGAACGAGGCGATTCGCGTCCGCGAGGTTCGCGCGGTGTTTCCCGATGGAAGCGTCGAGGTCATGCCGACGCTGGCCGCGGTGCGCAAAGCGCAAGAGCTGGGCCTGGACCTAATACTGATCGCCCCAACCGCCGAGCCGCCCGTCGCCAAAGCGATGGATTACGGCCAATGGCAGTACGAGAACAAGAAAAAACAGCACGAGGCCAAGCGGAAGCAGCACGTCATTCAGGTCAAGGAACTGAAGTTCCGGCCTAACACGGACGACCACGATTACGAGTTCAAGAAAAACCACGCCATCCGATTCCTGAAAGAAGGCAACCGCGTGAAGGCGGTGGTGCAATTCCGCGGGCGCGAGATCGCGCATGTGGATCTTGGTAAGAAACTATTGCTGCGCTTCGCTCACGACCTGTCGACGCACGGCACGGTGGAAGGCCAGCCGCGGCTGGAGGGACGCAACGCGCACGTCATCATCAGTCCGGTGAAGACCGCGGTACCCGTCAAGGAAAAGCCCAAGGAATCCCCGGGCGCGCAGTCCGGGCCCGGTTCGCCGACGGTTCAATAGAACAGATATTTCCGCCACTGATCGTCGCTGCGGGCCAGCAGGCGCATCAGGTGCCGGCTGGTATGCAAGCTGAACGGACGAGGCGCGCGAGCCAGCCGCATGCCAGCTTCCTCCGGCGTTCGGCTTCCCTTGTGATTATTGCAGGGATGGCAGCACGCCACCAGATTTTCCCAGGTGGTTTCGCCGGCGCGCGAGCGGGGCACGACATGGTCGAGCGTCAGCTCCGAAGACGGCATGGTGCGATGGCAATACTGGCAGGTGTAACGGTCGCGCATCAAAATGTTCTTGCGCGAGAGGGCGCGGGTCTGATGCGGGATGCGCCGGTATTCGAGCAGCCGGATCACCGAAGGCACACGCATGGCGTGCCGCGCCGAATGCACGTGCGCGTGCGACTCTTCTTCGGCCGACGCCACGCCTTTCAACACCAGCACCAGCGCCCGCCGCGCCGCGCAAATGTTGATGGGCTCGTAGCTGGCGTTCAGTACCAGGACTGGTTTCTGCAATCGGTCGAGACTAGGCATTTAGTTGTCTGCTCCCGAGGGATCCAAATCATGATTCAAGAGATCAAAATCAATGCGCCGGTCCACGCGCGCCAGGGTCAGCAGAGTAACCTCCGCCGCACCGGCCGCCTTCAGAGCGCGCGCGCACGCCGCCGCCGTCGCTCCGGTTGTCATCACGTCGTCGATGAGCAGGAGTTTCTTGCCGCCGAGCGCCATCTTGCTTTTGGCGCGAAAGGCGCCGGATACGTTCAGCCGCCGCTTGGCGTTGGTCAGGCCGGCCTGTACGGCGGTGTTCTTGACGCGCCTTAAAGCATGCCGCACCGGAACGTGCGTGCGCCGGCTGATCTCGCCGGCCAGCAGCGCCGCCTGATTGAATCCGCGCCGCCAGCGTTTGCGCCAATGCAGCGGCATGGGCACGATCGCATCGAAGCTGCATTCGCGTGGCAGCGCCGACGCCAGCAGCCGTCCCAGCGGCTTGGCCAAAGGTTGAACGCGGCCGTACTTGAACAGATGAATCAGTTCGCGCAGCTCATCTTCGTAAAAGCCGAACGAGTAGGCTGCATCGAATCCCCGCACACCTCGCCGGCACAGAGCGCAACGGCCCTGTTCATCCAGCGGGAACCGGCTGCGGAACGGAGAGCGGCACTGCACGCAGAAGTACTCGGCGTCGAGCGCCCGCGGTTTAGCGAGACACGTTGGGCACACCGGGATGCGGGATATTTCGTGCAGGGGCTGGGAGCAGATCCGGCATTCGTCCGGGAAAATCAGAGAAAAAAGACGGCCGGGTATCTTTCGAACAGAAGGAGGGGCTAAGTCCAGGGAGGCACTCTGCGTTGGACGGCTACTGCTGAAGACTCACCTCCAAAACATTTAGTTTACACGATGCGCGGGCTGCGCGTTCGGCTATCAAGTTACAATGAAGTGAAGTGAATCAGCTCAACCAGTGGGGGCCCGTCGCTGTTATCGTTGGCGGCTACCTGCTTGGAATGTATTTCCAGAACCGCCGTATCGACGATTTGCGCGACTCTATGAACAAGCGCTTCGACGACATGAACAGTCGCTTCGACGACATGAACAGGCGTTTCGATGATACGCGAGACTTGTTGAAGTCTGAAATCAGGCGCTTGGAAGATCGCATCGAGCGTCACGACCACCCCATCGTCAGCTAGCCGCACACGTTCGTCCATGCGACGTCGCTACAATATAATTACAACGCCCCATGAAGACGTTCTACATCGAGACCTTCGGCTGCCAGATGAATGTGCACGATTCGGAAAAAGTCATCGGCACGCTGCTCTCGGAAGGCTACACGCAGGTGGAAACGCTCGAACAGGCGGACCTGATCCTGTACAACACCTGCAGCATTCGCGATAAGGCCGAGCAGAAAGTTTTCCATCGCCTGCAGCAGTTCAAGAAGGAACATGGCAAGGGCAAAATGTTCGGTGTGCTGGGCTGCGTGGCGCAGCAGGAAGGCGAACGCATCTTCGAGCGCGCGCCGCACGTGAGTTTAGTCGCGGGCTCGGCGAGTTATGCCAAGCTGCCGCAAATGCTGGTCCAACTGGAATCCGGCAACCGGCGCGTCACCGGCCTGGACTTGGACACCGAAGAGGCCTTCGAGACCCCAGTTACGCGCCGCGATAATCCCCACCGCGCCTACCTCACCATCATCGAAGGCTGCGACAAATCCTGCGCCTACTGCGTGGTCCCGTTTACGCGCGGCCCGGAGCGAAGCCGCACCAGCGCCAGCGTCTTAAAAGAAGCTCGCGAACTGGGGGCCATGGGCTACCAGGAAATTCAACTGCTGGGCCAGAACGTCAACAGTTATCGCGACCCTTCGCCGGCCGGTTGGGATTTCGCGCGCTTGCTCGGCGCCGTGGGCGAAGTGGACGGCATCCGGCGGGTCCGCTTCACCACCTCGCATCCGCGCGATTTCGTGAAGGACATCGTGGAGGCGATCGACCAGAATCCGGTGCTCTGCAATCACGTGCATCTGCCCGTGCAGTCGGGCTCCGACAGCGTGCTGGAGCGCATGCAGCGGCTGTACACTCGAGATGAGTACCTGCGCCGCATAGAATGGATGAAAGCGGCGCGGCGCAATATCTCGATCACCACCGATATCATCGTGGGTTTTCCGGGCGAGACCGAAGCCGATTTCGAGCGCACGCTGGAGCTGCTTCACCAGGTGGAGTACGATTCTGTGTTCAGCTTCAAGTACTCGCGCCGGCCCAACACTTCCGCGCTGGCGCTGGACGATCATATCCCGGAGGAAGAAAAGACGCGCCGCTTGGCCATTCTGCAAGAAAAGCAGCGAGCCATCCAGATCCGCCGCAACTCCGAACTGGTTGGAACCGCCGAGGAGGCCTTCGTGGAGGGGTATAATCAGGCCACGGGTCAATGGATCGGCCGGACTACTCAAAATCGCATTCTCAATTTCCTTCATCCGGACCATGCGCGTCCACAGAACGGCCACACCTTGATCGGGAAGTTTTCCAGCGTTCGGATCACGCGCGCGGGTCCGAATTCTTTGGCTGGCGAAGCGCTGCCGTGCGTCTAAAAAGAAAGGGGACCTTATGGAAGTCGAAATGAAGATCCGAGGTTTGATGATGGATCCGGTGAGCAACATGCCGATCGTGGTGCTGAAGGACACCAACGGCAACGCCATCTTGCCCATCTGGGTGGGCATTTATGAAGCGAATGCCATCGCCTTGGAGATCGAAAAGGTCGCCACGCCGCGGCCCATGACGCACGATCTTATCAAGACGCTGCTGCATGGCCTGGGCACCGGAATCCGCAAGGTGGTGGTGAGCGAGCTGAAGGACGACACCTTTTACGCCGTCATCTGGCTGGACAAGGAGGGCGAGCTGATCAGCGTCGATTCACGGCCGAGCGATGCCTTAGCGCTGGCGCTGCGCCTGGATTGTCCCATCTACGTCGACGAATCGGTGCTCAAAAACTCGAAGATGTCCAGCGCGGCCGCCGACAAGATCAATACCGAAGAACAGCGCCGGTGGCTCGAGAGCCTGGACGACGAGGATCTGGGCCGCTACAAGATGTGAGCACGCGGATCGAGAGCCTCGCCACGGCGGGTTTTCAAATCATTCCGGCCGATCTCGCGTCCCACATCCTGGTGGAGCGCGACGGCTTGGTCGCCCTCATCGAGCGCCGCGACGGCAATTTCGGGAACATCGGCGCACCCGGCCTCATGACTGAGCGTGGCTTCGCCGCACTCGTCTGGCGCACCGATCAAGCCTTTTTCGTCGGCAAAGGATTCGAGCAGCCCGCCACCCCCGAACAGGTGCAAAAGCTGCGCGACTTTGCGCGCGAACTGGAGCAGGCCATCTCAGAGGGAAGCTAGCGGCTTACTTCGCCGGAGCTTTCTTGACGGGCCGCCTGACCGGCGCGTTCTTGCCAGTCCAGCCGTGCAGATCGTCTTTGTCCACATTGAAGACCACCATGAAGGGACCGGTGGTGTAGCTTTCCGGCACGCCTTCGAAGGTCAACTCCGTTCCAGACTCCACTTTGCCGGGCAGCGCCATATCGAACTTCAAAGTTGCGTCGCCGGTGACGCCGTCTTCGAGCGCCAGCACCACGGTCTTCGGCCGGTTCTCGGGCTCGAGCGAAACCACTTTGCCGCGCAGCGTGGGCAACTTGGCGTCCTTCATGCTGGAATTGAAATAGGTCGCCCCATCGGCGCCATTGAGCTGCTCCTTGATGTTCTTCCACAGCGCCAGCTCAGGATTTGACTTGGCCAGCTGTTCCTCTTTCGCGATATCGGCTTCAGCGGCTTTCTTTGCAAGCTCGCCCTTGCTGTCGATATGAAAGCCATCCGGCGGATTGGGCTGCGCTTTGGCGGATGCCTGGAGTTCCGGAAGGCCAGTTGCGCTTCCGTGATAGCTGGTGTAAACCTTCTGCAGATCGGCTTGCAAGGCTTGCCGCTGCTGCGGCGTTAACCCTCCCTGACCGTCATAGCTGGCCGCGCGAGCATAGTAAAACAGTGCGCCAGAGTTTTCTTTCTTGCTGGCTAGCGTGACATACAGGCTGAAGTCCACCGCGCTGTTATTGGGATTCAACTGCAGCGCTTTCTTAAACTCGGTTTCGGCGGCGTCCCATGACTTTCTCTGCATCGCCACGAATCCCAAGGTTTGATGGCATAGAACCTCCACCTCCGGCCGAAGTTTGGCCCATTGATCGGCGGTAACGCCGGCGGGTGGCGTATCAATGGTTCCCAGCAACGATTTCGAGGCATTCTCTCCGTCCGCCAGAATCGCAGCTTGCTGATTGGCGGTGTAGGCCGGCTGCGTGAGCAGCATGGTGTAATAGAGCGCGTTGAAATCCTTTGGATCGGCTGCCAGACTCTGCTTGGCCACCGCCAGGGCCTGCGGAGCTTGACCGTTGGCGGCGTAAGTGGTGATGAGCAGCGTGCGGCGAATCTGCAGGAATTGCGTATCCGGGTTCGCCTTCTCCCATTGCTGTAGCTTGTCCAGCTTGGTCTTGGGGTTGTTGTCTTTAAGAATGGAATTATACAGATCGCATTCCTGCTGGTCCTTGCACTGCGGCTGCTTCTTGGCTGCGTCCTGGCCCAGCACCAGCGCGGGCAGGCACAGCACACTCGCTACCGCGCCAATCAAAAAGAATCTCGATGTCTGCATAAACATTCGCCGCCTCCAATTCTCTAGATTATTCCAGAGTCCCCGCCTGGCAACCGGTCAACCGGTACCATCAAACAGGAGAGTAGTACTAGAGTACAAAAAAAGATGCTTCTGCGGAAGTGCCTGGTTGCCCTAAGAAGAACCTGTCCGCGAAAATCCGATCCGCGCTACTTCTTGGTCGCGCCGGTTGTATGCCGCCTAGCGGGCGCAGGTGCGTTCTTTCCCGTCCAACCTTGCAGCTTATCTTTGTCGACGTTGAAGACCACCATGAACGGGGAAGTCGTATAGCTCTCCGGCACACCTTCGAAACTCAGCTCAGTGCCTTCGTCCACTTTGCCCGGAAGGGCTGCTTCAAACTTCAAGGTAGCGTCGGCCGTGGTGCCGTCCGATTTTCCGTCTTCCATGGCGAGCAAAATCGTCTTGGGCCTGACGGCCGGCTCGAGCTTCACCACTTTGCCTTTCAGCGTGGGCACCGCCGCGTCCTTCATGTTGCTGTTGAAATAGTTCGCGCCGTCCGGCCCGTTGAGCGCCTCTTTGATGCTCTTCCATAGCGCCTCCTCGGGGTGTGCCTTATTCCACTCTTCCTCGCTTTGCTGCTCGGCCTGCGCCATATCGAGGGCGCTCTTTACGCTGAAATCGGCTGGCGGCGCCGGCGACATCTTCGCGGCCGCAACCAGCTTGTCGAAATCCTGATCGGAGCCGTGATAGCCTTTGTAGGCTCGCTTCACGTAGTCCAGCACCTGCTGCCGGCCTTGCGGATTTAGTGCGCCCGGTCCTTCGTAGGTGGCGGCGCGCGCGAAGTAGAACAGCGCGGTGGGCATCTTCTTGACGTCCTTTTCAGACGCGATGTCCGTGCCCAGGTAGTAGGCCAGCTGCCCGCTGTTGGGATCGATCTTCAGAGCCTTCTGGAATTCGTCCTCCGAGGCAGCCCAGTTCTTCTTCTGCATTTCCACCCAGCCAATAGTGGTGTGGGCCAGCTCTTCCACTTGCGGCCGCTGCGTCTTCCATTGATCGGCCGTGAAACCTGCTGGAGGCGTTTCGAGATTAGCCAGCAAAGTGTTGGCTGCCTTCTCGCCCTGATCCATCACATCCGCCGCCGGAGGATTGCCGGCCAGCGGGATGGTGAAGTTCACGATGATATAAAGGGCGGTGAAGTTTTTCGGATCGTCCGCCAGGATTTGCTTGGCCACGCCCGCCGCGTCCTTAGCCTGCCCGAGGGCGAAGTAGGTGGTCAGGAAAAGCGTTTGCCGTTCCTTGCTGTAATCCGTCTTGGGATACTGCTTCACCCACTGCTGCAGCTTGTCCAACCGGGTCTTGGGGTTGGTGTCCTTGGTGATCGCGTCATAGAGATCGTACTCGGCCCGGTCTTTCCAATTCTTCTGCGGTTCCTGCGAAGAAGGAGCTTGGGCCTGAGCTTGAGCCAGCATCCGTGCCGGCGCCAGCCCCAGCATGCTGGTCATGGCCAGGACTAACAAATATCTGGATGGTTGTAACACGCGGCGCCTCCCCTTGTGTGTTGTCGATTCCTTTTAAAGGATCACCCTATCCTGCAGTCATGGCACAATACCCACATGCAGTGGATGCAATTCGGGAGTATAGCCGAATTGGGACACGGCTGCAAGTTCCCATGAGTTTAGATGCCTATCATTGTAATCTTGTTCCAGTGAGTTGCACGTGAGTACTCAGAGGACTATGCCGGGCGGTTGGGCGGACCGCGAAAACCTGCTTAAGGGTCCCAATGGCCGCAATCTCTGCCGCTGGTGCAATCTCGAGGTGCCCAAGGGCCGGGTTACGTTCTGCTCGGACTTCTGCGTGGAGGAGTGGCGGCTGCGGACCGACCCGGGATATCTGCGCGATAAGGTTTTTGAACGCGATAAGGGAATCTGCGCGGCCTGCGGCGTGGATTGCGAAGCGGCCTGGATTCACCTGAAGCGCCTGCGTGGCGCGGCACGAGTCCGGACGCTGCTCGAATGGGGCGTCAAGCCGCGCGCCCGAAAAAGTCTCTGGGATGCCGACCACATCGTCCCGGTGGTGGAAGGCGGCGGCGAATGCGATCTGGCGAACCTCCGCACGCTCTGCCTGAAATGTCACCGGGCAGCGACGGCCGAGCTGCGCAAGCGGCGGACGGCAGCGCTCTAGTCCTCACAAGCGTTATTCTGAAAATAATGCTGCGCTATCACGTCGCATACTTCCTCCCCAAAGGCCAAGATCGAATGGTTGTGGCTGAAGTCCTGGATTTCCCCGGCGTCGTGAGTCAGGGCTTCGACTTGCCTGACGCGCGATTGATGATTGCGAGCGCTCTGGGCGACATCGCGCAGGTTTACCTGGAAGAGGGCAGAGCTCTACCGCTGCCTAATCCGGATGCGACGGCCGCCGATGCCGACTTCAACGAATTGCTTCCACTTTCGGTCGAGGCAGGTGTTCCCCGAAACTGAAGCGGCGTGAGCTGATCGATCACCTTCAGCGGAACGGTTGTCGCCTTGATCGCGAAGGCAGGCGCCATTCGATCTACGTCAATCCTGTCGTTAACGCCAAGGCTCCAGTCCCGCGGCATGCGGAAATTGACAACCGCCTCGCCCTGAAAATTTGCGACCAGTTGAAAATCCCATCGATACGCCCCTAACTCGGCGCCAGTTCGCGACACAACTCGCAAAGGCCACACGCTACAATAGTGACTTCACGGAGGTTTATGGCTGCTATCACGCGCCGGGCTTCAGTCCCGGTCAAGATCGGCAACGTCTGGGTCGGCGGCAATCACCCCATCGTCGTCCAGTCCATGACCAATACCGACACGGCCGACGTGCAATCCACCGTCAACCAGACCATGGCGCTGGCGCAATCGGGCTCGGAGCTGGTGCGCGTCACCGTCAACACCGAAGCCGCCGCCCAAGCCGTGCCCAAGATCGTCGACACGCTCGACAAGTTCGGCGTGCGCGTCCCCATCATCGGCGATTTCCACTACAACGGCCACATCCTGCTCAAGAAATATCCCGACTGCGCCCGCGCGCTGGCGAAGTACCGCATCAATCCCGGCAACGTCAACATCGGCAAGAAGCACGACGACAATTTCCGCATCATGATCGAAGCCGCCATCGAGTACGACCGCCCGGTGCGCATCGGCGTCAATTGGGGCTCGCTCGATCAAGCCCTGCTCACGCGCATGATGGACGAAAACTCGCGCCTGCCCGAACCGTTGGACGCCAAGGAAGTCACCATCAACGCCATCGTCGCCAGCGCGATCTTTTCCGGCCAGGCCGCCGAGCGCCACGGGCTCGCGCGCGACAAGATCATCCTGAGCGCCAAAGTCAGCGGCGTCCAGGATCTCATCGTGGTCTATCGCAAACTGGCTGCGCAATGCGATTACGCGCTGCATCTGGGGCTCACCGAAGCCGGCCTGGGATCGAAAGGAATCGTCGCCACCACGGCCGCGCTCTCGGTCCTGCTTCAGGAAGGCATCGGAGACACCATTCGAGCCTCACTCACGCCGCTTCCCAATGGCGACCGCACCGACGAAGTCATCGTGTGCCAGCAGATCCTGCAAGCGCTCGAGCTGCGCAGCTTCACGCCTCAAGTGACCGCCTGCCCCGGATGCGGCCGCACCACCAGCACCTTCTTCCAGGACATGGCCGACCAGATCCAGACCTACCTGCGCGAACAGATGCCGCACTGGAAAACCAAATACGCGGGCGTCGAGGAAATGAAAGTCGCGGTAATGGGCTGCGTGGTCAACGGCCCCGGCGAATCCAAGCATTCCAACATTGGCATCTCTCTGCCGGGCACCTTCGAGGAACCGGTCGCGCCGGTCTACGTGGATGGCAAGCTCTCCATTACGCTGCGCGGCGATCACATCGTGGCAGAATTCATCGACATTCTGAACAACTACGTCGAGCGCCGCTACAGCGAGCGCGTGGCGGAGACAACCACGGTCTAGTGGCCCACGCTCTGCCCATCCATCGCGTTCGCGCCGCAAACACGGTGCGCGATTCGGAAAACAGGATTCATGCCGACGACATCGCGGCCCAATACGGTTTCCGCGGCGGGCTAGTCGCCGGAGTCACCATCTACGGCTATATGACCGAGCCGATCATCGCCTGCGCTACCGAATGGCTGGAGCACGGCAGCATGCAAGTGCGCCTGCTCGAACCGTTCTACGACAGCGACCAGGTCATCGTAAAAGCTGAAACGGAAGATGACGGCTCCATCTCAGTCACCGCTGAGCGAGAGGACGGCACAATCTGCGCCCGCGGAACTGCGTTAGCCAGCCCCACTCCCCAGGAAACTCCCGCGGCGATCCCGGAGGCGCCCTTGCCCGCCCGCGACCAGCGCCCCGTTCCAATGCCCGACACCGTTCGGCCAGGCGCACTGCTGGGCAGCGTCACAACCACGCTCGAATCCGGAACCCCGGAGAAAATCCTCCAGTTATCGAACGATATTCTGATCCAGAATTTCCGCCTCGGTCCATGGCTCCACGTCTCTAGCGAGCTGCGCAACTGGTCCGCCGCAAAACCAGGCGATCAAATCTCGGTCCGCGGCCGCATTTTTGATCGATTTGAGCGCAAAGGCCACGAATTTCTGGTCGCCGACGTCATGCTGATCGCGGATCACCAGCGCCTGCTTCAAACCGTGCGCCACACGGCCATTTACCGGCTGCGGGTCCCCCCGCCTACCTGAAAAAACAAAGCCACCAGGGTCCTTTTTAGCACCTAGGGGGATCAAGGGGTATTTTGGGGCATTTGGCGCACCCTATATTGCTCGCTTGCCGCGCTCGTCCAAAGCCATCCCATTGCTTTCAAACCACTTCCTGCAAAGAAGCGCTGGTAGCGTAACTGCACCCTCGCGCAAAACGAGGAGCTCACACAAATATGTCGTTTCCCATTCGTAGAAAAGTAAAACCACTTATTCTACTGCTCCTTGCCGTGTTAACCGCCGCTGTTGGCCTCAAAAGCGCCGGTAGGAATCCCTTCACAAAACGCGACAAGGCTTACTATGCCGATCCGCAGTTGGTTGCTTTTGTCAATCCGGGGATGGTGATTACCATCAACTCCGCGAACATCGCCACCGACGGTACGATCAGCGTCACTTACACTCTTACCGATCCCAACGGCCTACCTTTGGATGCGACTGGCGCCACCACCCCGGGCGTCATTTCATTGGCCTATGAGGCCTCCTACATACCCAAGGGCCAGGAACAATATGTGGCTTACACAACTGCCTCAGCCACCGGTGCCGCGTTGGGGACTATCACCCGTCCGGATTTCGAACTGGGAAGCCCGGCCGTACAGGTTGGCCCTGGCCAGTACACATATACTTTCACCGCCAAGGCCCCAGCGGGCTTTGACCCCAGCCTTACGAACACCGTCGGTGTCGCCGGTAACCGCAATCTCACTCCATTCAACTTGGGTTCGAATTACGCCGGCGCTACCTTCAACTTTGTCCCCAATGGCTCGGCCGTGACCGTGACCCGTGATGTCATCCGTACGCCGAGCTGCAACACCTGCCACGACCAATTGGCGTTCCACGGTGGCTATGCCCAAGGCATAAATATGTGCGTTCTGTGCCACCAGCCCCAAAATGCCGATCCGACTTCGGGCAATTCATTGGATCTGAAAGTCTTGATACACAAGATCCACGACGGTTCGTCCTTACCCAGCGTAGTTGGCACCTCTACCACGCCGGGCGTCCCCTATGAGATCTATGGCTACATGAATTCGGTCAGTAACTTTTCCACGGTCATCGATCCCGCCGATGTCCGCCGCTGCGAGGTTTGCCACAGCCAAACCACCAGCGCCGCGCAAGCCAAAGCCTTCCTGGCGGAACCAGGCCGCTTGGCTTGCGGCTCTTGCCATGATGACGTAAATTTCGCCACCGGCGCCAACCACCCTGGCGGAATCCAACAGGATGACACGCAGTGCGCCAACTGCCATGTCCCGCAAGGCGAGTTACCCTTCGATGCCTCCATTATGGGCGCGCACATAGTGCCCACCGATACCGCCGCCAGTTATCCACAGAATCCGGATACGGCGCTGCCCGGCATCAATCTGGCTATTACCAGCTTGACCAATACCAACGCTGGACAAACGCCCACCGTCAACTTCACTTTGCAGGACAACCAGGGTAACGCCGTCCCCTTAGCGCAGGCCACCACCTTGCAATTCACCATAGCCGGTCCAACCACCGACTACGGCTACACTAATTTCGGTGTTGCCAGCACCCCAGGCTACGTGACCGAAAGCGCTGCCAAAGCGAGCTGCGATTCCAGCGGCAATTGTTCGTACACTTTCACCCACGCCATCCCGGCAGCCGCTACTGGAACATACACCATCGGCGGCGAGGCCCGCGAGAATGTGACGGTGTCGCAATTGTTGGCGGGCAACACCACGTCGACGGTGGTCGAGGCGGGCGCAAAGAATCCAGTGATGAATTTCTCAGTGGATGGCTCGCCGGTGACGCCCCGCCGAACAGTGGTTCAACTCAGCAACTGCAATAATTGCCACGTCGCGCTTTCATTGCATGGCGGCCTGCGCAACAACACCGAGTATTGCGTATTGTGTCACAACCCCTCCAATACGGACGCCACCACCCGCGCCGCGGCTACGGTCAAGGCGTATCAGAGCCAGCCGCCGCAGGGCATCAATTTCAATCTGCTGGTTCACCGCCTCCACGACGGCGTGAATGCCGCCGCCGATCATACGAAGAACCCCTACATCGTCGTTGGCTTTGGCGGAAGCACCAACGACTTCTCGGGCACCCTGTTCCCCGCCATGAACGGCGCGGGCGCGGCCACCGATCTGCAAAATTGCTCCTTGTGCCACGTCAATAGTTCGGAGCAAAACGACGTCGGCCTCACTGGCCTCAATCAGGTCACCGATCCTCAAGGCTGGATCAATCCGGCGCAGCCCATTGGTTCGGCCTGCAGCGGATGTCACGTTTCACAGGACGAGGCTTCCCACTTCCTGTCAAATTCCGACCACGTTAGGAGAAGCCTGCAGCGTATGCCATGCGTCCGGCGCGGCGTTCGCGGTGGATGCAGTGCACGCTCAGTAATAAACTTCGTACCTCAACTGCTAATTACACGGCGGGCCCGGGCAATCCGGCGCCCGCCGTTTTTTCGTTTCTTCAGCGCAGCCGAAGGCCCGGAGTCTACAGTGAAGTAGATGCCCAGGGTTGCTCGCTGGCTGTTGCCTTTGCTGTTGGTGCTGCTGATCACCCGGCTCTGGCTCATGCCGCTCGCATCCAGCTTCTGGCTCGACGAAACTGCAACCGTGTTCGTCGCGCAGCATGGTTCGAATCATCCATCTCTTGCCGCCGTCGCGCCGCAGGCTTGGCGTTCCTGGTATTACGCGATTATCCACGCCTGGGGAATGCTCTTCGGCTTCTCGGAAGTCGCCACGCGCATTCCCTCCATTCTGGCGATGCTCATCTCCCTGCCGCTCATTGCGCGCCTCTCTGCCCGGCTGATCCATCCCGAGTCTTCCTGGTTCGCAGTGTTTGCTTGTTTTGCGCTGCCCGGCTTCAACTACCAGGCCGCGAACGCCCGCCCCTACGCATTAGGCATGTGCCTGTTCGCGGCCGCCCTGCTATTTCTGATTCGCTGGCTCGATACCGGCGCGTGGTTGGATGCGCTGCTGTTCGTAGCTTGCGCGGCATCGGTCTTGTACGTTCACCTATTGTTCTGGCCGTCCTGCCTGGTGTTTCCTCTTTACGCCGCTGCGCGAATCGCCGCCGGTAAATCAACTGTCCACTGGACGCGAGCAGCTCTGATCTTCGCATTATGGGCGATCGCGCTCGCGCCCGTTTCGGTCCAAACCGTCAGCTTGCTGCGCGAGGCCCAGGAGCACGTGATCGTGCCTCCGCCGTCGCTCATGCAATTCCTGCGGTCGCTTCAACTCCCTCTGATTCTTGCCTGCTGCGCCGGTGCATGGATCGCCAGCCGTGTCTGGAATTCCAAAGCGGCGCTGCTGGCGTTAACCGCCCCCGCCATCGTTCTAATCGCCGGCTGGTGGCTATGCCAGCCGGTCCTGCTCTTCTGCTTTTCCTGGATCACGGGTGAAAGCGTATTCGTCGGGCGCTACCTCGACCTCGCGCTACCGGGCGCGGCCCTTGCAGCTACGGCGGTATCGGCCCGGTTCATCCCGTCGGGATCGTGGCGGCCTCTGTCCGCCGTACTGGCCATCGTCGCCCTGCTTCTCGGTTTCCAATGGCGCCAGCTTTGGCCTCGCCATCACGACTCCGATTGGCGAGCCGCGGCGGCAGCGATCAATCGGGCGGAATCCGGCTCGGCCGAAATTCCGGTGATCTGCATCAGCCCGTTCATCGAGGCCAAGCCACCGGTCTGGACGCCCTCCTATCCCTTGCCTGGATTTCTATATGCATACTTGAGCGTCTATCCGATTCGCGGGAAGGTTTATCTTTTTCCTTTCGACGATTCCCCGCCGGCCACCTCCTTCGCCGCGACGCTTTCGAACGGCGTGCTTCTAAAATCTCGCCGATTCCTGATTTACGGCTGGGGGCCGCAAGTCCGCTACTGGCACGAATGGTTTGCCGGCCGTCCCCAGTTTTCCAATTGGCGCGAGCGCACGCTCGGCCCTTTCGCGGACGTAGACGTAGTGGAGTTCGACGAGCCCAGTCCGAGCCAGTGACTACTTCAGCAACGGCCTCAAATACCGCAGCACCGTCTCCGCCACAATCGCATTCCCCGGCCCGGTGGGATGCAGCCCGTCCCGCTGCATCAACTCGCGATTGGTAGCCACTCCTTCCAGCAGGAACGGAATGCGCGTCACTTTATACTTCGCGCCCAGGTCCCGATAAACCTTCTCGAACGACCGAATGTACTCCGGCCCGTAATTAGGCGGAAGCGTCATACCAGCCAGCACCACTTTCGCGCCCGACTTCAAGATGGTGGAAACAATCTGATCCAGATTGACGCGCGTGGTCTCAATCGGCAATCCCCGCAATCCGTCATTGCCTCCAAACTCGATGATTACGACACGCGGCTTCTCGGCCAGCACCTCGCCCAACCGGTTGACGCCGTCCGTCGTCGTATCACCGCTCACGCCCGCATTCACCACGCGCCACTTCAGCCCCGCCGCGTCCAAATCCTTTTGCAAAAAATCGGGATAGCTGTTGCCCGGCTCGGCGCCGAATCCCGCCGTGAGGCTGTCGCCGAAGGCCACAATCACCGGCCGGTCGTCGCGCGGCGCGGGCGCACTCGATTTGCTCTGTTGCGCCGGAGCGGTCACCGGCTCGGTTTTCGATCCGCCGCCGCAGCCCAGCTCCAGCAGCGCAACAAGTCCAGCTAAGAAGACGATACGCACCCAATGCCATAATAGAAAATTGGAACAGCATTTGACCCGAACGCCGGCCATTCGGGTGTCTGGCCTTACCAAGAGCATCCAAACCGCTACGCACAGAGTAGACATTCTGCGCGGCATCGACTTCGAAATCGATCAGGGCGAATTCGTCGCCATCATGGGACCGTCCGGTAGCGGCAAGAGCACGTTGCTCGGCCTGTTGGCCGGTCTCGATAATCCAACTTCCGGCCAGATCGTGCTGGACGGCGAGGACATTACCGGACTGGGTGAAGATCAAATGGCGCTGCTGCGCGGGCGCAAAATCGGCTTCGTCTTTCAGTCCTATCATCTGCTGCCCACCTTGACCGCCGAAGAGAACGTGCTGTTGCCGTATGAGCTGACCGGCGGCAACGGTTCCAAGGGACGCGACCGCGCCCGCGAGCTGCTCGAAAGCGTGGGCCTGCTTGATCGCCGCGATCATTATCCCGTCCAGCTTTCAGGCGGCGAGCAGCAACGCGTCGCCCTGGCCCGCGCCTTCATGGTGCGCCCGCCCATTCTGCTCGCCGACGAGCCGACCGGAAATCTGGATAGCCAGAACGGCCAGCACGTCTTGGAATTGCTTATCTCGCTCAACCAGCGCGAGGGGACCACGCTGGTCCTGGTAACTCACGATCCGGTGCTGAGCGGACGCGCCCGCCGCCGAATCGTCCTGCGAGACGGGCTGATCGTCACCGAGGAATAATGCGATTCTCCTGGTCCACCGCATTCAAGATCGCTTGGCGTGAGGCGCGCTCGTCGGCGTTCAAGTTCCTGTTCGTCGTGCTGGCGGTTGCGGTGGGAATCGGCTCGTTGACCGGCGTCCGCGGATTCAGCCGCGCCTTCCATCAAATGCTGTCGGACCAGGCGCGCACCCTCATGGCCGCTGATCTCTCGGTGCGCATCTTCGACGTCCCCACGCCCCAGCAGAGCAGCGTCCTGGATGATCTGGCCCGCCAAGACATCGAACGTACCTGGATCACCGAAACTCTGACCATGGCATCTTCGGGGGACTCGCGGCCCATGCTGGTTTCCATCAAGGCCGTCGATCCGAAGAAGTATCCTTTCTACGGCGAGATTCGTCTCGATCCGCCCGCGCCGCTGCGCACCGCCCTCACCGCCGACACCATCGCAGTCTCCGACGACATCCTGCTGCGCCTGAACTTGAAAGTCGGCGACACCCTGTCGCTCGGCGGCAAACAATTTCGCATCGTGGGACGCGTGGCCTATGAGCCCGACCGCATGCTCGGCAGTCTCAACGTGGGCCCGCGCGTGATGATGACGCGCGATGGTCTCGACCGCACCGGTCTCATGCTTCCCGGCAGCCGCGCCGCCGAACACTTCCTGTTTCGCCTGGATCCCGGCTCGCCCACTATCGAGCAAGTCCGCGACCAGCTACGCCGAGCCTTCCCCGAGGCGCTCATCGCCGACTATCGCGAATCGCATCCCATCATCACGCAGAGCCTGAGCCGCGCCACGATGTTCCTGAGCCTGGTCAGCCTGATCACGCTGATCGTTGGGGCCATCGGCGTCGCGACCGCCATTCACGCCCATATCCAGCAGCGCCTGGATTCGATCGCGATCATGAAGTGCCTGGGCGCACGCTCCGTGCATCTGATCCGGATCTACCTGATCCAGACACTCGCGCTCGGGCTAGCGGGCGGCTTGATCGGAGTCGCGTTTGGGTTCGTGGTTCAAACAGCGTTCCCGCAATTCCTCAAGCGTTATTTCGAACTTCTTCCGTCCGCCCATCTCGATTTGCTGACCGCCGCGCAAGGCATTGGCATCGCCGTGCTCGCCACGCTGCTATTCACCCTGCCGCCGCTGCTTGGCATCCGGCGCATCCGTCCGGCTTTGATCTTGCGCCGCGAAATGTCCGAGACGAAACCCAATTGGCGCCGGCGTCTCATCGAAGAACGCGCTTCCATCGCGGCCGGCGCTTTCATCATTCTTGGATTCGGGGGCATCGCGATGTCGTTCGCGGCGGGCACTCGCGCCGACATGTGGAAAACCGGTGAGTACTTCGCAGGCGCGCTGCTGGCAGGCCTGGCTTCGCTTTCCATCGTTGCCTGGCTGATGCTGCGCGGCCTCAAGATGCTGGGACGCCGGCGCCTTCCCACCTCGCTCCGGCATGGCATCGCCAATCTGTATCGGCCCGGCAATCACGCCCAATCCGTTCTGGTGGCGCTCGGAATCGGCGTGATGTTCACGCTCACCGTCTATCTGGTCCAGCGTGGCGTAATCGTGCAAATGCATCGCACCGCGCCGCCCGGCATGCCTAACATTTTCCTGCTGGACATCGCCCCCAAGGATCGCGATGCGGTGGTGAGCCTGGTGGACCATCAACGCGGCGTCGAAGGCACGCCCGATTTGATCGGCACCGTCGCAGCCCGGCTTCTCGACATTGACGATCGCGAGATCGCCAAGATGCAGCTCAAAGGCTGGATTCGCCGCTTCCGCAGCCCGCGTTCCGTCACCACCGCTGGAGCGATGACCAACTACGTCGAAGTGGTGCGCGGAACCTGGTGGGCTCACGAGCAGCGCCCGCCCAATCCGGAAGTCTGCGTTTCCGAAGACGTCGCCAAAGAGCTGAACATCGATCTCGGCTCCATGACCCGCTGGTCGATCAACGGCAAGGAGTTTTCCGCGCGCGTCACCTGCATTCATCGCATCGATTCCGTGCATCTGATCAGCCGCGTGGAATTCATTTTCAGCAACGGCGCTCTAGACGGATTCCCGCTGGTTTACTACGCCAGCGTGCGCGCCCAGCCCTCTACTGTTTCCGCTTTCCAGGAAGCGCTCTATCGCAGCTTTCCCACTGTGACCGTGGTGAACCTCGCCGACGTGCTCGAAACGTTCCAAGGCGTAGTGGACCAGATCGCGACGGTGATCCGCTTCATCTCCATGTTCGCGATCGTGGCCGGGGCGATCATTCTATCTTCCAGCGTGGCCGGCACGCGCTTCCGGCGCATGCGCGAGGTGGTGATCCTCAAAACGCTGGGCGCAACTCGCGCCCGGGTCAGCCGGATTTTCTCGGTCGAGTTTCTGATTTTGGGCGCGGTGGCCGGCTTGATGGGCGCTCTGCTTGCTAACGGCTTCGCCAATCTGCTGCTGGAGCGCCTGCTGGACGCGCAGGTTTCGTTTCCCATCCTGCCTAGCCTGTTCGCTGTGATCGCGACCGCCCTGATTGCCAACGCCGCGGGATGGGCCGCCAGCTTCCGCATCCTGGGACAAAAGCCGCTCGAAATCTTGCGCGAAGAATAGCCGCGGCTAAGTTGCTTCGCACGCCTCAATCTTGCGCCGCAGGAATCGACGCTCCGGCTCTGAACAGGGCCGCTCCAGCGCCGCATTGAAGTTCCGTGCGGCTTCGTCGCGACGCCCCAGTTCAAGCAGCAAGTGACCTCGCACGGCCAGCAGCAGATAGTACTCCCGAAGCTTCGTCTCGTGCGCCAGGCTTTCGATCTCGGCCAGCGCCTGCTCCGCACCCCGCACTTTGGCGACCGCTACGGCGCGATTCAGCGCGACCACCGGCGACGGATTAATCGCCAGAAGCTGATCGTAGAATTCCAGAATCAGCGGCCATTCGATGGACTGGGCATCGCCGGCGCGCGCGTGCGTGGCCGCGATCCCGGCCTGCGCGTGATACTCGGAAACTTCGTCGCCCGCCATCGACAGCTCCAAGTGATGAAAGCCCAGACCAATCAGTTCGCGATCCCAGCGGTTGCGGTCCTGCGACTCCAGCAGCACCAGATCGCCCGCTTCATCCACGCGTGCCGGCAGCCGCGCCGCTTGCAGCGCCATCATCGCGACCAATGCGTGCACTTTCGGTGTCGCGATGGAAGAAGACGCCACCAGCCTCCCCAATCGCAATGCTTCAGCGCATAGATCCTGCCGGATCAAGTCCTGGCCCTCGTGCGCCGCGTAGCCTTCGTTGAAGACCAAGTAGATGACTTCGAGCACCGAGTCCAAACGCCGCTTCAACTCCTCGCCATGCGGCAGTTCCAGCGTGAGGCCGCGCTCCCGGATCTGGCGTTTGGCGCGTACCAGGCGCTGCGCGATGGCCGCTTCGTCGGCCAAAAAAGCGCGCGCGATTTCTCGAACTCCGAAACCGCTGACCGTCTTCAGACTCAACGCGACACTCGCTTCGCGCGAAATCTCCGGATGGCAGCACATGAAGATCATGCGCAGCTCGTCGTCGCGCAGTTGCTCCTCAATCAGTGGATCGCCAGACTGCTCGTCGCCCTGTGCGATGCCGGCCAACATTGCTTCGCCAACTAAAAAGCGATTGCGTCGGATGGCATCGATGGCCGTGTTGCGCGCGACGCGGAATAGCCACGCCTCGGCGTTCTCCGGCACGCCTTGATAAGGCCAGGTCTGGAGCGCGCGCAGCATGGCTTCCTGCACCGTCTCTTCCGCCAAATCAAGATGGGCCGGGCCGAACAGCCGCGTGAAGTACGCGACCATTCGGCCCGCCTGGCGCCGGAACAGGTGTTCCAGCAGAACGTCCGATTCAGTCTGCGCGCTCACGTGCCCCAAACGTGACGCACTTCGATGGTGCCGCCGTAATCGAGCTGCGGATGATCGAGCGCGAGCTTCACGGCTTCGTCATAGCTGGCCGCTTCGATGGTGTAATAGCCGCCCAGCACTTCCTTGGTTTCGCTGTAGGGGCCGTCGGTGGCGCGCTTCTGCCCGTCCTTGGCCCGGCGAATCACGCGGCCGGCATCATCGCCCAGCCGATGGCTATCTTTAGTGAACGACTTCTTCGTCCACGCGAAATATTTTTCGGTGGCCTTCTGCATTTCGTCCGGACTGAGCTTAGCCCAGGTGGAGGGATCCCCGTACAGCAAGAGCATGTATTGTGGCATCTTGTTCTCCTATCGTACCCGAGTATAGTGCGCCGACTCGGTCATCTTCGGCGCGCCGTTTTCATAAAATTGCCATTCCGAATCGACGTGATTATTGTCGATGATCCGGAGCTTGGCGTTGTGCATATGGCCGGCGCCGGGGCTGGCGAGATTGGTGACATCCAGAAACTGGAACTGGATCTCGCCCGTTTCCGGATTAATGCCGTTAGCCTGCATGCGCGGTTGATTGCCGGCCATGCAGTAGTGCGTCAGGATGACCCTGCTGCCGTCCAGATGATAGACGGTCATCATGCCGGGCACGTTGTCGGCGCTCTCGCGCTCTACCAGCGCTGTCCCGCCGCCGGTCAGCTCGTAGGTAAGCCGGGCCTTGCCCGTGTTCGCCTGCCATTCACCCACCAGCGTTTTCAGGCGAGCGAACGCGGCCGCGGCATCGTTGCTCGCGCCGGGCTTCGGATCGGCGCCCTGTAGCGTGACCAGGGCGGCCAATCCGGCGATTAAGAAAAGTGGTCTCTGCATCGAATTCTCCTTGCGATTTGTTTACTGCCGCTTCCATAACGAATGCGGCCAGGAGAAATCGACACGCCGAGCAAAGTTTTTTCGCGGCTACCGGCGATTGGACGCTTCGGCCGCCTGCTTCAGCTCGTTGTTAACTTCGTCCAGGAGATTCTTAGCTTTTTGAGCGTGCCCTTGCAGGTCCCACTCGTTGGCCTCTTGCGCCGCGACGATTTTTTCGAAAGCCTGACGGCTCAAACGTTGGGCCGCGGCGAGATTGGGATGCCTGCCCGGGTTGATATTCTTGGCGGGTCTTTGCGCCAAAGCAAGGCCGCCAATCAGAAACAGCAACGTAACAAAAGCAGCTAAAGCTCGGGTTTTGGTCATGCGTGAAATTATAAACCTTAGGCGAGCGCCAGATTGGCTTGCGCGCGCAACGTAAGATCGTCAAACTCCCGTCGAGCCAATTTCACGAAGGCCGCTGCGGCGATCATCGCGGCATTGTCGGTGGAAAGAGCCGGCGACGGAAAGAATACGGGGCAGGGAAGCGCCGCATTCCGGGCCGCCGCGCGCAGCCCTGCATTGCAAGCCACACCGCCCGAGACAATCATGGAACGCGCTCCAATTTGGTCGGACGAAGCGGCCAAATGTCGCAACAGTTCTTCGATTACCGTGTACTGAAACGAGGCCAGCAGATCGAGCGTTGCTTGCGGTGTCAATCGCAGCCAGTCCTCGAGCGCCGGCTGTGGGACATGGCGGCGCGCGTCGATCTCATCCACCATGTTGTGCTGTTCGACCCAACGCAAAACCGCAGTCTTAAGCCCGCTAAAGCTGAAGTCCAGCGCGTTCCCCTTCATGCGGGCGAGCGTGAACTTCACTGCTTCTGGATCGCCGTACGGCGCCAGCTGGTCGATCACCGGACCGCCTGGATAAGGGAAACCGAGCAGCTTGGCAACCTTGTCGTAGGCTTCGCCCGCCGCATCGTCGCGCGTCTTCCCGAGCAGACGGTACGCGAATCCCTCGCGCACTTCGTAAAGATGAGTGTGCCCGCCGCTGACCACCAACGCCAGCGCGGGAAATTCGATCTGCTCGCCGGCTTCGAGCAGCACCGCGTGAATGTGCCCTTCG
This sequence comes from Terriglobia bacterium, assembly GCA_963761935.1. Taxonomy (GTDB): domain Bacteria; phylum Acidobacteriota; class Terriglobia; order Bryobacterales; family Bryobacteraceae; genus Palsa-89. The sequence continues at coordinate 4,666 of CAVXJU010000054.1, read as the reverse complement.
ATATGATTCACGCCGATCAGCGGAAGCCCGCGCGCAAAGCACAGCGCCTTGGCGTACGTAATGCCCACCAGCAGCGACCCGACCAACCCGGGGCCCTCCGTAACCGCGACCGCGGCCAGGTCGCCCAAGTTGGTCCGCGCCTGTTCCAGCGCCAGCCGCACCACCGGTACGATAGCGCGCAGTTGTTCGCGCGAGGCCAGCTCCGGAACCACGCCGCCGTACTTAGAGTGCGTCGCAAGCTGGGAAGCAACCACGGTCGAGAGAACCGTGCGGCCTTCTTCCACCACCGCCGCGGCGGTCTCATCGCAGGACGTCTCGATGCCCAGAATGCGCATTGCTATCGTGAGGGTTGGACCTTTCCCTCTTCAATTATCACTTGCCCCAGTCGTCCATCGCGCAGCAGCCGCTCGACGATCGCGCCGCTTCTCGAATGCTGGTGCTATATCGCGCCGAGCAGCGCTGGGAGGATCGCCTGTTTCGCGAGTTTCCAGAATTCTTGCGAACGGGCGATTGCCTGGTTCTGAACGATTCCAAGGTATTTCCCTCGCGCTTGCTTGGCCGCCGCGCCGGCGTGCATTCGCTTCCGGTCGGAAAACACAATCCCAAGCGCTGGCAGAATCTCTCGGGCGAAGTCGAGGTTTTGCTGGTCGAACCGGTTAGCGATGATGCGAAAACGTGGATCGCGCTGGTGCATCCAGGGCGCAAAATGCGCGTCGGCGAACGGATTGTCTTTCAAGATATTGAGGCGGAGATTGTGGGACGCGGCGAATACGGCGAGCGCACGGTGCGTTTCCATTTCGCCGGCGACCCTTACGAATTATTCGAAAACATCGGCCACGTGCCGCTGCCGCCCTACATCAAACGAGGCGACACCGCGGCCGACCGCGAGCGATATCAGACCGTATTTGCGTGCGAGACCGGTTCTGTCGCTGCGCCGACTGCCGGTCTGCATTTCACGCCGGAAATCCTGGACGCATGCCGCGGCGCAGGCGCTCGAATCGCGTACGTGACGCTGCACGTCGGTCTCGGAACTTTTCAGCCCATTCGCGGCGATTCGCTGCATTCCGAGCGATTCCATGTTAGCGAAGAAAACGCCGCCACCATTCGCCAGGCCAAGCGCGTAATCTGCGCCGGAACCACGGCCGTCCGCGCGGTGGAAAGTCTCTATCTCGGGCGGACGCAGCAAACCGATCTCTTCATTCGCCCCGGCTTCCAGTTTCAAAGAACAGACGCTATGCTTACCAACTTCCATCTGCCACAGTCGAGCCTCTTGATCCTGGTGTGCGCTTTCGCCGGACGCGAAGTCGTCCTATCCGCCTATCAGCACGCCGTGGAAGCAGGCTATCGCTTCTATTCCTACGGCGACTGCATGCTGGTCGTTTAATTTGGCGTGGTGTAATTGACGCTCAAGAAGTCTTTCCAGGCTTTGATGCCGTCGCTATTGTGTTCCTTCAAGGCCTCGAAACCTTCCTGCGGCGCATAGGGATCGGTGAGCAAGTAGCGGCCGACGCGGGCGATATCCAGCACGTTGTCCATCATGGCCTTCCAGTGCTCAGGCACCCAGTCGATGGCATGCGAAGTCACCGAAGGCACACCCTCAGCGATGCCGTCGGCCGTCACCATGTTGAACGATTCGGTGTAGCTCGGCTGCAGCAGCAGATGCATGTGGCCCACACTCTGTCGAAACTTGGGCCACGATTGCCAGCCGTTTTCCACCAGCTTCACGTGCGGCAGCCCATCCAGCATGGCGTGCGCGGCGCGAAGAATCCCATCGCCGCCTCCCTCGGTCCGCCCCGCCGAGACCCACAGCTCCAGCGTGGCTTTATAGCGTCGAGAAATATCCAATGCCGCACCGGCAGCGCTCATGAAATTCTTCAACGCGCGCGTCGCGCCAAACGCCCCGATGCGCAGCGTCCCACCGTTATAGAGCGGCGGCGACGGCACCAGTGAGTTATCGAGATAGTAAAGATTCGGCAGGTAGGCGCAAGGCCGCGAATACGCGGAACGAACCCATTTGCAAAATTTCAAGCTGTTGCCCGACAGATGAAAATTGGGCGTCGCCGCCTCGATGTCCATCGCCTCGCGCACCAGCATCACGCCGTTGGCGTCGGCTTGCAAGAACCCGACATTGGAGTGGCAGTTCATCGCAAAACGACTGTTGGGGTAAGCCGCCACCAAGCGTTGCATTTCGAGAGTCGTTATCCAGGGCGCCGAGACCACTACGTGACTGGCGGGCTGCTCCCGCAACCGCTCGCGTAATTCCGCGGCACTGGCCACCGGCCAGACCTCTACTGCGATCCCCTCGCGCCGCAGCACCTTGCAAGTGTTCAGCGCGGCTACGCCGAGCCCAATGTGGCTGATATTTTTGTTGGCGGCGAAATTCTTGTAGGCCAGAATGAGTTTTTGCATCGACGACTTTGGTTCAATGCTAGAAAAGCTCCGCGATTGCGCCGCAACCGCGCGGAGTGAACCGTATGAAAAGCCGCCAAATGAAAATCTGGAAGATTGGTCACCGCCGCTAAGCGGAGACCTGTGTGCCACTACCTGATGCCGACCACCATCGAGTCCGGCCCCGCCAGGTGTTCCACTCGCGTCTGGCGGAAACCAGCGGCCCGCATCCAATCCTGGCAGTCGGCCCCAGTGTAGTCGAAGCCGCCCGGCGTCTCGACGAGCATGTTCAAGCTCATCATGAGCCCGAACGCATTCTTGGAACGGTCATCGTCGATAATGGCCTCGTAAACAATCAGGGCGCCGCCGTCCGGAATCGCATCATAAGCCTTGTCCAGCAGCATCCGCTTGGTGTCCAAATCCCAGTCGTGCAGGATGTGCCCCATGATCACCACATCGGCTTTCGGAAGCGGTCCATCAAAAAAGCTGCCGGCCGCGAACTGCAGGCGCGCTGAAAGCCCGAGGCCGGTTACATAATCCTCGAAGATGGGGCCAACCTCGGCCAGGTCGAACCCAGTCCCGCGCGTGTGAGGATGAGCCAAAGCAATCTGCGCCGCCGTATCGCCTTGCGCCGTACCCACGTCGACGAAAGTGCTGTAATTTTTCCAAGGAAATTTCGCCGCGATCGCCAGTGCCGCACCGCGGCTGATACCGCTCATGGCCGCTAGAAACTCCCGCAGCCGCGCCGGATCGGCGTACAGGGCTTCAAAGATGGGTGTGTCGCCGCTGCGCGACTCGTTCTGCGGCTTGCCGGTGCGCAACGCCGCCGTGAGATGGCCCCAGAAGCCGTACAACCGATTATTGGCCATCTCCAGCACTCCACCCATGTACGAAGGTTTCTGCTTATCCAAAAATATTTCCGTGGCCGGTGTGTTCGAATACTCCCCAGCGTGCCGTTCCAGCAAGCCGAGCGCGACCAGTGCGTCCAGAAAATCGTGTGCCGCCCGGGGGTGCAAGCCCAACCGGCCGCGCAGTGTCTCCAGGTCCTTGGGACCATGCGCCAGCTCTGTGAAAAGACCCATCTCGACCGCGCTAAGAAGCGTCTTGGAGGCCCAGAATCCCAGGCCGATCTGCAGGATGTGTTCCGGTGTGGGGTGCTCACCCATGTTAATCTCCGTTGAAATATTTCAGATTCGCGTGAGTATAACATGCAGTGTGCGCACGCCGCATGATCTCAGGCTCGGAGACGCGAAGCGCCTTGGCCTAGGGACCCGCCGGCCGAGACACGTGTTTTCAGCCTGCCGCCGACGACACGTATTGCTAAAACCCCCGAAAATCGGGAGCCACCGTTTGGCGCCGAAGCAGCCGGCGGCCGACACTGCGATCAGCGCCGCCAGTGCGATTCAGTACAGCAGGGGGGCCTGATCCATGATCGTGTGGTAGTCTATGCGCGACACCAGCAGCATCAAGACGATCCCAGCGCGACCCAATACACCTGGTGAATATGCATTCCCGCGAGATGGCTCGCATGCGTCGCGGACCATATCTCCAATATGCCGATGCCACAAATGCTGAAAGCCGTGGCCAGCAACCACCAGTCATAATCGCGGATTCTGGTGCCTTCCTTCATGGCCTCACATTTCGCTTTCGACGTTCGAGATCAGGCGCAGAATTCTCATCGATTTGAATCCGTTCTCGTACTCACCGGCTGTGTGGCGCGCGCATCTGGTTTCGGATCGGGCTGCACCTGGGTCTGTGCCAGCATAGGGACGGGACCATGATCCTGCGGAATATCGATGTGCTGATAATTCACCGTATAGTTCTGATTCTTTTCCGCGGCTCTTCTTGTCGTAATACGCTTTGATGATATCGCGCGCCACCGGAGCCGCCGCGGAAGCGCCGTGCATGTCCGCCCTGCACAAGTACGGAGACGACGATTTCGGGATTACGCCGCGGCGCATAGCCGACAAACCACGCATTGTCGTTCAAGTCCGACGAATGTGCGGCGCGCTCGCCTTCCCCTCATTGCTGATCACTTGCGCGCTGCCGGTCTTGCCGCAGACTCCACGCCCTGCAGCTTGACTGCCCCACCTGTGCCGCCTTCATTCACGACGCCGTACATCCCTTGCGTTACTCCCTTTGTATTCTCCTGTTGCCACCGCGCGGGAAATCGATCTCTGGCACAGGCTTATTGGTCATCACCAGGTGGGGCTGTTTGAAGACGCCTCCCATGGCGATGCCGCCGATCGTGTGCGCCAGTTGGAGCGGAGTCATCGTG